>DJOD01000051.1:0-520 GCA_002437115.1 Prevotella sp. UBA6447
CTAACTCTCTGAGAGAAAGTGCTTTTAACGTTTACATAAATTGTGTTACTACGCCGATTGCCTGTTTTCCAGTGCTTTAGCCATTATGAAGTATGCCTCGGCAGCCTCTTCATCGTTGATAATGCTCTCAGCCAGTTCGTCCAAAGCGATGCCCAAATGTCCACACAGAACCTCAAGCAGTCTTCGGATGCAGTCCAACATACGGCTCCATAAGGTGAGAGCCCTTACATCGCTTTCCATGTTGACAAAGAGCTCCCCCATCGTCTCGTATTCGGAAAAACGCTTTTCCATTGCCATGACGATGTATGTTAGGAAACATATTGTACAGTCAGCAATCTGCCCGTCAAAGTCACGCCCCTGATAGCCTCCCAATCCGAGGTACTGTTTTGCCTCCTTATTAAGTACTTCAATGTTCCAGCGTATCTGGTATGTCTCGAACGCCTTCACGAAGGGCATGGAGAGGTCTGATGTCAGCATGATGTTCCATCTTTGGTTATGTCCGTACCTGATTAGGAATATG
>DJOD01000051.1:585-18256 GCA_002437115.1 Prevotella sp. UBA6447
TGCAGCGACATGTACTGGCATTTGTACTTGCGGCATCCGTGGATGCGCTCACGCTCATAAAGTGCTATGAGCTCGATGGCATTGTGCTGCTTGCCGCCTACGATATACCTTGTATTGCCCATTTTAGCCAGTCCTACAAGATGCATGGCTCCATTGCCTATCTTGCGCACCTCTTTCAAGAGCCGTTCACAGGTGAACCAACTGTCGCACAGCACATACTGGGCACGGAGAGCCGGGTGTGACCATGCCCTCTTCAGCATCTCAACGGCAACATCAAGCTTGGAGCGTGTCGCTTCCATTGCCCTTTGGAAGTCAGGACATGTGGCATCACGCTTCTTTGAGAAACGCTTCCGTCTCTGCTTGGCGGAAAGTCCATAGTCACCTTTCTTACCTTTCTCGCTGTGTATGGAGAAGTCTATGGGCAGGGTGCTCTTGCCGTCGAAGAAAGCGCAGACAAGCACCTTGAAGCCAAGTACACATCTGCCCTTGACATGGTCAAACACACGGCTTATGTGTTCCATGGTCAAACCGCTCTTCTCCGTCGTCGTGTCATCCAATATGTAGCATTTGGGCAGCGAGGTGTCGTTGGCGTGCTCCTTGCGGAGTATGCACTGAAAACGTGATGCCATGCCAAAAAGCAACTTGCGCCAGTCCATGGCAGCGCGAGTCATCATACGGTAGTAGCAGTTCTTGCCTGTGTTTTCTAAGGGTGGGAAACTTCAGTTATTTCACCACTTTCTTTCCGTTTACGATATACAGTCCCTTCCCGATGGCGTTGAGGTCGTTGTCCACATACATGCCGCTGATGGTGAACACGCGGTTGTCATCCTTGCGCCTTCATACGGAGCTACGCATGAAGGTGGCCTGCCAAATACTTTTCCGCCTGCTTCAAGAAAGACTTTGGGGATGACGCCGCGCGCGTATCTTAACAAGAACTGGGATGCGTGTGGTTTTCCGAAAATGGCTCCCAGGAGAACCAAGGCGAGAATGTTTTTTAGATTATGGGAAACAGTTTAGAGCGTCAGTTGGGTGTGGTCAATCCATCGCGACAGGCAACCCCAGTTCCTTCCAAAGCAGGATGCCGCCTTTCATGTCTACCACGCGGAACCCCTCGCGCATGAGGAGGGTGGCGGCAGCGTGGCTGCGTCGGCCACTGCGACAATAAACATAATAGGTGCGGGTTGTGTCGAGGCTTTTCATGCCCTTTTTGAATGTGTCGGGGTTGAGCCAGTCGAGGTTCTTGGCACCAGCCAAATGACCCTCGGCAAACTCCTCGGGCCGCCTCACGTCGAGCAGCAGGGCGGTGCTGTCGGCGGTGGCAGCCGCCATGAACGCGCGTGGCTCCAGCACGCACACGCTGTCTTGCGCGTCGCAGTGGGCACACAGCCCCAGCGAGGCAAGGAGAGACAAGATGATGTTCTTCATGTTGGCAAAGTTACGTATTATTTGCGATATGAGGGGGAGCTCAAGGCCGTTTTTTAGGCTTGTCGCTCTTTGTCCTGTTCAGCCAGCATTAAATTTAATAGGCGGTAACCTTTGGCCGACATGGTTGCCTGAGGTCATTGTCTTTGCTGCCGCTTTTCATCGAATATAACCCTTATCCTTTGTCTATCAATATGATACGTTGCGATGCCATGCGTCAGGCATCGCACCTTTGTGGTATGTGGCATCCCCCAAAAAGGGTAGGCAATATACCCTCTTAACGCGATTTCATGAAATCTTAAAAAAGCCTAACTTTGCAAACGCAAACCAAAGCACGGGAACACCCCAGCGGGACGCCGCGACGGGTAAGCTCGGTGCGGGGGTGCAGGTAAAAAGATAACGCCAATTATACCATTGGGGATAATGGCAGAGTAGTTACTTTTAAAGGGAAAAGATTATGAAGCGAATGTGTTGTAAGGCAATGGCTCGAATGTGCAACCGCACATTATGGAGCCTGGGACGGATGGCCTCCTGTTGCGCAAGGAAGGCAAGAGTGAGCATTGACGAAATGATTAGAACTGGAAAAAAACCATTGACGGATGAGATTACAACATATACTTATCGTGCCCCTCACGTTTACCTTGTCGGGGCAGTTGGCAGCGTCGGCTGAGCCAACAGACACACTCCGCAACAAAGTGGCCGACCAGCCATACAACCTCAACGAGATGGTGGTGGTGGGCTACGGCACACAGAAACGCACGCAGCTCACGGGGGCGGTGGCAAAGATAGGCGGCCAGATTTTTGAACGTTCCACGGCGGCCACCTTCGATGGTGCGCTCAACGGCACCGTGGCAGGCCTAAACGTCACGGCAGCATCAGGACAGCCAGGCGCGCCGGCGCAGATACGCATACGTGGCGGCAACTCGGTCAACGCGAGCAACGACCCCCTTTACGTGGTAGACGGTTTTATCTACTTCAAGGACGCGAGTGCGGCCAAGACGGGATTGGGCGCGCTGGAGAGCAGCCTCAACCCCCTTTCTACCATCAACCCTTCAGACATCGAGTCGATAGAGGTGCTCAAGGACGTGAGCGCCACGGCCATCTACGGCTCGCGCGGTGCCAACGGCGTGATTATCGTGACCACCAAGAAGGGCACACGCGGCAAGACTGCCGTCAACTACCGCTATTCGGCCGGATTCGACGTGGTGGCGCGCAAGCTCGACCTCATGACGGCCAGCGAGTGGGCTGGCTTCCAAAAGACTTATTTTTACAACAAGGGCGGATACACCGATGAGCAGATTGCAGCGCTCGGCGACGGCACCAACTGGCAGGACGCCATGCTGCGAACGGCCTTCCGGCAGGCCCATGAGCTGTCGGTGAGCGGCGGCACCGACAAGAGCCGCTACGCCTTCTCGGCCAACTACACCAACCAAGACGGTGTCGTGGTGAACTCTGGTTTCAAGCGTTACAACTTCCACGTCAACGCCGACTGGAACTTGCTGCCCGGCCTGACATTCGGCCTCTATGCCACCTACGGCAAGAGCACGCAGGAAGGCCTGACCACCACAGAGGCCGTGACCTACAACTCGTCGCCTTTCTCGGCGGGTATCACCAACAGTTTCGTGTATGGCTTGCTCACGCCGCGCGTGGTGCCCATCTATGACAAGGATGGAGGCTACAACTATGCCAACCCCTACGAGTATGCCTATTTCGCCATCGGGAACCGCACGGCCAACGCCGTGAGCGACCTCAAGAACTCGGTGGCTGAGAGCATCAACAACTACCTGCTGTCAAACATCTGGACGCAGTATGTGTTCGGCGATTTCAGAGCCAAGGTGAGTGTAGGGCTCAACAAGGAGCAGATCACACAAAACTATTTCTCGCCCAAGTACACGTCGCTCGGGCTGGCCACCGAGGGCCTGGGCGGTATCGGCAACAAGAACAACGAGGTGTGGCAAGAGGAGTACACGTTGGGATGGAGCCATTACTTCGGCAGTGCCCACAGTGTGGACGCGCTGGTGGGCTACACCTACCAAAAGAGCAACGTCAACTACAACTCGTCGCTAACCTCCCACTTCACCAACGAGGACCTGAAGCAGAACAACCTCGCCGACGGCGCCTCCGTCTACCCGCCGCAGTCGGGCGCGAGCGAGTCGTCGCTCAACTCGCTTATCGGCCGCGTCAACTACACGCTGCTCGACCGCTACAACGCCACCGTGACCTTCCGCGCCGACAACTCGTCGCGCTTTGCCAAGACGCACCGCTGGGGCTACTTCCCCTCCGTCGGATTGTCGTGGAACGCCAACCGCGAGAACTTCCTCAGGGATGTGGAGGCTCTTTCGAACCTCAAGGTGCGCGCCTCGTGGGGCAAGGTAGGCAACCAGGAAATAGGCGACTATGAGTATGCGCTCAACTACAAGGCAAGCCAGTATGACGGCCAGTCGAGCTACACCAAGGCCAACATCTACAACAAGGACTTGCGCTGGGAAACCACCACCTCCTACAACGTGGGCTTTGACCTCGGCCTTGTCGGCAACCGGCTCAACTTCGTGTTCGATGCCTACTACAAGAAGACGAGCGACCTGCTGCTCGACATTCCCATCGGGTTTAACCAGGGCGTGAGCACCCAGTTGCGCAACGTAGGCAACGTGGTCAACAAGGGCGTGGAGCTGTCGGCCGAATGGATTGTGAAGAACACGCGCACCACACAGTTGGCCATCCAGGCCAACATCGCCCACAACAACAACGCCATCACGAGCATGGGCACGGCCAGCGACATCATCATGGGCGCGTCGAGCGAGACCATCCTCCGCAAGGGAGAGGCTCTCGGAACGTTCTACGGACTGCAGTTTGACGGCATCGTCCAGGAGGGCGACGACCTCTCGAAGTTGCCCACCGTGAGCGGAAAGGTGCTGGAGCCGGGCGACGCCAAGTTTGTAGACCAAGACCACAACGGGCGCATCGACGGCAAGGACCGCGTGGCCCTGGGCAGCCTGCAGCCCGACTTCACCTATGGCTTTGGCGCACAGTTGCGCTGGAAGGGTCTCGACGCGAGCGTCAATTTCGCCGGGAGCCATGGCAACAAGCTCTTCAACGCCCTTGGGCGGCGCCTGGAGCAGACGGGCGACAGCTACAACCTGCTGCGCACGGTGCTCGACAGCTGGACACCCACCAACTCCAGCAACCGCTACCCGCTGGCAAGCAAGGAGCGCGCCACGTCGTACATCGACAGCCGCTACGTGGAGAGCGCGTCGTACCTGAAGCTGCGCAACCTCACCGTCGGCTACACGCTGCCCATCAAGCGTGGCAAGGGCATCGCGCCCAAGGTGCGCCTCTTCGCCACAGCCTCCAACCTGTTCACCATCACGCCCTACTCGGGATACGACCCCGAGGTGGCGTCGGGAACCGACAGCGGCGCTTACCCCGCAGCACGCAGCTTCGTGTTCGGCGCTGAGATAGGAATTTAAACTCGATAATTTAGTAACCCATCAAAAACAGAATACCATGACACACCGCATATTTAACACACTTGGCAAGAACGTCTTTCGTACCACCTTGGCCCTCACGGCCTCCACGCTCCTCTTCTCCTGCAACGCCTCCGACGACGGAGACGTGGGGGACGGCGACGGCAACGTGATCAGCAACCCCATCACCAACGATGCCACGGCTCTCTCAACCGTCAACGGCGTGTATGCCAACTGGCAACCGCTCAGCTCCTCATTCACTTTCATCATCGAGCTCAACTCCAACAAGATGATATCTTTTGAAGGTGAGGAGTCGGAGGCCGGACCGCTCAACAGCCGCTTCGAACAGGCTGCCGACACGTGGTACCAGCGCAAGGTGTTCAACAACCTGTTCCTGGGCGTCAGTACCAACAACGACAACATCAAGTTGCTCAACGACGCGCTGGCCGGCGGCAAACTGACGCAAGCAGGATACAACGCAGCCTTGGGCAAGGCGAAGTTCCTGCGTGGCCTGGCTTACCTCTACCTCGTGCAACTGTGGGGTGAGGTGCCCGTGTTCACCGAGGAGGGTGGCAGCGCCACCGAGCGACAGCCCATCGACGACGTTTACAACCAGATTGTGGCTGACCTCACTGATGCCGAGTCGCTGTTGGCCGACTACAACGGCGACCCCGTGACCCCCAGCCGACAGGCCGCAGAGGCCCTGCTGGCACGCGCATACTTGGCTTGGGGCGACAACCCGCTGAGCTATGAGCAGGTGCAGGCTATCGCCGAGAAGCAGAGCGACCCCGAGTTTACCACCACGCCGTCGCGCCTGGAGCTGGCCGTGAAATATGCCGACAAGGTAATTAGCAGCGGCAAGCTGGCGCTCGACCCCGACTTTAGCAAACTCTTCGGGCGCGACTATGAGAGTAACAAGCGAGGCGCCAACGAGCACCTGTTCACCATCAAGCATGACGGTGACAAGAACGACGCGCAGGGCAACCACCAGACCCACTGCGCATGGACCTTCCCCTTCCAGAACGGAGAGAACGGCCGCGCCTTCAACGAGCTACACACCGAGGTGGCCGACATCAATCTCTACGACGACTGGAAACGCGAACAGCCCAACGACAAACGCTTGGCCAAGACCTATTTCACCAAGCTGAAAAACCCCGAAGACGGTTTCACATACACCTACTATTCGCCCATCTACACGCCAGTCAATGGCAAGGGCGTGGACCAGTCGTATGAGGATGCCGAGAACCTGGAAATCACGCAAAACTCGGTCGACCGCATTGAGCTGCGCTATGCTGAAGTACTGCTCATCAAGGCTGAGGCTCTTGTGCAACTCGGCCGCAACAAGGAGGCCGCCGCGCCCTTCAACGAACTGCGCCGCCGCGCTGGCATAGCCGAGGTGGACGCGCCCACGTTCGACCAGATCAAACGCGAGTGGGACTATGAGTTCACCTATGAGCAGAAGTCGCTGCTCAACAGCTTGCGATGGAAAGACCTCGTGGCATCGGTCAAGAAGGTGAAGGACTATGAGCACTTCGACGACAGCTACGCCACGGAGGGCGCCACGGGACGCGACGGTCAGAAGGTCAACTCTTTCTTCGCCAAGATCCACAAGCATCTCGTGGCCAAGTATAACAACGTGAAGGGCCGCCACTACCGCCAGCCCATTCCCGAGGGCTTGAAGGGTGAGAACCTTGGCATCCTGCCGCAGAACCCGGGATATTGATTTCTTTCTCCGAACGACAGACGAACTGGCTGGCTGTGGCCTGGCCAGCTCGTCTGTCGTTTTGCGTCTTTCGCGACGTGGTAGCATGATTGTAAAGCGGATGAAACGGCTTTGTAAACCGGGCTCCCTAATTTTGTGGGCGCTTTCCAAGATGACCTCGTTGGCAACTCCTTGGCATCCCAACCATCCACCTTTTCAAGGACGTGTGCCTGCCTAATCTGCTCTTGTACCGCTACAAGGAAACCATGAACCGCATGTGTTGGGCGAATGTTATGAGGAGAGGGGAAGCGTGGACATCAAGGTGAACGCTTAGAAATATGAATATGAAGAAACTATACAGAAAAGCTGCCGTCTTCCTGATGGCTATGGTTGCAACCGCAACGACAGCTTGGGCGCAGAATCCTGCAGCCTGGAAAGCGCTCAAGGGACAGATTAACCTTTTCATGGCCAACGACCTCGGCCGCAACGGCTATGACGACCAAAAGCCCATCGCGGAGCTCATGGGCACCATGGCCGAGATAATTGGGCCCAAGTGTGTGGTGGCAGCGGGCGACATTCACCACTTCAACGGTGTGGCCTCAGTCAACGACCCTTTGTGGATGACCAACTTTGAGCTCATCTACGCCCATCCCGCACTGATGATCGACTGGTTTCCCGTGTGTGGAAACCATGAGTATCGCGGCAACACGCAAGCGGTGCTCGACTATGCGAAGATTAGTCGGCGCTGGAGAATGCCAGCCAAATACTACACGAAGGTGTTTGAGAGCCATGGCACGACCCTGCGCATTGTGTTCATCGACACGACCCCGCTCATCGATGATTACCGCAACGATCCGGCGGCATATCCCGACGCAGCGAAGGAGGACGTGCAGAAACAGCTCTCTTGGCTTGACCAGACGCTGCGCGACGCGAAGGAAGACTGGGTCATTGTCGTTGGCCACCATCCTTTGTATGCGCAGACGCAGCCGAGCGATGTGGAGCGCGCTGGCATGCGGAAACGCGTCTTGCCCATTCTCCACAAGTATGGCAATGTGGCCATCTATGCCTGCGGACACATACACGACTTCCAGCACATCAAGATGAAGGACGACCCCATCGACTATGTGGGCAACTCATCTGCCTCGCTGAGCCATGAGGTCAAGCCCACGGAAGGCACCGTCTTCTGCTCCTCGGAGCCAGGCTTCTCGGTCATTGCCGTCTCGAAAGACAAGCTCAACTTGTACATGATTGACAAGAAAGGCAACGTGCTCCACACGGTGTCGAAGACCAAGTAAAATATATATTTCATCCTCCCCCTGTCATCCCCGCTTGGAACGGCGCTATTGCGCATCCGATGGGGATGACGTTTCTTCATCGAGGAAGATCGACTCATCCATCTCGTCGAGCGGCTTTTTCTTCTTGTTTTCCTTGGCTCCTGCCGTGAGCAGTTTCTTGGCTGCCGTGATGATGCTCTGTCCGCTGTCGGCGGTGGTGATCTTGAGCTTCGTTATTTTTTTGAGCGTGTCGTTCATGCTCGACTCCACGTCCATGAAGCGCATGCCGAAGTCTTGCACGCGGTCGATCACGGCGTTGGCCGCGTCCATCATGGCCTGCTGGTTTTTCAGTTGCCTCACCTGTGTCCACATCATCTCGAGCACGCGCAGGTTCATGTACATGGTCTGCGGTCCCAGGATAAGCACGCCCTGGTCATAGGCCTCGCGCCACAGCGTACCGTCGTTGAGCAGCGCGAGGTTGAGCGCGCCCTCGATGGGAACGTACATGATGGCGAAGTTGAGGCGGTTGTAGCCGTTGGGCAGGTATTTGGTGTATTCCTTACGGGCAAGTCGCTTCACCTGTGCCCTGACGCTGGCGATGTGTGCCTTGAGGAACGATGATTTCTCCTCGCTGCCGTCCTCGGCGTTCATGTAACGCTCGTAGTCGGTGAGCGACATCTTCGAGTCGACCACCACATGGCGGTTGTTGGGGAAATGGAGGATGAAATCGGGTATGAGCCCTTTGCCATCGTCGCCCTTGGCCGATCGGCCCGCCTTGTCGCGCAGGGTCTCCTGCGTGTCAAACTGTTCGCCCTCCTTGAGGTCCATGTCTTCGAGGAGCTGCTTGAGCTTCAGCTCGCCGAAGTTGCCTTGCACTTTCACCTCGCCTGTCAGGGCGCGTGTCAGGCGGTCGGCCGTCTCACCCAGCTCTGTGCTTTTCTGCATGTTGATCTTGATGGTCTCGTCAAGCCGCGTGAGGGCCTCGCTCTGCTGGCTCTTCGACAGGTTGAAGGCTTCCTGCATCTCCTTGAGGCTCTGCTGCAATGGGTCGATGATCTTCGACACCTGCTCCTGGTTGCGCTCGCCCAGCTCATCTTGCCGGCGCTTGAGCACCTCCTCGGAGGTGGTCTGCATCTGTTCGCGGATGAGCTTCATCTGGCTGTCAACCTGTTCGCGGTTCATCAACTTCAGGGCTTCTATCTGCTTGTCCATGCCTTCCTTGGTTTGCTGCAGTTGCTGCTCGTGCGCGTTTTTCAGTTCCGCGATTTGTGTCTCGTAGGCTTGGCGTAGGCGGGACAGGGCATCGGCGTTGCGACTCTGCTCGGCCTGGCGATTGTTCTCGCTTTCTTGCTTGGCGGCGCGTAGTCGCTGCTCGTAGTCGTCTTTCTGCGTGGCAAGCTGTTGCTGGTAGGCTTCTGCGTGGGCGTGCTGCACGTCGCGCTCTGCCGTGAGGGCCTTGACCTCATTGGTCAGCTCGGCGAGCGACTGCTCTTGCTGCTTGGCCTTTTCGGCTTGTTGCGATAGTTGGGCGCGCAGATTGTTGGCGATGGTGGCGTTTGTGGCTATCTGGGTGTTCTTGCCATAGCTTCCCAGGACGAACCCTAAGGCCACCATGATGATGGCCGTCAGGATGAGTGTGATGATGAATGTGGTCATAGCGTTACAAAAATACACAGATTTATTGAGAAGCTGTGCACCGTTGGGCAATATTTTCCAAAAGGGTTAAAATATTTGGTTCTTGCGGCGCGTTATCCATTCATAAAAACGAAGAACATTGAGAAAAAACGAACGACCTGTTAGCCCGTATCCGATACCTGCATTTCAACCCTCGCGCCCTGCAGGGCAACGGTCGGTTGCGGGGCTGGCGGCGCCACCCTTGGAGCGGGTGCGCGTGGGATTTGTCGGCCTTGGGCAGCGGGGGCTTGAGGCCGTGAGGCGTTGGTGCCACATCGACCGGACGGAGATAGTGGCCGTCTGCGACCTGTCGGCCGACCATGTGACCAAGGCGCAACAGACGCTTGCCGACAACGGGCGGCCAAGGGCGTGTGTGTTCTCATCGGCCGACCAATTGTGTGGCATGGAGAGTCTTGACCTCGTGTATGTCTGCACCGACTGGATGAGCCATTTCCCCATCGCCTGTCAAGCCTTGGAGCGTGGTCACCACGTGGCGGTGGAGGTGCCTGCCGTGATGACCATCTGCGAGGCTTGGCAGCTCGTCGACTTGGCGGAGCGGAACCAGTGCCACTGCATGATGCTTGAGAACTGTTGTTACGATTATTTCGAGCTGGCTACGGCGGCCATGGTGAGGAGTGGCGCGTTGGGAGAGGTAATGCATGGCGAAGGTGGCTACTGTCACGACCTCGAAGACCGTTGGGAGCCATGGCGCTTGCGTTACAACGCGGTGCATCGCGGTGATGTCTATCCCACCCATGGGTTGGGGCCGGTCTGCCTGGCCATGGGCATGCATCGGGGTGACACGCTGCGCACGCTGGTCAGCATGGACACAGCACCCTCGCCCCTCGTGGTTTCACGCCACGCGAGGCTCCTGCAAACGGGTGGGGGAGCTGAGAAAGCCTATACTGATGGATTTGCCAATGGTGCTGTTACCACAACCATGCTGCGCACAGAGCTCGGGCGTACCATCATGCTCGACCACAACGTGCAGACACCGCAGCCTTACAGCCGCGGCTATCGGCTTGTCGGTACGCGCGGGTATGCTGCGAAATATCCTGTAGAGCAGGTGTGGACGGAGGGTAAGGAGGTGCCTCCAGGCGATGTGAAAGCACTTGTGGCGCGGTTCTTGCCCGACGATATCCGGCGCTTGCGGCCTGTAGCAGCCCTGTATGACAACCGGGGTGGCATCTCTTACCTGATGGATTATCGGCTGGTTGACCGTCTGCTTCGCGGCTTGCCGCTCGACATGGATGTCTACGACCTGGCCGAATGGTGTTCGGTGGTGGAGCTCTCTGAGCTGTCAATCAGCAACGGCTTTGTGCCGGTTGATATGCCTTGCTTCTGCCGTCCATAGCGGGCAATCATTGCGAGTTGCGATATTCTGCTGGTGTCATGCCAAACTTCTTGGCAAAGAGGCGGTGGAACGTCTGCCTGACAGGCACGCCACACTCCATGGCGATGGCCTCGATGGTGTAGTTGGGTGTTGCCTTGAGTAGCTTCGCGGCGCGTTCCATACGCAAGTCGTTGATGTAATTGCTGAATGACGTGTCCGAATATCTCGCGAAGAGCTCGTTGACATAGTCGGCTGGTTTGCCCATGGCCTTGGCCACGTCTGAACGCTCGAGCTTGGCTTGTGTGAAAAGTTCCTGGTCGATGATGAGTTTTTCCATCTTTAGGAAATCTTCGTATTGCGGCTTCTGGCCGTGAGGGCTGTCTTTGGCCGCTTCTTCCTTGCTGTCCTTGTTGGCTACCTGTTCAAGCAGTTGCTTCTTGTAGAGCAACAGTTCGCTGATGAGTGATGAGGCCGCAAGGTTCTTTTGTTTGATTTTCTGGTTATAGCGGATAATCCAAGCCAGAAGCGCGACGCAAATGAAGAGCAACACCGCCATCACGATATTGGCTGCCTGGCTGATGGCCAGGTTTTTGTCTTGTTGTCCGATATATTTTCTAAGCAGTTTTTTGCCCAATTTTTGGGATATCCAAAGGGCGTTTTGTTCTCTGATGCGTCGTGTGAGAGAATCATCGAGCTCGTAGGCATGTATACCTGTTTCGCAGGCTTTTTTGTATAGGCCGAGCCCCATGAGGGCGCGGACCTTGTTGGTGAGGATATCGTGAGCGTAGTGGTGATTGATGGTGTCCTTACCGCTCTGCCTCCAGGCCTGTTCCTCTCGCTCCACGTACTGCAGGGCTTCGGGGTATCGTTTAGTGAGGATGAAATAGGGGGTGACGAAGGTGGCACCATCGGGTGTGTTGGCGGTGCGTGTGGTGGCCAGTTTGTCAAACAGGCCCCTAGCCAAGGCGTGCTTGCCCGCTCGCTCGTAGCCGATGGCATAGAGCGAGTAATAAGTGGCGTTTACCGCGTCGTTGGCGCCGTTGATGCCCTCTGGCAGACTATTGGCTTTCTGCACGGCCGCTTCGTAGTTGGGCTGCATTCTGAAGAGGTCAGGCAGCCGGTTCATGTCGAGCAGGGTGTTGGCCTTCAGCGCGTAGGTGGTCACCAGGTCGTAGTAGATGTCCCAGGTGTGCGATTTTCTCTTTTCCTTGTTTAGGATGATGATGGTGCGGTCGTAGCAGTCGACGGCTTGCTCCATATTTCCTATCGCGGCGTGGCATTGTCCCATGGTGGTCATGATTTGCGCCACGAGCCGTCGGTTGTTGGTGCGATAAGCCTCATCGATGCCTTTCTCGGCATACAGCAGGCTCTTGGCATATTGCCCGATGCTATAGTATTCGAGCGAGGCCATGGAGAGCAGCTTATCTCGTAGGTCGCTTCGCTTGTTGAAGTTGGGGTCGTTGAGGGCTGCCTCCAGGTAGGTGATGGCCTTGTGGGCGTTGCGCGCCGAGTTGAAGTAGACCATGCTCCGCAGGACGTTAATTTCGATGACGGGCATCAGCTCTTTGTCCTCAGCAGTTTGCAGGATGCGCAGGGCGAGCTTTGGCTGTGTGAGGCTTATTTGCTTCACATATTCGTAAGAATATCGGTTGCTCCTGGACTCTTGGGCCGTGGCGGGTGTCTGTGGTTGCCGTGAGCATGCCGCCAAGCATATGATTGTGGCCAGGCAGCATAACATAGACGTAAACTGAATTTTCATCATGACTTTTTCCCCCCCCCCCCCCTTGGGGTTCAGTTAAGTTAAGATGCAAGTCGTGACTCCATGAGAAAAACGAAGCCATCGACTTTTATTATTTTTGATTTTGTTCGAATGCAAAATTAATTCTTTTTTCCTTATGGATTGTAACACGAAATGTTAAAAAACCTGTCATGAATGTTACAGTTTAAGTTGGGCGTTTCTCAAATATCCTCGTGCTACCCATGTTACTACTGCCTTTTTAGGCTGTCTCTTCGCCTTTTTGCTATTTCCCGCCTTGTAACAGTGTTTCATTGTTTTGTGACAAGGAATGAAACTGTAGTCTTGGGGCAATGAAACGCCGTAGGCTATTCGTGATGTTACAATGTAACACCGCGTGTTGTTACATGTATGACTAAAATGGTTCCTTTTCTTTCCTGCTTTCTCTTTACCTTTGCGATGTGGTTGCCGCTTTGTGACGTGCCCAACGCAGGTTTGCGGAAGTCCCGGGGGGGATTTAGGGATGGGCGCGCACAACGGCACACACACATCAAGTGTTTTGGCAGTCGATGCCACAGTCTTTAATTTGAAAAATGATGAGCCTATGAAAAGGATGAATTTGTTTGCGGCGCATGGACGAGCGTTCCTATGCTGCTCTGCATTTGCTCTGTTTTTGCTTGTTTGCGGTATCGCCAGGGCGCAGACCGTGAGCATCAGCCCAGCGACGGGACATGTGGTGTCGGCGCTTAGTTATAATGAAGAAAGCCATATTCTAAATTATGGTGGGGCATGGATTCATAATCAACTTCCGCTCACGCTTCTTACTTCAGACGAAGCGACGTTGACAAATGCAGGCCTTGTAAAAGTTCATGCGAACAACGTGGGCGTAGAGAATGGTAAGCTTGGTTTGATATCTGGTCATGGTACTATTAAGAACCACATGACGTTGTCGTTGCCGAAAGGCTACCGTTTTACGGGCTACAAGATTGTGCTCAATTATGAATCGTGGCATGCTGATGACGATGCTGTAGCCACAACATTCCGTGAGACACAACGTGATTTTTCCACAGACATCACGAAAGTTGATGTTGGCATGAATGCTAAGAAAGTTACACTGTCGCGCACTTCGCTTAATAGCGGCGATATGGGTAACATCCTTTATTTTCTTCAAGACCACAGCAAGGGTCATGCCACGGTTTCTGTAGAGTCCTTTGTCATCACCTTTGAGTGTACCGACCCGTTCAGCGAGGCGCTTCACCCAGCCGATGCCAACCTTTCGCAGGGCGTGTCGTGTGTGGCCTTGCCGTTCCATACGGAGCGTGCAGATCTTGGCTCTATCACGCAGGAAACGAAGAATGGTTACACCTCATATAAATATGACTATCAGAATGTGAAAGACCTGAAGGCCAACTTCCTCTTCTACGACGAGAAAGGCATTCAGGCTGGCTCGGCCGTGGCTGGTGCCAAGGGTGATGGCAGCATCTCGGCCATCGCCACGGATGGCGAAAATTCCTATCTTGGCGTTAAGAACAACACTTACTGGCTGGAGGTGCCGACCGACGCGCTGGCCCAGGACGGCAATACGCTTCCAGTGGGTTACCGTATCGTGGGAGCGAGCGTGCGATACGGCAACCGCATGAAAGTTAACATCAAGAAAGGCAATGACATTTATATCACTGACGAGGAAGGGCGTTACATGAACACCAGCTTGCGGTTTACCACCACGAAGGTGCTGTGGCATTATGACGAGGACGGAAAGGTGTACGCTAAGGTTGGAAACAAGACGGTGTATCTGAAAGACAATTATGCTTGGTTAACCGACACCCACACCCTGTCAACAACCACAAAGTCCAATGAAGCTTCTCCCTTCGAAACAAATGGTGATAATCTCTATTATGTATCGACTAATTTACATCAACACTATCAGATATCCTACGATTCAGAAGGTAAGGGCTGTTACAACAAAAATGGTGCCGATGTTTGGAAGTATTCTATTGTTACAGATGCGTCCTTCACCCTCAAGCTCTATGACAAGACGGGCGAATCGGTTGTGGACGAGGCTCATGTCAACGCCGACAACCCCTCCGGTGAGCTGTCGATAGACGGACTCAACAACGACGCGGTCAAGCTGCAGGTAGAAGGTCTGAAAAACGGTGAGTTGGCCTACCTGGCCGTGGAGGTGAAGCTGGAGGCTCTCAACCCCTACATCGACAAGATGGACATCTCCTGCACGCAGCCCTCGGGCGAGAAGAAGCTGAAGAACCAGTACCTGGCCGACGACTTCACCATCGGAACAGGTGGCAAGGTCAACTTTGCCGTGCCCACCAACTTCGGAACCACGGGGCTGCGCTTTACCTTCGAGGGATTACACAGTAAGAGTGCCGACGAGACCTACGAGGGTGGTACGCCGGGCAAAAAATCACGGTACCACTTCGTCAAGTCGGCCTATTACGACCTCATCGGAGAGAATCTCCAGGCTCACCGCAAGGAGGCAGCCAACTACGACTACAAGACGAAAGTGGCCGTCAGCGTGGCGGGCGACATGGCTTTCTATTGTAACAACGCCGATAAGTTTCATGCGGGCACAACGGGCGACGGCACGTTCCATTATGAGGAGTACCGATACACCAACGCACAGTATGCCCGTCAGGGCGGGCAGTGGAAGGAGATGACCGTCAACAGTGGCGACGACTACGTGAAGCGTTACCTCATCGTCTGCGACGAGACGCGCTACAACATCGCGCCGACCACCACGCCGCGCCACGCCTATTATGCTTATTACTCCACCGACCTCAAGCTCTCCACCGTCGACTACCAACCGGTGCTGACCTATAAAAAGGTCTACAACGACGCGGTCATTCCGTCAGGACCTGACAACAACCATTACGTGGGTGTCTCCGTGTCGCTCACCGACACCGACGACAAGCCGCTGGCCGAGGGCGTGGGCTACGTCTATGCCAAGCAAATCGTGGAACAGATCAACATGGACATCCAGGCAAAGAAGAAAGAGAACGTGCCCGTCGATGCGAACCACATTCTTTATTTCGATGCCAGCAAGGTCAACTCGCTGCTCTACAGCGCCACGGACAAGACGTGGGGCAACCTCGACGACTTACAGGCGGTGCTGGGACAGAACGCCATGATCTTCTTGCCGAAAGGTGTCACCGCCAGCCTCGACAACGTGGCCTCGCGCTCATCCTCGGGCGACGACTTTGTGGCTGAGAACAACATCGTGCTCACCGATCAACAGCCTTTCTTCTCGCCCTACGATATCCGTGTCAATGCGGCCAATGAGGTGAGTTACAAGCGCAGGGTCACGCACAACAACAACACGAAGAAGTGGGTGTCGCTCGTGCTGCCGTTCACCGTTGCTGTCAACGCGGAGACGGGCACTTATGAGCAACCTTCTGACAAGTCCAAGTTCACGTTCTTCAGGATGAACCCGACCAACTCGTTCAGCGCGAGCAAGAATGGCAACTTGACGTTCAGTGAGATCAAAGCCCATTTCTCGCCCTTCACGGGTGCGAAGACTACGCAGCCCAATGAGGCTTACGTGGTGCGCGTCGATCAGGCGGAGGCGGGTAAGGATGAGTCTACTCTCATGTTTGTGGTTCGCCAGAAAGGTGCCACCATCGTCAAGACCCCCGTCACGGTCGACAAGCCGCTCATCGAAGGGGAGTCGTCTACGGGCACGGTCAACGGCAAGCAGATGACGCTTGTCAACCAGGCCACTTATGCGGGGGCCAATGTACCCGTCACGGACGGCATCTTCTATTTCAACAATGACAAGTTTGTCTCCTCGCTCAATGTGGTCAATGATTACAAGACTATCAAGGTGCTGCCCTTCCGTTCCTACTATACGTGCGACGGACTGGCTAACAGCGTGCGTTTCATCTATATTTCCACTGAGCCCAACAATGACCCGACAGGCATCGACGAGGTGACAGGCGAAGCGCCAAGCAGCGACTTCGACCTCTCCGCACAGGCGGGATGGTTGCAAGTCAAGGCTAACAAGGACATGCGAGTGAACATCCGCAACCTTAGCGGACAGACTGTCGACACGGCTTTCCTCCGGGCGGGCGAAACGCGCACCGTGGATCTGCCAAGGGGCATCTATGTGGTGAACGGTGTCAAGGTGGCTGTCAATTAAAACGCGCACCTGCAATATGCCGATTATAAACTTTTAATTAAGCACACAATGAAAATGAAGAAAACATATCAAAGCCCTGTCACCGAATTGGTGGCCATGCGAGCGCGCGTTTCGATACTTACGACTTCCCAGACCGATTGGGCAGATGCCAAGCATAACGACCAGCCGTCTAACATCTGGAACGACGACGCGGATGCCGGCCAAGAGGATGACACCAATTGGGCAGGTTACCACAAGGATATGAACCTGTGGTGAGCGAGGGGAGGGCACGCTCTCCCTATAAGGAAAAATCTCTGTGAAGAGAATATGTTGAAGCAACTTACAATAACGATAACGGATTTTGTGATAACTGCATTTCAATGATTGCTTCAATTTTGCATTTGCCCTGATTAACTCTTTTCGTGTAAAGCCTGGCAAATGCTTTTTGGCAGCCCTGTACAAGCCTTCTCCCCTAATTGGCTTCGCACAGGGCTGTTCTTTTGTTTGACATTCCACTACATAACCCGCCGACGACACGCAACGACAGCCAACTACCAATATCCAACCATCTGGATACCAAAGCCTTAGGGAAAAGCACTTAACGCTAAAAAATAATAGATATTATTTATTGAAGATTGGTTCATCTGGTGATTGGGGTGACAAATGGTTGCCATGGTTGCAGTGCCACAGGGCTCACCCTCCTCGTTGCGTGAGCGGTTTATGTCCAATTTAGCAGTAGCTTCGCCGCTTCCTATAATATAAGGTAATACCCGTAAAAATATGATAATATGTCAAATAAAGCGAAAACATTGCATAAATTCATCATTTTTTCTTGTGAATGTTTGGTGGGAATCGGGAAAAGCTATATCTTTGCACTCGCTTTTCGGGAACACCGACACAACGGTTAACCCAAAGATGAAAGAGAGTTCTTTGAACAG
>DJOD01000063.1 GCA_002437115.1 Prevotella sp. UBA6447
AACAGCAAGGGCGACATCATCATCGTCGAGATTCAGAACACGAGCGAGCTCTACTACCTGGAGCGGGTGCTCTACGGTGTGGCCAAGGCCATCACAGAGCACATCAACCTCGGCAGCACCTACAAGGAGGTGAAAAAGGTCTACTCCATCAGCATCCTCTACTTCGACCTGGGCAAGGGCTCCGACTACATCTACGTCGGCCAGAACCATTTTGTCGGCCTGCACACGCAAGACCAACTCGTCATCAGCACCAAAGAGAAGGACACCATTGTGAGGAAATCGCCCTCGGAAATTTTCCCCACCTACATCCTCGTCCGAGTCAACGAGTTCAACAAGGTGGCCAAGTCGCCCCTGGAGGAATGGGTCAACTACTTGAAGAACGGCAACATCAGTCCTGACACGAAGGCTCCTGGCTTGCAAGAGGCACGGGAGAAACTCCAGTATTACTCAATGTCTAACGCCGAGCGCCAGGCCTACGACGAGCACGTCAACGCCATCATGATACAAAACGACGTGCTGGGCAACGCCAAGCTCGAAGGCCGCGCTGAGGGCCGCGCTGAGGAAAAAAAGCAGATCGCCCGCAAGATGTGCGCGTTGGGCATGAGCAGAGAACAAATCAGCAAAATCACAGGTCTTTCACAAGAACAATTGAGAGACTTGTGACTTGAGAATATCACAAATTCACACAGGTTGACAAGGCTAAAGACCTTGCCAACCTGCTTTTTTATGAAGAAAAATTAAATAAGTCAAAAAACGTAGAGCTATGCACAAATAAAAATCATTTTGCTTGCATATCTCACGAAATTTGACGAAATTTGTAGTCAAATTGTAACTTTCGCACATTTTTATGCACATGAAAAAACATCTCACCATCATCGCGCTGGCTCTGATGGCCAGCCTCCCCACGATGGCAAAGCAACGCACCCAGCAACAACTCCTGCAAGCCGCCCACTCGTTCCTACAAAACGGCGCGGCCAAAGGCAAGGCAGCCAAGGGCAAACTGACTTTCACCAACACGTTGAGCAACACGCAACTCACCGTGCTCAACAGCAGCAACGGCCAAGCTGTCATCATGGCCAACGACGACACATTTGATCCCATATTGGGCTATACCGATGAGCCCATCGACCCTAACAACATGGCACCCGCCTTCCAGTGGTGGATGGACAACATCAGCCAATCGATGGCCGAGGCCCTGGCCAAGGGCGAGGCTCCAGCCAAGGCGGAGAAGAGCAGCAACTACCGCGAGGAAGTGGCCGAGCTGCTGACCACCAAATGGGGACAGGAAGAGCCCTACTACAACCTCACCCCAACCTACACCAAGAACACCCAGACAGCCCACTATGTGACGGGATGCGTGGCCACGGCCATGGCACAGGTCATGAAACACTACAACTATCCCGAAAAGGGCAAGGGCTACAACCGCTGGACCTTCTATCCCAACGGCAACAGCGCCACCGGCACCACCGTGCGCGTGAACTTCGCCAACACCTACGACTGGAACAACATGCTCGACACCTACAGCAAAGGCAGCTACAACGACGAGCAGGCCACAGCCGTGGCAACACTGATGAAAGACTGCGGCGGTGCAGTGAGCATGCAGTATGCGCCCGACGGCAGCGGATCTTACGCCTCCGACGCCTGCCTGGCAATGCGCAAGAACTTCAAGTATAATCAAGGCTGCAAATACTACATGCGCAACTTCATGCCTAAGAATGTGTGGATGGACATGATTTATCGTGAGCTCAACGACGGTTGCCCCATCCTCTACGGCGGTGCCACGAAAGACAACTCGGGCCACGAGTTTGTGTTTGACGGCTACGACAAGAATGGCCTTGTGCACGTCAACTGGGGATGGGAAGGCTCCAACGACGGCTATTTCGACGTGTCGCTGCTCAACTCTCAGCAGGGCAGTTTCACCGAGCAGCAGAACATGGTCATCGTGCGACTGCCCGACGACACCCGCATCGACGGCTCCTACCACTCCGTGTGGGGCTCGAGCACCGGCCTGAACCTCGCACAGGTGGGCAACACCCTTCGCACCAACAACTTCACGGCATACAACGTCGACGTGGAAACCTTCACAGGGCAGCTTCAGATGGTGGCTGAGAACCAGAAGACAGGCGACATCACTGTGCTGACCGACGACGACCCCGTAAGTAACATCGCCTACGGCAACGGCTACCAGTTTAGCTACAGTGCCGACATCAGTAAATTGGCCGACGGCGAATACCGCATATACGTGGGCTCTATGTCTACGTCCACCAGCAAGGCGGAGATGAAATGGCAGCCCGTGCTTGCCCACGAGAACTACACCTCCAGCTATCTGCTGACCGTCAAGGACGGCAATTACACGCTGACCAAGGCAACCACCTTCCCCACGACGGGCATCGCCAACATCGTATCCACCAAGCATGAGGGCACCGGCACACGTGTCTACAACCTGCAAGGACAGGCCGTGTACCAGACAACAGACACCAACTTCGACATCAACCAGCTCAACCTGCACGGCACATACATCGTCAAGCAAGGTGCCAAAACCTACAAGGTGCTCAAGTAGCAGTCCATCCTACAATCCAAAAAAAATTGAAATAGGGGCATGCCCGAAACGGGGCATGCCCCCTTTTTGTCGATGGCAAGCAATCCATGCAACAACTACATGACAACTTTCGTAAAAAATAAGGTTCATCCAACATTTTGAGAGACACGGCAATCTTGTAGTAGAAAAGCCGCGAGGATTTGAAACGAAAACTCACAACAATCTATAGGCTAAAACGTGCAGCCAAAATCAACCACACATCATTTGGCGCAAATAAGAGAAAATTAAGCGGTTACGTAAATTACTGGTAATCAATAATTTACGGGCTAATATCTTTTTATTCAGTGCATAAGTTAAGTTTTTTTGTTACGATAAAAGCCACATTGAGTGGAAATGAAGGCCTAAAGGAGTCTCAATAAGGCCTTTGTTGCGCCTCGATATGGCCTTTAGCGGGTCTCAATAAGGGCTTAACCTCCAATTCAAAACATCCAACCACAGGCTTTGAAAGGCAAAAAAAGCGCTTTCTCGCTCTATTTCACTTGATATTCCGAACAAACATCTCAGCCAAAAGTCTTTACAAAGGCAAAACAACACAAACCGAGCGGAAAGGCATCATCGAAATAGATACATGATGAAAAAAGCAATGCTATTTGCAACTTTACATATACAAGTTTTGTATGTTTCCAATTTCTTCTTAATTTTGCCAAGCCTCCGAAAGGCACATTGGAAAAAGATACAAACAATGGAAAACCAATAGCAACATGAAAAAAGCACTACTCACCACAGCCCTCGCGATGGTTACCATGGCGGCCATGGCTGTACCAGCCAAGCGCGGACAATGGAAAAGCGTGAAGCTCAACGACGGCACCACCGTGCGTGTGGAACTGCGCGGCGACGAGTTCAACCACTACTGGCAAGCAGCCGACGGAACCCGCTACGTGAAAAACGGAAACACCTGGCAGGAAGCCGACGACACGCCGTCAGCAAGCGCGAGGCGGGCAGTAGCGCGACGCGCCTCAGCCAACATCCGGCGCGCGGTCGCCCGACAAAAGGCGCAGAGCTTCAAGGGCCAGAAGAAGGGGCTGATAATCCTCGTCGACTTCCCCGACAAGCAGTTCAGGATCGGTCACGACAAGGCGCTCTACGAAAGGATTGCCAACGAGAAAGGTTACTCGGAGAATGGTTTCTTGGGCTCCGTGAGCGACTACTTCAACGCGCAAAGCAACGGGCAGTTTGACCTCACGTTCGATGTGGTGGGACCCGTGCGCGCCACGAAAAATTCGACCTATTATGGGGGCAGCTCAAGCGACGGCAACGACGAGCCCGTGGATGAACTGGTGAGAGACGTGTGCCAACAAATGGAGGGAAAGGTGAACTTTGCCGACTACGACTGGGATGGCGACGGCGAAGTGGAGCAAGTGTTCCTGCTCTACGCAGGGCAGGGACAGGCCGATGGTGGAGACAACAGCACCATCTGGCCGCACGAATACTGGCTCTCGGCCTATGAAAACGGCAAAAAGCTGACGGTAGGCGGCGTGACCATCGACACCTACGCCTGCTCGTGCGAGCTCAACGGCACCAATGGACTCGACGGACTCGGAACCATCTGCCATGAGTTTTCCCACTGCCTTGGTTTGCCCGACCTCTACGACACCAACTATGGCGGCAACTTCGGCATGGGCGACTTCAGCCTGATGGACATGGGAAGCTATCTCGGCAACGGCCTGACACCGCCCAACTACACCGCATGGGAGCGCTGGTACTGCGGATGGCAGGAGCCCGTGGAGCTGGGCGAGACCGACACGACAGTGACGGGCATGCAACCACTCAGTAACCACGGGAACACCTACGTCGTCTACAACCCCGGCAACCACAACGAGTATTACCTCCTGGAGAACCGCCAGCGCATGGGATGGGACGTGAACCTACCCAGCCACGGGCTGATGGTGAGCCACGTGGACTACGATCCCAACATCTGGGAATACAACATTGTGAACACCTTCACGAAGCGAGGAGACGAATATGAGCAAGCCGGTGTGAGGAACGACCACCAGCGACTCACCATCTTCCACGCAGACAACGAGGAAGGGAGCGGCTACTACGACTACACCGGCAAATACATCACCACCTCGGAGACGCACGACCTCTACCCCAACGGCAGCCTCGACTCTCTGACCAACCTGTCGGCACCGGCCACCACGCTTCACAACGCCAACACCGACGGCACCCACTACATGAACCGCGGTTTCTACAACATCGCCGAAAGCCGGGGCGGAAAGGTGTCGTTCGACTATCGGAAGACAGCCTCAACCAGGACCGACACGCCAGCCGACGGCGAGTACCTGCTACGCGAAACATTCGACCAGTGTAACGGCACAGGTGGAAACTCGGGCGGCTTCAGCGGCAACATCGCCAGCGGCGCGTTCACGCCCGACCTCAACGGTTGGAGCGCCAACGTCGCATACGGCGCAGACCAGTGTGCCCGCTTCGGCAACAGCAAAAAGGCGGGCACCGCAACCACACCCGCCTTCACCGCCGTGGCCGACACCATGACACTCACCTTCCGCGCCGCAGGGTGGTATGCCGACAAGGACGGGGCCGACCTGCTCGTGTCGCTCAACGGAAACGGCAAGTTCGCCGGCAGCGAAGCCCCTGAAGTGAGCCTCACAATGGCCAAGGGAGCCTGGACCACCTACACCCTGCGCTTCACCGCGACAGGCACGCTCAGCGTCACCTTCGAACCCAGCAAGCGCTTCTTTCTCGATGACGTTCGCGTGACACGCCCCGTCGGCACGGCGGTCAAGACCATCCTGCCCAGCGATGCCGAGAAGCCCATGGCCATCTACAGCCTCACGGGGCAGTACCTGGGCACCAACACGCAGCGGCTGCCCCATGGCATCTATATCGTGGGAGGTAAGAAAGTGGCGAAATAAGCCTATTTAACCTTTTCACATTTTGCCAAAATGTGAAAAGGTCGTAACTTTGCAAACAGATACAAAACCATTAAAAAATATTACAACTATGGCAAAGAAAGCAATCCTGATGATCCTCGACGGATGGGGCATCGGCAAGCACGACAAAGGCGACGCTATCTACAACACGCCGACTCCTTATCTCGACTATCTCAACGCTACGTGCGCACACTCGCAGCTCCGCGCCTGCGGTGAGGACGTGGGGCTGCCCGCCGGACAGATGGGCAACTCGGAGGTCGGACACCTCAACATCGGTGCCGGTCGTGTGGTATACCAGGACCTGGTGAAGATCAACAAGGCTTGTGAGAGCGGCGACATCCTCAAGAACAAGGAGATTGTCAGCGCGTACAGCTACGCGCAGAAGACTGGCAAGCGCCTCCACATCATGGGCCTGACATCGACGGGTGGCGTACACTCAAGCCTCAACCACCTCTTCAAGCTCCTTGAAATCTCGAAGGAGTATGGCTTGAAGAATACCTACGTGCACTGCTTCATGGACGGCCGCGACTGTGATCCGAAGAGCGGAAAGGGCTTCATCGACGAGGTGCAGCAGTGCTGCGAAAAGAACGACGCACACATCGCCAGCATCATCGGACGCTTCTACGCCATGGACCGCGACAACCGATGGAATCGCGTGAAAGAGGCTTACGACCTGCTCGTGGAGGCCAAAGGCAAGCAAGCCGACGACCTGCTCAAGGCCATGGATGAGAGCTATGCCGAGGGTGTGACCGACGAGTTCATCAAGCCTATACACAACGCCAAGGTGGAGGGCACCATCCAGGAGGGCGATGTCATCATCTTCATCAACTTCCGCAACGACCGCGCCCGCGAGCTGACCTATGTGCTCACGCAGAAGGACATGCCCGAGGAAGGCATGCACACCATCAAGGACCTGCAATACTACTGCATGACACCCTACGACGCCAACTTCAAGGGCGTGCACATCCTCTACCCAAAGGAAGACGTGCGCGACACGCTGGCCGAATATCTCTCCAACAACGGTAAGCGCCAGCTCCACACGGCCGAGACAGAGAAGTATGCACACGTGACCTTCTTCCTCAACGGCGGACGCGAGCAGCCCTTCCCCGGTGAGGACCGCATTCTGGTGCACTCGCCAAAGGTGGCCACCTACGACCTGCAGCCGGAGATGAGCGCCTACGAGGTGAAGGAGAAGCTCGTCGGAGCCATCAACACGCAGGAGTACGATTTCATCGTGGTGAACTTCGCCAACGGCGACATGGTGGGCCACACGGGGGTCTACAACGCCATCGCCAAGGCCGTGTGGGCCGTAGACCACTGCGTGAAGGACGTCATCGAGGCTGCCAAGGCCAACGACTATGAGGCCATCATCATCGCCGACCACGGCAACGCCGACCACACCATCAACGACGACGGAACGCCCAACACACAGCACTCGCTCAACCCGGTGCCGTTCATCTACGTCACCAACAACAACTCGGCTACCGTCAAGGACGGCCGACTGGCCGATGTGGCTCCTTCCATCCTCCATATCATGGGTCTGGAACAGCCTGCCGACATGACAGGTGAGTGCCTCATCAGCGACAACAAGTAAAACACGACAGAGGTCTTCTCGACCTGGGAAGACTTCCCAACTTTGTCTCAACACGCAGGGAGTCGGGGAAACAAATGGACGCCAACCACGCGGCCTTTCCCCGATTCCCTGTTTTCATTCATCACCCATCAAGTCATGAACGTCAAGATAGAAGCAAGCTGGAAACAACATTTGGCAGCGGAGTTTGACAAGCCTTACTTCGCCGATCTCACCCGGCAGGTACGCCAAGAGTACCAAAACGGACCGTGTTACCCGCCGGGTCACCTCATCTTCAACGCCTTTAACCTCTGTCCCTTCGACCAAGTGAAGGTGGTCATCATCGGCCAAGACCCCTACCATGAGCCAGGACAAGCCATGGGACTGAGCTTCTCGGTGCCCGAGGGCGTAACGACACCCCCGTCACTCATCAACATCTTCAAGGAAATCAGCAACGACCTCGGAACGCCCATGCCCAAGGATGGCGACCTCACGCGCTGGGCCCAACAAGGTGTGCTGCTGCTCAACGCCACCCTCACGGTGCGCGCTCATCTAGCCAACAGCCACCAACGACTGGGCTGGAGCCTCTTCACCGACGCGGCCATCAAGGCCCTGTCGGCCGAACGCCAAGGGCTGGTCTACATGCTGTGGGGCGGCTATGCACGCTCCAAACGCACGCTCATCGACAGCCAGCGCAACCTCGTGCTGGAGTCGGTACACCCCTCCCCGCTGTCTGCCAACCGTGGCGGATGGTTCGGGCAGCATCAGTTCTCGCGCTGCAACGCTTACTTGGAGAGCCAAGGAAAGGCACCCATCGCCTGGTAGAAGGCCAAGCTCATTACCAACAAAGCTACAACAAAACCAAGAAAAAGCGATGAAACCGCCCAAAATGAGGCCTCCCATCGCAAGCAACAAGACAAAAAGAAAAAGCCATGACAGACAACCAGCGAGGTGCCAACCTCCATATCATACAAGTAGGCAACGTGCTCGTGTCGCCCGACATCTTCACCGAGGAGTTTTGCTGCGACCTCGACAAATGCAAGGGGGCGTGTTGCGTGGAAGGCGATGCCGGCGCACCTGTCACCCTCGATGAAATCGGCAATTTGGAAGAGTCGCTCGACGTGGTTTGGAACCAACTAACGGCTTCGGCACAAAGTGTGATTGATCGCCAAGGCGTAGCATACACGGATGCCGACGGCGAACTGGTGACAAGCATCGTGGGCGGCAAAGACTGCGTGTTCACCTGCCACCAAGACCTCACCGACCGCAAGGACGGGCACACCATCCATGACTGCTGCCTTTGTGCGCTGGAGTGCGCCTGCAACGCAGGCAAGACCCACTGGGCAAAGCCCATCTCTTGCGCTCTGTACCCCATCCGCGAGAAACAATTCAACGGCGGCCTGGTGGGCATCAACTACCACCGGTGGGATATCTGCAAGGATGCGGTAAAAAAGGGGCGCGAACTCCATTTGCCTCTTTACGTGTTTCTGAAAGAACCCCTTGTCCGAAGGTACGGACAAGCATGGTATAAGGAATTGTGCGACATAGCCGAAGAACTCAAACAGCAAGGTCTGCTGTAAGGGGCGCAAACCTAACACTGCACCATCCATGGCTCATCACTGCCAGGGTATGCCGTCATCACAGGTCTCATAGGCCATTTTAAGGGCTTCCACCGTCGTTATTAGATCTTGGCGGAACCGTTTATCGCCTGTTACACGCACACGCCTGTATTCGCCCATTCTGAAAACAGGGAACGCCTGCTCATCAAGCTCACCGTTGCAAACATACTCCAATCCACCGTAAACAACGCGCTGCCCCGAACGTGCCCCACGCAAGGTTAGCCTCAACAGCCCGTGGAAGCCCTCGCCAAACTCGTAGGAAACGCCACTGCTGTCGCGATCGAAATAAAGACAACCATCAGTATGCACATGGCGCAAGACTGGCGCAACAGCCGACAAATAAGAGATATGTCGGATCTTCCTGCCACGCCTTTGCGCCACCGTCCTCCAAAGCCCTTGGTCAAAGCAGGCGGCCTTCCAAGAGGTATTGTGGTAACGACCGTCAACCACCTCCTGCCCATCAGAAGTCCATCGTGAGTTGGCTCGCCGCGACAGCCAGTTGCCATCGCTGTTCCGGCAAAAAGCCTTTCCGTTCCCGTCAACCCCATAGAACGACACGCTGACCTGGCAACTGTCCACATGAGGATAGGTCGGCGCATAGCACAGCGCCACAACATTGGTGTCGGGGCGAAGGTAAGGTGTCACGTCGAACGTCATGGAAACGGGGTTGACAGTCAAAGGTTGGCGTGTCGGATAGAGCACTGCCGTGCCCACGTTGCACTCATTGACATAGAGCTTGTAGTAGCCCGACGAAACCACCGTCACGCAAGCCCACTGAGGGCGACGTTGCTCCAAATAAGCCTGGCGAAACCACACGTGAGAAAAGCTATCAGGGTCTGTCACACCTATCCAGTGGGTTCCAAACTCCTGCGCACAGAGCGCCGTCACCCACCACAGACACATCACTATCCAACAAGCTCTTTTCATGTCTAAAAAAAGGCATGCCTCGCGGTTTCAAGCGTGGTATGCCTCTATCTTATAGTATAAATGTTAAAGTCTCACCCACCGCCAACCTTCACCTGTTTCAAGACGGCTGTTCACCGCCTACCGCCTGCAAAAGAGGCACGTTAGGCGTCGATATTGGCGTAAGCCGCATTTTCCTCTATAAACTCCCTGCGCGGCTCCACGTCATCACCCATGAGCATGGAGAAAATCTCGTCGGCCTCAGCTGCGTTTTCGATGGTGACGCGCTTCAGCAAACGTGACTTGGGATCCATGGTGGTCTCCCACAGTTGCTCTGGGTTCATCTCACCCAAACCTTTGTATCGCTGCGTGTGGATACGCTTGCCGTCTTCCACACCCTCACCATACTTGTCGAGGAACACCTGTCGTTGCTGGTCATTGTAGCAATACTCGCTCACGCGCTTGTTGCCCGCGTGGAACTCACACTTGTAGAGCGGCGGCGTGGCAATATAAAGATGGCCGTCCTCGATGATTTTCGGCATGAAGCGATAGAAGAGCGTCATGATAAGTGTGTCGATGTGAGAGCCATCGACATCGGCATCAGTCATGATGATAATCTTGTCATAACGGAGCTTGTCGATGTTGGCCTCGCGGTCGTCCTCGCCCTCGACACCAAAGCGAACGCCTATCGACTGGATGATGTTCATGACCGACTCGGCCTCGAACACGCGGTGCCATTGCACCTTCTCCACATTCAATATCTTTCCGCGCAAAGGCAAGATAGCCTGCGTGTAGCGGTCGCGCCCTTGCTTGGCAGACCCGCCAGCCGAATCACCCTCGACGAGGAATATCTCGCATTGCTTAGGGTCCTTGTTGGAACAGTCGGCCAACTTGCCTGGCAGTCCTCCTCCACTCATGACGTTCTTGCGCTGGACGCTCTCGCGAGCCTTACGAGCCGCGATGCGCGCGGTGGCCGCAAGGATGACCTTCTCGCAGATTTTCTTGGCCTCATCAGGATGTTCCTCCAAGTAATCGGTCAGTGCCTCGCCCACAGCTTGCTGCACGGCTCCCACCACCTCGTTGTTTCCCAACTTAGTCTTGGTCTGTCCCTCAAACTGAGGTTCGGCCACCTTGATGGAGATGACAGCCGTCAGTCCTTCTCGGAAGTCTTCGCCAGCCACCTCAATCTTGGCCTTCTCAATCTGCTTGGATATCTGCGGGTCGTTGTCAGCGTAGTTTTTCAGCGTGCGGGTCAATGCCATCCTGAAGCCCGTCACATGCGTACCGCCCTCAATGGTGTTGATGTTGTTGACATAAGAGTGGAGATTCTCCGAGTAATCGGTGTTGTACATGATGGCCACTTCGATGGGAACTCCCTGCTTTTCCGTCTTCAAGTAGATGACATCATCGAAGAGATGCGTGCGGTGGCGGTCAATGTATCTCACAAACTCCTTGAGACCATCCTTGGCGTGGAAGACCTGCGAGCGGGTCTTTCCCTCCTCATCTGGCCGCATATCGGACAGCGTGATTCGTATGCCCGCGTTGAGATAAGCCAGCTCTCGCATACGACGCGCCACAACATCCCACTGGAAGTTCGTCGTGGTGAAGATTGTAGGGTCTGGCCAGAACTGCTGGCGCGTTCCACGCTTGGTGGTCTCGCCGACGACCTTCACAGGATAGAGCGGCTTGCCCTTTTCGTATTCCTGCTGGTAAATCTTGCCGTCGCGGAAGACTTGCGAGAGCATATGAGTAGACAAGGCATTGACGCAGCTCACGCCCACGCCATGCAGACCGCCCGACACCTTATAGGAATTTTTGTCGAACTTACCGCCCGCGTGCAACACGGTCATCACCACCTCAAGGGCACTCTTGTGCAATTTCTTGTGCTCATCCACAGGGATGCCACGCCCGTTGTCCTCCACGGTACAGCTTCCGTCGGTGTTGAGTGTCACCTCAATGTCGGTGCAATAGCCTGCCATGGCCTCGTCAATGCAGTTGTCCACGGTCTCATTGATGAGGTGGTGAAGTCCCTTTTCCGACACGTCGCCTATGTACATGGCCGGGCGTTTGCGAACGGCCTCAAGACCCTCAAGCACCTGGATGTTTGAGGCTGAATAATTATCTTCGGGATTGTGATTGTCTGCCATTTTACTTGAAATAGTTTATTGTTGCAAAGATACTAAAATTCACGCAAACGATAAAATTTTCAAGGCTAATAAATAAGGTGTCAGGAGAATAAACAAGCGGGCTTCCAGGGGATACGCCTCGTCAATAAAAGCAAGGCCGCACCCTTTGGAGGGCACGGCCGGTATATGATTATAAAGCTATGGCTCGTCTTCTTAGCCGAGCTTCTTGATATGCAAAGCGAGGCTTGACTTCAAGTTGGCAGCCTTGTTCTTATGGATAAGGTTGGTCTTGGCCAGCTTGTCGAGCATCTTCTGCACAACGGGGAACTGCTTAACAGCCTCTTCCTTGTCAGTGGTAGCGCGCAGCTTGCGCACGGCGTTACGCATGGTCTTTGCATAATATTTGTTGTGAAGCGTGCGGACCTTAGTCTGACGAATTCTCTTGATTGATGATTTGTGATTTGCCATCTTTATCTTTATTCTTTTCTTATTTTTACCTTTTAGGAGTAGTCCCTAGCAGAATCGAACTGCTCTTTAGAGAATGAAAATCTCTCGTCCTAACCGATAGACGAAGGGACCGTCTGCTTATTTAAGCGGGTGCAAAGTTACTGTTTTTTGTTTAACCTTCCAAATTTTCAACCAAAAATTTTCTCTAAACGCCTGATTTTTCGTATTTTTGCCTACCTATGGAGATAAAAACCGCAGCAATCGTGCTTCACGCACTGAAGTATGGCGAGTCGCAGATGATTGTCGACTTGTTTACTCGCCGTTTGGGGAGGGTGTCGTTTTTCTGCCATCTGCCGAAGTCGGGCAAGGGCAAAATCAAGAAGCAACTGTTTCAGCCGTTAACCATCCTCGACATCGTTTTCAACTACCGTTCCCAAGCCTCCATGCAGCGTTTCGTCGACCTGCGCCTGGCCAAGCCCTTTGTTTCAGTGCCCTTTGAGCCTGTCAAGCTGTCGATTTCATTGTTCCTGGCCGAGTTTCTCAACTATGTCACGCGTGGCGAGCAACAGAACGAGCCCCTCTTCGATTACATGGAGGACAGCCTACTGTGGCTTGACAACGTGGCCAAGCAGTATGCCAACTTCCACTTGGTGTTTATGATGCGCCTGTCACGCTTTATCGGCTTCTACCCCAACCTGGAGGAGGGCAACGGCAACCAGTGGTTTGACCTGCGCAACAGTGTTTTCACGCCAGTTCGTCCGTCTCACCCCGACTACCTGGAACCAGCCGAAGCGTCAAGCATAGCCTTGCTGATGAGGATGGACTACAAGAACATGCACTTGTACCGGCTGAGCCTGGCCGAGCGCAATCGCTGCACGGAGCTGATCATTCGCTACTATCGCCTACATGTCCCTGGATTTCCCGAAATGAAGTCATTGCCCGTGTTGCAGGCCCTTTTCAGATAAGTCCTGCGCCGCCTGACGGGATCCAGAGGCCTGAGAAGACGGGGCGGCAGCGCGCTCGAAGGGCTTCCACCGGACCATTTTCTCATTGAGAAAATCCTTCAAGCCCTCTCCCTCAAGCACCTCCACATGGTCGAAAAGTCCAAGCACAAAGCGTCCTATGCCAATGTAGCTCACCAGGTCAGCCTCAAAAACCCACTTGCCCTGTGCCTCAGGCGTAATCATCACCGACGAGTGGGGATACTCTTCGAGCATCAGGTTGCGAGCGAGCAGGTCGAAGCGCAAGCGCACATGGTGCTTCTCCTCTCCCGCAAACATGAACATGTCGGTGTAGACATCCTTGTGTTTGCTCTCGTTGAACCAAGGCGTGTCGACAACCTCCACGCTCTGGATGCGCGACACTTTGAATGTCTTGTTCACGCCCGACTTCAGCTCGAAGGCCCGCACGTCGTTCTTGTCGCCCAGAAAGGTGAAAGGCTCCACCACCCTGTCGGCGACGCTCTGGCTGTGGGGCGACGCGTAGCCATGGAGAATGACCACCCGCTTGCGGCGTATGGCGCGCTCAAGCTGCGTGACATTGTTATAGATGTGTCGCTGGATGCGCACGTCAGTATATTGCGCCAAGTGATAGAAGCGCTCAAGCTTTCGCTTGAGCATGGAGGCCATGGCGTTGTCTTGCTCCACGGCTGTCAACAGCCCGTGGAGGTAGATGGCCTCGTTTTCCGTAAAGTCTACCGCTGTGGCTATTGACTGAAAAAAGGGGGAACGGGGGTCGATGTGGTAATAACGGCCTTCGTGAACGACAACAAATCCCGATTTCCGCAGCACCCCAATCGTGTAATAAAGGTTTCGCGTGGAGGTGCCCAGCACCGTTGCCAACTCGTTGGCAGTGTGGTCTTGGCCATCAGTCATCGCGCTGATGAGGTCAAGCCATTTGGTCAAAGTTGATGAAGTAGGCATAAGGCAAGAGTTTACAGGTGACGAATGGGAGCGTGTGTCTCATTTGGCAGGCAACGCGTCCCAATCGATGGAAGTCTGGCAATGGCCCAGCAAATTGAACGACCGGCGATGGTAGGGAGTCACCCCATGTGCCTCGATGCCCGCATAATGCTTGGCCGTGGGATAGCCCTTGTTATGCTCCCAATCATAGTAAGGATAGTCTTGGGCCAAGCGGCACATATAATCGTCGCGAAAAGTTTTGGCCAAGATGCTCGCGGCAGCAATCGACTGGTAGGTGGCATCGCCTTTCACGACGCACATGTGAGGCACACCAGGATAAGGATCAAAGCGATTGCCGTCGATGAGAAGTGCCTCTGGCGCGACACGCAATTGGGCAATGGCACGGTGCATGGCCAGGAATGAGGCGTGCAGGATGTTCACCTTGTCAATCTCATCGGGCGTCACCTCGCCCACCGCCCAGGCAAGCGCGTCACGCTCTATCTGCCCTCGCAAGGCATAGCGCTTCTTGGGTGTGAGTTTTTTCGAGTCGTTGAGGTCTGGGTTCACATAGTCATGGGGCAAGATGACAGCAGCCGCGAACACGCTGCCCGCTAAGCATCCACGTCCAGCCTCATCGCAACCAGCTTCCAGCACATCAGGGTTAAAATAAGGTCTCAACATACAGCTTTAACGTTTTTAACAAGTTATTATTGCGTAGTGAAATGACATTTCTTTCCGAACGGGTAACTTTGCAGCAGAAAACAAGAACAAAACACCAAGCCTTATGGAAAAGAACGTCACACTATCAACATCCGGTCAAGTGGAGGTAAACCTCCAAGTCCTGTCCAACAGTATGCAAGCTGCTATCCGCAAACTGCTTTTTGCGGCTTTGTCGCCCCTTGAATGGCTGCGGGAGTATTATTCAAAGGTGTGCGAGAAACCGTTGACCATGCGGCAAACTGTAGAGCTCATAGCTGTCCAACTGGCATTTTTTGCCACTGCATTTCCAGCAGACTCCTCCTGGTTGGCACGCATCGGCTGTGGGATTTGCCTGGTTGCTTTGCTCTGGCGCTGCAAGAAATTCCTGTCTTGACCTATCTAAAAAGCCATTCCCGACTCCGGTATGAAAAGTCGAAGTCGGGAATGGCTTTTTCGGTTTGCAACCTTAGGCAGCGTTGGCAAGTATCAGAACATCTTGCTAACGCGCCGAATGCCCGCCACAAGGGCATCGACCTCCTCTCGCGTGTTGTAAAGGGCAAACGAAGCGCGCACCGTACCCAGCACTCCCAGGCAATCCATCAACGGTTGCGCGCAGTGGTGACCCGTGCGAACAGCAATGCCCAACTGGTCGAGCAGAGTGCCCATATCCATGTGGTGGATGTTGCGCACGTTGAAGCTGATGACGGCATCGCCAACGGCATCATCAGGATGGCCTGAAAGAGAGGGCTCGGCATCATGGCCGTAGATATGTATGCCATGTATAGTGCGGAGTTGCTCAAGGGCATAACGTGTGAGTTCACGCTCATGGCGTTCTATATTTTTCAAGCCCAAGCGTTCCATATACTGTATGGCCACAGCCAGCCCGTGTGTAGCCACATAGTCGGGGGTACCAGCCTCAAACTTGAGAGGTGGACGCTCGAAAGTGGTCTTCTCGAAGCTCACATGCTCGATCATTTCGCCACCGCCCTGGTATGGAGGCAGCTTGTCAAGCCAGGATTCCTTTCCGTAGAGGACGCCTATCCCTGTGGGGCCATACATCTTATGGCCACTGAAAACAAAGAAATCGCAGTCGAGGTCTTGTACGTCGACGGCAAAATGGGGTGTGCTCTGCGCGCCGTCTACCATCACAGGCACATTGTGCGCATGGGCAATGGCGATGAGCTGCTTCACGGGATTGACCGTTCCGAGCACATTGCTCACTTGCGCCACACTTACCATCTTGGTGCGCTCATTGAAAAGCGACTGGTAAGCTCCGATATCGAGCACACCTCCATCAGACATCGGAATGACACGCAACTTAATGCCCCGCTTGCGGGCTTGCAGTTGCCAGGGGACTATGTTGCTGTGATGCTCCATGACGGAGACAATGACCTCGTCGCCTGCCTTCATAAACTCGTCGCCATAGGTGCTGGCCACCAAATTGAGTCCTTCGGTGGTTCCTCGGGTGAAAACAATCTCACTCACACTGCGGGCATTGACAAAACGGCGTACGGCCTCGCGCGCTTGCTCATGAAGCTCAGTGGCCTGCACGCTAAGGTAATGCACCCCCCGATGCACATTGGCATTGGCATTGAGGTACTCATCGCGCATGGCATCGAGCACACACAGGGGCTTCTGCGTGGTGGCCGCATTGTCTAAATAGACCAGCGGCTTGCCGTGCACATCATGGGCCAGGATGGGAAAATCGCCTCGCACGTCCTGGATGTTGTATCCTGTTTCCATTGTTTACGATTTTAACACGTTGTCAGCAGGCGCAAGCACCATCGCCTTTCGGATGCGCCAGGCGGCATCCCTGGCAACGCCCCAGCTCGCCACGAAAGCGTTTTTCGACCAACTGGTGCAGACGGTCGCGCAACGGTTCGAGCTTGATTTGTTCAATGACCTCGCCAATGAACGCAAATTCTAAAAGCAACTTGGCCTCATGCTGGTCGATGCCACGTTGCTGCATATAGAAGAGAGCAGCATCGTTGAGCTGACCAACTGTTGAGCCATGCGAACATTTCACGTCGTCGGCGTAAATCTCAAGCATCGGCTGGGTGTACATGCGAGCCGCCTTGGTCATGCAAAGGTTCTGGTTGGTTTCCTGCGAAGTGGTCTTCTGTGCGCCGTGGCGCACCAGCACACGACCAGCAAAAGCACCAACCGCATGGCCGTCGAGCACATACTTGTAGAGCTCATGCGAATCGCAATGACCAACTTGGTGGTCAATGAGCGTGTTGTTGTCTACGTGCTGCGATTTGTCGGCAATGACACAGCCGTTGCACCAGCATTCGGCTCCATCACCCTTGAAGGTGAGGTTGAGCATGTTGCGCGTTACGCCATTATGGAGGGTGATGACATCATGGTTGACACGACTGTTGGCCTGTTGCTCGATATAAACATTGCTCACGCGGACATTCTTGTCGTGAGTTTCCTCCAGGCAATAAAGGTCAAGGCTGGCATTATCGGCCACATAAACCTCGATGACCTGCGTGGAGAGGAAGTGGCGGTCGTCGGCAGAGTCGTCACAGAACAGGAGCTTGGCCTCAGAACCCTCATCCATGACGATGAGCACACGGCGGTTGACCATCATGTCGACATCAGAGCGAAGGATGTTGACCACCTGAATGGCGCGATCCACACAGACACCCTTTGGCACATGGATGAACAAGCCATCCTGGGCCAGCATGGTATTGAGGGCTGTCACAGCATCGTCAGCCGTGGAAGCCAGCCTGGCATAGTGGCGTGCCACCAAGTCGGGATGCAACTCTGCGGCATCGCGTAGGCTCATCACCTCCACACCCTCAGGAAGGGTAGCCTTGGGCAAAGCCTTCTTGTAGAACTGGTCGTTGACCACAAAATAGAGCGATGTGGACAGGTTGGGCACGTCGCAGCTGAAAACGGAATAAGGATCGACCGGTATTTCCAGCCTGCCGAGGTTCAAGCCATAGTCGGGTGCGAAAAGCTCATCCATGTCAGTGTATTTGTACCGCTCCACCTTTCGGGAGGGAAAGCCTAACCGTTTAAAATCGCTAAAAGCCTCGTCGCGCACGGCATTGAGCACAGCGGCCGAATGTCCGCAGATCAATTCCTTCGATTCAGAGAACAAGTCTATATATTGTTTTTCGCTACTCATGGTATAAAAAGGGTTACCTTCCTCGTCTTGTCACTGAAAAATATCACTTTCCAAACTCCTTGTCGGCCTCTTCCTTAATCCAGTCGTAGCCTCGTTTTTCGATTTCCTTAGCCAATTCAGGACCTTCGGTGCGAACGATACGGCCATTGTAGAGCACATGAACCACCTGAGGCTTGATCATGTCAAGCAAACGCTCATAGTGGGTAATGACAATTATCGACTTCTCTGGCGTGAAGAGTTTGTTGACACCCTCGGCTACAATGCGCATGGCATCAACATCCAAACCTGAGTCGGTCTCGTCGAGAATGCTGAGCTTTGGGTCGAGCATAGCCATCTGGAAAATCTCATTGCGCTTCTTTTCGCCACCAGAGAATCCCTCGTTCACAGATCGATGAGCCAGTCTGTTATCGAGTTCCACAAGCGTGCGCTTGTCGCGCATAAGTTTCATGAAGTCGGCGGTTTTCAATGGCTCGAGGCCCACATATTGGCGCTTGGCATTAACAGCGGCCTTCATGAAGTTGACCATTGACACGCCTGGGATTTCCACAGGGTACTGGAACGACAAGAACAGTCCCTCACGAGCACGATCCTCAGGCTTCATGGCCAAGAGGTCCTTGCCGTTGAACAGTGCCGTTCCCTCGGTTACCGTATAAAGGGGGTTACCCGTCAACACAGCCGAAAGGGTAGATTTTCCTGAGCCATTGGGACCCATTATGGCATGAATCTCACCATCATTGACGGTGAGGTTGATGCCTTTCAATATTTCCTTGCCTGCAATTGTGGCATGCAGGTTTCTAACCTCTAACATATTGTATTTATAAAAAAACTTGTTTATGTTATTTATCTCTTAGTTGCCGTTCACAGGTTGTCAAGCAACCCTTGCAACAGTCCGCCCCAATCGTCGTGCGTCCAATGGAAGGGAAATGCGACCTTTAAACCAACGGAGAGCACGTGTCGGTGCAATTGACCATGATATTCGGAAGTGCGGCTGCTGCCATCCTCTGAGTATCTGGCTCGGTAAGAAGCGTCGAAGCCAAGCCGGTAACCATATTCCACCTGCAAAGCAACGCTCGAGAACAGGTAAATATCGGCTCCCACGATAGGTCCCACGCTAAACCTCGGTGCCTTGGCAACACCCTGAGCCGCATAGCCATAAGTCGTCTGCGACAATCCGTTGTTCGACCATGACAGCTGGGAAGACATCTGAAAAGGCCCACGGTCAGCATCCACTGCGTAGAAAAAGTCAGTTCCCACATAGGGACAGACTTTCCACTGGGCTGGGGCGGGATACCAGCGTCCACCAAGCGTCAACTGGTTGAGGTCGCTTCCGCCATCTCCCTTGAGGTAGTTAAGCTCCTCATGTTCATACCCCGCCTTCAGGCTTAAAGGGCACTTGGGCATGTAATACTCAAAGTGAAACTTGGAAACCAAGCCTGTGTTGGACGAAGGCCCCATGCGATAGCGCGGAACATCGGCATTGTCGAACGAAGCACCAGAGACGATGTTGCCACCAATGTGTACATCGATGGCCCAACGACGTACCTCGTCGGGCTTGTTTTGGGCAAAGACACCCACGCTTACAATCAGATGAATGGCCAAAAGAAGAAGGGTTGTGTGCCGCATACGATTTTATTATCCTACGGTTCCCTCCAACGTAACGCTCAAGAGTTTTTGAGCCTCGACCGCAAACTCCATGGGCAACTTGTTGAGCACGTCCTTGGCATAGCCGTTGACGATAAGCCCGACGGCCTCCTCCATTGGTATGCCACGCTGGTTGCAGTAGAACAATTGATCCTCTGAAATCTTCGAGGTAGTTGCCTCATGCTCCACGATAGCCGTGTCGTTGTGGATGTCCATGTATGGGAACGTGTGGGCACCGCAGTCGGACCCCAGCAGCAACGAGTCGCACGAGCTGTAGTTACGGGCGTTGTCGGCATTGGATGTGGCACGAACCAGTCCACGATAACTGTTTTGCGAATGTCCAGCCGATATGCCCTTGGAGATGATGGTCGACTTTGTGTTCTTGCCCATGTGAATCATTTTCGTGCCCGTGTCTGCTTCCTGGTAATGGTTGGTGACTGCGACCGAATAAAACTCAGCTTGAGAATTGTCACCACGCAAGACGCAAGAAGGATACTTCCATGTGATGGCGGATCCTGTCTCGACTTGCGTCCACGACAACTTGGAGTTGACACCTCGACAGTCGCCGCGCTTTGTAACCAAGTTCAACACGCCACCCTTACCATGCTCATCACCGGGATACCAGTTCTGCACGGTAGAATACTTCACTTCCGCGTTGTTCATTACCACAATTTCCACAACCGCCGCATGAAGCTGGTTCTCATCGCGCATGGGGGCAGTACAACCCTCCAGATAAGAAACATAACTGTCATCGTCGGCAATGATGAGCGTACGCTCAAACTGACCCGTGTTGCGAGCGTTGATGCGAAAATAGCTGCTGAGCTCCATGGGGCAGCGAACACCCTTTGGGATATACACAAAACTGCCGTCGCTAAAGACCGCAGAGTTGAGTGCTGCAGAGAAATTGTCGCGGTAAGGAACAACGGACCCGAGATACTGGCGCACCAAATCGGGATGGTCTTTCACCGCCTCGCCAATGCTTGAGAATATCACGCCCTTCTCTGCCAGTTGCTTCTTGAATGTGGTTTTCACCGACACTGAGTCCATGATGGCATCGACAGCAGTCCCGCTCAACGCCAAGCGCTCCTCAAGGGGTATGCCGAGCTTATCAAAGGTTTTCTCAAGCTCAGGATCCATCTCCTTGTTCTTGGGTTTCTTGGCCAATGGATCCGCATAATAAGAAATATCCTGAAAATCAATGTGGGGCACATGAACATGTCCCCATTTGGGCTCAGAGAGAGTCTTCCAAAAACGATAAGCCTTCAGGCGGAAATCAAGAAGCCAATCAGGCTCTCCTTTCTTCTTGGAAATGAGCCTGACGATATCCTCATTCAGACCTTTCGGAATGACATCGGTCTCAACGTCCGTGGTGAAGCCAAACTCGTATTTCTGGTTGGCTACCTCCTTAACAAACTCATTGTTTGCTTGTATCTTCATATGATGTTAAATGGCCTCACTAAGGTTATCCACGCGGAGGAAAGCCCCGGAGAAGCCTTACTCTATTTGACCTTACAGTTTCTGCTCAACCTCAATCTCCGTGAATGTCTCCAAGACATCACCAGCCTGTATGTCGTTGTAGTTGACAAGCGAAATGCCACACTCCAGGCCAGTCACGACCTCCTTGACATCGTCCTTGTAACGTTTCAAGGCAGCAATGGGTGCGGTGTGGACAACGATACCATCGCGCACCACCCGAGCCTTGTCCTTGTTGTGAACCTTGCCCTCCGTGACGAGGCCGCCAGCCACGACACCCACCTTGGATATCTTGTAGACCTGCTTAACCTCCACCTGACCAGTGACAATCTCCTTTTTCACCTTATCGAGCATGCCTACCATGGCCGACTTGATGTCGTCAATGGCATCGTAGATGACCGAATATGTATTGATTTCCACTCCTTCACGGTCGGCAAGCTTGCGTGCATCAGAAGACGGACGAACCTGGAAGCCCACGATGACAGCATCAGATGCACTGGCCAACATCACATCGTTCTCGGAAATCTGGCCGACAGCCTTGCTGATGACATTGACCTGCACTTTCTCTGTTGAGAGCTTGATAAACGAGTCGGACAGCGCCTCCACAGAGCCATCCACGTCACCCTTGACAATGATATTGAGCTCATGGAACTCGCCACGCGCAATGCGATGTGAGATGTCACCCAGGGTAAGGCGCTTCTGTGTGCGCAAACCTTGTTCACGCTGCAACTGCTCACGTTTGTTGGCAATCTCGCGAGCCTCCTGCTCTGTGTCTATGACGTGGAAAGTATCACCAGCGGTAGGAGCCCCGTTCAATCCGAGCACGATGGCCGGCTCAGCAGGTTTCACGTTGTCAATGCGCTGGTTGCGCTCATTGAACATGGCCTTGACGCGTCCCCAACTGGTACCGGCAAGCACAATATCACCTATGTTCAACGTGCCATTGCTCACAAGCACGGTAGACACATAGCCACGCCCCTTATCGAGCGACGACTCAATAATAGTACCCGTAGCCTTGCGATTGGGGTTAGCCTTCAGGTCGAGCATATCGGCCTCAAGCAGCACCTTCTCCATCAGGTCATCGACACCGATGCCCTTCTTGGCACTTATTTCCTGGCACTGGTACTTGCCACCCCACTCCTCAACAAGGAGGTTCATGTTGGCCAAGTCCTCACGGATGCGGTCGGGGTTGGCCCCCGGCTTATCAATCTTGTTGATGGCAAACACCATGGGAACGCCTGCCGCCTGACAGTGGGCGATGGCCTCCTTGGTGGTAGGCATCACCGAGTCGTCGGCAGCGATGATGATGATAGCTATATCGGTCACTTGGGCACCACGGGCACGCATGGCCGTGAAGGCCTCGTGACCAGGAGTGTCAAGAAACGTCACCTTGCGTCCGTTTTTCAGCGTCACGCTGTATGCTCCGATGTGCTGCGTGATGCCACCAGCCTCGCCCGCGATGACGTTGGTGTTGCGAATGTGGTCGAGCAACGAAGTCTTACCATGGTCTACATGACCCATGACTGTCACTATCGGAGCGCGGGGCACGAGATCGCTCTCATCGTCCTCCTCCTCACTGACGGCCTCCTGGACCTCCGCACTGACATACTCGGTCTGGAAACCAAACTCATCGGCCACCAGGTTGATGGTCTCGGCATCCAAACGCTGGTTGATAGAAGCCATGACACCGATGCTCATCAGCGTGCCGATCACTTGGTTGACGCCGACGTTCATCATCGTTGCCAGCTCAGACACCGTGACAAATTCCGTGAGTTTCAACACCTTGCTCTCCTTGCGCTCCTGCCTTGCCTCGGCATCGAGCTTTTCCTGCACGGCCTCTCGCTTCTCCTTGCGGTACTTGGCGCCACGCTTGGTGTTGTTTTGCTTGCTGGTGAGGCGAGCCAGCGTTTCCTTGACCTGGCGTGCCACATCCTCTTCGTTCACCTCAAGCGGTTTCTGGTTACGGTTGTTCTTCTTTTTTCCCTTCTTGCTGTTATTGTTATTGCCGCCATTGTTGTTGGCGTTGTTGCCGTTGCGGTTGTTTTGCTGGCTAACGGCATTAATGTCAACACGCTCCTTGTTGATGCGCTGACGTTTCTTTCTGTCGCCCGTGTTGTTGCCATTCTGCCCCTTAGGCTCGCGTTCCTTACGGCGCTCCTCCTTCGACTTCTTGCGAGGGCGTGTGCTTTGGTTGAGAGCCGAAAGGTCTATCTTACCCAGCACGTTCACCTTGGGGGCGTTCAATATTTTCTTCTCACTACTGAGTTTGAAAACACCCGCCTTCTCGCCTGCCACAGGCACCACGCCAGTGGTTCCTTCCTTCTTAGGCTGCTCGGCTATTAGCGGCGCGTCCTTGGGCTCCTCTTTTTGCTTAGCCAGCTTAGAAACAGTGCTACCGTTTGCTGGTACAGCCGATTTTTCGGAAACAGACTTTCCTTCGCTGGCAGGTTGCCTTTTCTCCACAGGCTTATCGTGAGTCGCTTTGATGGCCGATTCGGCAGCCTTGACTGCTTTTTCCGGAGCTGTTCCGTTCTTTTGGGCGGTTGTTTTCTCATCCACCTGAACAGGCTTCTCAGCTACATTCTTCGTAGGATTATGACTGACGGCAGCAGTCTTCGCTTCCTCCTTCTTAACAGGCTCAAGAGCAACAGCCTCCACCTTAACGGGTTTCTTGCCCAGATTGTCAAGGTCTATCTTGCCCAACGGCTTGTATTGTTGGTGGCTCGTTCCCTCCAAGACGCTCTTGGCTCGCGTCTCGCGCTTCTTGGCGTCGGCCTCGCGCTTTTTCTCCTTGTTCTTGGGGAAAAGCTGCTTGGCAGCCGAGAGGACAGCCGCGTCTTGCTTGAAAGCCTCAACGAGCGCCTTGTATTGCGCATCGTTGAGCTTAAAGCTCACGTCGGCCTTCACCTCGCCCAGATTGCTTTTCTTTTCCAGGAATTCAACTGCCGTTTGAAGTCCTATGTTTAATTCACGTAATGCTTTGTTTAATCTGATGCTCATAAAACCTTTCTTAAAGGCGAAAAAGCAAAAGGGCAAAAGGGTAAAAACGCCATCCGCTCCATCACCTTACTGTTTTGATTGTAATGTATTCTCTGTTGTCTTCTTGTAGGGAAGCATGGAGGAAGCGTCAGCGTTCGCTCCATGTCTTACGCCTGTGATAGTTGTGTCTTTTTCTCGCAGCAAGCCGAGCCAGGCCGCCGCAGGTTACTCAAACTCCTTTCTGAGGACCTCAAGCACATGATCCACCGTTTCCTCTTCCAGGTCGGCCTTTTCGACAAGCATCTCACGCGGAGCATTGAGCACCGCCTTGGCCGTGGTCAGTCCAAGGCCTTCGATGGCGTCGATAATCCATTGATCAATCTCGTCATTGAACTGGCTAAGATAGACATCGTCTTCCTCCGTTCCAGGCTTTCCGTCAACCACACGATACACGTCAATGGTGTAACCTGTCAGCATGGAGGCCAACTTGATGTTCTGTCCTCCACGGCCAATGGCAAGGCTCACCTCGTTGGGGTCGAGGTAAACCTCAGCCTTCTTGTTTTCGTCATCCAGGTCGATGCTCGACACCTTGGCAGGGTTGAGCGCGCGCTGTATGAAGAGTTTCGCGTTGGCCGTCCAGTTGATGACATCAATGTTCTCATTGCAGAGCTCACGCACAATACCGTGCACGCGACTGCCGCGTACGCCAACACAAGCGCCAACGGGATCAATACGGTCGTCGTAGCTCTCCACGGCCACCTTGGCGCGTTCACCGGGGATGCGCGCTACGGCTTTAATGGCAATCAGGCCGTCGGCAATCTCTGGCACCTCTTGCTCCAACAGACGTTCAAGGAACTTGCCGCTGGTGCGTGAGAGGATGATTTTGGGGTTGTTATTCTCATTGTCAACGCGCTCGATGACAGCCCTCACGGTTTCTCCCTTACGGTATTGGTCGGCGGGGATTTGCTCGCTCTTCGGCAATATCAGCTCGTTATTCTCGTCGTCGACAAGCAACACCTCACGCTTCCATACCTGGTACACCTCAGCTGAGATGACTTGCCCCACACGATCCTTGTACTTATTGTATAAGGCATCATGCTCCAGCTCCAAAATTTTGCTGGCCAAAGTCTGGCGCAATGTCAGAATGGCGCGGCGGCCAAACTTCTCGAAGTCAACCTTTTCAGACACTTCCTCGCCCACTTCATAGTCGGGCTCTATCTTCTGCGCGTCTCTCAAGCATATTTGCTTGTTCTCATCCTCGACCTCACCGTTCTCCACGACCACGCGGTTGCGGTAAATCTCGAAGTCGCCCTTGTCGGGGTTGACAATCACGTCGATGTTCTCATCGCTGCCATATATCTTCGCAAGCACGTTACGGAAGCTCTCCTCCAATACGCTAACAAGCGTTGTGCGGTCGATGTTCTTAGTATCCTTGAACTCGCGGAAACTGTCGATCATCGTCAACTGCTCGTCGTCTTTCTTTTTTACAGCCATAGCTTTATTTGAAACTGATTAAGAATTTTGTATATTTCACATTGTCCATATTGTAGGCGTGGTCCACGTCCATCTTCACGGGCCGCTTCTTCCCTTCCACCTGCACCTTCTCGTTGACCGATACCACGAAGTCGCGACCATCGACGCTCTTCAACTTTCCGACCACTTTCTTGCCGTCGGCATCCATCACTTCCACGTCTTCACCAATGCAATTGACATACTGCTGCTCCACCTTGAACGGTTGTCCCAACCCGGCCGAGCCCACCTCGAGCTCATAGTCCTCCTCGTCACGGCTGAGATGGTCTTCGATGTATTGGCTGAGCTTAGCGCAATCGTCAATCCACACGCCATCGGCATGGTCAATTTCCACGGTGATTTTGTCATCGGGGCTGACGGAAACGTCAACCAAGAAGTAGTCTTTGTCTGCCAACCACTCCTCAACTAAGTTTTTAACGACGTTCTTGTCTATCATAGAATGTTTGTATAAAATAAAATGAGGAACTCTCTTGGAGCCCCTCATTCCACTGAACGTTGCAAAATTACAAAAAGTTTTTCATTCTCGCAAGTGTTTTCTTCTTTTTTACTTAAAAGAGAAATTTCAATCATCCAAATTGCGAAAATACCACGATCCCAAAGAGAACTTCATGAATCTCCTTCCATGATTTCTACCGTGGCACTCACTCATTTCACGCGAAGTGTATTTACAAAATTTCTTCGCCTAACTTATCCGAAATCACTGATTCCACAAAACCATCATAAATCTCTAACCTCCCCAAAACAGTACATAAAGCCACGATTTCTCTCCTTACAAAGCTGACTACATCTTATACTTAAGGGGATAGCAACTTATCGATATGTTGTATATGTTTTAAGAACAAACTTAACATCTTCTCATTCCAATCGTTGTAGGTTGTCTCCGTGAAAAGAGTGCCAAGCTCCATCCGAAGCATTACGGTTTTATTAAAAAAATAAAATTTAAGTTCATATTATAAGGTGCAAGCGAAAGTTTTGCTTAATTTTGCCAACCGTTAAAAAACAAAACTGTTAGTATGCAAGATAATTTAGTGATTGTCGAGAGCCCCGCAAAGGCCAAGACCATCGAAAAATTTCTGGGAAAGGATTACAAGGTGATGTCATCTTACGGGCACATCCGCGACCTCAAGAAAAAAGAGCTCAGCATAGATGAGAAAACACTCCAGCCAACCTATGAAATTCCTGAAGAGAAACAGAAAGTGGTCGCCGACCTAAAGAAAAATGCCAAGGCGGCCAAGACCGTATGGCTGGCATCCGATGAGGACCGCGAGGGAGAGGCCATCAGTTGGCACCTGTGCGAGGTGCTGGGACTCGACGAGCAAAAGACATCGCGCATCGTTTTCCATGAGATCACCAAGCCCGCCATCATGGAGGCCATCAAGCACCCACGTCACCTGGACATGAACCTGGTAAACGCCCAGCAGGCTCGCCGCGTGCTCGACCGCCTCGTGGGCTTCAAGGTGTCGCCTGTGCTGTGGCGCAAGGTAAAGCCCGCCCTCTCAGCAGGACGAGTGCAGAGCGTGGCTGTCAGGCTCATCGTGGACCGAGAGCGCGAGATACAAGCCTTCAAGAGCGAGCCATACTACCGCGTCAACGCCGTTTTCACGCTGACCAATGCCGACGGCACGCAAAGCGAGCTCAAGGCCGAGCTCAGCCAACGTTTCACCACCCATGAGGACGCACTCATCTTCCTCAAGAAATGCAAGACGGCCACGTTCACCGTCGACAACATCACTAAAAAGCCCCTGAAACGTTCGTCCGCGCCTCCCTTCACCACTTCCACCCTGCAACAGGAGGCGGCCCGCAAACTCGGCTTCACTGTGTCACAGACCATGATGGTGGCCCAACGACTCTATGAGAGCGGTCGCATCACCTATATGCGAACCGACAGCGTGAACCTCTCGACCCTGGCCATCAACGCAGCTAAAGAAGAAATTGTGAAGCTCTACGGAGAGCCTTACAGCAAGCCGCGCAACTACCATACCCACTCGAAGGGTGCCCAGGAGGCGCACGAGGCAATCCGCCCCACAACCATGACTGACACGACCATCACAGGGACAGCACAGGAACGACGTCTCTACGAACTCATTTGGAAGCGCACGGCAGCCTCGCAGATGGCCGACGCGCAAGTGGAGAAAACCACCGTGACCATCAATATCAGCGGTGACGAGGAACAGTTTGTGGCCAACGGAGAGGTGATACGCTTCGACGGATTCATGAAAGTGTACCACGAGTCAACAGACAGCGACACCGACCCTGGCACGCAAGACGGCAACTTGCTGCCAGCACTGACCCCAGGGCAGATGCTCGAGCGCAAAGAAATCGTCTCTACCGAACGCTTCTCCATGGGACCCGTCAGGTATACAGAAGCCAGTCTCGTGCATAAGCTGGAGGAACTGGGCATTGGTCGCCCGTCAACCTACGCACCCACCATCTCCACCATCCAACAACGCGAATACGTACAAAAGGGCGACAAGAAGGGCGTGGAGCGCACCTACACCATCGACACCCTCAAAGGCAGCAGCGTCACCGCCAAGACCAAGCAGGAGATGGCTGGATCAGAAAAGGGAAAGCTCCTGCCGACCGACATTGGATTCGTTGTCAACGACTTCCTCCTCAAGAATTTTCCCGAGATCATGGACTACAACTTCACGGCCAAGGTGGAGGAGCAGTTTGACCGCATCGCCGAGGGAAAGGAGGAGTGGAAAAAGATGATGGTCGACTTCGACAAAGACTTCGAGCCTACGGTCGAAAAGGTCATGAACGCCCGCTCCGAGCACAAGGCCGGCGAGCGGCAACTGGGCACTGACCCCAAGACTGGCAAGCCGGTGTTCGTCAAGATCGGACGCTTCGGCCCCGTGGCACAGATTGGGTCGGCCGACGACAAGGAAAAGCCGAGCTTCGCGCAACTGCCCAAGGACAAGAGCATCGAGACCATCACACTCGACGAAGCCCTGGAACTCTTCAAACTTCCCCGCCAAGTAGGCGACTTCGAAGGAACACCAGTGGTCATCGGCGCCGGACGTTTCGGACCCTACATCTTGCACGACAAGAAGTATGTGTCGCTTCCCCGCACCGAGGACCCTCTCACCGTAACGCTGGAAACAGCCGTGCAACTGATTGAGCAAAAGCGACAGGCCGACAGGGAAAAGCACATCAAGCAGTTTGACGAGAACCCCAACCTCGAGCTCATGAAAGGACGTTACGGACCCTACATCGCATACGACGGCAAAAACTACCACATCGACAAGAAACTCCAGGAGCAGGCACTTGCGGGCAACCTGACCTACGACGAGTGCATGGAAATCGTGAGGAACGCTCCCGAACCCAAGACAAGGAGGGCCAAACGATGATGCCCACGCGCATTATCCTCATAGGTTACATGGGGTCGGGCAAGACCACCGTTGGGCGTGCTTTGGCCAAAGACTTGGGGCTTCAGTTCTACGACCTCGACTGGTACATTGAGAGCCGGATGCGCAAGAGCGTGAAGCAAATCTTCGACGAGCGGGGAGAGGATGGCTTTCGTCTCATAGAGCGCAACATGCTCCATGAGGTAGCCGAGTTCGAAGGAGTCGTCATAAGTTGTGGTGGGGGCACGCCTTGCTTCTTCGACAACATCGACTACCTAAACCAACAAGGCGAGACCGTATACCTGAAGTGTATTCCCGACGTGCTCCACAAGCACCTCAGCATGGGCAAGACCGTGCGCCCCTTGCTCTTGGGAAAGACCTCCGAGCAGGTCAGGGTCTTCATCGGCGAGCAGTTACAGCTGCGCGAACCATACTACAGTCAAGCCAAGCACACGGTCGACGTAACCTTGATGGACAATTACGAGAAAATCAAAATATCTGTTGCTAAACTAAAAGAATCATTGGGCATCGCATAAATGAAAAAATGGACTATTGAGGATTCGAAGGAACTCTACAACATCAACGGATGGGGCACTTCCTATTTTGGAATCAACGACAAGGGGCACGCCTATGTCACCCCATGCAAGGACGATACGCAGATAGACCTGCGCGATGTCATCGACGAACTGGCGTTGCGCGACGTTACGCCTCCCGTGCTCTTGCGCTTCCCCGACATCCTCGACAATCGCATCGAGAAGATGGCATCGTGCTACGAAAAAGCACGCAAGGAATATAACTTCCAAGGGGAAGACTACATCATCTACCCCATCAAAGTCAACCAGATGCAACCCGTCGTCGAGGAAATCATATCACACGGGCGCAAGTTCAACCTGGGCCTGGAGGCGGGATCTAAGCCTGAGCTTCACGCCGTCATCGCCGTGCAATGCAAGAGCGACTCTCTCATCATCTGCAATGGATACAAAGACGAGAGCTACATCGAGCTGGCCATGCTGGCGCAAAAGCTCGGCAAGCGCATCTTCATTGTCGTGGAGAAACTCAATGAGATTGACATCATTGCCAAGACTGCCAAGCGACTCAACGTGCAGCCTAACATCGGCATCCGCATCAAGCTGGCAAGCTCAGGGTCGGGCAAGTGGGCCGAGAGCGGCGGCGATGCCTCCAAGTTCGGGCTGACTCCCTCGGAACTGCTTGAGGCACTAGGCAAGCTCGACAGCATGGGCTTGCACGACAGCGTGCGGCTCATCCACTTCCACATCGGATCACAAATCACCAAGATACGCCGCATCCAGAATGCCCTCACCGAAGCCGGACAATACTATGCCAACCTCAGGAAGATGGGCTACAACATCGAGTTTGTGGACTGCGGTGGCGGACTGGGCGTGGACTACGATGGCACTCGGTCGAGCAACTCGGAAAGCTCTGTCAACTATTCCATCCAGGAATACATCAACGACTGCGTGTATGCCTTTGTCGACATTGCCGACCGCAACGGAATCTCCCACCCCAACATCATCACCGAGAGCGGCCGCTCACTGTCGGCCCACCACTCCGTGCTGGTGCTCGACGTGCTGGGAGCGGCGTCGCTGCCAGAGATGCCAGAGGAGTTTGAGGCTAAGGCTACTGACAACCAACTGGTAAAGGACCTCTACGACATCTGGTGCAACATCAACCCCAAATCGATGCTGGAGGACTGGCACGATGCCGACCAGATACGCGAGGACTGCCTCGACATGTTCGCACATGGCATGGTGGATCTCAAGACACGTGCAGAGGTGGAAGCCATGTACTGGAGCGTCTGCCATGAGATTGACTTGATGGCCAAAAGCATGAAGCATGTGCCCGATGAGCTTCGCGGCCTCGACAAGCTCCTTGCCGACAAGTATTTCTGCAATTTCTCCCTGTTCCAGAGTCTTCCAGACTGCTGGGGCATCGACCAGCTCTTCCCCATCATGCCCATAGAGCGACTCAACGAGCGCCCCACGCGCAACTGCACCATACAAGACATTACCTGCGACAGCGATGGGAAAATTGCCAACTTCGCCGTCAACGGCTCACAGTCGAACGTACTTCCCGTCCACACGTTGCGCAAGGGCGAACCTTATTATATAGGCGTGTTCCTTGTGGGAGCCTACCAGGAAATCTTGGGCGACATGCACAATCTCTTCGGTGACACCACGGCAGCCCACATCAGTGTGAAGGACGGCACCTACAACATCGACCAAATCATCGACGGCGAGACTGTGGAAGAGGTGCTGGAGTACGTGCAGTATAATCCCAAGAAACTCGTCAGGCAACTGGAGCAGTGGGTCACCAAGAGTGTCAAGCAGGGCAAGCTGTCACTCGATGAGGGCAAGGAATTTCTCAGCAATTACCGCTCGGGACTCTATGGCTACACCTACCTGGAATAGCTCGCAAGGCGGGCAGCAAGTCATGCCCATGGCTTGTCGCCGACAAAACAATGACATTTTCACAACCAGCAAATTACATCGCATGAAGACCATTACCATCATCAAGGTGGGCGGAGCCATCGTCGAAGACGAGGTAAGCCTCAACCAGCTGCTCGACCGTTTTGCACAAGTTGAAGGACCCAAGATTCTCGTCCACGGCGGAGGCCGCCGGGCCACCAAGGTCGCAACGGAACTGGGTGTCGAAAGCAAAATGGTCGAAGGGCGACGTATCACAGACTCCAGCATGTTAGAGGTAGTGACCATGGTCTATGGCGGACTGGTCAACAAGGGTATCGTGGCACGATTGCAAGCACGCGGCGTAAACGCGTTGGGGCTTACTGGTGCCGATGCCGACGTGATACGCAGTCACAAGCGTCCCTTGAAGAACGGCATCGACTATGGGTTCGTGGGCGACGTAGAACACGTGCGGGCTGGCCTGTTGCTCAACTTGCTCCAGCAAGGCATCGTGCCTGTTGTGGCACCTCTGACACACGACGGCCAGGGGAACCTCCTCAACACCAACGCGGACACCATGGCCTCAGAGACGGCCAAAGCCTTAGCCTCCAGCGCCAGCGTGACACTGGTTTACTGCTTTGAGAAGCTTGGCGTGCTACGCGACCCCAACGACGACAACAGCGTCATACCCATCATCACACACGCCGACTTTGAGCGCCTCACAGCCGACGGAACCATCTCGGGAGGCATGAAGCCCAAGGTGGAGAACGCGCTGGCTGCCGTAAGTGCGGGCGTGCACCGTGTCATCATCACCCAGGCCTCGGCCGTTGGCCAAGAAGGAGGAACCATCATTGAGTAAGCCATGTCAAAAATCAGTTTCCAAAACGATATTCTACCACTGAAAAACCAGCTTTACCGCTTGGCGTTGCGCATCACCCTGCACAACGCCGAGGCTGAGGATATTGTGCAGGAAACGCTCATCAAGGCCTGGAACGTTCGCGACCAGTGGGACAGCATCGACAACATAGAGGCTTTCTGCCTGACCATCTGCCGCAATCTCTCACTCGACAGCATCAAACGGCACGACAACCGAAACGAGACTCTTGAGAATGTGCGCACTGATGCCGCAGACACGCAGGGGACACCCCTCGACCAAGCTTCCACAAACGACCGTATGGGCATCGTCAGGCGACTTGTAGACCGTTTGCCCGAGAAGCAGCGAACGTGCATACAGCTCCGCGACTTTGAGGGGAAAAGCTACAAAGAGATAGCCTCAATCATGGCAATACCCGAAGAACAGGTCAAGGTAAACATTTTCAGGGGACGCCAAGCCATCAAAATGCAATTTCAGAAACTTGACAACTACGGTTTGTCAAAAGCGAAAAAATAGCCTCATTAGCCTTTCCACATTGGTGCGAAAACAGCTTACAATTTCCCAATACAGCAAGAAAAAACAAGGGGCCGCATGACTCTCCATCGAGCTGCGGTCCCTTTCTACGTTAGTATGTTATGAAAAATTTGAGAGAATTGAAACTTCACAGTTTCATTTTGTTTTACTAAACATGATTTTATAGAGAAAGCATAGAAATTATCTTCATTTAATCACCGATTGTCCCATGGCAGTAGTCGGCTCAGCCACCAAGTTACGCTTCATGGTGTCGAGTGAGGCACTGTCGTTCATAGCCACCGAAGTGCCACGATTAAGCTCAGGTTTGCTGTACCCATCGTAATTGCTCAAAGGGTCGCCACCACGACGCTCAAACGGAACCTGCATGGCGTTGCCCAACGTGAGCACGATAGTCACAACTGCAGCCGCCTTGAAAAGCGGTTTCAAACGTTGCGGCATCGTGATGACCTTAGCCTTCACGGGTTCATTCTTGCCTATCATGGACATAATTTTATAATCGAAATCCTTGCCAAGCACATCGCTGGTGGGCTCTTTCGCCTCATAGGCAAAAAGCGGCTGATAACGCTTCAGCTCAGCGGGTATATTACCCTGGCTGAAGAAGGAGCGCAAGATATCTTCCTCTTCCAGGGAGGTTTCGCACTTCCAATAGCGCTCCAACAATTGGTTGATGTACCTGTAATCCATATTCGCTAATTACCGTTTTCAAAAATACGACGAATTGGAACGAGGAATGTTACACATTCTTCTCTTTTTAACACTTATTTAGACTTACAAGTTCCATTGACTCAAGTTCCCCTCCGTCCTCCCAAGTGAAGTCGCAATAGCCAGCAAAGAGATTCATACATAACTTCCTATCAATCAAAAGGTTACGAAACATGTAAAATAATAGCTTAAAATCAGAAAATTATAGCTGTTATTTATGAAATAATAGCTTAAATTGAAGAAATAAAAGCTGTTATTTTCCAAAAAAGTTATCGTATCAAAAAAATAAGTAGTCTTATTACATTTAAATGAAATTTTTAGTAACTTTGCATTATCAGAATACCTAAACTAAAAGTTACAAAAATCTAAATTAGCAACATGCAACCCAGTAAATTTCTCTTGGTGGTGCTTCTTTGGCTCATGGCCTTAGCCGCATCGGCCACCGACAAGACATCTAACACGACAAGCTCTATCACGCCACAGGTCATGGCCTACAAGTGAACATTGCGTTTGTTCTCACCACACCTTACGCGACTCCAAGAAATCTCCAAGCTGACCAACTATAAAAAAGTGCAGTATGGCTCGGAGAAATCTCAAAGGCCTGCCATTAAAAGATAACCATCAATTTCCTTGGCAGACAACATACCCGCGAAGCCCCGCCCACACGCTCATAAGCGCGTGGGCGGGGCTTCGCGGGTATAGACTTGTTGCCTGACGGCGACGAAAAAGGCATGCTCACACCTTGAGGTCAGTTCTTGCCCTTGTCCTTGTCAGAGGGTTTGAGGAGCTTCTGGTAACGCTCTGGGTCTGCAAGCAGGTCGAACGCAGCCTTCACCTGCTTGTCGGTGCGAAGCGTGTTCTGCACGGCGCCACGCTGATAGTAGTAGGCCGCCACGATATCATTGTTGAGAATTTCGCAGATGCTGGCCTTGTTGAAATCAAGGTCCTTCGACAGATTGGGCTTCAACTTGCTACGCAGGGCATCAAACTCGCCCTTGGCATCGTCATAATAGCCTTCGAATTTGGCCACTTTCTCCAGGTCGTCGAGCGTTTTGGCACTCATGGCATCATACTTGAAATGGCTCTTGAGCACACGCTGTTTGAACGCCTCATAGTCGGCATCGCTCAGCGCAAACTCACTGGCCGGCGCAATGGTGGGATGCTTAGCGATGTAGTCGACCTCAAAGTTGTGCACAAGTTCGTCGGAGTCACGCATGGCAACCAGGTAGTAGGTGATGTTGGGCAGCGAGTCGGGTTTCACTTCCACCTCGGGTTCAATGCCTCCTCCACCTTTCACCAGGCGCCCGCCTGCCGTTCGGAAGGTTCCCGCAAGCGAATCGGCAACAGCTTCGGCACTGCCACCGTTGGCATGGCGGTAGGTTACCTTCTGGATGCAACGCCCGCTGGGAATGTAGTATTTATTGGTGGTGAGCTTCATTTGCGTGTTGTAAGGCAGGTCTATCATCGTCTGCACCAATCCCTTACCGTAGGTTTTCGTTCCCATGATGACAGCGCGATCAAGATCCTGCAGGGCACCACTCGTTATCTCCGAAGCCGACGCCGACGACCCGTTGACCAATACCACCACGGGCAACACCGTGTCGACGGGTTCAACGGTAGTCAGGTAATCGTGGTTCATGCGCTTTACCTTGCCACGGTTGCTCACCACGAGCTTGCCCTTGGGCACAAAGCAGTTGACAATGTTCACTGCCTCCATTTCAGACCCGCCGGTGTTGCCGCGAAGGTCAAACACGAGACCTTTCACACCGTTTTTCTTCATCTCAATGATGGCATTGCGTACATCCTTTCCGCAACCTTCGGTGAAAGAATAAAGGTTCAGGTAACCGAAGCCGTTGGCCTGCACACCGTAATAGGGAATGGAAGGCAGCTGGATGAGGCGGCGGGTGACCTTGAACTTCATGTCCTTGTCAGTCGAGGGGCGACGAACCTTCAGTTCAAAGGTTGTTCCAGCCCCGCCCCTAAGGTGCTCCGACACATAGTCGTTGGTCTGCTTGGTCATGTCCTCTCCGTCGATGCTGAGGATGATGTCGCCCTTGCGGAGCCCCACCTCGGCGGCGGGCATGCCCTCGTAAGGCTCGTCAATGCAGACGCGCCCGAGCTGGTAGTTGTAACGTATGAGCGCACCAATGCCCGCATACTTGCCCGTGAGCATCATCTTCAGGTCTTTCTGTTTGTCCTCCGGATAATAGACCGTATAGGGGTCAAGGCTACGAAGCATCGAGTTGATGGCGTTGCCCACCACCTCGTTCGGGTCGAGTGTATCCACGTACATCAGGTCAAGGTTCTTGTATATGGCATTCAGGATGCCCAGGTTTTTTGCCACGTCAAAGTTGTGGTCATCGCTTTGCGCCATGGATCCCATGGCAAAAAGCCACAGTCCCACAGCCAAAATCAGTCTTCTCATATTGCGAACGTTCAATATTATTTGCGCTGCAAAGATACAAACAAAATCGATAGCGGCCATCAAGAAAGCCGTTTTTCTAAGTGGGGGCTCACATTCCCTGCAACTTTTTCAGGGCGACAACAGCTTGGTTGTAATCGTTGATGGCCGAAGCGCGCTTGAGCTGGGTGTCTATGTCCTTCTCCAACGCGTCAACATACTCCAAATAGGTAATCTCGCCAGCCGCATAATCGCAGGCACTCAAGCGGCTCATCTCAGCCGCGTCGGCGTTGCCAACCGTAGCGTAATACTCCATGCGTTTCTTGGCCACCAGCATACTGTTGAGGACTGCAGTGTAGGTCACTTGCAGCTCTTGCGCTTGGCTGACCACCTGCAGCTGTGCCATCTCGCGCACTTTCCGAGCCGCCTTCACCTTCGCACGCGTGCTGCCGCTGAAGAGAGGCAAGCCCACGCCTACCTCAAAGCCCATAAAGTTGCCGTTGTTCCAGCTACGGTCCACATGGTAAGGGTTCCATCCCTTGATGACCATTTGCGTGCGAAGCGACAGGCTGAGCGAAGGAGCATAATCGCTCCGCGCCACCTTCACGGTATGGTCGGCAACAGCCAAACGTGCATGGGCCAGCTGGCCATCGGGCGACTGGTCAAAGTTGAATTCGGCATCCTGTCCCAAGTCAATGGGCACCAAGGTCGTTTCGGTGGGCAAGATGGTGGCGTTCGTCCCGACAAGGCGAGCCAAAGAAGCCTGCGCATTGGCCAGGTCGGCCTTTGCCATGTCGGTCTCCAAAAGGTTGTCTTGCAACATACGGCGGGCAGACAGACATTCCACCTGGCGCGCATCGCCTGCCTCGTAGCGCTTGGTGGCCACGGCGACATAGCCATGCAAGAGTGAGTCTTGGCGTTGCAGGATACGGATGCGTTCGTATTGATAGACCACCTGGCAGTAGAGCGAGACCACCTGGCTGCGCACTTGGCTGCGCAGCACATCGGTCTCACTCTCGGACACTCGGGTCTCGGCCTTCAACTGGCGACGGCGAGCCACGTAAACCGTGGGGAACTCCATCGATTGCGAGAGGGTCAGCGAGTTGTCGGGGGTGGCTCCTGAAGTGGGGTCTTGGCTAAAGGTCAGGTCGGTCTTGTCGAGATTCCAGGCCGTTCCTTGCATCACCTGCGACAGTTCAACGCCCTTGCGGGATGTCTGCAGCGACAGGTTGTCATTACTGGCGCGCTCCAGGCACTGCTGGAGCGAGAGCCTTTCCACGGTCTTGCCCGCTGTGGGAGACTGAACGGCCACGGGTCGCTGGGCGACGGATGGAAGTGCGATGAATGAAAAAGCAACTAAAGTAAGCAATGTCGTCCTCATAAGTTCAAATTTAAATATCAGGCTATCCAACAAGCGCAAGATCTTCAATCATGACGAGACAGTATGTCTGCACGAAAAGAAAGACGCATCGTTTCCTCACACTTGCGGGTTGTTCGAGCACCTATCGCCTGGTGAACGTCTTATAGATGGCGGGCAACACGAACAGGGTGAGCAAGGTGGAGGTGATGAGCCCTCCGATGACCACGGTGGCAAGCGGGCGTTGCACCTCCGCGCCGTCGCCATGGCTCAAGGCCATGGGAAGAAAACCCATGGAGGCCACAAGAGCCGTAATGAGCACAGGACGCAGACGAACCATGCAACTATCTGTGATACGGCGGGTAATGTCGGCAACGCCATCTCGCTGCATCTGGTTCATTTGCCCGATAAGCACAATGCCATTGAGCACCGCCACACCGAAAAGTGCGATGAAGCCTACACCTGCGGAGATGCTAAAGTTCATGCCGCGCGCCCACAAGGCCCACACACCACCGATAGCCGCGAAAGGAATGGCAGAGAAGACAAACAGCGACTCACGCAAGTTTTTCAGGGTGGCATAGAGCAGCAGGAAAATCATCAGCAAGGCGAGGGGAATGACAATCAGCAAGCGCTGAGTGGCACTCTTAAAATTTTGGAACTCACCTCCATAGGTGTAATAGTAGCCTTCGGGCAACTTCAACTGCTCGCCCAGCACTTTCTGGATGTCGGCGACAGTGCTTTGCACATCGCGCCCCTTGACGTTGAAGCCCACGTAAATGCGGCGCGCACCATTCTCATGGCTAACTTGCGCTGGGGCCGACACGTACTCCACTTCGGCAACTTCGCGAAGAGGGACTGTCGCGCCAGGCTGGTTGGTCAGTGGGATATACAAGTTCTCGATAGAGCGCTCATCCTTGCGCAAGCGTTCATCGAGCCGCAGCACCAAGTCGAACTTGCGCTCACCCTCAAACACGCTGCCAGCAACTCCACCGGCAAAAGCAGTCTCAAGCACTTGGTTCAAATCTTTGACCGATAGTCCGTATTGAGCCATGCGCTCATGGTTGTAGACCACCTGTATTTGGGGCAGACCAGAAATGTGCTCAGCGAAAACATCGGCCACACCTGGCACGTGCTCTATGAGCTTGCGTATCTTACCGGCTTGCTGGGTGAGCGTCACCAAGTCGTCGCCAAAGACCTTGATGGCCACATCCTGCTTGATGCCAGTCATCAGTTCGTTGTTGCGCATCTGGATGGGCTGTGAGATTTCCGCATCGACACCGGGAATGGTGCGCAACACCTCCTCCATCCGCTCCATGAGCTCAGGCGCGGTGCGCGCCGAGGTCCATTCGGCCTTCGGCTTCAACGCCACCATGATGTCGGCGCGTTCCACGGGCATGGGATCCGTCGGGATCTCGGCGCTTCCTATGCGGCTCACAACTTGCTTCACCTCAGGGAAATGGGCACGCAGCAACTTCTCGGCCTGGGTGGTTGTCGACACCATCTGCGAGAGGGATGTGCCCTGCGCCATGCTCATTTCCACGGCAAAGTCTCCCTCCTCTAGGTTGGGGATGAACTCGCCACCGAGGTACTTGAACCCAACAACGCTAACACAAAACAGAGCCACGGTAGCCGTAATGACGTTCTTGTTTTGCCGAAGCGCCCACCTAAGCAAGGGGGTGTACCATTGTTGCAGCTTGCGTATGATGCGGTCAGAAATGTTTTCGCGCGTCTTCAACTTGCGGTCGAGCAACAAGCTGCTGACCATCGGCACGTACATGAGCGACAACAGGAACGCGCCAAGAATGGCAAAGAACACGGTGAGGGCCATCGGGCGGAACATCTTGCCCTCGATGCCGGTAAGGGTCAACAGAGGTATGTAAACTATCATAATCATGATTTCGCCGTAAGAGGCACTTCGACGAATCATGGAAGCGGAGGCAAAGACCTCGTCGTCCATCTGTCGCCGGGTCAAGACCTGCTGCCCCGCATACTTGCCCGACAAGCGTGAGGCGCCATGAATGTGGGTCACAACAGCTTCGACGATAATCACCGCGCCGTCCACGATCATGCCGAAGTCTATTGCGCCAAGGCTCATCAAGTTGCCATCGATGCCGAATGTCTTCATCATGCCAAAAGCAAAGAGCATACTCAGCGGGATAACACTGGCCACTACAAGCCCCGACCGCCAAGAGCCCAAGAATAGCAGCAACACGAAGATAACAATAATGCCACCCTCAACCAGGTTGCGTGCTATAGTTCCCTCCACACGGTTTACGAGGTTCGTGCGATCAATGAAAGGCTCCACCACCACTCCCTCTGGCAACGACTTCTGAATGTCGGCCATACGCTGCTTGACCCGCTGGCTCACCTCTTGGAAGTTTTCGCCTTTGAGCATAATGGCTATGCCACACACCACCTCACCTTCACCATTGCGCGTGACCGCGCCGAAGCGCGTGGCATGGCCGGATTGCACGGTGGCAACGTCGCCAACGCGCACAGGCTGCCCGTTAATGTTTTTGACGACAATGTTGGAAATGTCGCTCATCGTCTTGACAACACCGATGCCTCGGATGTAATATTGGTTAGCATCTTGCTCTATGTAACTGCCTCCGGTATTGGCATTGTTGTCTTGTAAAGCTTTGAAGACATCCGACAAGGTGACATCCGAAGCATTGAGGCGCTCGGCATCGATGGCCACCTCGTATTGTTTCACATAGCCACCCCATCCGCTCACTTCCGCCACACCTGGTGTGCCTACCAGCTGCTTGCGGATGATCCAATCTTGGTAAGTGCGCAACTGGGTGAGACTGTACTTCGTTTCATACCCCTTCTTGGCACGAACCGTGTAATGGTAAATCTCGCCAAGTGCCGTGGCAATGGGACCCATCTCAGTGGACGTGTTTTGGGGGAGGTCCCTGATAACATCGTTAAGCACCTGGCTGACCTGCGACCGTGCCCAATAGATGTCGGCATCGTCGTCGAACACGAGCGTTATGACACTCAATCCACTACGAGAGATGCTACGTCGCTCCTTCAACTTCGGCACATTGGCCAATGCCATCTCTATCGGCGTAGTGATGTATTGTTCCACTTCCTGGGCACCAAGCGACGGAGCTTGGGTAATGACCTGCACCTGATTGTCAGTAATATCGGGCGTGGCATCAAACGGAAGGTGCACCAACGACCATATGCCCCATGCCACAAGCGCGACGGTGAGCACGCCCACCACCAGCTTGTGCCTTATCGAATATTCTATGAGTTTCTGAAACATAGCCCTCGGTTCTTATCAGTGTTCGCCATGCTCGCCAGTCATGGAAGCGAGGTAATAAGCGTTGCCTGTGACGATTTCCTGTCCTTTGCGGATATGCTCACACAGTTCCACTTGCGTGTTTCCGCCCATCGTAGACCCTGTGGTCACCTCATGGCGTGAGAAGCTGTAACCTCCAGAACGCTTGCCGTTGAATGCAAAGATATAGCTTTTGCCATCAGCCTTGACAATGGCTGTGCTCGGCAAGGTCTGCGCCTCATTGCTGCCCACGATGATTTGGCCACTCACATACATGCCATCAACCAGCGAACGACCGGCGGCATCATCGAGACGGACATGCACCGCCACGGTCTTGGTCCCACTGTTGAAATAGCTATTGATGCCGTATACGGTTCCACCGAGACGCTGTCCAGGTTGATTGGTGACGGAAAGCTGCACACGCTGTCCCAATTTCACTTTGTGGAGATCCTTCTCAAAGACATTGACATCACATTCCAAGGCATCGTTGTCGCGCACCTGCATCAGCGGGCTTTGCATATCCACGAAGCTCCCCAAGGACACCTTGATGCCGCTCACCGTTCCACTGATGGGCGCATGGACGGGGGATGTGGTGGAAAAACGGCCTTGAGCCACACGATTCGGATTGACACCGACCTGCTGCAACTGACGGGCTAAGCCCGCGAGGTTAGCTTGTGTCACACGCAACTCCTTTTCCGCCTGTTGCAGGTTTCGTTCCACGCCAGCACCATTCTTCCTGAGTTTCTGTTGACGCTCCACGTCGAGTCGCGCAAACTGCACCTGCCGTGAAATCGAATAATATTCACGTTGCAATGCCACGATGTCTGTGTTTTCCACCGTAGCTACCACTTGTCCTCTCTTAACTCTTTGCCCGTCGCTTACCCATATGTGCTTAACCACTCCTCCCATCAACGACGTGACATCGCCAACGGACTGGGGACGGAGCGTCAACTGTCCATTGACAGCAACAAACGTGTTCATAGGTCGGCGTGACACCTGGCCAAGCCGAATGTCAGCTACCTTCATCTGTTGCAGTGTGACATCGATACTGTCCACATCCACATGTTCCTCGTCCGCGTGTCCGTGGGCAACCGCCGTGTTGTCGGAAAGTAGCGAGAACCCCAAGATAGCTATGGCCGTGATGGCCACGATAATCAATAAGCGTTTCGTCATGGTTTCGTTTTTATTTATTGACAAAGGTACGAATAAGCCTTTGCAACTCGGTTGCAAGCATAATTTGAGGCGAACTTTGCAACCAAGTTGCACGTTTCCCCTCAAATTTCTCGACGTTGATTGCTCATTTCACCCATTCAAAAACCTCAGCACCCCACATTTTTGCCCATTCCGCTAATGACCACACACAAAACGAACAAAAATCCCGGCCATCCCAATATGGATAGCCGGGATCTTTCCCGAAAACGCGCCCCACGCTTTAAGGCATGACAAAGTACGCGTTATGTGTTAGCAAGAACTTACTTCAGCACCTTATAGGTCTTGCCGCCTTCCCTGACGATGTAGACCTGTCCAGTCTTCATGCCACCGACGCGCTGCCCACCGATGTTATATACCTTGCGAGCATCCCCTTCTGCCACAACAGAATGGATTCCAGCGGCTGTAATGTTGTAGGTGTGCGTGCTCTGGGTCTTCAAGTCATCCGAGAAGACCTTGATGGTAGCAACTTTGTTGCCCTTGTCGTCGTTGTCATAAGAAACCACGCAAAAAGCGCCCTTGCCCTTGAGTTGAGGCTTCACCTCATTGCCATCGAGGGCAACACCCGTCAGCTCAGCGTCGTAGATAAGCTCGAAGTCGTCTATCAAGATTTCATCGCCATCGCTTCCTGCACCCGGATCAGCATTGGTAGAAATGGTCACAAGGATATACTTTCCGTCCACATCGTCTTTGACATAAGTGAAAGGAACGACAATTCGTTTCCACTCACCTCCTGTCGTGGCGATGGTACTATCCTTAGCCAAAGCCATCACATTATCGTATTTCTTGTTCTGTGGGTCCTGGAAATACGTGCCATCCGTGATGTAAGCGCTCACCGTGGCATAAGGATGATCCGCGTTAGCCGTACCCTGCGAGAACTTCACCCACACAGCAAGCGAGTCGGGGCGCCCCTCCATGTTGATATAAAATGGATTGCCGTTACCGTCAAGCTCTGTCTTGCTGACATCAAGCTCGGCGTGGTTTGACAAGTCCGTAGCAATGTAGGATCCAGCGTTCATGCGACCTGTGGTGATTGTGCCATTGGCAACGATTCCAATGATGCTGGTAGCTTTCAGACTAAGGCTCTTGCTGCCCTTGGTCCCTGGGCGTACGTCATCAGAGATAAACGTATGCGCCATACCTTTGACTAAAGATGCCCAATCGCCGCCAGCGTTAGCGAAGGAGTGCCAGCGCAAGGGCTCATAGATGTCGCCATCATTACCATCATATTTGCGGTAACTCTCAAAGCCACTGTTGGGAATCTGATAGCCCGATCCAAAGGTAACGTCGATGTTCTGCTGCAGGGTAGCCATGTAGATGCTGATGCTGGCGTAAGCGCGGCCATGGGCGAGCTTTGCCACAAAGTTGATAGGCACTTCCTGCAGGTAAGGGCCATACCATGAGACTGAAGGATCGTCGCCCGCTGCAATCTGAATGTTGCGCGAACATTCAAGCAGCGTGTCGTTGCCCACGACCATGGGCTGCAGTTTGTCAATGACAATGTTGCCGATAGGCATACTTGTCTCCGCTGTCGTCATGATAAAGTTGTTCAAGGAGAACGTCAAGAGGCCATCATCGCCCTTGGTCACCTGCACGGTTGCGTGCTGCTCATTGACCAGTCCGTTGACCGAGACCGTGAGACTGTCAGTGTAGTCGGCGGCCATGCTGGCGATAGCAGCCATGGCCATTACTACCAATGTAAAAATTTTCTTCATAAGTGTTTTGTTATCTGTTTTCCTTTTTTACCTTCTTGCTTACTTTCCAAATCAGTCCGACCTGTCCGAAGATGGGATACAGGGTTTGGTCGAGCACATGAAACGAGCTCTTGTGCACGCCACTCAATCCCCAGTTGACCTCACCATAGACACCCCAGTTGCGCCAGAATATCCAGTCGGCACCAATCCCCATTCCCCACTGGAAGCGGCGCATATCACTGGAAAAGTTGTAATAGCCCATGTTCCCCGGCTTGTCGCCTATGATAATCTTTGCCCCCGTCGGGTCGCCCTGCCTCAGGTATCCGTCGTGTGCATAGCCCGAGAAGCCCTTCGAGGTCAGTACCGAGACGTAAGGGCCGAAGCGCAAGTCGACGTTGTGACACACTTTCCATGATGCCTGCACAGGAACTGTGAACATCCACTGCCTGACATTGGTCATCACCGAGCCCGTGAACATTCCGTCGAGTGTCTGGTCCCCTTGCACCATCACCTCATGGTAGTTTTTCACATCAGCGTCTTCCTTCATGCCCTTCCCCTCAAAGCGCAACCCAACTGTCACGCCCAAGTGGTCGTTGATGGGCTTGGTAGCGTCCACGCCCAAACTCCAATTGGCCTTGAACGAATAGCTGTTGAGCTTCCGTATGCTGGCCGGCATGGGCAGCGGAGCCGTTCCGCCTATGTTGTATCCACGACGCGTCTTGAAGACCACGCCTTTCATGAAGTTGTCGGCCGACGCCTGCAAGGTTGTTGCCGCAAGGGCCATGATGACATATATCTTTCTAACCATGGGAGATGAGGGGATGAGTTGTTGTGTGTTGTGTGACGGGGTAGCGAGGCGGTCTCGCCGGCTTACTCTTCCTTTTCGCAGACGACGCTCACCTTGTCGATGCACAACTGGCTGCCAATGGCACCTTGGAAATGGTTGCCATCGACCGACGAGGAGAACACGATGGCCAGGTTGTAGCCTCGGCTCATGAGATCCTCAGGATCTATGTCGCTCGTATAATCAAACGTCACATCGAAGAATGTCCATTCGGTAGTGGGCTTCACGTAAGCCACTTGGGCAATGGCCACGATGTTGCGGTTGGTCTTGGTGTCCTCGCCATGGAGCATCACGGCGCGGGTTTCGGTCTTCCCGTCGGCGGTGGTGACCGTTTCCTCGTTTCGGTAGAACACGGCATAGATGTCGGCGGCATCGGTCTTGCCAACCATCGCCTTACCGTTCTTGTCTTGGTAGACCTCGCCGGGCGTGTACTTGTAGTAGCCCTGCAACTTCACAGGCTTTCGGTCAAAGGGTATGCCCATGCACGTGGCCTTCATGGCGTCGGTCAGAGCATTGGCCACATCAAACCTTCCGAGGAAGAAGTTGCCGGCCGCGAGGCGCATGCCCGCCATCACACCGAAGCCACCCGTGCTCAACGTGGTGAGCCTCACGCCATAACCGTGGTAGCCTTCGGCCAGGGGAACCGATGGGTACTGGTCGGCAGGGGCGTTGCCCATGCTCATACGGTAGCCGGCGTTGCCCGTGGCCCAATTGTTGCCCCAGGTGCCATCGCTGAGCTCATCGTGCCAAACATAATACTTACGTTCGCGCGACTCGAGCTCGAATTTTTCGAAATTGTAGGTCACCGTGTCTTTCACGGTGCGCGCCGTTGGCACCAGGCTTACCTTGTAGGCCCTCGACCACTGGCCGTCCTGCGACCCGATGACATAGTTCCAGCGCACGATGCCCGTGGCCTCGTCCAAGGACTTGGCAGAGCTCTTGACGCTGGCACCCGGCGTGAGCACCAAGTGGGGCTCCATCGCCGACATGTCGGCGGCCGGATCTCGCCTAACACTAAACACGATGTCATTGTCGTCTGACAACACCGTTTGCAACGTGTCGCCCAACTGGTAAAACGTGCCAAGGGGCTCATCAAGATGGAAGTATACTGCCTCTATGTCACACTCCGCGTTGAGCGGCTCATCCCTGAAACAGGACGTGAGCATAGCGCAAGCCGCCATGCAGGGCAGAAGGGGTCGGATTCTCATATACAATCTTTTTCATGCCAAGCCTTGCCTAAAGGACAGGCGATTCAATGTGCAAAGTTACATCATTTCAAATTTCCCACAAAAAAGAATGGGGGTAAAAGTGTTTGCCACACATGAAAATAAAAGAATTTTCGATTATTTAAGGTTGTAAATCAATCACTTTCCTCGGAAAATACGTACTTTTGCAACTATCAAACCATTCGAAGCAAAACAAACATGAAGATTGCATTAATCGGCTACGGAAAGATGGGACACATGATAGAGCAGATTGCCATTGCCCGCGGCCATGAGATTGTCTGCAAAATCGACGTGGACAACCAAGACGACTTTGACAGCCCGGCCTTCGCCTCAGCCGACGTGGCCATAGAGTTCACCAACCCCACAGCGGCCTACGGCAACTACCTGCGCGCCTTCAAGCACAACGTGAAAGTGGTGAGCGGCTCCACTGGCTGGATGACCGACCACAAGGCCGACGTGGAGGCTCTAACCAAGGACGGCAAGCAGACCCTCTTCTGGGCTTCCAACTTTTCCATCGGTGTGGCCATCTTCGCCGCCGTCAACAAATACCTGGCCAAAATCATGAACCAATTCCCACAGTATGACGTGGCAATGGAGGAGACCCACCACATACACAAGCTCGACGCCCCGTCGGGAACTGCCATCACCCTGGCCGAAGGCATCATCGACAACCTTGACCGCAAGGCATCGTGGAAGAAGGGGACAACCACATGGGACGACGGACACGTGGACGGATCGGACGAACACAAGGCCGACGAACTGCTCATCAACAGCGTGCGCCACGACGAGGTGCCAGGCATACACACCATCATCTACAACAGTGAGGCCGACCAGATTACCATCAGTCACAGCGCCCACTCGCGCAAGGGCTTTGCCTTAGGTGCCGTGCTGGCAGCCGAATACACGGCCAACCACACGGGGCTGCTGACCACGAGCGACCTCTTCAGTGCCCTCATTCCCTAACAAACACTCAACAGACACAACAACCTCATAATGGCCAAGACCACCGCCGACGGGCGACACGCCTCAGCCACAAACGACCATGATAGACAAGGAAAAAGCAAACCTCAACATGAAGAAGCAATGGACCAAATTTGCCATTGTGATCATTCTCTACGCCCTATTTATCGCATGGGTATCGCCACGCACCATCGTGGGGTGGCTACTGACGTTCGTCGGCGCAGCCCTTCTCTTCGATGTTTACATCACCAAGAAGATACGCTGGCAATGGTGGAAAGACGCGGAGGGTCCCGTGCGCTTCATCATGAGCTGGGTAGATGCCATCGTGTTCTCGCTCGTGGCCGTCTACTTTGTCAACCTCTTCTTCTTTCAGAACTACGTCATTCCGTCAAGCTCTCTTGAGAAGTCGCTGCTCACGGGCGACTACCTCTTCGTATCAAAGATGAGCTACGGCCCGCGCATACCCGAGACGCCGCTCACCATGCCGCTCACGCAGCACACCCTGCCGCTCATCCAGGCCAAGAGCTACCTGGAGTGGCCCCATTGGGACTATCGGCGCATGAAAGGCCTGGGGAAGGTGCAGCTCAACGATATCGTGGTGTTCAACTATCCTGCGGGCGACACCATCGTCACCGCGCCCGCATACCAGTCCTACGACTACTATGGCATGGTCTATAGCATCGGGCAGCAAATATACCAGGAGAACTTTGCAAATCCCGTTGACCCTGCATCCCTCAACCGACAGCAGCAGCAAGACTACTTCAAGATGATCTACGGCCTGGGCCGCAGCTACATTGAGAACAACCCCAACACCTACGGCTCAATCTCATCGCGGCCGACCGACCGACGCGAAAACTACGTGAAGCGCTGCGTGGGCCTGCCCGGACAGACGTTGCAAATCAAAAACCGCATCGTGTACCTTGACGGCAAGCCCAACAAGGAGCCCGACAACGTGCAGTATTCCTACTACGTGAAACTCAAGGGTGACCTGCCAGAAGAGTTCATGCACGACCTTGGCATCAGCATGGAAGACCTGACGAGCCTCAACCAAAACGGCTACCTGCCCCTCACCAAACGAGCAGTGAAAGCACTGAAAGCCCGCAAAGACTTGGTGGCAAGCATCCGCCTGAACACCGACCAGGTGGTGGGCGACCTGTATCCGCTCAACGCCGTGACGGGTTGGACACGCGACAACTACGGCCCCATCTGGATACCGAAGAAAGGCAAGTCGATACGCCTCACCATGGACAACATCGCCGTATACGAACGCCCAATCCGCATCTACGAGGGCAACGACCTCCAGGTGAAAAACGGGCGCATCTACATCAACGGAAAACAGGCCAACAGCTATACATTCAAAATGGACTATTACTGGATGATGGGTGACAACCGTCACAACTCAGCCGACTCGCGTTACTGGGGCTTCGTGCCCGAGGACCACATCGTCGGCAAGCCAATATTCATCTGGTGGAGCTCCGACCCCGACCGAAAGGGCTTTGCCGGCATACGCTGGAATAGGCTCTTCAGGTTGGTTGACAACATCAAATGAGGCAACTCGCCAAGTTTCTCTTGACATTGGGCGTTTTCATGGCAGCCTTCCTCGTCGTGCGCGCCTTTGCCTTCGCCATCTACACGGTGCCCACAGATGTCGCGACGACGCTGCGCAAGGGCGACCGTGTGATGGTGAACAAGGTGGCTCATGCCACGTTTCACAGGGGCGACCTCATGGTGTTCAGGCAGCCGAAACGACTGGTGGGTGTTGTGGTGGCTGTTCCTGGCGACACCATAAGCGTGGGACGCTACAGATACCGCATACCCCGCCGCTGTTGCCGACGGTGCGCTTGTCCCGACTGCAAGCTCTACCTCGTCGACACGGGCCGAAACCACACCCTGGTTCACTTGCACCAGGTGGAGGGAAAAGCCACCAAACTCTATCACCTGCCATGGTAACAACACCACAACACCTGCCTACAGGCACTTCTGTAGCCATACTCTCATCCACCTATTTCGGCCCCGTGCAATGGTACCAGAAGCTCAACCGCTATGGACTTTGCCTGTTGGAACGCCACGACCACTTCGTGAAGCAGACTTATCGCAACCGCTGTCTCATAGCCACGACGGCTGGCACACAAGCACTCACCGTACCAACAGAGCACGACAAAGGAGGCAAGTGCGACATGGCCTGCATCAGCGTCAGCGACCACGGCAACTGGCGGCACCTCCACTGGAATGCCTTGCTATCAGCCTATGGCGAAAGTCCTTTTTTCGAGTATTACGCCGACGATTTGCACCCCTTCTTCGAACAGCGTTGGGAGAGCCTTTTCGACTTTGACCTGGCCATCACCCATAAGTTGTGCGAGCTGCTCGACATCCGCCCCAACCTGCAGCTTACCGACCAATATGCCAACGCTGGTGAGCTCAGGGCCGACGACTACCGTGATGCCATTTGCCCCAAGAAGCCCCTACCCGACCCCACATTTGAGCCCACACCTTATTATCAAGTGTACCAGCAGAAACATGGCTTCCAGCCCAACCTTTCCATCCTTGACCTGCTGTTCAACGAGGGCAATGAAGCCATTTTTTACCTTTAAGCCCTGCGCTAACTACACATGGTTTTGTCGCACCACGTCCCTTACCCGACCCGCCACGGGCACACTCGCTGACCACAAACCATAGCCACAAAAGGACAAGGCTCAAGATGCTTGCTACCCTATCAAAAAAATAACAGCTGTTATTACAATAGTTCGTTAAAATTTG
>DJOD01000017.1 GCA_002437115.1 Prevotella sp. UBA6447
GCTGCTTGTGGCCGAGGCTCAAACGACGATTTTCCTTGTCGATTTCCAAAACGACAACGTCAATCGGTGCACCTACTGTGGTGAACTCTGAAGGATGCTTCACCTTCTTGGTCCAGCTCAGGTCAGAGATGTGTATCAAACCATCAACGCCTTCCTCGAGCTCAACGAAAATACCAAAGTTGGTGAAATTGCGAACCTTTGCGGTGTGCTTGCTGCCAACGGGATACTTGGTCTCAATATTCTCCCAAGGATCCTCCTTCAGCTGCTTGATACCCAGGCTCATCTTACGCTCCTTACGGTCGAGCGTAAGAATAACAGCCTCTACCTCATCGCCAACATGCAGAAATTCCTGTGCTGAACGAAGGTGCTGGCTCCAGCTCATCTCTGAGACGTGAATCAAGCCCTCAACACCTGGCTGAATTTCCACGAAAGCTCCATAGTCGGCAATGACGACCACCTTGCCCTTCACGTGGTCGCCCACTTTCAGGTTGGGGTCAAGAGCATCCCAAGGATGGGGAGTGAGCTGCTTCAAGCCCAGAGCGATACGCTTCTTCTCCTCGTCGAAATCAAGAATGACGACATTGATCTTCTCGTCGAGCTTGACAACCTCATGAGGATCGCTGACGCGTCCCCAAGACAGGTCGGTGATATGTACCAGTCCGTCGACACCACCGAGATCCACAAACACTCCATAAGAAGTGATGTTCTTGACGGTGCCCTCGAGCACCTGGCCCTTCTCCAAGTGGGAGATAATCTCTTTCTTCTGGGCTTCCAGCTCAGCCTCTATGAGAGCCTTGTGGGAAACCACAACATTGCGGAACTCTTGGTTGATCTTCACAACCTTGAACTCCATGGTCTTTCCGACGAACACGTCGTAATCGCGTATGGGGTGAACATCAATCTGGCTGCCGGGAAGGAAGGCCTCAATGCCAAACACATCCACAATCATGCCACCCTTCGTGCGGCACTTGATGTAACCCTGGATGACCTCGTCGTTCTCAAGAGCCTCGTTAATCTTCTCCCAGCTCTTGCTCAGGCGAGCCTTCTTGTGAGAGAGAACGAGCTGTCCTTTCTTATCCTCCTGATCCTCAACGTAAACTTCCACCTTGTCGCCAACCTTCAGGTCGGGGTTGTAGCGGAACTCTGAGGCGGGGATAATGCCATCGCTCTTGTAACCGATGTTGACAACAACCTCTTTCTTGTCGATAGAGATTACTGTGCCCTCCACAACCTCATGTTCCTGAATCTTGTTGAGGGTTTCATCATAAGCTTTCTCCAGGTTTTCTTTGCTGGCAGCGTTCAGTGAACCATTTTCGAATTCATCCCAATTGAAATCGTCCAATGGTTTCACGTTCTTGATGTCGTTCAAATTAGACATAAATAATGTAATGTTAATTAAATTAATAAAGTTAGACTTTATGTGAAGTATTCGGGCATGGATAACCACACCTTCGCAAATCGGGTGCAAAAGTACACATTATTAGGCAATAAGATACCATGTATTGGAAATTTCCTTGAACAATTATGGTTTTTTAACAACCTTGCGTTGTTTGGTCGGTTGAGTGGCTTTACTCTTCAAGCCGAAGAAATCGCGCCATCCATTGAAATCGCGCTTTAGGACAAAACCAATTCCTTGGGTGTTGAGTGAGTTGCGAGTGAAGTAGCGGTCGTTGGCCTGGTTGTAGACACGCACGCTGAAATTACCATTGGGAGAGATGAGGTAACGGATGTCAAAATCACCTATAAACGAAGTGGTGGCGTTCGCGTTGTCGCGATAGCCAAACTGGCCATTGATCAAGAGGCGGTTGTTGAGCATCCGACCGCTGAGCAGCCCTTCATATTCGGCATTGTTCCAACCCTCGTCGCCTGTTGAGATGTTGGCACCAAAATTCCAATTGGTGTTGTTTATGACATTGCTGAGCACATTGTTAATCTGCTGGCTGAGTTGTCCGCTGAGGATGCTCTGCATGGCCAGGCTGGTTTGTTTCTCACCTGTGTTCGTCTCCACCGAGTTGTTGCTTCCAGGAGCCAGGAAACGTCCGACGGCAAGCAAATAGAGCACTTGCTGGTTCATCTCCTCTTCGCTGTTGATGATGCTGTAGATCATCTGTTTTGCGTCGCTTCCGACAGTTGGCATGTCAAGATTGAAGTCGACCCTGGGAGCTGCGGGCGTGCCTGTTATGTCCATGAGACAGTTCACTCGAATGTTGTTGGAGAAACTACGCCCTAACTGAAGGTCAGAAAGGCTTACAGAGTTGACCTGGTATTGGGATTTCAGATGGAGTTCGGCCTGCATAGGGTCACCGCCGAAAGTAATCATACCCCCAGGAAGAAACTGAAAATCGCGCTTGATGATATTTTGGATGGTCAACTTGTAGATGCCGTGGTCAATGAGATAGTTGCCATATACATCTAATCCACCTTTGTTATAATAGGATGCTCGGATGACACCAGAGCCATTGAGGGCAATGTAGTCGCCTGAAGTGTTGTCCATAATGACCTTGAGGGTAGCAGTTGGACTGGTGTTGATGAGAAAGTTGATGCGTATGTCGGAAGGCAAATCATAAGCATCCTCATCATCGACCAACTGCTCGATGAGCGCATCCTTCATCGCGTTCTGGATGGTGTCGCGCGATGACCAATGAATAAACTCGCGCGAAGTGATGGCGTCTGGGGTGGAAGCGTTGTAAACCACCTGTGACCCTTGCTCGGGGGTCGCTTCTATATCGATGTCTACCTCGCCCGAGCGACCTCTGACACGCACATCACCACTGGCATAGACGGTGCCGTAAAACGTGCTGCCGTCACTCCCATCCCAGTCGTAGCCAAGTAGGTGGTCAAGTTTCACGCCTATGTCGTAGGTAAGCCGTGACAGGTGTTGGTGGTAGACTGAGCCTCTCACCTCGCCCGTATTGCCATTGCGGTCGTAGACCCTATCACCAGGGAAACGTATCTCGTCGACCAGGAACTGGATGGGAACGTCCCGTAATTCATAAGTCGTGTTGAGCGGCCGTATACACACCTTGCCACTGGCTATGGCGTCGCCAGTAAGATTGATTTGTTTCAGGTCACCCCAAAGTCGCAAATCGCCATTGATGGACAAGTCTGCTTGGCGCATGAAACTCGAGCAGAGCGACTGCACAAACTCGCCTCGGGTATCACGGGCTTGGATGGCGAGGTCTATGTAGTTGCGCTTGGGCGACACGTAACCTCGAATAGTGGTGAGGCGCCTACTGGCAAGCAGGTTGCGGCTCATCGTGTCAACAGCTTGCGCGTCGATGTCTATCTGCTCGTCCTTGGGGTTCCACCCCACCTTAGCCAACAAGGTTCCCATGTTTCCTTCCTCAAACTGGAACTTGTTAACAAAAAGATCAGCATGACCTCCTGGCTCATCGAAGAGGCGTGTCACGTATGCCTTGCCAGAGGCGAAGCCACTGAAGTCTACTGAATGAAATCCCACCAGGTCTAACACGTATTCCACATTGACATTCTTGAGGTCGACCGTGATGGATTCGTCACTTCCTTTAGATGCCTGGCCAGAAACTTTCAGATGCTGGTTGCCGTTGCTGACTATCAGATCGTCGATTTGCAGATGGTTCTTGCGGTAGACAACACTGGCGGGATGAACAGCAAACACTGTGTCACCAATGGACAGTTGCGAAGGACGAACATAGAAGCGGGCCTCAGTGACACCTTGGCGGTCGCGGTCAAACTGGATTGTCGACAGCAGGTGCCCACGAAAACGATGACGCTGGGCGTGATTGTCGAGCGAAAGATCGGCCGAAAGCTCGTCGCGCTGGGCCGAGGCAAGAACACGAATGTCACTCCTGCGCCCTCCATCGCCCACTTGCGTGGCCTGGACATCGGCACAGAGATTGTCGTTTGGAGACGTGAGGCTGACCGACACTTGGTGCATGTGCCTGCCATTATAAACGACATCAGGGGCTTTGAGATGGATGTTCACATGACCTGAACGAGAGTTGAGTGATGCAGAGAGGGTAACAGGCTCGTTCATCTCAATGGGCAATCCCACCAAGTGACGAAGCCAATCGCCACGGGTAATGGACGCTTCCATGGTGAACCTGTCATGACGCACTGTGCGATGGCGGAGCGAGGTGAACTTCTGCAAACTGGGGAGTTGGCCGACTATCAGATTTTCTATGTTTTGCCTCAAGGTGGCGTAGTCAAAGTCTCCACTCACTTCGCCATTGCCAAAGTCACTGTCAAACTTCAGATAGCGACCTGACACATTGTGACCACTCTCCAAGGAAAGGTGCGCCAAGTGGTATTCATAGTCGGGCTTGGACACATGGAAGTCGTTGACATCCAACTTGCCACTCAACGTGGCAAGTGAATTTCCTCTAAATGCCGCTTGGGCACGACCTCCGTAAACAGAACCAGCATGTAACGGGTCGGGCACGCCCAAGGCAGTCGGATTGACCCGAGAGACATTAATATCGAAGTTGCACAAGGAGTTGGCACCTTGATTGCTGAAAAAGCCCTGTGCTGTTGCCACCACGTTTGGGTCGTCAATGGATATCTTTCCGCGGGTCGTGCCATGATCGTACGTGGCTTCAAAGTCCACATCTTGATAATGGTATTGGTTCCAATCTACACGACTAACGTTACCTTGCGCGGCATAGAGTTGTTGACGGAGGTTTCCATTGACAGTAAGTTTGGCTGCCAATATGCCCAGGCGGTTGTCATCAAGCAATGCGCCCAGATCCAAGCCGTCGGTATTAAGGTGCCCCTTCACAACAGGACCACGTTTGGATAGAGACAGTTGGGCCTTTCCCGCCTCGACCTGGAGTGTGCCTCGAGCTATCAGGTCAGAACCTCGTCCACCAAGCATTCCGCGATAGCTGGCGTCTCCCAGGTGCCGCACGACGGATGGCACCTTAAGCGAGAGAACATCGAGCAAGTCGCGACCAACGGTCAGCTTTCGTATCGCGGCACTCCATCGTGGAGTGGAGTGCCAGGAAGACACCTCTCCACTTATGGACAGCGAGGCAACGGGTGTTGGCGTATGCAGACGCGCGTGAGCGTCGCGGGCAAGGATTGCATCCAATCGGTGAACACGTAATTGTTTCGACGTGCCCGAGAAAGAAACGGAAAACACTAACGGACATGAATACCGTTTCAGGGAGTTGTCGATAAACGACAAATCTGCAAGATTCACATACGAAGTGTTCACCACTCCCTGGTAATGCAAGGTGGTGGGTGATATACGACATCGTTTCCTCCTATAAGTGGCAACAAGATGCTTTGAAGTGAAACGGGAATGGGGCAGTTGCAAGTCGAAATGATCCAAAATCGCCTTTCGTGATCCTGCCACAAACTTGAACGACAATGACTTAAGGTGTAGGCCAGAACTTTCATCTAAGGCAATCTTCTTCACTCTGACGTTCAATGAATCGTCTCGAAGGGCATTGAGCATGATGTGGGAGCTCAGGTTGCTCACATCCAAATGTCGCAGGTCGAGAGAAGCCTTCTTTGGAGCGTCAAGCTCGTCGTATCGAAAAGCCCCATGCCGGATGACCAGGCTGTTCACCTGGAGGTTAAGGGGTTTGTGTGCCGTAGTGTCTTTCGAGGAAAGCGAATCAATAACGTACTGGATGTTCAAGGGAGCATCTGCCGTGGCGCGATAAAGGCGCGCCTTCATGCCAAACACTTGGGCAGAAGTGATGGCGATATTACCTGAAAGTGCCTCAAGGCAACCAATCTTTACAGATAGTCGGGTGGCTTTGAAAAAGGCCTCTCCTTTTTGGTCAAGCAAGCATACGTCATCCACGATGACTCTGTTGAACAACCCAACATCGACCCTTCCTACAGAAGCTGGTGTCCCTAACTTAGAGGTAATGGCCTCTGCCAAGATCCGACCAAATAAGGATTGCACCATGGGAATGTTAACCACGGCGACAACGATCCCGTATAGGCACACCAATGCCCATAAAATCGTATTGATAAAGTGCTTAGCTCTCTTCAAAGTCATGCAAAATTAAGAAAATAAACTTGCAACGAAAATAAAATCTCGAAAAATATCAAAAATGAATTTAATTTTGTGTAAATTTGCAAATGATTTCGTAACCAACATTGAAAAAGAATATAAAAGTCCGATGAAAGGGGCTTTTCGTCAATTGTTGCATATCAACCAAAAAATTATATTCTAATTTATGGCAAATGTTTTTAAGTTGCGCAAAGGCTTAGACATTAACCTGAAAGGAAAAGCTGTGAAAAAGAAGGTTATTTGCAGGGAGTCCAAGCTGTTTGCTCTCCGTCCTTCCGATTTCACAGGCGTAGTCCCAAAGGTTGTTGTCAGGGAGGGTGACCACGTCCTTGCCGGTGATGCCTTGTTTGCCAACAAGCAATTTCCAGAGGTTCTGTTTGCCTCACCAGTAAGTGGTATTGTCAAGTCTGTTGCCAGGGGAGAACGACGACGCGTGCTTAGCGTCAGCGTGGAAGCTGACGAAAAGCAGGAATACCGTGACTTCGGCATACCTGAAGTAAGCAGTATGGACGGTAATGCGGTAAAACAGTTGCTACTCAAGGCTGGCCTTTTTGGTTACATCAACCAGCTGCCCTACGCCATATCCACCAATCCTGCCACAAGCCCCAAGGGTATTTTCGTGTCGGCACTGAGCGACATGCCTTTGGCTGCCGATTTCGAGTATGTGTTGAAAGGCAACGAGGAGGCTTTCAAGAAGGGGTTGCAGGCACTTAGCCGCATCACCAACGTGCACTTAGGTGTCGGGGCCAAGCAACAAGCAGAAGCACTGACAAACGTCGAGGGCGTGGATTTGAATGTATTCGACGGTCCCTGCCCTGCGGGAAACGTCGGAGTGCAGGTCAATCATATCGCCCCATTAAGCCGTGGAGAGGTGGCCTGGACCGTCGACCCCATGGCCGTCATCTTCATCGGTCGCCTTTTCCTCACTGGCAAGGTTGACCTTCGCAAGACCATTGCCATAGCAGGCAGCCAAGTGAAAGCCCCTGCCTATGTTGACGTACTTGTGGGTGCACAATTGGCCGATATTGTTGCCGACAAGCTTGTGGCAACTGAGCATGTGCGACTGATCAATGGCAATCCCCTTACAGGTGAACGTGCCACGCCTGATGATTTCCTGGGTGCCCACACATCAGAGATAACAGCAATACCTGAGGGCGACAACAAGGAAGAAATCCTGGGGTGGATACTTCCGCGCACCAACGACTTCTCTGTATCGAGAAGCTATTTCTCATGGTTGCAGGGGAAAAAACATGAGTACGACCTTGATGCGCGCGTAAAAGGTGGAGAAAGACACATGATCATGAGCGGAGAATATGACAAGGTGCTGCCAATGGACATCTACGCAGAATATCTCATCAAGGCAATCATCGCTGGAGATATTGACAAACAGGAGCAGTTGGGCATCTACGAGGTAAGCCCCGAAGACTTCGCCCTGGCGGAGTTTGTCGACTCCTCAAAACTGGAGTTGCAAAAAATAGTCAGACAGGGACTTGACATCCTGCGCAAAGAGAACGCTTAAGAAAGGATTCAGCTTAGGTAAATAACACAAAACTATTATGAGTGGATTAAAAAAACATTTCGACCAGATACGGCCTCTCTTTGAGGAGGGTGGCAAATGGCATGCCTTTCAAAGCCTGTATGATGGCTTCGAGACATTCCTCTTCGTGCCCAACACCACGTCGAAGAGTGGTGCGCACATCCATGATGCCATCGACTCCAAGCGCATCATGAGCATGGTCGTCATCGCCTTGATGCCCGCCTTACTCTTCGGCATGTACAACCTCGGATACCAAAACGCGCTGGCTGCAGGCAAGCTTACAGAGACAAGTTTCTTGCAGATGTTCGCCTTTGGCCTATTGGCCTTGCTTCCTAAAATCCTTGTGAGCTACATCGTTGGCCTGGGTATTGAGTTTGCGTGGGCACAGTGGAAACACGAGGAGATACAAGAGGGATATCTCGTCAGCGGCATCATCATCCCGTTGATCATTCCCATCAACACACCACTGTGGACACTGGTTCTTGCCATTGCCTTTTCTGTGATCTTCGTCAAGGAGATTTGGGGTGGAACTGGCATGAATATCTTCAATGTGGCCATCGCCGCGCGTATGTTCCTGTTCTTCTCGTACCCCAGCCAAATGACGGGCGACAAGATTTGGGTGGCGCAAGAGTCCGTTTTCGGATTGGGTTACAACTTGCCAGAAGGCTTCACAGAGGCCACACCGCTCGGGCTCATAGCCCAAGGTGCTAATGCTGGCGCGAGCCTGTCTGACATGATTCTGGGCTTCATTCCCGGCTCGGTAGGCGAGACATCTGTTGTCGCCATTGCCATCGGTGCCATCATCCTGCTTTGGACGGGCATTGCCAGCTGGAAGACCATGCTATCGGTCTTTGTGGGCGGCATCGTGATGGCTCTCATCTTCACCGCTACGGACAAGACGCCAATACCATGGTATGAGCACATCGTGCTGGGCGGATTCTGCTTTGGTGCCGTGTTCATGGCCACCGACCCTGTGACCTCAGCTCGCACGGAGACAGGCAAATGGATTTATGGATTCCTCATCGGCGCCATGGCCATCATTGTTAGGGTGATGAACGCAGGCTATCCCGAGGGCATGATGTTGGCCATCTTCTTCGGCAACATGTTTGCGCCGCTCATCGACCATTGTGTCGTGGAGGCTAACATTTCAAAACGTGCCAAGCGCGCAACCAACAAATAAGGAGAAAAAGCATGAAAACAAATTCCAATTCATACACAATTATTTACTCAGTCGTCCTTGTCTTGATTGTCGCTTTCCTGTTGGCGTTCACCTTCCAGGCGCTGAAACCTGCGCAAGATGCCAATGTGGCACTCGACAAGCAAAAGCAAATCCTTTACTCACTAAATATTCGAGGATTAGACAACAAGTCGGCTGCCGAAAAGTACAAGGAGGTGGTGGTAGCCGATGACATCCTGGGCAATGACGGCTCAATCCAAGTGACAGGCAAGCCTGGAGGAACAGAGGCTGGATTCAAACTGAACTCAGCCGATGCCAAGAATGGCAAATTGGCCTTATTTGTTTGCAAAGTCAATGGACAAACAAAATACGTTATTCCTGTTTACGGCATGGGGCTTTGGGGCGCCATAAGCGGCTATATCGCCATCAACGATGACAAGGAAACTGTTTATGGGGCTTACTTCAACCATGAGAGCGAGACGGCCGGCCTGGGTGCCAACATCAAGGACGACCAGTCTTGGCAGGAACAATTCCAGGGTAAGCATCTGTTTGCTGGAAACAACCATGCTTCCATCGCGTTGGCAGTGGAGAAAAACGTGGAAGACAAGCAGACGCAGGTTAACGCGGTAACGGGTGCAACTCTCACATCAAACGGCGTGACACAGATGCTGCAAGAGGGATTGGGACAGTACACGAAATTCCTCAACGCAAAATAACATCCAACTTTAAGCAAAAGAAGATGAGTTTATTAAGCAAGCAAAACAAGGAGGTTCTTGGAAAACCCCTGAACCTCGACAATCCAATATTGGTGCAGGTGCTAGGAATCTGTTCGGCTTTGGCCGTCACATCTCAACTGAAGCCAGCCATCGTCATGGGTCTTGCGGTTACAGTGATTACCGCCTTCTCGAATGTAATTATCTCTGTCATACGCAACACCATCCCCATGCGTATCCGCATCATCGTACAACTCGTAGTGGTGGCTGCACTGGTGACCATCGTCAGCCAAGTGCTGAAAGCGTACGCCTACGATGTCAGCGTGCAGCTCTCGGTCTATGTGGGCTTGATTATCACCAACTGTATCTTGATGGGACGCCTGGAGGCTTTCGCCATGATGAACAAGCCTTGGCCCAGCTTCCTCGACGGCCTTGGCAATGGTCTTGGCTATGCCATGATTCTAGTCATTGTAGGCGGGGTGCGTGAGCTCTTGGGACGTGGCAGCCTGTTGGGATTCCAAATCATCCCTTCAAGTGTCTATGATTTTGGTTACATGAACAACGGCATGATGACCATGCCCGCCATGGCGCTCATCCTTCTGGGCTGCGTCATATGGGTTCACCGTGCTTTCTTTTATAAAGAAGATAAAAAATAATTATGGAACACCTCATTAACTTGTTTGTCAGGTCCATCTTTGTGGACAACATGATTTTCGCTTTCTTCCTCGGTATGTGTTCGTTCCTTGCCGTATCAAAGAACGTGAAGACATCACTGGGGCTGGGTTTGGCTGTGACCTTTGTGCTCATCGTGACCGTACCCGTCGACTATATTCTCCAGACCAAGGTGCTCGACCCACTGGGGCTTTCATACCTGAGTTTCATCATTTTCATCGCGGTCATTGCCGGAATCGTACAGATTGTGGAGATGGTGGTTGAGCGTTACTCTCCTTCTCTTTACGCCTCGCTGGGCATCTTCTTGCCGCTGATTGCCGTCAACTGTGCCATCATGGGTGCCTCGCTGTTCATGCAGCAGCGCATCAATCTTGACCCCGGCAACACTCAATACATTGGGTCTGTGCTCGATGCCGTCGTCTATGCCTTCGGATCAGGAATAGGCTGGACGCTCGCCATTACAGCTATGGGTGCCATTCGCGAGAAAATGCAGTACAGCGACGTGCCCAAACCCCTGCAAGGGCTAGGCATAACCTTCATCACCGTAGGACTTATGGCTATGGCCATGATGTGCTTTTCAGGACTTAAAATTTAAAACGCATGGACTTCAGTTTTATTATCAATAGCGTGGGGGTATTCCTTGTCGTCATACTCCTGCTGGTCATCATCCTCTTGGTGGCAAAAAAATACTTGAGCCCAAGTGGCAAAGTCACCATAACTATCAACGGCACCAAGACACTCAGCGTAGCACAGGGCGACTCCCTCATGTCAACGCTCAACGCCAACGGGATATTCCTTCCATCCGCATGTGGAGGAAAAGCAAGCTGCGGGCAGTGCAAGGTTCAAGTGCTTGAAGGCGGTGGTGAGATTCTAGACTCTGAGAGACCTCACTTCACGCGCAAGCAAATCAAAGAGCATTGGCGTCTTGGATGCCAGACCAAGGTCAAGGGTGACTTCAAAATCAAAATACCCGAGTCGATAATGGGTGTCAAGGAATGGGAATGCACAGTAATCAGCAACAAGAACGTGTCGAGCTTCATCAAGGAGTTCAAGGTGGCATTGCCTCCAGGCGAGCACATGGATTTCGTCCCAGGTTCGTATGCGCAAATCAAGATTCCCGCATACGATTGCATCGACTATGACAAGGACTTCGACAAGTCGCTGATTGGCGAGGAATACATTGGCGCGTGGAAGAAGTTCAACATCTTCTCACTCAAGGCTCACAACCCCACACCAACTATCCGAGCCTACTCCATGGCCAATTACCCAGCAGAAGGCAACATCATTACGCTCACTGTGCGTATTGCCACTACGCCGTTCCTGCCGCGACCACAAGTTGGCTTCCAAAACGTGCCAACGGGAATCGGTTCAAGTTATATTTTCAGTCTTAAACCAGGCGACAAGGTGATGATGAGTGGACCCTATGGCGACTTCCATCCTAAGTTTGACAGCAAACGAGAGATGATATGGATCGGTGGAGGTGCAGGGATGGCTCCACTCCGCTCACAAATTATGTACATGACGCGACAAATTCATTGTACAGACCGCGAGATGCATTTCTTCTATGGGGCACGTAGTTTGAACGAAGCTTTCTTCATGGAAGACTTTTGGGAACTGGAGAAAGAGTTCCCCAATTTCCACTTGCATCTCTCTCTTGATCGTCCTGACCCAGCAGCTGATGCAGCAGGAGTGAAATACTATGCAGGATTTGCCGTCAACTGTGTGCGCGACACTTATTTGAAAGATCATGAAGCACCTGAAGACTGTGAGTATTACCTGTGCGGCCCTCCCATGCTTATCAAGACTGTTACAGACTATCTTGATAGCCTCGGGGTGGATCCCGAAAGCATCATGTACGACAATTTCGGTTAAAACAAGCAAACCGTAACAAACTTATAACAAACACTAATAAAGTCGCTGATTTTCAGCGGCTTTGTTGCTTCTATAGGGCTTGAGTTGTTGTAGTTTGTTACAGGATTGTTTGAGTTTGGTTGGAAACCAATCCGTCACCCAAGTGTAACCCAGAGTGTCACCCAAAATTATGTTACTGAAATGAAGAAGAAAAGTGGTAACCCCGTTCTTTCCTGTGCCCTCATAGGTAAAGGTTACGTTGTATGACAGACGAATGGCTCCGTACTGCTTGTTCAACTTGCCCAATCGCTTGTTCACGGCGTCACGTTTCTTGGTTCCGCCCTTGGTCTGAATGCCCTTTCTGATGGCTTCCAAACCTTCCTCATGGCGTTTGCAAGCCTGCTCATACATAGAACGTTCCTTGGCAGCCTTTGCGTCACTGTCCACCAGTAACCACCAATTATCCCAAGCGGGTCTAACCATCGGAAATGAA
>DJOD01000028.1:0-18752 GCA_002437115.1 Prevotella sp. UBA6447
ATTATGACAAATAAAAATTATAGTAAATATGAGGCAAAGGAAGAGTTTGGAACTCTATCCTTTAACCATGTGTTACTTCATAATAAGGACACAAAAATGTACCAAGTTATTTTTTAATCATTACTAGAATAGCTATTAAGACTGTAATTTTCTTGTTGTGCACCCTGATTCTCACCTTATTGTTATGCAAGGCGCACGCAGACTGGCAACAGGAGCTCAAGGAAAAACGCTTTCGGGCTGGAGAACGCGTAGAGGCGATGATGCACAGCAGAGACTTTATGCATCTTTACCCATACCTTGACACAATGCACAAAGAGTATCCGAACGACCCTTTGTTCTATGTGGCCGAGGGCATGGCACGCGACTTTCAAGGTGACAAGCGTCGAGCACGCAAAGCTTTCGAGAAAGCTGTTGAAATCTACGATTTACGCATTGCTACCAAGCATGATTTGGGCGTCATGGTAAATCGGGCGGGAGTCATACAATCTCTGTATGGGAAAGCGGCGTTCTACCAAGCCATCGACGAGGCCATTTCGCATGCATCCTCAAGGCAGGAGGCCGAAAGAATAGAGTGTTTCAGAAGTATAGATTTCAAAGAAACCCAAAGACAGATGTTCTGCAAAGACCATCCATGAGCATTGCCTGACCGTTCATTATCACTGGCTACCCCATAACTTGCCATATGGCAAAGGATGCGGGCTAGTCAACTTAATTTTTGCGGGCAAGGCCTGGCGCAAAAGTTAATAAGCACATAATTTGATATGCAAATGAGAAAGTCCGCAACCATGATGAAAGCATTAGTGGCAGTGTTGGGCTTGGGGACTTATTAGAACGCATTCATTTAAACTAATATTTATGGAAACAAAAAACATCAAGGCACTCACAATCAAGACCCTCATTTTCATGGTTTGCGTGTTGTTGCTCACCTTGCTGCTGTGCAAGGTGAGAACCGACAGACAACAGGAAATCAAGAAAGAACGTTTCCAAGCGGGAATGCGTGTCGACTCGTTGATGCGCAGCCGTGACTTCCAGCACCTGTATCCATGCCTCGACTCCCTGCAGCGGGTATATCCGCACGACCCGCAGTTCTACACCCTTGAGGGAATGGCGCACGACTACAAGAGCGACCGCGCCAAGGCACGCAAGGCATTCGCCAAAGCCATCGAACTCTACGACGTCCTCATCAGCACCAAGCACAACTGGGACGACCGCATCAACCGTGCCAGTGTCATCCTGTTCAAGGATGGCAAGATGGCTTACTTCCTGGCACTCGACGAGGTGCTCACACATGCCAAAACCCCAAAAGAAGAACAAGAAGTCAAGATGTTCAGAGACATGGATTATGATGATCTCCTCAAGCAATCATTCGGTGACCCCATCAAGCCCAAAATGACAGACGTCTCATCAACAGACGATCCCAGCTTTCGCTCAGCGATGGAAGGGCAAGGACAATAAAGGACCATAAAAAGGTCATGCAACGAAAAAAAATCATTGTTTTGTTGCCACATCCGTTTTTTTTGCTTAAGTTTGCACAAAATTATTTAATTCATTGGAGGCCATGCCCTTCAGTGGCGTCACGCACGCCACGGCATGGCCATGGAACCTGAGTCATAAACTTAAAACAGTGAAATGATGGACTCTCAAGAGAATGTCCTGCAACAGGACAAGATTGAAAACGAGCAGAAGACGGCGCAAGCCGCTCCTGAAGTAGAGAACGTGAACACCGAGTCGGCACAGGCAGACAAGGCCACCCAGCCTGCCCCCGAGGCTCCGGCCGAGGAAGCTGTGGCACCCACCAGTCCAGCGGAAGCAAGCGAAGGCAACGGAACGCCGGATCCTGCCGACAAAGCCGAAGCGCCCAAGTCCGAGGATACCTTCAAGAAAATCTACGCCAACAAGCAAGAGGTGCTGGCAAGGGCCAAGCAAATCGCCGCCAGCGAAGACAACCCCAACAAGGACGAGGTGGAGCACTTGAAGTCAGCGTTCTACAGGTTCCACATCGCCGAGCGCGAGCAACAGCAGAAGGATTACCTGGAGGCCGGCGGCGACCCCGAGAAGTATGTCGTCACCCCCGATGAGGCGGAAGACGACTTCAAAGCACAGATGCAAATCATCCGTGAGAAACGCGCCAAGATCTTCCAGCAGCAAGAGGCTGAAAAGGAAAGCAACCTCAAGCGCAAGCTCGAGATCATTGAGAAGATCAAGGCCATGGCCACCTCGCCCGAGGAGGCCAACAAGTCATACAATGACTTTAAGGCCCTCCAGCAGGAATGGAAGGAAATCAAGGCCGTGCCAGCCGAAAAGGCTAACGAGGTGTGGCGCAACTACCAGCTCTACGTCGAGCAGTTCTACGACTTGCTCAACCTCAACCGCGAGGCACGAGAGTATGACTTCAAGAAGAACCTGGAACTGAAGACCAAGCTCTGTGAAGAGGCTGAGCGCCTGGCCGACGAGAACGATGTGGTGAGCGCCTTCCACCAGTTGCAGGAGTTGCACAACCAGTATCGTGAGATTGGCCCCGTGGCAAAAGAGCTCCGCGAGGAGATATGGGGTCGTTTCAAAGCAGCCAGCACCGTCATCAACAAAAAGCACCAGCAGCACTTCGAACAGCTGAGGGCACAGGAGGAGGAGAACCTCCAGAAGAAGACCACCCTCTGCGAGCAGGTGGAGGCCATCGCCAAGGAGGAGAACAAGAACGCCAGCGACTGGGAAAACCACAGCAAGCAGATCATCAACATCCAACAGCAGTGGAAGACCATCGGCTTCGCACCACAGAAGATGAACGTGAAGATCTTTGAGCGCTTCCGCGCCGCCTGCGACGACTTCTTCACGCGCAAGGCAGCCCACTTCAAGGAGATGAAGCAACGCTTCGCTGAGAACGCTGAGAAGAAGCGTGCCCTTGTGGCTGAGGCGCAGGCACTGGCCGACTCCACCGACTGGAAGACCACCAGCGACAAGCTCATCGCCCTACAGAAGGAGTGGAAGACCATCGGAACCGTACCTAAGAAACTGGGCGACAAGCTGTGGAACGACTTCCTCACCGCCTGCAACCACTTCTTTGAGGCACGCAAGGCCGCACATGCTGGAACGCGCACGGAGGAAAGTGCCAACCTGGAGAAGAAACGCAACGTCATCGAGCAGCTGAAGGCCATCGCCGAGGAGGCTTCCGACAACGCGCAAGAGAAAGTGAAACAGCTCATCGAGGAGTACAACAGCATCGGCCACGTGCCCTACAAGGAAAAGGACAAGGTCTACAAGGAGTTCCACGATGTGCTTGACAAGATTTACGAGGACTTGCACATCTCTACGCAACGCCGCCGTCTCGATAATTTCAAGACCAATCTCAAGAGCGTGGCTAAGCGTGGCGAGGATGCCGTTGACAACGAGCGGTCGCGCCTGATGCGCCGCTATGAGCAGCTCAAGCAGGAGGTAGCCACCTACGAAAACAACCTCGGCTTCCTCAACATCGCCAGCAAACGCGGCAACTCACTCGTCGACGAGATGAACCGCAAGGTGCAGAAGCTCAAGGACGAAGTGGAGCTGACCCGCCAGAAGATCAAGGCCATCGACACGCAAAACAAGCAAGAGAAGACGGCCGACGAGACCTCAGAAAACAAAGACTGAACAGCGATGAAGTTTAGGCGCAAGCCGCAAGCTCCCCACGCCGACCATTCATAACGTAACGACCCTCTCCTCGTGGCAATCGCCACAGGGAGAGGGTCATTGCGTTTTCACCGGGAGCAAAAGTCACACCGACAAGTGGCTGCGCCATATCTTCACAAGTGACGGGAGAATGGAGCTATAGGACAATTGAACGAGGAGACATGGGGCGGACGGGACAACGAGGAGACGGGGCAACAGGCCCACCTCCACTTCGCTCACTTCTCGAAGTGCTGGTAGTCCTTTACGCTGCGCCAAGCGCCTCCCCATTGGAAGCCCAGCGACACAAAGAGGCGGTAAGCACGGTCGGAGCGCGTGATCTTATAAGGGAACCGAGCGTTGCGGTCACAATACTTCAAGGCGTTGGCAGGCTGCACTGTCACCTTGCCATTGCGATGCTTTCGGTAATAGGGATTGTAGAGAGGATTGAGATCCACAGCCATGCCCAAGGCATGGGCCGACAACTTGCGTGAGCCTTTCACCTCACGGTAGCAGAAGCAGCTGGTATTGTTAGCCCGCATGGAGTGCTCATCGTCAGCCCCGAAGTCGTCTATCAGGCGAACACTGTGGATGGGATAGCCCTCATCATACAACTGACGGAACACGCGCAGCACATCGGCCGCAATCTGCTTGTTGCAAACCAGTTCGCCCATACGCGTTTTGCCGTCCTCGTCGCGATGCAACAAGCGCACATAGCGGAGGCTCGACCTGCTAACGCGACACCCCTTTGGATACGACTTCCCCATCATACGGGCAAACACTTCGTCGGGTATCGGATCGGCACAGAAACAACGGGACAGTCCCATGCGGGCCACCTCTTGCGCGCTGACAACCGCTCCGGCACGCCACCGCAAAGTTTTGTGGTCACGGATTGGCCGCTCGGCGCGAGCCGACAGGATAGCCCCCAACACAACCAAGACTACCATTGGCAACAGGCAAAACGAAAATCTATGATTACATTTCATGCTCATCATCGCAAGGTGATTAAAACAAAAAAACCAAACTGCTATGCAAGCAGCTTGGCTTCTTGTTGGGGCACACGGACTCGAACCATGAATGACAGGACCAGAATCTGTAGTGTTACCATTACACCATGCCCCAAAATTTTGTTTGCCTTCATTTCTGAATTGCGAGTGCAAAGGTAGTTGGTTTTCAGCTAACTTCCAAATCATTTGCCGTTTTTTTTCTCTCCCATCCATACTTTTTCTCATTTTTAAACAGAACTATTGCTTTTGAGCGCTGCCAAACATATGCCATTACATCTATCAGATAGCCTAACGAATGTGCTCAGTTCATAAAAAACATCAAATATGCATGGTTTTCCAACGATTTTCCAAGGAATTGATGTAACTTTGTGGCAACTATCCAAGATAATTATCAAGACATTCGTTTTATTAAGAACATTTTAATGACAGAGACAACAAATCTTCTAAACGCCATTACCAAAGGTATCCAAGAGAAGAAAGGACAAGACATCGTCATCGCTGACCTAAGCCACATCGACGGAGCCATCGCCAAGAACTTCGTGATTTGCCAAGGCAATTCACCATCGCAGGTGGAAGCCATCGCCGAGTCGGTAGGCGAAACATGTCGCAAAGAACTGAAAGAGAAGCCCGTCGGCGTGAACGGACTGGGGAGCAACCAGTGGGTCGCCATCGACTTCGTAGATGTGCTGGTGCACATTTTCGTTCCCGAGTTGAGAGCGTTCTACGACCTTGAACACCTGTGGGAAGACGCCAAACTGACAAGGTTGCCCAATATCGACTGACCGTTGGCACGCCAACAGCAATTGTGCCAGCAAGGCACTAACACCTATAAGTCACCATGGAAAACAAAAACCATCCCTTCCAAAATAAAGACAACCAGCCTAAGATGCCCCGGTTCAACATGAACTGGATTTACATCATTATCGCCTTGGCATTGGCCTTCCTGTTCTTCACGGGCGGCGGCGACACCCTCGCCAAGTCGGCCGGAGCCAGCAAGGAGGTCTCATACACCGACTTTAGAACCTATGTGGCGAAAGGCTATGCCGACCATGTGGTCATCAACAAAGAGGATAACACCCTAAAGATGTTCGTCAAGGCCAAATACATCCGCAACATCTTCCAGATGCCAGCCCAGCAGGTAGGCTCAAACCCCTACTTGAAAGTGGAGTTCGGATCCGTCGACGAACTGGAAAAATACCTCGACACACAGCAGAAGAACGGGAAAATTGCCAATTTCAGCTATAACAATGAGAAAAGCGGAGATACGCTAAACCTTCTCATCAACTTCTTGTGGCTGCTGCCCCTCGTGTTCTTCTTTTGGTACATGACACGCGGCATGCGTGGCGGCGGTGCTGGCGGCGGCATATTCAGCGTCGGCAAGAGCAAAGCCAAGCTCTACGACAAAGCTGGCGAGATGGGCATCACCTTCAAGGATGTAGCAGGCCAGGAAGGTGCCAAGCAAGAGGTACAAGAAATTGTCGATTTCCTCAAGAACCCGCAGAAATACACCGAACTGGGAGGAAAAATTCCTAAGGGAGCCCTCCTCATCGGTCCTCCGGGCACAGGTAAGACGCTGCTGGCGAAAGCCGTGGCGGGCGAGGCCGGCGTACCATTTTTCTCCATGTCGGGCTCCGACTTTGTGGAGATGTTCGTGGGCGTAGGCGCTTCGCGCGTTAGGGACGTGTTCGCACAGGCCAAGCAGAAGGCTCCTTGCATCATCTTCATCGACGAGATCGACGCCGTGGGGCGCGCACGCTCCAAAAATCCTTCAATGGGCGGTAACGACGAGCGAGAGAACACGCTGAACGCCCTCCTCACAGAGATGGACGGTTTCGGAACCAATTCGGGTGTCATCGTGCTGGCAGCCACCAACCGTGTTGACATGCTTGACAAGGCCTTGCTGCGCGCTGGGCGTTTCGACAGGCAGATACACGTTGACCTGCCTGACCTGGCTGAGCGCAAAGCCATCTTCCAGGTTCACCTAAAACCCCTGAAAACAGACAACTCGCTCGACATAGACTTCCTGGCACGCCAAACACCAGGATTCTCGGGCGCCGACATTGCCAACGTCTGCAATGAGGCGGCCTTGATAGCCGCACGCCACAACAAGAACACCGTCACGAAGAAAGACTTTCTCGATGCGGTGGATCGTATCATCGGCGGGCTGGAGAAAAAAACCAAGGTGATGACAGCCGAGGAAAAGCGTTCCATCGCCATCCACGAGGCTGGGCACGCCACAGTCAGCTGGTTCTGCAAGCATGCCAACCCGCTGGTGAAAGTAACTATCGTGCCACGCGGACAGGCGTTGGGCGCCGCATGGTACCTGCCCGAGGAGCGAGTCATCACGACCAAAGACGAGATGCTCGACGAGATGTGTGCCCTGCTTGGCGGACGAGCCGCCGAAGACCTCTTCGTGGGAGAGATATCAACAGGAGCCATGAACGACTTGGAGCGCGCCACGAAGAGTGCCTACGGCATGGTGGCTTATGCTGGCATGAGCGACAAGTTACCTAACATCTGCTATTACAACAACCAAGACTACCAATTCCAAAAGCCCTATAGCGAAACAACCGCCAAAATCATGGACGATGAAGTCCTCAAGATGATTAATGCGGAATATGCTCGCGCTAAGGAAATCCTAACGCAGCATAAGGATGGTCACTACCAACTGGCGGAGCTATTGTTTAAGAACGAAGTCATTTACGCCGACGACGTGGAGAAGATTTTCGGAAAGCGCCCATGGATTAGTCGTTCAGAAGAGATTATCCAAGAAAATGAGCAGTTGGCAAACGAAAAGAACAAGAATGAGGACAATGGCCCCAAGCTGGAGGACATGCCCGACATCGTGAAGCAGGCGCAGGCCGAGCACGATGCCGCAAAGGCAAGACACGCCGCTGACTCAGATCAGCCAAGCGCCCCCCAGGATAGCAAAGAAAATCCTTCCGCCAACGGGAACAAGAAACAAGACTAAGGGTTGTGGTAACCACCAAACGGGGAACAACCCACATAACGGGTGTAAAAAACAAAAGCAATGACTGACAAACAGAAAAACTTAATAGTTAGAACCATCACTGGTGTGCTATTTGTTGCCGTGATGGTAGCTGGTTTGCTCAATCCGAGGGCTATGATTCTGCTTTTCACCCTCATTACTGGACTCACCATGTGGGAATATACGGGATTGGTCAACGACAATGCCCCGTTCGTGCAAGTGAACCGTTTTATTTCCACAGTGGCTGGAGTCTACCTTTTCATCGCCGTGGCCGCATGGCGGACAGGAGTGGTAGGCAATTTCATTGTCATGGTGCCTTATGTGCTCACAATGGTCTACCTGTTCATCAGCGAACTCTACGCCAACAGCAAGAACGCGGTCAACGATTGGGCTTATACCATGTTTGGTCAAGTGTATGTTGCCATGAGTTTCTCACTCATAAACATCCTTGCTTTTGAGATGTCACCTGACAACAGTGGCATTCGTTACGACATGCTGTTACCATTGAGCATATTCGTATTCCTTTGGGTGAACGACTCGGGAGCCTATTGCACAGGATCACTCTTGGGCAAGCACAAGTTGTTCCCTCGCATCTCACCAGGCAAGACATGGGAAGGTAGCATAGGAGGCGGCATACTGGTGCTCATCGTGGCTGCCGCCGTAGGCTATTGGGCTAACAGAGACGACGAGCCCCATACGCTTAGCATGGCCGGATGGATGGGACTTGGGCTGGTTGTCGTGGTGTTCGGCACCTGGGGCGACTTGGTGGAAAGCCTGTTCAAGCGCACCTTAGGCGTGAAAGACAGCGGCAACATCCTTCCTGGACATGGTGGAATGATGGACCGATTTGACTCAAGCCTCATGGCCATACCGGCAGCCGTTGTATACCTCTATACGATAACCATGCTATAGAAAGGAAAGAAAACTACGACGTCAACTTCGCGAGCCAATGCCTCCGCACAGGTGATGGGCACGAAATGATTAGCAGTAAAATTAGCAGTAAAAAAAGAAAGGCATAAGGCTATTGCCAACATGGACAACAGCCTTATGCCTTTCTTGTTGGGTGCATCTTGAGCAAACGCACCATCAAACTCGAAGCCCTGTCGGGTGCCACACTGTTCCCCAATGCCATCCTGACCGCCTTGTAATCGGCCAACATTTGCTCTCGGCCAGAGCCACCAGGAAGCAAACTTCCAAGCTCCTCCATAATGTTGCCCACTCGGAAACGGTCTGCAAACAGTTCCCGCACCACCACCTTGCCAGCAATCAAGTTAACCAAGGAAATAAACTCGCACTGGATAACATGATTGAAAGCAAAGCGCATTAGGTGGGGCAAAGGTGTCTTATAGCACACCACCTGCGGCACCCCGAAAAGAGCAGTCTCCAGTGTAGCTGTTCCGCTGGTGACAAGTGCCGCCACAGAATGAGCCAACAAGGGATAAGTCTCACCTGTCACCATTCGCACAGGCTGACCATTTGTGAAGGGCTTATAATAGTCAACGTCTACACCAGGTGCACCAGCCACGACCAGTTGGTAGGAGCCTCCAACAACTAGCGCATCCGTTATTTTCCCTGTCTTTTTCTCCGCAAAAGTCGAGGCTGCAGCTATCATCGCAGGCAAGTTGTCTTTGATTTCTTGCTTCCTACTACCAGCCAACAAAGCTATGATAGGTCGCTTGGGGTCTAGTTGATGGCGCAGGCAAAACTCCTCGCGATTCTCTTTGTACAAAGTCCTAAAGCCATCAACCTCCTCAACTGTCGGATTGCCCACATAGTGAACCTTCAAATGGTGTTTCCCTTCATAAAAAGGAATCTCAAAAGGCAAGATGGAAAACAACTCGTTGACATCGCGCTTAATCTGCCTAATTCGCCATTCCTTCCACGCCCAAATCTTGGGTAAGATGTAATAATAGACAGGGATATGCGTCTTGGCGTGTAAAAACTTGGCTATGTCAAGGTTGAACCCTGGATAATCCACAAGAATCACCACATCAGGTTGCCATTCCACAATGTCGCGCTTGCACATGGCCATGTTAGCAAAAATGGTACGAAGATGAAGCAGCACGGGCACAAAACCCATATAAGCCAACTCTCTATAATGTTTTACGCGGCACCCGCCCTCCGCAGCCATCAAGTCTCCTCCGAAGAAACGAAACTCGGCATGGATGTCCTCACGCTTCAAAGCATGCATGAGGCGCGAAGCATGGAGGTCTCCTGATGCCTCCCCCACTATCAGATAATATCTCACGGGTTAAACGTTTTAAAGAAAATTCACAACTTTCTTATTCGTAATTCTTCTTAAGTTCATCCATGAACTCATAAGCTGTCACGTCGATTTTGGTAGGTGTGATGGCAATATAGCCATGCTCCAAAGCCCATTGGTCGGTACCTTTAACGCCAGGCTCATCATTGCGATACTCGCCCACAACCCAAAAATAATCGTAGCCACGAGGGTGATGTTCCTTTGTAATCTCGTTTACCCAGCTTCCAAAGGTCATCCTACACACGTTGATGCCTTTAAATTCTTGCATGGCAGGGAAATTCACGTTGAGGCAAACCCCTTTGGGAAGGCCCTTGCTCAACACATCGCTGACAAGGCGACGAACGTAGGGGCGTAGAGGTTCCAAGTTAGCGTTCTCGTCATAATAGCAACTGGAAAAAGCCACCGAAGGGATGTACTTCATGCAACCTTCCTTGGCCACGCCCATGGTGCCACTGTAATGATTATTCACCGACGAGTTATCTCCGTGGTTAATGCCACTGAGGATCAAAGTAGGTCGCCGCTCACAACACAACTGGTTGAGCGCGATTTTCACGCAATCGACAGGTGTTCCCGTACAAGAATATACTGTCGTCGTATCCATATTGTGGCGAGGCTTCAGCCTCAAGTAGTTCTCGGCTGAGAAGGCACAGGAGTAACCCGAGCGGGCACTCTCGGGCGCACACACCAGCACGTCAGCCAAGTCTTTGACAAAATCCACCAATTTGCGAATGCCTGGGGAGTGATATCCGTCATCATTTGATATCAATATCAGAGGTCTTTCTTTTTCCATTTCACAAAATGTTTTGCGTTGCAAAAGTACGAAAAAACCTTTAATTATCTTCTTTTTCCCACAAAATCTGTATCTTTGCATTCAAAACCTTGCGTTTGCAGGGTTTCCCTCGTAAAGATAAAGACATTCGGAAATGGCAAAAATCATTGCTTTGGCGAACCAAAAAGGAGGCGTTGGCAAGACTACCACAACCATTAACCTGGCTGCATCGCTGGCCACGCTCGAAAAGAAAGTGCTCGTAGTTGATGCCGACCCACAGGCCAACGCGTCCAGCGGACTGGGAGTAGACATCAGCGAGGTAGACTGCTCGCTCTATGAGTGTATCATTGACCATGCCGATGTGCGCGACGCAATCTATACCACCGATATCGACGGGCTCGACATCATCCCGAGCCACATCGACCTTGTGGGCGCAGAGATTGAAATGCTAAACCTTGACAACCGCGAAAAGGTCATCAAGAAAATTCTGGAGCCACTTAAAACAGAATACGATTATATTCTCATTGACTGCTCACCCTCGCTGGGACTTATCACTGTCAACTCGCTGACAGCTGCCGACTCTGTCATCATCCCCGTGCAATGTGAGTATTTTGCCTTGGAGGGCATCAGCAAGCTCCTCAACACCATCAAGATCATCAAGAGCAAGCTCAACCCTAAACTGGAAATCGAGGGGTTCCTGTTGACCATGTATGACAGTCGTTTGCGACTGGCAAACCAGATTTACGACGAGGTGAAACGCCATTTTCAGGAGCTCGTCTTCAAGACTGTCATCCAACGTAACGTGAAGCTATCCGAGAGTCCAAGCCATGGCTTGCCTGTCATCCTTTACGATGCTGACTCAACAGGCGCCAAGAACCATTTGGCCCTCGCCAAGGAAATCATCAGCCACGAACAATAAAAGATCCCATGACAGTAAGAAAAAAATATAACGCCTTGGGGCGTGGCCTCGATGCCCTACTCTCCACTGAAACCGTGCGCACAGCCGGCTCCTCCACCATCAACGAGATACCTCTCGACCAGATCGAGCCCAACGCCGACCAGCCTCGCAGCCTCTTCGACGAGGAGGCGCTCAAGGAATTGGCGCTCAGCATTCATGAGATAGGCATCATCCAGCCCATCACCTTGCGACAGATATCCGAAAACCGTTTCCAAATCATTGCGGGCGAAAGACGTTGGAGAGCCTCACAGATGGCCGGGCTGAAGACTATTCCAGCCTATATACGCACCATCAACGACGAAAACGTCATGGAGATGGCGCTTGTGGAGAATATCCAGCGCGAAGATCTCAATGCCATCGAAATAGCCTTGGCCTACGAGCACCTGCTCGAGCAGACTGGCATGACGCAGGAGAAGGTTTCTGAACGCGTGGGGAAAAGCCGCACGGCCATCGCAAACTACCTCCGTTTGCTGAAACTGCCGGCACAAGTGCAGATGGCCTTGCAAAAAAAAGAAATCGACATGGGGCACGCACGTGCGCTACTTGCCCTCGACAGCCCGTCGCTGCAGCTCAAGGTTTTCAAGGAGATACTCAAAAACGGCTGGTCTGTGCGCAAGGTCGAGGAGATTGCCCAGCGCTTGAAAAACGGAGAAGACTTAAAAGATGGGAAAAAGAAAATTGTCGCAAAGCCTCAGCTTCCCGAGGAGTTCAACCAACTGAAAGAACGCCTCTCTGCTTTTCTCAACACGAAAGTTCAGATGACGTGTTCCAGCAAGGGAAAGGGGAAAATCAGCATTCCCTTCAACAACACAGACGAGCTGGAGCACATCATGATGATTTTCGACCAAATCAAACAGCAATAGGTGAAACGTCTTAAGCCCATAGCCCTGCTGGCCACCATGGCCACCGTCTTGTTGACGGGAACGTTGCCTGCTCACGCCCAGTCTGATACCGTCATGGCAGCGGACAGTCGAGTCTTCCCGCTGGAGGATGCCATACTGCCAGCAGATACCGTCAGCCCGAGTGGCAACCTGCTTGTGGCACAAGACACAACAGCGTTCGCAGTCGCAGACAGCGTGTTGAAACATCACAAGCGCGACTGGGTCACATGGCACCCTACACCCAAGAGAGCCTTGTGGTTGGCTCTCGTCTTGCCAGGTGCCGGGCAGATTTACAATCGAAAGTATTGGAAGTTGCCTATCATCTATGGTGGCTTTGTGGGATGCGCCTATGCCATGCGCTGGAACAACATGATGTATCGCGACTACAGCCAAGCCTATCTCGACATCATGGACGATGACCCCACGACCAACAGCTACAACCAGTTCTTGCACCTCGGAAGCCAAATCACTGAAGCCAACAAGACCCGCTGGCAAGAGATTTTCCGCAAGCGCAAGGACCGTTACCGCCGTTGGCGCGACATGAGCTTCTTCGTCATGGTGGGTGTCTATGCCATCTCTGTCATCGACGCTTACGTTGACGCCTCCCTGTCAGAGTTCGACATCTCGCCCGACCTCAGCCTCAACATAGCACCAGCGGTGTTCAGCGCCACCCCCAGCCAGGGCGGCTTTGGTAATGCGGGCATAGGCCTTCAATGCAGCCTCAACTTCTAAACGCCGCCAACCAGACGCGAAGGCCGCCACACGGAGACAACCCCAAACAAAAGAATAAATTAATAAACGACACTCCCACGCGAGTGGGAAGCAAAAAGGAAACATTGTGAAGAAAATATCTTTATGGATTGCCATAGTCATGATAGGATGTGCTACTCCTTCTCTCGCACAAGTCAATGAGGAGAAGACGGTAACTGTCACCAACTACGATGGCAAGAAAGAGAGCATCGAGCTACCCGCCTCCATGACGCAAGAGCTCGATAGTCTCATGAACCTCTACAACGCAAAAACTTACCTGAAAGCCGACGACGACTGCAACCTGCCAGATGTCAATCCCGTCTACGACCAAGAGGTCTACAAGGAAAGGCTTGCCAAGTTGCCAACCATCATAGAGATGCCCTACAACGACATTGTGCAGAAATTCATCGACCGCTACAGCAGCGACCTTAGGCGAAAGGTTGCCTACATGCTTGGCGCACAAAACTTCTACATGCCGGTTTTCGAGGAAGCCCTTGAAGCCTACGACTTGCCCCTGGAACTCAAATACTTGCCCGTCATCGAGTCTGGGCTAAACCCCAGGGCTGTCTCAAAGGCCAAAGCCGTTGGCCTTTGGCAATTTATGCTTTCCACAGCCAAACGTTACGGCTTGACTATCAACTCACTCGTCGACGAGCGTCGCGACCTCATCAAGGCCTCTTACGCTGCAGCACATTACCTCAGCGACCTCTACAAAATCTTCGGCGACTGGAACCTGGTCATCGCCGCATACAACTGTGGCCCCGACAAGATTAACAAGTCCATTCACCGTCTCAAAGGCGAGAAAGACTATTGGAAGATTTATTCTTTGCTTCCGAAAGAGACACGCGGTTACGTCCCTGCCTTTATCGCAGCCAACTACATCATGAACTATTATTGTGAACACAACATCTGCCCACTCACCGCCGACCTTCCTGCCAAGACCGATACTGTAATGCTCAACCGCGACGTTCACTTGAAGCAGGTAGCCCATGTCGTGGGCATCGACCTTGCGCAACTGGAAGATCTCAATCCCCAATACCGCCGCGACATTGTCAACGGCAACAGTAAGCCGTCGGCACTTCGTCTTCCGGCCGACCTGGTCAACGCGTTCATTGACAACGAAGATTCTGTTTACGCGTTCAATCCCAAAAACTACTTGCCCAAGCGCAGAGAGGTTGGTCCCTCCGACAACGGCACTTATGTGGTGCACAACAACCAGGTAACGCGCATTGAGGGACGCAACAAAACCTCCGACAAAAACAAAGACAAAGAAAGCAGCAACGCCGACAGCGAACCACAAACATCCGAGAAGCAGGAGAAAACCACCACGTCGCGAAATGCAAGCTCCAGCAGGAGCAGCAAGCAAAAGGCAAGAAGCAAGAAGCGCGCAACCAAGCAAAAGAGCGTCACCATCAAAAACGGCGACACTCTAAGCGAAATAGCCGAGCGCAACCACACCACCGTGTCAAAGTTGCGCAAGCTCAACGGCATCAAGGGAAACAGCATACGAGCCGGAAAGAAGCTCAAGGTGAAATAAGAGCAAGACACCTTGAGGAAAGCCACAACCCCACTGTGCCAACAGCAAACCCACTCATCATGTCACACCCATCTAAACCTATAGCCATGGATGATCAAGAGCTGAAAATTAAAGAGCGCGAAGCCGCCGATGACAAGATGATTACCAATGCGTTCCATCATCTGCTGGATACTTATCTGCACTCTCGGCACCGCAAAAAGGTAGACATCATCACGAAGGCGTTCAACTTTGCACGGCAGGCACACAAAGGCGTACGCCGCCTGTCGGGAGAGCCCTACATCATGCACCCCATCGCCGTGGCACAGATTGCCTGCGAGGAGATGGGGCTGGGCTCCACAAGCATCTGTGCGGCCCTGCTTCACGATGTCGTAGAAGACACCGACTACACGGTTGAAGACTTGCAAAACATCTTCGGCCCCAAAATCGCGCAGATTGTTGACGGCCTGACAAAAATCAGCGGTGGCATTTTTGGCGACCACGCCTCCGCACAAGCCGAGAACTTCAAGAAGCTCCTGCTCACGATGAGCGATGACATACGCGTCATCCTCATCAAGATATGCGACCGTCTGCACAACATGCGGACCCTGGCCTCACAGCCACCCAACAAGCAATACAAAATTGCAGGTGAAACGCTCTATATCTACGCGCCATTGGCCAACCGGCTGGGACTCAACAAAATCAAGACAGAACTGGAGGACTTGAGTTTCCGCTATGAGCATCCACAGGAGTACGCCGACATCCAGGGCAAACTGTCATTCACCAAGGAACAGCGCGACAAGCTTTTCGATGACTTCACGACCCCCATCCGCAAGAAGCTCGACCAGATGGGAATAGAGTACCATATCAAGGCACGTGTCAAGAGCCCCTACTCCATCTGGTGCAAGATGCAAAACAAGCACGTTACCTTCGATGAGATTTACGATATTCTCGCCGTCAGGATTATCTTCAAGCCCGATGACCCCAAAGACGAGATCAATGAGTGCTTCCGCATCTACGTGGCTCTCAACCAGATTTATAAGAGTCATCCTGACCGGCTACGCGACTGGGTGAACCACCCAAAGGCTAACGGTTACCAAGCGCTCCACGCCACCATGATGAGCAACGAGGGTCAGTGGATTGAGGTACAGATACGCTCCGAGCGCATGGACGAAATCGCCGAGCAAGGATTTGCAGCCCACTGGAAGTACAAGGAAGGCGATTTCAAAGACGACGACGATGAACTCAACAAGTGGTTGGGAACCATCAAGGAAATACTCGACGATCCGCAGCCCGATGCCATGGACTTTCTCGACTCCATCAAGATGAACCTCTTCTCTTCGGAGATTTTCGTTTTCACGCCAAAAGGAGAGGTTAAGACCATGCCGGCCGACTGCACCGTACTCGACTTCGCTTTCCAGATACACACTTTTCTCGGAAGCCACTGCATCGGCGCCAAGGTCAACCACAAGCTGGTGCCCATGAGCCACAAGCTGAAAAGCGGCGACCAGGTGGAAGTGCTCACCTCCAACTCTCAACACGTCAAACCCGACTGGATTGGCTTCGTTTCCACGGCCAAGGCCAAGGGCAAGATCCAGGCCATCTTGCGCCGCGAAAGCCGCGAAGCGCAGAAGAAAGGCGAAGACATTCTCAACGAATGGATGAAAGCCAACGACGTGGAGCCGTCTGTGTCAACCATCGACAAGCTCTGCAAATACCACGACTTCACCAAGCACGACGACCTTCTGCAAGCCTTGGGCGACAAGACGGTGATCTTGAACGACAAGGATCTCAGCGCGCTACAGGGCAAGGCCAACAAGGATAAGTCGGGCAGCGGTTGGCGCAAGTATGTGCCTTTCCTCGGAAGAGCCAAGAAAGACAGGACTTACCAGCCGACAGTACCTCCCAGCAAGGGACTTCTCGTGGTGGGCAATGGCTTCAACAAGAAGCAGCCTTGCATCATCAGCGAGAACACCATTGGCATGTACATCTTCCCCTCCTGCTGTCATCCAATCCCCGGCGACGACATCCTTGGCTTTATCGACAGCAACCACCATGTGGAGATACACAAACGTTCCTGCCCAGTGGCAAGCAAGCTGAAAACCAGTTTCGGCCCGCGCATACTCGATGCCAAGTGGGATATGCACAAGCAACTTTTTTTCGATGCCACCATCGAAGTGCATGGCATCGACCGCAAAGGTATGCTACACGATGTGGCAGAGGTCATCTCCAAGCAGATGAATGTCAACATACACAAGGTGAACTTCACCGCTGACAAGGGCATTTTCGAGGGACAAATAGAGGTGCGTGTGCACGACCGCGACGAAGTGAAAGTCATTCTTGACGCGCTGAAAAAGATTGACGACATGCAAGAAACACAGCAAATCATGTAAAAGCCTTGGCCTTCATGCAAAGACTTATCGGGCACTTCTCTCATCGGTTGCCCGCTACCACCTACAGACAAGAGCCGTATCAATCTCCATGCAGAACATTGTTACGGCTCTTTTGCTTGCCTTCGGCACCAAACCGACAAACGGCAACCCGCTCAGACAAGTCCGTTCAGCTGGTCGCGCAAGGTCTTCAACTGGTCGCGCACTACCGCCAATGTGTCAAGGACTACCGACAATTTGTCCGCCGACTCTCGGTTCTCACGTATGTACTTGCGAGCGGCTGCAATCTTAAATCCCCTTACTTTCAGCAGGTTGTAAATAACCTTAAGCTGTTCCACATCCTGTGCCGTGTATTGTCGTACCTTGGTGGAGCTCACCGTCCTGGGTCGGATGTTGGGAAATTCCGTCTCCCAGTAACGCAATGTGCTTTCGCTCACACCGATGAGCTGTGCCACTTCCTTGATGGAAAAATAGAGTTTCGTATTCTTGTCCGTGTTCAAAGCCATAGCTACGTGGATAAAAGTTGGATTGCAAAGGTACAAAAATTTTTATGCAAAAGTAGACTTCTCTGGCACATTTATTTTGAACTGTTTTTAACCCATAAAAGCCATCCCTGCCTCAACAAACGTTAACTCACCCTTTTCAATGTGGCATATCGAAAAATTACGGAATATAGATTGCGTATGCCCAAAATTTCCACTATCTTTGCATAAACAATATTTCAAATGGCAAAAAAGATCAAACAGACCATACAACTGATAGAAGGTATAGACCCTGGATTGTTTGGACAAAAATATTCAAGCAGAGACTATCGCTATGAGAATTCGTGGGGGAAAACCAATTCAACTACAGACGTTTCCTGAAGACTTCAACTTTGAGGGAACAATAACCAATATCGAACAGATGATTGGAAACGCAGTGCCTGTAAACCTTGGATATTATGTTGCGGATGCGATTTTCAGATATTCTGGCGAGCAAAGAGTTGAGCCTAAAGGGAAAAGCATGGTGAAGTCAACTCCTTTATTTGAATGAAATGCTGAAAAAACTAACAGCGATGATTTTATAACCATCAAGGAAAGAACGTTTCACGCTCACACAGCAGCCATCCAGCATTTGGAAAGACCGCGACACGAAACATGGTATTACATCCACGGAACATGCCACCTGCATAATGTAACTGCCTGGTAATCAACAAAATGCAGATTATGAAAAATAATAGCTTAAATTTAAAAATAATATCTATTATTTCTGGAATTTAAGCTATTATTTTTTTGCAAGAGATACCGCATTGTCCAATCTCGAGTGGTGCGGGGTTTTTCGGGGAAGTAATCCGCACCACGCAAAGCAAGCCTACACGCTTGGCCAAGCCACATGCGGGCATAATTGCCCTGCATGGATAAAAAGCCTTTGCCCACAGTTCATACAGGCAACAGAGAAAACTAAAAAAGGGTCAAAAAGCAGGGCAGAAAGTCATGATTTCCATTGGAATGATGTAATTTTGCAGGGCAATAAGAACAAAACGACTAAAATATCAATAGTTCGTTAAAATTTGAGATAAAAGGCTAAGCGGCTTTCCGCTGCCAGCCAAAGAGT
>DJOD01000028.1:18807-18989 GCA_002437115.1 Prevotella sp. UBA6447
CTTTGATAGTATGACTAATTAACTTTCGGTTCGGCGTGTTCCGACACCTGTCGAAAATTAATTTCGCAATGTACGTGCTTGCCATGAGTTCCTTGAAAAGAAGCCATGGAATACGGCACTTCGTTTTCCTTCATCATCACCTTCGCAACATTCTGTGATGCGAATGATGCGTTGTAGGAAAA
>DJOD01000057.1 GCA_002437115.1 Prevotella sp. UBA6447
GCTGATTTCGGATGGTTACGGTAAATCCTTCCATCGGCAAGCACAGTGCCCCCACAAGCAAACACGAAAGAGGCGAACGGCCCTTGGGATTTGTCCCCAAGCGTCGTCCGCCTCTTTCGCGTGTAAGTGGCAGGCTAAGTTAGCCTTCAGCCCCAGTTAGTCGTTGCTGCCCCAGGGCAGCTCGCTGGTTGCATCGTCCGCGTCCTCAACGTCGGCTTCGTGCTTGCTGTTAACATGTACTCCCGATTCGAATCTCATCAGGTCGTCACACATGACGACCACCTGGATTATGGGGCAAACATAAGTTTTCTTCATGTTATAGTCTTTTTTAATTGTTGTTTCTAACCATCACTTTCTTTCCGTTCACAATGTAGATGCCATTGGGCAGACCCTCGGTACCCGCACCTTGGCGCACCATCTGGCCGTTGAGGTTGAAGACACCACTGGCATAGCGTCCACCGACCGTCAGGGGGTTGTCGTTGTCCACCTCGTCGATGCTGGTCACCTCGTCGCCAATGCCGTCGATAAACACCTTCGGCGTGGCTTGGCTCGCGGCGTTCTCCTTGTACTCAAACCAGCAGCGCATGCCCTTCGTGCCATACGGCTGTCCCTGCGGTAGTTGCTTCATCACGTTGTCCTTCATCACATAGGCATACTGGTTGCCCGTGAAGTTGAGCGAAGCGTGGCCCTCGATGATCTGTGTGCCCTTGAAGTTCTTGCAGTAGGTGCCCTTCATGATCATTGTGCCCTGGCCGTCGCCGTCCACACCTTCGGTCGACCTTACGTAGATGTTGTCGGCATAGTAGTCGCTCATCTCAGTGAAGTTGTAATGCTCAAACTCGTTGTCGCCCGTTGTTTTCGGACCATCCAGGGTCACGCCCAGGATGGTGTAGAACGGCGTTCCGACAGTCACCTTCTCCGACTGTGCGCCATTCGACTCCCATGTCCATATCTCCTGCGTTGCCACGGTCGTGTCTTCGGTTCCCGCCGCCTTGGTGGGCTGTATGATGTAAGGCTCGCCCGCCTGGAGCACCACGTCGTCGGCAGCCGCGCCTTTGATGTCGACCGACGTAAAGTTGACGCGTGTGGGTGTCAGGCTGGTCAGTTCAGCCAGCCGGCTGTCTTCGCCAAAGGCACCGCAAAACTGTTCCTTGGTCAGGCTGACAGGCAGGATGAACGTGTTCCACTTGTTGAGTGTGAAGTTGCGGTGCAGCAACAGCGACTTGCCCACATAGGGGTGCACGCCCCGGTCGATGTAGTCGAGCGAAGTCTTGTCCTCGTCAAGGATGAGGTACGGTTCCTTCGCGGGACTGGCTCCTCCGAAGAGCAAGCTGAAGTCGTTGAACACCGTCCACTCGTCTGTCGTGGCCACGCCGTCGGCTCCTTGCTCCACCTCAACACCAATGGTCAGGTCGCCTGGGTTCTCACGGCCGATGCTGTCGACGTAGAGCAAAACCTGGTTGTCATACTTGGTGGGGTCGGCGTCCTTGCGGTAGGGGTCGTTCATCCACACCGCCGAGTTGTAGAGCGGCATGTCGGTGTCCATGGGCCACTTGGCCACACTGGCGTCCATGCTGCGCAACTTCTGCAGGTCGTCGTCGGTCACCTGCGTCAGCACCTTGGTGTTGCGCTTGCCGCCATACTCCACGAAGAGCTTGGCGCCCACGTTGGTCATGCCCTTGCAATGGACGACATACCATCCCGGCGTGAAAATTTTCAGCGTCTGGTAGAGACGACCTCGCCCACCGTTGTAGATGTTGGCTGCCATGTAGCGCGCGTGGTTGTAGCGGTCGGCTTTGCCCTTCGCGGTCTCTGTGTAATCGCGGTCCTGCGGCGAGGTCTTGTAGTAGCCGTCGTAGCCGATGCGCAGGTGGCTGGCATCCACCGTGCTCTGCCAGCGCGTGAGCACGCCGTTCTCTCGCGTGAAGTTGCCATCGCAGATGAGGAAGGAGGCGTCTACCTGGTGGCGCAGCTCACTGTCGGAGTTGTCCATGACCTGACGGTGATCGTAGAGCGAGATTATCTTCCAGTAGCAGGCATCGTTGAGCGTGCTGGTCAGATCCACGTCTTCCAGGTCGTTGGGGTCGGGGTAAGAGCCCGTCTCGTCGGTGTCGCTGTCATAATACTTGTTGCCGTCGGGACCATACACATACTTCTGCGTTGGAGCCAAGAAGAACTGCTTCTGCTGTGTGAGGGCTGTGCCCTTTGGGTCTTCGGCATCGTAAGGCATGGTGAGCGACAGGGTGTAGAGGTTCTGACCACGACCTGTCGGGTCGGCCACGGGGTCGATGGACCACTGCGACACCACGGGGCTGTTCATGCCGCCCGTGTCGCTGACCGTGCGGTCGCCATACACGCCACTGTAGTAGTCGGCCTTGTCGCTCTCCAGGTTGGTGTAGGCGAAGAAGTTTTCCTCGCCAGCCGCGAAGCCTTTCGACTTGGTGAAGTTAGAGGTGAGGAAGTAGGTCTGCCGCTTCCCGCTGCGGCTCTCATCGGCAAAGATGTAGTTGGTGTAGACGCGCTGTATGCCGCTACCGTTGTCGTCGGTGACGTAGTTGCCCTGGCTGTTAATTTCGGGCATGTTGTCCTTCACGTTCTTGTAGCGCACAATCTCACCGGCGTATCCCTCGCGGTAGGGTATCTCGAGCTGCCCGAAGTAGGGCACGCCATTGATGATGAGACCCGTGGCCTTGGCCAGCGACACCGTGAGCGGTGTGGCCTTGTCGACCGTCTGGTTGAACGCCACCTGCTGGCCGTTGCCCACATACCACACGGTGAGCTTGCCGCTCTGTGCCGTATAATAAAGGTGCAAGCGCCCAATGGAGTCCGTGCCAAAGCTCCAGGCCGACACCTTCGACCCCAATGAGAGGATGTTCTCGTTGGTTCCCGTGCAGGTGCTGAGGTCGAGCTCGGCCTCCACCTTGTCGGTGTCGGGGCTGATGACCTTGCTGACCACAGTACCCGTGGCCTTATCGGCGTTGTTGAACGCGTCGGTCACGTCCTCGCTGCCTATCGTCACGCGCTTGTAGGTGGCGTTGCTACGGTTGCTGCCTTCCACGTTGCCCACCTCCAGGGTGTTGCCAGGGCCGTAGCCGAAGGGTATGTTGAGCGTGGAGAAGAGCGTGGTGGAGCTGGCATCGCCATTGCTGACCGACACGCCGTCCTTGCTCATCGTGATGTAGAGCGGCGCGGTCTTGTCCTTCAGCGTGATGGTCTTGCGGCCTGTGCCTTGGTTGAACTCGTTGGCCTGGGTGTAGTTCATCTGCAGCTCGCCCGTGCTTGGCGTGTAGTAGCAGTGGAGGTTGTAGCCCAGCCACTTGCCGATGGCACGACCAATGGAGAGGACATTTTCGGCCTTGTTCTTGCAGGTGGAGAGGTCGAGCACGGCCACCACCTTGTCGTTGTCGAGATCGAAGTTGAGGTTGGCTCCGCAGTCTGTCTCGCTCTTGTAAGTGGCGCCCTCGGCTAGGCCAATCAGCGCACCCTTTGCCACGAAGCCGTCGGGCACAATCTTATCGACAGTTCCGTCAGCATGCTCCACCTGCAGCTTCTTGTAGGTGGCGTAGCTGCGGCTGCGGCCCTCAAGGCTGCCCACCTGTATGCGGCCATTGGCGGTCAGCGTGCTGGCCTCGTCGGCATAGTAGGTGGTGCTGGCCGACACGTCAACCACAAGTCCCTTGTTGGTGAGGCTCAACTTGACCGGCGTGGTGGCCGACACGTTGTAGAAGCTCTTCTTCAGGCCGTTGGGGTCGTTGCACCTCACACCCACGTAGACCACCTGCAGCTCATGCGCGGCAAGGCTCTTGGTGGCCGTGTTGGTGGCATTATAATAGATATGCACGTTATCGGCCACGGCATGCTTCTCGGCAGTGCCCCATCCCCAGCTGCCAATGTCGCTGCCGATGGAGAGGATGTTCTCGTTGTTGTCCTTACAAGTGGAGAGGTCTATCTCGGCTTCCACGCGCTGCTTGGAGAGGTCGAGGTCGTGGTAGGTGCCGAAGTGTCCGTCGGTATCCTTGGCGGTGTCGATGGTGTAAGCCACGCTACCCGTCTTCTGATCCACCACCTGCAGCTTCGTGTAGGTGGCATGGCTCTCGTAGCCCTGCCGGCTGCCGATGCCTACCCGGCGCGGGCTCTCGTAGCGCGTGGCAAACATGTTTGTCAGCAGTGACGGCACCACGGTTGTCTCGCCCTGAACAAGCGGATATCTCACCACTTGGTTGGCGGTGATCTTCTTGTTGCTGTGGCGTTGCACCCAGAACAAGTAAGGCGAGTCGCCCAGCGCGGAGCGCAACCCCCACCAACCACCAAGGTTCAAGAACTTGCCCGTCTTCACGTTGTAGAACGCAAAGATGCGCTTCAGCAGGTCGTCGTCAGACTGGCCTTCGGCCGGTGTGACAGGATTTCCCGTTGTCCAATAGTTGGAGCGGTTGTCATAATTGATGACAGTTCCGACCAACTCGTCAAAGCTTTTGGGCTTTGTGTTTGAAACGACTGCTCCATTGCCGATGTCGTTGCCTCCTTGTGAAACGGCACTGACAGGCATGGAAACGAGCCATGAGCCAAGCACAACAAGCGTGCACTTGCCAAATAGGATTTTTTTCATAAGGAATGATAATTGTCTATTTATACGTAATAACTACGGTCGCAAATTTAATAAAAAAAGAGAAAAATGGCAAATTAACGCACTACAAACTCTTATAAAATGTTAATTATTTGATTTACGTCAAGCACTGTGTGCCCGCACATCATGTCGTGTCACCTCAAACGGGCCTTCATGCGGCCCACGCCTTCCACACAGCCCACGGCACGCGGCGACCCTCCGAAGATCAACTCGCAACCCCTGGTTACCAAAACCTTAGACAAAAGCACAGAAACCTTGAAAAATAATAGTTGTTATTTTAGAACCAATACTCCGTTAAATTTTAAGCAGCATCAGCCGCAACCCTAAATATGTCATTGACCATTTCGGGTCTATGTTGATTTGT
>DJOD01000021.1 GCA_002437115.1 Prevotella sp. UBA6447
CGGCTGATTTCGGATGGTAACGAAGTATCTTACCATACAAAGGATGGCGCTGGCCTTCAATGGCAAGGACAAAGAAACCCCGCCAGATGGACTGACGGGGATTCAAAGTTTATCGTGGGAACTAAAGCCTTACCTGTAAGGCATAAACCAGTTCTTCTCTTGCGTAAGGTCAACGGCTGGATTCTTAAACGCGAGCTTACGAGCCAGCCACTGGCCACCATAATTGGCACCTCCATACTCGGAAGCGTTCTTATGGCGAGCGATACGAGTGAGGTCTCCAAAGCGGCTTCCCTCAAAGGCAAGCTCCAAGGCGTACTCATCGCAGATGATGTCTTCCATGGCATCTATGGCAGCCGGACCGAAAAGGAACGTGCTGTCTATAGCACCTTCATGACGCACGCCAAGCTCCGCAAGCTTATTCTCTATGACCGTGGCATACTGGTAGCCAGAATAGCTGCCTTCAACAGCCTCCCCGCAACCACGTGAGTGGATGCCGTAGTTGTATTGCGTCTCATTGACAGTTGAGCCTGTCTCACTGCGTGAGAAGTAAGAATAGTAAGCCTCTGACAAGAAAGGTATCTTTGTCTCAAGCAACGTGTAGGTAGTGTCGCGCATATAACCAGACTTGTAATTTCCAAGAGAGTCGGCCACATAATCGGCACTGGACAGCTGTCCGTCACCGATGCCATCCTTGAGAATCGCAAAGGCGGCATCGGGATAACCCATACGATTCAAGGCTTCGGCCAAGCGGAGGTAAACCGTGGCGTTACGGTAAATGTTGATGTTGCCCGACTCATACTTGGTCATGACATAGAACGTTGAGTCGGTCTTCGTGACAGACTGCAACGTCTGCTGCCGGCGCATGTCACCCAAACGCATGGAAGACACGACATCCTGCTTTGCTCCTTCCGGCTTATAGTAATAGAGCTGGCTGTTGGCCAGCTTGAGGTAAACTGGCGATGGGTCTATCTGACGCTCCAGCACATACTGCTCGGAAGCATTGTAGACACCCGTGCCATTGTTAATCGCAGCAGTGTCGACATTCGTGGTGTAATAATCCCAACCAAAGAGCTTAGGCAGATTGGTGGTCGTGCCACGAAGCGAGTTGACACCCATCGGCACATACGTGATGACATCCGTGGGACTGCTAACGCTGAAAATGCTGTTCCAAATGGCATACATGGTATTCGAAGTACTCAGGTCACTGGGATAAGTAAGCTGATTGGGGTAAGTGTAAGATCTACGAGGATAGTTAAGAATCTTACGCGTCGTGAGTCGGTTGTCACGGATGTACGTCCAATAGCTCAAGGCAGCACGCTCATATTGGTTGGTCTCAAGATACATGTCACCCAACACAAGGTCAACGGGGAACATTGTCTTTTTGCTGTCCACGTCCTTTTGGTCACCCGCATTGGTCTTACCCGCGTCAATCGTTCCATAATTGGGAACGGTAATGCCACTGAACTTCTCCAGCTCGGGGGCCAAGGCATCAACAATGCCCTTCAAGTCCTTCTTCTCGCCATTGGAGGCCTTCTCAGCCTCTGAGATGGATGTGACGGGATAAGTGAAGAAAGGCACCGTTCCATAGGTCTTGGCAAGCTGCATATAAGCCCACGCACGGATGCTGAGAGCCTGCGCATACTCACTGCGTGCCACATAGTTGGAACCGGTCATCAGGGTTGTGTCCCGATGGGCAACATAATAATTACAGTTGTTGATGACGCGATACCAGACGTAGGCGGAGTCATACTTGTTGGTGGCATCGTAAGAGAAATTGTAAAGTTGGCGAAGGGCCGTCTCCGTGTAGTGATTGGTCGTGGCAAGGTCGCCGCGCATCTCACCCACAAGGACGTACTGGTCGATAGCCTGCTGCACCCCCTTGAGGATGCCAAGTGTATAGAAGATGGAGTCGGTCTTCTGGCTGAGATCGGGGTTGAACACCTGCCTGTTGGAGTCTGTCTCCATCATGTCTTGGCAGCTGGTGAACACCAGCGACGCGCAAAGACAGAGCGGCAGCAGCGCCAAGCTCAAAGCCTTAAATCTGAATGTATGATTGAATGTTTTCATTGTGATGAAATCTATTTTGGTTCATGGTGTTACAGGTTGATGCGCAGACCGAAGGTAAACGCACGGCTGAGAGCCACGTTACCTGGGTCAATGCCCTGATAAAGCACATTGTTGGCAGCCGAGAACTCAGGGTCGCTGCCCAAGTAATGGGTGATGGTGAAGAGATTGTCGGCCTGTGCCCACACACTGAGTCCCTGCAACCAAGAGAGGTGAACAGGCACCTTGTAGGTGAGCGTCAAGGTCTTCAAGCGCAGGTAGCTGCCATCCTCAATCCAGCGGTCGCTGAAACGACTGTTGCCCATGGCATCGTTATAGCTCAGGCGAGGCATATCCGTCTGCTGTCCCTCATAGCGCCAACGGTTGTTGACGGCTGTGGTCTGGTTCCAGAAGTTGTTCTCTCCCTCGAGCAACGAACGCTGGTAGTTGAACACATCGTTGCCAAGGCTGTAGTTGAAGCCCAAGCTCAAAGTGAGGTTCTTCCAGGTGACGTTGGCAAAGAGATTGCCATAGAGGTCAGGGTTCGGATTGCCAATGATGGTCTTGTCGGCTTCACTGATTTGTCCGTCACCATTGAGGTCAACAAAATGGACATCACCAGCCTTGAAATTCTGGCGAGCTCCTGTGGCATCCACCATATAAAGATAGCCGTCCTTGCCCGCTGCCTTGGCTTCGGCATCAGTAGAGAAAACTCCAGCCGTCTTATAACCGTAGAACACGCCAGCAGCCTGTCCGATGATGGTAGCTACGTTGTCAGTGCCGTAAATGCTTGAGGTAAATCCGTTGGCAGTCTGCTGGCCGTCAACCCACATCTTGTTATCATTGGGCAGCGACTTGATCTTGTTGCTGTAATGACCGACACTTGCGCCAAGCTCCACATTGAAGTTCTTGGTGACCACGGGCTTGCCAGAGAGTGCAACCTCAAAGCCTGTGTTGTCAAGAGAGCCACCGTTGCTCCAATAGTTGTTGATGCCTGCCACTGGGTTGTTGAATGTCTTCAGCGTCAGAAGGTTGCTGGTGTGGTTCATGTAGAAGTCGAAGCTTAAGCCCAAACGGTTGTCGAAGAAGTAAGACTGCAAGCCCACATTGAACTTGCCCGTCTTCTCATAGGTAATCTTATCGTTACCGATGTTTGACAGCTGGGCATAGTTGGCACGATTAAGATAAGTGCCGACAGTGAACGAAGTGCGAGCGGCATAGTTGCTGATGTCGTCGTTACCGCTGATATCATAGCCTACGCGGAGCAACAAGTAGTTAATCGCCGTATTCTTCGGGAACCAAGACTCATTGGTGATGTTCCAGCCCAACTGGATGCTGGGGAAGATGCCCCACTTCACACCGAAAAGGCCCAAGCCTTCTGAGTTCTCGCCAAAGCGGCTGCTCGTCTCAGCAGTCAGGGTGGCATTCACGAAGTAACGGTTGCGGTAATTGTAATCAGCATTAACGTACCAAGCAGCCGACTTCCAAGTGTCGTCAACACCCGTGGCCTCCGTATAAGTCATGTTAGCAGAAATGTTGGGCTGCTTATCGCTACCTCCCGTTGAATACTGGCCCGTAGGATTGTTGGCATCATAGGCAAACGACGTGTAACGGAAGCCGCCAAAGATGTCGAGAAAGTGCGCACCCAACTGCTTGGTCCACTGCAAGCGCGTGTCACTCATGATGCTGGTCTGCTTGGCAAAAGCCGACTTACTCATGTTTTGGACATTTCCCAATCCTTCAATCAAGAAAGTAGGCATGCCATTGATGGGACGATAATAACGCTGTGAGATTCGATCAAGCGTGTAGTTGAACGTTTCCGTCAGCTTCAGGCTGTTGCTGAACTTGTAAGTCGGGGCAATGACCGCATAAAACTGGGTGTTCTCCACACGGTTCTTGTTGATAGCATTGCCATTGGCCAAAAGCGCTGTCGGGTTGCCCAACGTGAGGGTCTTGTCGATGCCCGTCAAGAAATCGTCGGCTGGAGCGAGCGTGCTTGAGAGCTTGCCATTGCTGTTGTAAGTATAAGGACTGAGAATAGGCGCCTTGATCAACCCGAGGAAAGTCGGGGATGAAACAGGAGCCGATGCCAAATCCTCAGGAGCACCATTGTCGAACACGTCACGATTGAGCTTCACAAAAGCCATGTCGAAACGCGTGGTGAGGTTCTTAATGACATTGATGTCAGTATTGAAACGGACATTCAAACGGTTGAAGCCGTTCTTACGGGCGGTGCTCTGCGCGTCGGTGTAACCCAACGACAGGTTATACATACCAATGTTGTCACCACCCTGCACATTGATAGAGTAGTTCTGCGTCATGGCCGTGTGGTACACTTCCTTGGACCAATCGGTGTCGTTATGGTACATATTATAATAGTAGCTCGTAGGGTCATCTATCAAGAATCCGATGTGGTCGGGGGTAATCTTGTTATTGATGTTAGGATAGGTCCCCAGCATCTCAGAAGCATAGAGCCTGTACTCGGAGGCATTCATCATGTCGGGCAACTTAGGCACCGTGGTGACACCCACACCAATGTTAGCGTCAATGCGGGTAGCCATGGAGTGACCTCGCTTGGTGGTGATGAGCACCACACCATTGCCACCCTTGGCACCGTAAAGAGCAGTTCCGTTCTTCAGCACCTGCACCTTGTCGATGTCGTCAGGGTTGATGCTCAGCAGGAGGTTGTTGTAGTCGCCATAGTGAATCATGCTACGGGTAGGCATCATATCGCGCACGATGCCATCCACCACAATGAGTGGCTGGGCATTGGCGTTGAGCGAGTTGAGACCACGGATAAACATGGCAGCCCCGTAACCAGGGCCACCATTGCGCGAGATGGTACGAATGTCAGCACCTATAGTGTTCTCCATGTCCGTCTCAACACTCTGCGATGTGGTGTGGTTTACCGTCATCACACGATCGGCCAGGATATCGGTAGAAGTACCATACATCGACTTGAAGCCATCGGCAAGCATCTTAATCTTGAGGCCATCTTTGCTGACGGGAACCTGTTGGCTAAGATACTGCGGCGCATGCACATAGAGAGCCGTCGCAAAGGTAGGAACCTTGATGGTAAACTCACCCTTGTCGTTGGTCATGGCTGTATAATGGATATCATTGAGCGTCTGGAGCTGCACACCTGCCAATGGTTTGTTGGTGGCTGCATCTACCACAGAACCCTTGACTTCCATCATTGGGTACTTGTCTTTCTTGACAACCGGGGCTTTCTTCTTGACGACCACCGTCTCAGCTCCATCGCCAGAAGTAGCATCGTCCTGAGCCTTGGCAGGCAAGCCAGAAGTGGCAGCAAGAAGAATGCTCAAGCAAAGAATATAGTTTCTTTTCATTTTCATTCAGATTTTAAAGTGAGACTTAGTCGAGGTCATGCTGATACTTGTAGCCTGGATGCTCCTTCAGATACGTGTCAAGTTCCTTCGGCACAAGCATGATGTAATCGATGCGGAGCGTACGGTCAGCATTGTTTTTGCTGGTTGCGCGACTTTGCACTCGGATGTAAGGAGCATAAGAAGCCTGTGTGGCGGTGCTTTGGCCAGTACCATAGTAGCATATGGGGAAGGTAAAATCGCCCACATAGACCGTATCAATCTTGGAGACATCGTTTTGAAAAGTCGAAGCGCCATTGGCCTTCAATTGTTGCTCCTTCGGTTTGCCGCTCAAATCATTGTATCCCATGGTAACCGCTACTACATTCGGCTGAATGTCAGTCACGTAAGTGTTCTTGTTGATGTTGGCAGGCACAAAGCAAACATAAACCGCATAGCTTGCAGAGCGAACCCCTGGCAAATAGAAGATAGCCTCAGGATTAGAACGAGGAGAAGCAGGAGATACCGACACGTAAGCACCATTAGAAACAGTGCCAGACACATCCGGATTCTGCTCTGTCTTGGATAAGGAGAAACGGTCAGAAGAACTGTTGTTATATGCCTTATTGGGACCATACTCACCTTGAATCTTAATGATTGGGTTCCAAGAAATCCATGTACGCATGCGCAAGGAATCGGTTAACCACATGCTACCATTACTCTTGTCAATACGTGTGGCACCTTCAAACAAGCTCTTGGCATCATCCCCATAGAAGATGTCTCCCGCCGTGCTGACCAACGAGTCGGTCTGCAGGCTGCTGCCTAACTGCAAGCTCTTCAAGACCTTATTGTGGTAGACATTATTGTTGTAGAATAAGTCCTTAGCAATAATATAATGTGTAATGGAATCACGAAGCAAGTCAAAGTCAAGTTCACGAGAGCTCTTGTCATAGTTCTCATCATCCGTTGCCTTCGACAAGTTGTTAGCAGGCACCTCCTTCACGTATGTAAAAGGCGCATAATGGTAAAGCTTCTTCACCTCCGTGTAAGCCTTCTGCCAAGCCGTATTGGTAGGCACAATCATACTATAACTGGAATCCTCACGCGTAAGCAAGGCATTGTGTAGATAAACAAGCTGATTGTGCTCTATAAAAACGGAGTCAAGGTAAGTCAAACGACCATCAACCACAGGCCCCTTGACGCTGTTAGCCTCATCAAGAACCTTGGTATCGTACTTGTGAAAATAACGCGCAATGGAATCAATGGGGTAAGCCAATGTATCCAAGCTCTCCATCAAGTTGGCCTTATAACCAAGCATACCATTGGTGACATGAAGCACACCATTTGAAGAAGCCACATTGGGGGTGACCACCTCCACTCCATTGAGGGTGTAGGTGCCACTTCCCACGAAAGCCATCATCTTCTTGTTGAGCATGGTGACAAACTCATTGATGGAACCCGTAGCAGGGAAGTTGAAACGAGCCACGTGGTTCTTGGCAAAATATTCCTTTAGATTGCTCACCGGGAGAACTTTCAACGAGTCATAATTGAAAGTCCCGTTGAGGGGTGCCCACACTGTATAGGTCTGGCTGGTGTTGATAACCTCATCATAACCGGCCTTATGAATCAATTCGGCAAATTGAGAGAGATTGGCATTGGCCTTTACGTTTTCCCAAATGGTTTCCGAGGCCGAGCCAGTGATACCATTGCTGTCATAATGGTCGTCCCAATCAGAGCAAGCCGTGGTCATGGCCCCCACTGCAAGGAAGGCCATGGCTACTGCCGCATTTCTATATAACTTGTTTGTTTTCATCTGTTTTGTTTTGAAGCGATTTAATACATATCCTCCAGATAACGAGAATTGTTGTATACGTTAACCGGAACAATTTCAATGTAATCAAGATACGGCTCCCACTGGTCACCGTCCAGCACAGACTTGACACGAAGCCAGTTGTCACCCTGTTTCAACTCACGACGAGTGACAATACGGCGGATGTTGTTGTTCAGACCACGCATCGGCGTTGTTCCTGATTTGGTTGTAAAGTAGAGCGGGCCTCGCATCCAACCGAGATTACGCATGGACTTGTCCGTCTCAACGCCCAAATCTTCCAAGAGCGTATAAAGACACCAGCCTGTAGAAACATCGGGTGTTCCATCCGAGTTTTTAGTAGGCGTTACGCGCTCATCAACAGGTATGTCAAGAGCTTGCATCTTCGTGCGATTGTTAGTACCCTCACCGAGGTAGAACTGGTACATGCCTCTATTTCCATTCGTAGACAAGCCCAAACGTATCTCATATACGCCATCGGGTACAGGAGGCAAACGGAAAGCCACGTCATACGATCCCTTGCCGTTGAACTCATCGCCTTGATAGTTGAACCAGCCCGTATTAGCGGGAAGATAATAAAGGCGCGTATTTTCACCACTATAAAGCACTAAGTGTTCTGGGGAGAAATCAGATGGTATGCGGATGTAATCACCAGAAAGAGCACCATCCTTACCCGAAACTCCGTCATTCAAAGCCTTGACTTCAGCATACGTAGGAGCACGAAGGGATGCCGACATCAACTCAGGTATCAGTGCAGTGAAGTCCATACGAATACGCTCGTTCAGCACGCCTTTAGGGACCCAATCCTCATAGACCAACATGTCGTTGATCGGATGAATATAACCGTTGAGCGACTGGATGTTATCTTTCTGGACCTCAATACCACTGTGGCCGTTGACCACCTGGTGGATACCATCGGAGCCCAAACCAGCAACCTGGTCGGTAAGGGTGCTGTTAGCCTCGTAACGATTCAAGAAAATCTTACCAGCACCAGCCTTAGCAGAACGCAAGCTCTTGATAAGCGTCATGGGCAACATGGTTTCCCAGTAGTCGTAAAGAGGAACGCTACTCACCTCATTGTAACTGGTAACAAGCTTGCTGTAAGGCACACGACACTTCAAGATGTGATAGCGCAAGAACATGTTCAAGCAGTTGTAGGGACTGGTATAGTCGTCGCCCGTACTGACCTTGACACCCTTGTCGCGGTAATAGTCGTACCAACCCGATCCCGCGTCGGCGCAATGCTCATAAACGCTGTTAGCATAAGCAATCAAATCCTTCAAATTGTTGATGCCATGCGCCTTCAACACCTCGTTGGTTTCAGCAAAGATGGTATATCCCAAGACAGCCTTCTCTGGGGTATAGAACTTATAAGGAGCCGCATTAGAGGGAACGGTAACCTTACGCTCAACATCGGAAAGAGAATCCTCCAACCCCGTGAGGTCAATGGCTTCTTTCCAAATGGAGAACAGTTCGGGATGCGCACTCAATTCGCCCGTCACCATCAGGTTACTACGACGAATCACGTTATTAATGACATGCACCACACCATTCTCCAACTCATTGTCCATCTTGGTAATGAGGGAATAGGTATTGACAAGCGTCTGTCCTGAAACAGAATCGATACTCGTGTTGATATCACGTCCCAACATGGTGCGGATGGTCATACCATTCTGCATGTTGATGGCCATCACCTCGGAAGAAGCAAGATGATATTTGGCAATATCGGAGCAAAGCGAATCCGACAGTCCTTCCAGGCTGCGGTCCGTCATGCCATTGTGCTCAATCTTTGCAGAAGCATCATCATACAGACTGTCCACATAAGCCATCACCGCGTCATTGGTAGGCGCAAAGCAGGTGTATGTGCCATAGGCCGACAAGATCTTGTCCATGCCCGCACGCTTCAGAATATAGTTGAAATTGCTGAAGGAATCGGGACGATTAGCCAGATAGCTCTCAATGGTCTCACCTGTGAAGGTATAGAGGTTATTCTCGTCAATGTCCTCCTTACAGCTGGCCACGAAAAGCAGCGTGGGCAACATCAAAAGTGCAGCCAGCCTGCTTGCGAACTTATGATATACTGTAGTGTTCATTATCTTTAGTTTTTACTTGATGTTTGATTATCCGAATAAACAGGATTCTGCTTCAGCAAGAGATTCGAATGTACCTCTGAACGAGCCACTGGCCAATAGAGATAGGGTTCACTCTTCATCTTGTAAGCTACCACGTCACCTCCGGTGTCATACTTACGAATGATAGCACGCGTGAAGGCCTTCGGCAGCGCTGGCCATGAAGTCACATCAGCCATCTTCTGCTGGCTGTTCACACCATCCATGTGGCGGTAAGCATATCGCACAAGGTCAAACCAACGCTTTCCCTCAAAGCAAAGCTCACGCTCACGCTCCGCAAGCACAAGTTCCTCCATGCTTGCCTTGGAGTTGAAGTCTGAATATTTAAGCGTATCCTTCGCGTCTGACTTCATGGAACGCTTATTGATGGTCTGCACCAAATTGAAAGCACTCTTCAACACCGCATCCGAATTACTTGAAGCAGTTTGAACTTGTGCCTCCGCCTTCATGAGCATGACATCCGAGAGGCGATAGACAATCCAGTTGCGCTGATAGTTGTTAAAGTTGTTAGACGACTTCTCCACACCTACATTCCTGCTGTCAATGTCAGTTATATCACCCGACTTGCTCACGTACTTGCGAATCTCCAACTGGAGCGCTTCGGAGCTATTAGCCAAGAACATATTATTCCAGAAACGGTAATCGTTCTTACTCGCGTACACCTTCGTACCACTGAGCGAATTGGCATCCGTATTGACAGAGTTGAAAAGTTGGGAAGCCTCCACCATACCACTGGCATCATGATTGTCGGAAGATCCCGACATGTCATAATAGTTCTCCAGGGCGGTATTGGAGTTTCTATCACCATCAAACTGCCATTCCAAGATGCTCTCACGCGAATTGTTGGAAGCGAAAATACTGCTAAACGCAGAGCGGCCATCAATCAGGTGATAGATATCCTTACCAGCACCGCTGACGCCACCCATCGTGTTCTCCTTATAATACTCATTCTTGGAATTAATCACCTTATCAGCATATTCTATGCAACTCTGATAATCACTTTGGCTGTGATTCATCGAAGCCTTCCAAAGATAAATGTCGGCCAACAGGGCATAAACAGCATCACGCGTGAAATAGCCCGTGTTACGCCAATTGCCCGAGCCATAAGCTCCCGAGCGCATCACTTTTGTCTCAGCCTCCTTCAGATCCTGTATGCAGTAGTTGAGCACACTGTCGGGGCACATTTGAGCCACTTGCATCTGCTGCGTATCATCCTCGTAGCTCTGTGTGGTGTAAGGCACGTCACGGAAAGCGCGCACCAAATAGAAATAACAAAGCGAGCGCAAGGCCAACATTTGCCCCCTTGCAGACTCATAATCACCTTGCGTAAACTCAGGGTCAACGGCCATCACACCTTCGGCATGATTCAACACAATGTTACAACGGTTGATAACCGCATAGAAAGAGGCCCACGAGTTATAGCCATTTGTAGGCAAGAGATTCATCGCCAGCACATTATCAATAGTCGTGTTTGACAGGCTGGAACGTTTCACAAGCTCATCCGAGCGAAGGGCACCCCATACTATGGAACGCTCGATGACATTGTAAGAAATCATAGCGCCATAAGCACCCGTAACCATCTGGTCGACATCCTCTTTCTTCTTCCAGAAGTCCTCAGCCACCGTTTTATCGGTAGGGTAAATGGTCAGGAAGTCATTGCAGGACCCCAACGAGAGGACTGCACATGCACCCAGCACTACCTTCTTAAATATATTATTGACTTTCATAAAGAATATCTATTATTAGAAACCAACATTAAGGTTGACTGTCACAGACTTGCTTCTTGGTGTCTGTGAACTATCGTATGCGATACCCCACGCACCCGCAGAGTGCTCAGGATCCGTTCCGCTATACTTAGACCAACAGAGCAAGTTCTGTCCCGAAACACTGACCTGCAAACGACGGAGACCCATCTTCTTCAACAGCTTCTTATTGAAGTTGTAAACCAGCTGGACATAGCTCATACGCACGAATGAAGCATCCTCCACATAGCGATCACTGCCCAAGAAGTTGTAACCCGTATCGTACATGGCACGAGGAATGGTGGTAACATCACCATTTTTACGCCAACGATAGTTAACAGCAGAGCTCTGGTTGTAAGCATTGAACATCTCCTCCAAGCTCATCTTAGCCGAGTTCACTATGTCAACACCCGCACGATAAGTGAAAGAAGTCTTCAAGCTCCAGTCGCCGTAATTCAACTTAAAGCCAAAACCGCCTTGCCACTTTGGGTTAGAGTTGCCCAAATAAACAATATCCAGCGAGTTGATTTGACCATCATGGTTTACATCCTCATAGATGGCATCGCCACCTTGGAACTCGTAAGTAGAACTACCATCATTGAAGTTGTAGACCTGGCGGATGGGAAGTCCAGAAGAGTTCATGAGCACATGTCCCTCATCATCAATAGCGATAGGAGCCGTCTTTCCTTTGGCCAGGAAGTCATTGTTAATGTAATCGCGGAACTGCTCGGTAGACCAGCCGTTGCGAGACTTCATGTTCTCCAAATACTCATAACTATACTGGTAAACACCCTTGAAACGCAAACCATAGATAGAACCCAATGGGTTGCCGACCTGGATGCGGTTGAGGTAAGAACCACGACTGGAGGCATCCCACTCAGAGTTGATACTCTCCAAGACGCTCTCATCCATGTTGAGAATCTTGTTGAAGTTCTGCGAAATGTTGAAGTTTGCGTCCATGGAGAACTTGCCAACACGAACGAACTTGTTGAGCGCGACATTCAGCTCCCATCCCTTGTTCTCCATGTCACCAACATTGGTGTAAGCAAGGCTTGAGAAACCAGTAGAAGACGGTATCGTCACATTGCTCATCAAGAGGTTACGCGTCTTCTTGTAATAGTAGTTGAAGTCACCCTCAACCAATCCATTGAAGAAGCCGAAATCACCACCAAGGTTAATCTGAGTGGTACGCTCCCACTGCAACTTGTTGAGCTGCAGACCCTCCAGGTAAGCCATTGCATCTGCATCATTCTGACCGTAAACGCCACTAACGGCATAGCGAGCATACTGCAGATACTCAGAACCAGGCTGGTTACCCACGATACCCCATGAAGGACGGAACGACAACATGGAGAGCCAAGAACGAGACCACTTCATGAAAGGCTCGTCAGAAATGTTCCATCGTGCAGAAAGACCTGGGAAGTAACCCCACTTCTTAGAGCTACCAAACTTGGTCGTGCCATCCGCACGCAGCGAGAAGTCAAGGGCGTAGCGACCCTTGTAAGAAAGGTGTCCGCTATACAAACCCGACATAGAACGCCACTGGCCATTGGCCGTGCTCATACTTGCCGGTCGAATGTTTGTGGTAGAAGAGTTGATGTCGTTAGGCGTGTTGTAAGACACCACCGTCTGACTGTTGTTGTTACCCGTGGTCAGCTCACCACGCAGCATCATCGTGAGGTACCAGTCCTCGTTTTTGAAATGAGGCGTAAACGTCAAGGTATGTTTGGTGTTGATACCCAGTGAGTTGTAATCGTACGTGTCATTGCGGTTATACTTGTCACTGGTCCAAGCAGCCTCACTAAGAGAAGCAGGAATAACCAATGAAGCCGGCCAATACTTAGGCGTGCTTGACGAGTAGATATCCATGTACACCAATCCCGTGTAACGCAGACGTGTCTTGGAATCGTCTGTACCCAACAGGTCGTAGTCCAACCGGAACTCCGGCGAGATACGATATGTCTTCTCATCACGCCAAGCCTGGCGGGCAATGGCCACGGGGTTGCCGAGGCTACGAATATCACGCAACTCATAGGAAGACGTTCCTGCTACGGTAGAACCCGACTTGTCGTTCTTTCCGCCAGGCAACATGGTGTAAAACTCATTGGTATCGTTGCCATTGGCATCCTGACGATAGATACTCATGTTCGGACTCATCTTCTGGGCACGACCGAGGATGTTATCATCATAATTACGATGGTTGTTGGTATAGGTGAGCGGGAACGTGACACGGAACGTGATACGGTCGCTCACGAAATAGTCGAGCGCGAGCTTCGTCGAAAAGCGATCGAGCCGCTGCTCAATGATGGTACCGTTCTGGTGGTCATAGCCCGCCGAAATACGGAAGTTGGCTTTCTCACCGCCACCCGTAATGGTCAGGTAATGGTACTGGCTGATACCTGTCTGCTGCACGGCATCCACCCAATCGGTGTTGTTGTTCCAGTTCTCGAACTCAGCCCATGAACGGTTATAGTTGATCTCATTGATATTCGTCGTAGCCGAGGAGCTCTGCGTAGGATTGTAATACATCTCCTTGAGCATCATGGTGTAGTCGTCACCGTTCAGCAAGTTGTAACCTTTTGGCTGCCAAGAAGTCTGCACGCGCAGCGAATAGTCGACACGTGTGTTACCACGGCTACCACGCTTGGTATGAATGGAGATAACGCCATTAGCACCACGCGAACCCCAAATGGCCGTTGAAGCAGCATCTTTCAAGATGTCGATGCTCTGGATGTCGGAAGGGTTGACGGAGAGCAACGAAGCGTAAGTCTCCTCGTTGGCATTGGTGAAGTCGAAGTTGGCATCAGGGTTGTCAAAGATTTGGTCGTCCACGACAATCAGCGGCTCAGCCGAACCGTTGATGGAGGTGACACCACGCAGACGCATGGAGGTACCTGATCCCAAGTTACCCGAGTTGGCCACAATGTCCAATCCTGCAATCTGACCCTGCAGAGCCTCATCGGCCGACGTGAAAGACAAACCTTCCACCTCATCCATGTTAAAGTTCTGCGTAGCCATGGATACCTCGTTCTCCGGAATGGCAAGTCCACCATTGCTGAACTTGCGCTTGGCCTTTACGACCACCTCCTTGATGACATTCTGGTCTTCGAGCATAATCTCAAAGGTCGTCTTTGAACCGATTGGCAACTTGACAGTCTTGCAGCCCACATAGGAAACTTGCAGCTTGTTGGCCGTGTTCTTAATCTCCATGGAGAAGTTACCGTTGATATCAGTCGTAACAGCAGAGATGATACGTTGATTGGCATCCCGCTCGGTAACGTTCGCTCCCATGATGGGTCCCATGGCATCGCTGACGGTACCCGAGACACGCGCACCCTGGGCCATGGCGAATGTCGACACCATGGCAAAGAGCACGAGAAGCAGATATTTGATTTTGTTTGTTTTCATAATCTCTTTTGTGTGTTATTTCCGATACATTCTGGCGAGCCTCTTCAGGCCAAGTTTCTGATGGCCTATGAGCTTGTGCCTTGCGGCAGCGGTGCTCCACAAACCGTCGTAACGGTCGGTGTTGGAATGAGGATTGAGCGGTGAGGTAATCTCGTGAACAACCGCAAACGAAGAAGAGAGCAACTGGGTAGCTTTGGAAGCCGCTGCGTTGAACACATAGTCGCGAGTCATCTGATTCACCACATGACCGTTCTTATTGCTAACGGTAATGGTGTTGTTGCGCGCGTCACGCACCTGGAACTCTCCATTGCTACCGCCCAGCACCGTCAATTTAGCCGCAATACCCAGGGTGTCGGTGTTAGCCGTATAGTATTCGCCACCTTCTACCTTGTTGTCCGCATAGACAGAGTTGTCCTGGAAGTGATAACGAATGAAGTCGCTGATGGTCTCTATCATGGCGTAAACCTTAGCCTGCGCCAGCGCACACTCGTGAGAATCGTCAGGAACATACGTTCCCGCCTCCTCGTTATACCAAGGTGCCGCCACAGCCCTCACGTCATCCCATGTGGGAAGTCCCAACTTGTAAGCCTCTGCCATGGCCTGATTATCAGGGGAATAGACCGTGTAGTTGTAGCCGCTGAAGTAGCTCACATTCTGGTCAAGACCATGGTAACCACTCGCGTCGATGAACGTTGTGAACTGGCGAATAGGAGCAATTGGCTGCTGACTGTTCGTCTTGTTGCTGATGCCCGCGAAAAGTCCCAACTCCACACGATCCTCCGAGCAGAGATTGTAGAACTCTGAGAACTTGTCAGTGCTGGCCAATGTTGAATACACCGACCTCATCGGCATCTGGATAACATGATCGAGCGCGTAGGACTTACCATTCTTCTGGTTGTAGACATGTGTAATCTTGGCAGAAGGCACAACCGCGCTCTGCTTGCCATTGATATTAATGCCATCAATCTGGGCACCACCAGCCACCGTGCTACCCACGGAACTGCCTGACACATAAACACCTCCACCATTCTTTGTCTTGTAATAGTGGTTGTTACCGATGGTCTCACCCGGGTCGAGAATGACGGTATGGGTATTCAATATATCTATGAACTGCGAGCGGAAATTGGAAATGGAAACCGATGTGGAATCCTTGCCAACAGCACCTGTCGAAGGATCATAGTCGAATGCCGAGCAGAAGATGTACGGGCTGCGGTCCTTCCGATAATAGAAGTGGAGCACACGTGGCGAGCGGCGGAGATACACCGGGTCGACATAGTAGAGGTCGAACGCCCTGTCGGTGGGGATGAAGAACGCATAGTTGGCATCCATGGCGAGCAGGTACGCGTAGAAGTTTAAGTTAAGGTACGACTGATCCTGGATACCCCAGTTCATGACGCGCATGTTGTCGGACAGCAGAGCAGGAGCCGACACTGCCACATAGCGGTTGGGGGCAAAGACCTTGTTGGTCATGTAAGCCACACCATTATTGGCAATCTTCACATCATACTTGCCATCCTCTGTGCGATTCAAGTCGTTGAGCGTGATGCCCAACGGGTCTTGCGAGTCGTCCATCACATTATCAAACTTGCTCGGAACAGTAGAAACAAACTGCGGCTTCATCAGCATGGAGACAAAGGCCTGCACGATGTTCTTTGGAATGGAGTCGATGTTCTCCATGAGATTTTGCATCGTATTCGGCTTGCTTCCATACTGCTCAATGAGGAAAGCGCCAGAACCACCCGGCAGGAAATACTGCTTCATGGCTGCGTCGGTCGGCACGAACATGGCAGACATATCGCTCAGCGTGCTTGTCGCGCGGTCGGGATAATACTGATTCCACCCCGGGTCGAAAGGCAGAAGCTCGTCAGAGCTCAACGTCTTGTTATTGGGATCGGTGCTCAGCGTAGCTCCGCCTTGTGAACGCTTGCTGAAATAGCGCTTCTCAAAGATGGAGTCCTTGAGTGCGTAACCATTGACCAACGCCCAGTCGTTATAGTTGTTCGTCACGCTGACATTGTAGAACGGGGCACTGAAGCGGTCGAGCATACGGCTGAAGATATTGCTCTCTCCACTGGTGCGAAGCATCTCTGCCAAATTACCAGGAGGAACGATAAGGTCTTCCATCTGGTGGATGTAGCCATTCTTGCAAGTCACATCAGGCTTGATGATGCGGTTACGGAAAATGTAAGCCGTGTTGGATGAATCATTATACTCGGTACCCGTTACCACAGCGAAGTCGCTGTTGGCACCCATCGTCGTGATGTTGTTGGCAGTCAGCTGGTCGGCAGTGAAATGCACCATCATCGGACGGGTGGCATCCATGACCAAGTCAATGCCACGGCCGTAGTATTTAGTCCAGTAGCTGTTGTTGCGTGGCAGGTCAGCCGCCCCATAAAAATGGGTGATGGTGTCTATGATGTTCACACCCGTCTGGTGTTTCATGGCCACACCCGAATTGACACTTGTGTTTCCATCAGGAACGTTCGACAGCATCTCCACGAGGATGGCATTGTCGAGCATCGAGTTGTAGAGCAACAGTTTTTTCTGTGCCTCCGACAAATCCTCATACTTGCTCACGCCCCAGCTATTGCTCGCGAAGAACCTTGCAAAAGCTTCGTCATTGGCAGGGAAGATGGTCTTCGAACCTGTTTTCTCCAGCGTCTCGGTGTAACCGAGATCGTCGATGAGTCGCAGGTAGTTAGTAAAAGTACCGGTCAGGTGCTCCGGGTCGGGATTCTTCAACTCGTCATAGATACTCTGCCCCAGCCAACTCGGGTAGTTTCCCGGGTCATCAAGGTCATAGTCGTCATGACATGCTGTAAATCCTCCCACCAAAGCTGCTAAGCAGAGAGACATTGCTATCTTTCTGGCCAGTTCAGAAAAGCGGTAGTTCATACATTAAAGATTTTATTGTTATATAACTTTTAGAATATTCTTTTAATGAATACGAATGAGACCTTGCTTTTCCGCACGCAAACTTAAAAAAAGTTTTCTGAAAATCAAAAAAGATAAAAACTTCAAGCCGCGCCAACCATAAAGTCAGCGCGGCACTATCGGGTTTTCGTCATTGAGAGGTTAAGCAACGCGTCATTTGCCTGCCCGAGAAATCATGGATAGTGGTTATCGAAGCCCCAATAAGGGGCTTTCGGTAGGCATGGCTGTTCCCATGAGGAACAATAATAAAAGGTACGCGCGTTCCTTATATATAATTAAGCACCTGGACAATCCTTGACAAGCCCTCTTCGAGTGTCGACCGCGGACATGCCAAATTAATGCGCAGATACCCTTCACCATCGTGCTGACCATAAAGGGTTCCGTCGGACACAAACACCTTGCCTTCACGCAACAAGCGACGAGTGGCTTCGCCGCTGCTGATGCCAAGCGCGTGGATGTCTAACCATGCCAAATAGGTGGCTTCCAACCGACAGACTTGGACACCTGGCAAATTGTCAGAAAGAAACGACTTGAGCCACAGGTAGTTACACCAAATATACTGGCACAATTTGTCCAGCCACTGTTCGCTCTCATTATAAGCAGCTTTCAGCGCCTCAATGCCGAAGGGATTAACATCGCAAACCTCATAAATGTTAATCACACGGTCGACTCGACGCCGAAGCTCTTCATCACGACAGATGACATAAGCATTTTGCAGCCCAGCCGTGTTAAACGACTTGGAAGGTGAGCAAAGCGTAACGCTCATAAGCTCATTTTCATCACTGGCGTTCGCGAAAGGCAAGAAAGAATTCCCAGGCATCATCAAGTCACAATGAATCTCATCGCTGACAACCCTGACATGATGCTTGGAACAGATAGCGCCCATGCGCTGGAGCTCCTCACGTGTCCACACCCTTCCTACGGGGTTATGGGGATTGCAAAGCAGAAAAGCCGTAACTTTCTCATCCCGACACTTGGCTTCAAAATCGTCCCAGTTGACAGCATAACTATCTCCCACTCTTAACAAGGAGCATTGCTCAATAACACAACCCTGGTTGCGAATAGAAGAGAAGAAACAATTGTAGACCGGGGTCATGACCAGCACATTCTCGCCCGGCAAGGTTAACGCCTTGATGGCGCAACTGGCAGCCGGCACTACACCCGTGGTATAAAGAATCCAGTCACGCTGCACTTTCCAATGATGGCGGCGTTTCTGCCAAGAAATAATGGTATCATAATAGGCGTCATCCACCATGGCATAGCCAAAGACTTCATGGTCAACGCGTCGTTTCAGCGCTTCCCGGATGGGAGGCGCAACTGCAAAATCCATGTCGGCCACCCAAAGGGGAATGACATCATTATCCGCGAAACGATCCCACTTAACCGACCCACTATGACGACGGTCAACGGGCGTTGAAAAATCAAAATCTTTCATCGTTTTTCTTCAATCACACAATCATGCCCCTTTGCAAACTCATCGTAGGTCACCTTGCCAACCTTGTCGGCGACGATACGCCCGCTAATCGGGTTTTTCACTTCAGTGATGGCTCCAGAGATGACAGCATCCACGCTTCTTGAATCTTCAAAGGCACGGTCGCAAGCCTCATCAAACGTACAATCCATCAACGTCACGCCATCCATATAGCATAGCGGTTGTTCACCTGCTATGTGGCAACGCACCAACTTGATGTTCCTGGAGTGCCAAGCCAAATACTCACCGTCGAGCACCGAGTCGTACACCGTCACATGGTTGCACTCCCAGAAGGAGTCTTTCGTCGTGATCTTCGCGTTGTGTACCTCCACGTTCTCACAATACTGGAACACATATTTGGCATCGGAGACAAGGCCATCAACGTAAATATTTTTAGAAAACAAAAACGGATAAGTGCCACCGCGTAAGGTAACGTTTTTCAGCTTCAATCCGTCCACACGCCAAAAGGTCTCGTCGGCATCATTGATGGTGACGTTTTCCAGCTCCAGGTTTTTCATCTCGCGGAAAAACTTGGGGCCGTCTATCACGCAGTTGCGCATCACCATGTCGTTGCTGTACCAAATGGCAGAACGGCTTCCTGGGGCAAAATAGCAACTGGTAATCAAGCTACGGTCAACATGCCACCAGGGATACTTGCCATAAAACTTGGAGTCGTGACACTCCACATCGTGACAACACTTAATGCCCGACTCACCGTCGGTAATCGTTATATTCTCTAGCACCACATCGTGGGCACCAAAGAGAGGGCGCTCGCCACCAAAAGTCAAATCGTGAATGGATTCCATGGATTGATAATCGTTTAATCGTTAATAATATAAAGAAAAAGGTACAAAGATTATGCCAAAGAGCTGTAGACACAAAGCAATATGAGCAATGCAGAGAAAAGGCTAAAATAAGTTCTAAATCCACCATATCTTGGGATGACGAGGCAGGCACAAATCCAGTGCAAACATTTCTGACAAACGCAACTGAAAAACAGACGTTTTTTGCCACCACAATATTTTCGGTCGCAAACACGCGATTTTTGGAGGAGTTTAAGCAAATAACTGACATACAGGATGTTAAACTAAATTACACCCCGGGAAAGCTGCTTCGAGAACCTAACGTTTTGAAAAAAGATATCAAATCGAGGGTAGATTGGTATGCTAATGAGGCTCGAAAGCTATGCTAACGAGGTTCAACAGGTATCAAATCGCCCCTCAACAAGACACCTTCTTGGAAAGAAAAACATACGAGTTAACTATTATTAAGGTTTTAAACATAATTTAATTGAACAAAATCTGTTATTTCAACTCCAGATGGTCAGGTCTCGAAGTGCTGTAATTGTCAGAATTTTCAAGACAAAACTAACGATTGGCTATGATTGAATGTAAATCTGGACAAATTCTTGATGAGCCACCCAAAATTTGTTTACACATTATAGTCCATCAGCGGTAACAAGCCTGTCACCCAACAAAAGCCCATAGCACCCTTGAAGAAAGAATTAAGCCGAGAAGAACTTGACAACCTTTGGAAGGAAGTGTCGGTCATGTCGAGAGACGAGGGAGAAAAGAAGTATAAAAAATACTGCTTTGACTATAACGGCCTGCTGGTTGGCGAGTATCCAAGCGACCAAAACATCATCAGCGTGAAAGGGAGCGAGATGAAACTGGAAGGCAACTTCGGTCACCTTGGTCTTAAGCGGCAATGTACAAAAAGGCGCTTTCACAGGCAGTGCCCTCAACAAGGGTGTCTTCGAGTTCTTTGCGAGCCACACAGACGTGAAATCCCGATTGGTTAATTCTAAAAGACTTCAGAACCATGCAGTGGTTCGTGGAAAAACTGCCTTACAACACATTTCGTCCCCTCTACACCGCCGATTTCCGCATTCTGACAGGCCGCTACTACCGCGTGACCGTCAACAAATGTGGTTGGCTCGTGGAAGACTACCTGGTCATCAACAAACAATGAAGGCGCAGCCACCCACATGAGGTGGCTACGCTTTTGTCATAATGGCTGCTGTTGCCTTAGAAATCGATGTTCAAGCCCAATCCAAACACATGGTTGGTGCGTGTAAACGTGTTCTTGCCATAGAGCATACTCTTGCCATCCGCGGTGACAGGCGCGGTAAGCATGTTCTTCACTTCATTGGCAGCCGCGTTGGCGGTAGCCTCGTCTTGTCCGAGCTTGACGGCCACGCCACTCACAATCTTGCCCGTGAGGTTGGCCAGGTCATTGTAGTTGTTAGACTCGGAAGAGAAGTCGCTATAGTTGGTCTGGAAGTAAGCCAGGTTGAGCGTCATCTTCTTGTTGAGATGCACACCGACCCCAAAGCCGAAGCTGTAGCTGTTGACCACAAAGCTGACATCCTCCATGTAGTCGCCCGTCATCTTGTAATTGGTCTTCTGCACGCCGGCACTGACCTCCACGACCTTCGACAGGTCGTACTCGGCACCAAAAAGATACTCGTTGGTGTCGCCACCGAGCTTCTTCTCATGATGCTTGTACTGGTGGGCATCCTTGTCGAAATAGTGGTGCCAACCCGCATTGAGACGCAGTTGGGGTATGACACTCCAACGGGCACCCAAGGTGAGCAAGGCAGGCGAATCCTCCGGCACATTTTCACCATCAGCCCAACGGTCGAGAATCTCCAGGTTGCGGGCACTCTCACTGTTGGCAGACTTGTTCTTCAGGCGCATCCGCGTCTCAAACTCATACTTAGCGGCAAAGTTAAAGTTGCCAACCTTGTAGTCGACACCCAAGATGGGAGCTACACCCCACCCCGTCTGGTCGCAATTGAGCGTCACGTCCTCCGTGGCCTCACCCAAGGCACCCAGCATGGCCGCCTTCACGCCATACTCCTTCGCCTTGGCCTGGGCGGCCTGGGCGGCTGCCATGTCGCCATGGGCAGCAGCATACTTGGCAGCTTCCGTGTACTGACCCACGGCCTCATAGGCCTTGGCCGACTGAACAAGGAAGGTCTCAGAAGCGTTCAAGTAATCGGTGCTGCCCGCAAAACGGGCGCGGATATTGCTCACGTAGCCATAATAGTTGCTGTTGCCATAGAGCAGGCGAAGACCACCATAGGCCGACCAATGCTCATTGAACTTGTAAGCGGCACCCAGCGTGAAGCCGAAATAATACTGGCGACCACGCATATAGGTGTCCATGTCGTAAGAATCGACGGTGGGCAGACCCAGCGAGCCAAGTCCCATCTTGTTGGTCACAGCATCAAGGTTCTGCGAGAGCAAGGGAAGCAGAGCCACGGTTCCCTCAAAGGAAGGAAGACCCTGCTTGAAGTGGCACTTTCCGCCACCACCCGTCACACCAAAGCCAAACTGGAAGCTCCAGTTCTTCTTGTTGTAAGCAGCCTGTATGGAAGGAAGCACGGGAGCCTTGGCCTCACCCTTAAACGTCTTGGTGGAAGAGCCATTGTTGTTGGCACCATAGGCAAACGGGGCGAAGACACCCGTCACCGTGCGGGTCTGGCTGGCATTCTGCAAGTTGAGAGAGAGATGGAAACCGTCACTGAGAAAAGCAACACCCGCCGGGTTCGAATAAACACCATCGATGGCGATGGCCGCATCGCGGGCGGGATTGCGAAGAAACTGAATGCTTTGGTTTGTGTTGGTAAGTATGCCACCAGCAAATGCATCCTGAATGGCAAACATTGCCATCGCGGCAATTGCCAATTTTAACTTATTCATCTTAATAACCTTGAAAATTTTGCGCAAAGTTATCCCAAACGTGCAACACGAAGCACTTTAATGAGCAAGAATTAAGATGTATTAACAATAATGGTTAATATTTCTGCACAAACAAAAGAATTTGTGCAGAAAAAGAAGAACCAAAACACAAGACGAACGAAAGGAAAAGCACTTGCTGCCATCATGCCGTCAAAGGGGATCCACGTCGAAGAAAACCTGCAACGAGGCATAGCTCTTGAGCGAAAGCATCTGCTGGCGTGTTTGTAGCATAAACAGACGGGCCTTGCGCAAGTCGGTCCACAATTCGAGCTTGATAACCAGCTTGCGGATATGCATTTGCTTGACGCGCGCCACAGATGGCTTGTCGGGACCCAGCACGCGCTCGGCCAGCTTGCGGCGCAAAAGAGCCCCCATCTCCAAGGCAGCCGCCTCGACAACCGGTTCTTTCTTGTGGCGCAAGAAAACATAAACAAGGTGGGAAAAGGGTGGATAATGGAACAGCTCGCGTTCCGCGAATAAGTCGTGATAGAACGCGTCGCAATCGTTGGACACGACCTGCTGAACAACAGGCAATTGCGGACTACGCGTCTGCAAAATGACCAGGCCGCGGTTGTCCCTGCGGCCCGCACGACCACTGACCTGGCTCATCATCGTGAAGGCATGCTCGTAGGCGCGGAAGTCGGGATAATTGAGCATCGAATCGGCATCGAGGATACCCACCAAGCTCACCATTCCGAAGTCGAGCCCCTTGGAAACCATCTGCGTACCGATAAGCACATCGGTCTTGCCCATGGAAAAATCGGTGATGAGACGCTCATACGCATTGCGTGTGCGTGTCGTGTCGAGATCCATACGAGCCACACGCGCCTCAGGAAAGATATCGCGTATCTGGTCTTCGATGTTTTCGGTGCCATAACCACGATTGCTGATGTGCGGGTTGCCACAATTGGGACAAGCAGACGGGACGGCATAGGTGGCACCGCAATAGTGGCACGTCAGGAGGTTGAGCCGCTTGTGATAGGTGAGCGACACATCGCAGTTCTTGCACTTGGGAACCCACCCGCACACACGGCACTCCAACATGGGGGCAAACCCACGGCGGTTTTGGAACAAGATGACTTGGCGACCCGCAGCCAACGCTTCGCGCATGGCAGCCAGGAGCGGGGGAGAGAAGGGGCCGCTCATCATGCGGCGATGGCGCAAGTCCTTCACATCGACAACACGTATCTCGGGAAGCTGCACGTCGCGAAATCGTGTGGTGAGCTGCACCAGTCCATACTTGCCCGACAGAGCATTGTGGTAACTCTCGGCGGATGGCGTGGCCGTCCCCAGCAGGGTCTTGGCACCCATCATTTGCGCCAGCACAATGGCTGCAGAGCGCGCATGGTAACGTGGAGCCGGGTCTTGCTGTTTGTAGGATGTCTCATGTTCCTCATCAACGATGACCAATCCCAAACGTTGGAAAGGCAGGAAAAGCGCGCTACGCGCTCCCAGGATAATGTCGTAAGGGTTGGCGGAGAGTTGCTTGCGCCATATCTCAACCCGCTCCGCGTCGCTGTAGCGCGAATGGTAAATGCCAAGGCGGTTGCCAAAGATACGCTGCAAGCGCTGCATAATCTGCACGGTAAGGGCAATCTCGGGCAGAAGATAAAGCACTTGTTGCCCTTCGGAGAGTGTCTTCAGGATGAGATGAATGTAGACCTCCGTCTTTCCGCTCGACGTAACACCATGCAACAGCACTACAGGATGGTGCATCCACTGCATCAAAATCTGGTTGTAAGCGTCGGTCTGAGCACCACTAAGCTGGGCAGCGCGGTCAAGGTTGGGCTGCAACGAGGTGTTGATCCGTCCCACCTCATGGTCGAACGTTGTGAAGATGCCACGCTTGACGAGGCTCGCAAAATGGGGTGCAGTGGCATGGGCAGCATTGAGCAAGGCTTCGCGGGTTACCAAAGGAGTTTCTGTGGAGTTTTCGATTTGCAAGAAAGACTGGAAGAGCTTCAGTTGGCACGGGGAACGGCGGAGCATCTCCAAAGCCACCTTTCGCCCATCAATAGTGGCATAAGGCGGTGCCAAGGAAACGCAAATTTCCATCTTAGGGCGATACTGGGAATCGGCCTTCAACCCCGCTGGGAGAGCAGCCACATAGACATCGCCCAACGTGGCCATATAATACTCGGCTATCCATTGCCACAAGCGGAGCTGAGAGGGAAGCACAACGGGGGCATCATCCATGAGAGCCAGCACCGGCTTCAACTTATCGGGAGGCAGGTCGGGAGCCTCGTCATGAAGGCGAACCACAATGCCAGCATAAGTCTTGTTGACCCCGAAGGGCACCAAGACACGCATACCCACAGCGCAACGATTGGCCTTATTGGCATCAAGAGCGTAGGTAAAGGTGCCATCAAGGGGCACCGGGATGATAACATCTGCGTATTTCATGAGGAGGATAATGGAATTGGCTTGCAGACCTTGGACACGCAAAGGTAATGGAAAAGTGGCGCACCAGCAAAAAAAACATCAAAAAACCTCCATCCAAAAATGGACGGAGGTGATGATGCGGGCGCACTGCGTATGGTTAGCCGACACCCTTGAGGAACACAAGATGAACTTGTGTTTAGAAGTAATAAGCCAAAGCAATCTGCCAAGAATTGTTGCGGCTCTTCGACTTCAAGCCTGAGACCTGAGTGGCTGCGTCGCTGACAGTCTTCCACAAAGTGACATCAGCCGTTTTGCCGCAGGCAATATTATAGTTGGCCGTTACCTGAAGGTGCTTGAGCAAGGAAACTCCCAAACCCACGTTGACACTGAAATTGGATTTCTTCAAGGAATAGTTGCTTGTGTCAAGCCATTCGTAATCGGCATCGCCCACATTGAAACCTACCTGCGGACCCGCAAAAAGGAAGACACTGGCCAAGCTGCCTAATCCAACGCCATAACGCAGGTTGACAGGAATGGCTATCTGCTGCTGCTTCACGGTTTGCGTTTCCCCGACATTGTTTTCAATCTTGGCGGAACGTTGGTCATAGAGCAACGAACCATCAATGGCGAGCCCGGTCAAGGGAAGAGAAACCTTCACTGTGGGGCCAATGAAAAAGCCTGCTCGGTTGGAAGCATCAAACACTTCGTTGGTAAGCGACATGTCGGTCACGTTGAGACCCCCCTTGAGGCCAAACTTAACCTGTGCGCTCGATGGGAGTGCCATGAGCATGGACAGGAAAAGGATTGCGTAAATCTTTTTCATATACAATAGTTTAAAAGGTAATGTTTGGAAGGACGAAAACGCAAGACACCAGGCTAATGGCGCTGACGGCGCACGGTGACTCGCGCAGCACTTGAGGAAGAAGACGACGAGGACGAACGACGCGAGCGCTTGACTGTGCTCTGCGCGCGACGGCTCTTTTGCTTGACAGCCTTAAGCGATTTCTTGTCGAGCTTTGCAATGGAGTCGAGAGAGTCTTTACGGGCAGCATCTCCCCAGATATTCTTCTCAAAGCCAGCAATCTCTTGTTCTATACGGCGCTGCTCACGCGACAACTTGGCTGTGTCGCCACCTGCTACCTGCGCAAGCGTCTTGCCCAGCATATTGGTGGTTTTGTATATCTTGCCGCGATAAGCGTTGGTGGTGAAGTAATCGTCGAGCGACATGGTAGCGGCATTGTTGAGATTGCTCGTCATGATGGTTTGCTTGGCGAGGAAAGGGGCCAGGTCGTCGTACTTCACCCAAAAGAGAGGATACTTGGTGGCACCGTCACCAAAATCGTCCTCACGATACATCACGGGGCAAATGGCCTGTACCTGAGTGTGGAAGGTTGAGGACACCTGGTCATAATAAGCACTCTCCTTGATGAAGTAACCTTTCACCTCAGCGGAAGGAATATCACTATCATCTATATGGACACCACGGTCTGTGCGCTCATAAAAAATGTGGTAATCATCGAGGAACTTCAACGGCTGGACGCGCATGCTCTCATCGAATCGCTCATTGCCAGTATTCACGTCATAACTGTAAGCGGCTATGCCGCCATGGCGCGGACCTGCCATAATCAACTTGAAAAGATAGGTAAACAAGTTCATCTGTGTGCCCACAGGCTCGGTAGGATAATACAAGCCCGCGTTGGCATCGTCGTTGAGGTCAATCTCACGATACACGTCGCGTCGCCATACGACATCCTCGCTCATCTTAGCTTCTGTGGGAAAGGATATTTGGGCACGCGTGGTCATGTTGTTGGCATTAGACTTTGGGGTCGCTGACGTTTGCTGTTGCCTGCGCGCCTGGGGTTGAGCCTGGGCAGCAATGCAGAAACATCCTATCATGATGATGAATATGAGTCTTCTCATGGTTTATTGTGTCTGTTTTAAAATTCGAAAGCATTAAAGGGGTTATCATACGAAAGACAGAAGGAATGGGCATACTATCTGACACGAACTTCCATGGCTCCAGGAAGCGAGCGCGTGATGCCGTCGGGTCCCTTAGCCTTAATCTCAGTGATGTAGAACCGCTTATTACGACTTAACCTACGGAACTGCTCTCGCATTCGATCCGTGAAATTGTCGCCTTGTGAGGCCATCTGCACGGCATTGCCCATATTGTCATAGAAGACAACCGAGAACCCAAGCACACGGAACTGTATGTCAAGGATGCCATCGTCCATGGCAGCACTCAAACGGGAAGTCGACATCAGTCCCGACTTAGAAAGGTTACCACCCTTGAAACGGTCGCCACCCAAGGCTATATAAGGTGTCGGGTCGGGCAACTTACGAACCCTGAACGTGAACGGCGGGAACGCGCGCACTTTCGCTCCATCGCGTGCCGTGATACGGAATGTAACATCATGCCCAACAGCTGCAGGAACGGCCACATACTTACCGGCACCCTTCTGCACGAGCCTTCCGCCAGTCATCGACATCGACACGCCGTTCTGGGGCACACCTGGAACGCTCACGCTCACGGGATTTTGGTAACCCGCGTAAAGCACATTCATCAAATCGGCAGCAACGGTAGCCCCTCCAGGAACAGGAATGACATTGTACTTCTGAAGGAAATTGCGGCGCAAGATATCCCCTGCGGCATTGCGCATCAGGATGTAACCACTAAACTGATGTTCACCAACACCTCCAACTGTAAAAGAATACTGTCCGGAAGGCGAGTTGACACAACTGCCATTCACATAAATTTCAGGATGTTTGGTTGAATCAATGGCGGCCATGACAATATTGGCCGTGAAGCGTTCGCCGGGATAAAGCGTGGTCTTCTCTGGCACGACAAAGGCTTCAAGCTTGTTGACGCGGATGTCCTTCAAGTCAACGTTTGACACCAGTGTGTGAAGCACATCGCCTTCCGCATAACGCACATCGTTCTGCAACTTCGACAAGAGGGTGACAGCAGCAGCCACAGGCATATTCTCAAACATATATTCCTGCCAGTTCTTGCCCAGCGTGTTGGGACGCTTCGGAACTACAGTGGAAAGATTGCTTGAGATAATCTTGCGTTGCTGCGGGTCGGTGATATACGTAAGGATTCGCTCACGATAAGAATTAATTGCATTGAACAAGCGCTGGCCTTTACCTGTGATGGGAGCCAGCATGACAGTACCTGCCGCGTCCAAGTTATCCGTGTTTTCTATATGGCGGAGGTCGCCTTTAGGACCATCAGCCTCCTTGACGATGGCCACCTTAAGCTCCTGAGCAAAATTATAGAGGGAATCACTCATGCGCTTCACCTCTGTGGCCTTCTCAAACCACGCGCGCACTTTCTCAGGGTTGGAAGCCATCTGGTTCTTGAAGTCACCATAGATAGCCTCGTTCTCCGACGAACTATTGGCCGTGGTGCGGTTAAGACTCTCCTCCACAATGGTAAAGCCGTTAAGCACCTCCGTAGAGATGTTCAGCGCAAGCATTGCCATCAAGACGACGTACATCAAATTAATCATCTTTTGGCGGGGAGTAACCGGTCTTTTCTTGATTGCCATGATTTATTGTTTTAAATGACTTGCAGTCTTCGAGTCAGTTGTCACTTCCCCTAAATGCCTGGCTGTTGGCTGGTGGGTGTTGTGGAGGGAGCTGAAGACGCAGCGGCCCCAGGCGCAGCGGCACGCATATTGACCGTCATTGCTTCAATCATACGGGCATATATCTGGTTGAGCTGTTCAATCTGTTGGGCCATGCGGTGTGTCTGCTCATTGATTTGGTCAATGGTGCCGATTTGCTGGCTGGCACCCTTGAGCTGCATCTCATAAACTTTGCTGATTCCGGTAAGTGTACGGTTGAGATTTTCCATCTCCTCACTATCACGTGTGAGACGGGTACTCTGCTCATTAACCTTCTTCAGCGTTTCGACAAGTTCTTTGAGTTCGTCCACATAATTACCCTGCGCTTCGTTGAGCTTCTCAGCATCCTCTGCCGACATCTGATGCACATAGTTGGGTATCCCCATCACCGAAGCACCACCAATGACACCTGCTCCTGCATCGGGCTGATTCGCATGCTGTTGGGTAACGTCTGGCTGATTAGCAGTCGATGCGGAAAATGAGGATTCCTCCTTCGACTGTTGTGAAGGTGCCCCAGCAGCAAAAATGACGGTCGACTGCCCTTGAGGAGTGGCATGAGAGGTTCCCGTAGCGGCAAACCCTTCGGTTTCGGCCTCTTGCTCGGCCGCCTCCTGCTCTCCAGGCGTGTAGGTCACCTTGCCACTGGCAAGGAACTCTTCTGTAACACGGGTAGGAATCTCCCGGCCGTCGGCTGTCTTGTCGAAAGGGCGATCAAATGCTGAAATAAAGAACACAAAGACCTCTGTGCCCATTCCAGCAAACAACATGATGTTAGCCAAAGGAAGATGAGTCAACTTGAACAAGGCTCCGAGAATTACGACAGAAGCACCCCAACTATAAGCGTAGTTGAGAAACGTCTGACCTTCTACAGTGTCAAGCCACTTCTGCAAGCGGTAGACCACATTATACTTACTATGATTAGCCATGATAATTATTTCTTTTTTTGTTTTCCTGTTGTCGTATTAGCTAAAGAGCGAACACAGCGAAATCCGATGTAACTACGAGGTTGGTTCTGGTATTCCCAAGTGCGCCACGCGCTTCGGATATAGCTCTCGGGGTCTTTCCATGAACCACCGCGCACACTTTTCTTTTTCAGCTTATAGGGGTCTTCCCTGGCGGCTTTATACTCAAGCTGAGGGTTTAGGTCATTCATGGCATCAACACCAGCCTCTGTATAGACCGTACTTGTCCATTCGGCTACGTTGCCGGCCATGTCGTAAAGACCATTTGAATTGGCCGAGTAAGATGCCACCTTACTCGTTATAAGATTCCCATCCTTGGTGTAATTGCCACGGTCGGGCTTGAAATTGGCATAAAAGCAACCATTTCCATTAGCCACATCCTGATTCTCCCAAGGAAACTCGCTTTGCTCTTTGCCACGGGCAGCATACTCCCATTCCGCCTCGGTGGGCAGACGATAGCGCTGGATGTAACGAGCCTCTGGGCCAAGTCCCTTCAGCAAGTAGTCGGTGCGCCAGGCACAGAAGGCATTCGCCTGCTCCCACGTGACACCCACAACAGGATAATCATTATAAGCGGGATTGGAGAAATAATTGCGAAGATACGTCTCATTTTCGGAATTACGAAAATCGTTTACCCAGCACGTTGTATCTGGATAGATGTTGACAATATAGGTGTTGAGGAAATCCCAAGCACCAGAAAGCGGACGGTTGATCGTTTCGCGCACAATACGTCCTTCGTCATCCACATAAGCCGTGTCCTTACTTATCATGACGGTCTCGCTGGGATTCACGACAACATCCGTATTCAGCACACGGTCTGCCGGGTTCATGCGGTTGCGGCGCAACGCAGCTGTGGTATAGTCGTAGACTTCATACTTATAGTTCATCTGCGTCCAGTCGAGCAACTTCTCTCCAGTAACAGGATTTGTGACATAGAGGCTCTCGATGGCACGCTGCTCATCCTCGTTGGGCTTGCGAGGCAACCGCTTGGCCCAATTCAAGTGTGGGGTTACTGGATCCCCGTTCTTGTCCTCGGTTATCATATAAGTCTCATCACCCCCATACGAAGGATCAGCTAAGCGTGTACGGAGAATGCTGTCTCGAACCCACATGACAAACTGCTTGTACTGTGAGTTTGTCACCTCTGTCTCATCCATCCAGAAGCCATCCACAGAGATATCCTTCTTAGGCGTAGCCTTGCCCCACAAACTGTCTTGCTTATCAAGCCCCATCTTCAAGAAACCGCGATTAATGCGAGTCATGCCATATGGCGTAGGTTCAGTGAAGCTCTTTCCAGCGACACCAACCACCTCTCCTCCACGCCCTAAGACGGAAGCCGTCTTGGCACTGAAACAACCTGTCAGTGAAAGTGCTCCCACCAACAAGCACAATGCGATAGTAATATGTTTTCTCATCTTGTCTTATTGTTCCTTATCAATGTTAAAAGACATATTCTTTCTTAACAAGCCTTTCCTGGCAAACAATCCCTCTCAAAGTATACGGACGCTTTTATGCAAGTTACGCCCTTTCTTAGTGAGGTTGATGTCATGCTGATAACCTACGAACAGTTCGTGACTGCCATTGCCAGGGTTAATGGCCGAAGTATAACATTCATAGCTGTATCCAAGCACTATACCGTGAAAGCTGCCTCCCAAGAGCAGCGTTACTGAATTGGTCGGGCTATAGCTAAACCCTCCATAAAGCATTTTCTGATCATGTAAATAGACCAACCGCGCTGTCAAGTCTGTCCTGTACGCTTTTGCGTCTGTACGCACGAGAACCGACGGCTTTATAGACAAGAACGGATTTCTCAGCTGAATATTGCATCCCCCCGTCAAATAATAAGTACGGTCAATCTGCAACTCATTGGTCTCGCCAAGCGTAACCAAGGGAGCTGTTAGATGTTGCGCAGAGAGTCCTGCATACCATTTTTTATGGATAAAATAAAGACCAAAACCCAAGTCAAGCGCATTGCCTGAAACCTGGGATGTGGTAAAAGCGGGATCACTCGAGTCATCAAGGTCGAGCTTTGTTCCATCAAAGTTCTCATTGATAAAACCAGCCTGCAAACCAGCACTCATCTGGCCACCGAACAACTTAAACTTGAGCGCGTATTGTAAAGCCAACTTCTGGTGAGTGAACAGCCCAAGCTTGTCGTTCATGAACACAAGGCCTGCCCCATGAAAAGTTTTCATCGCATAAAAAGGAATATCAGCCGAAGCGTAAGCTGTCTGAGGGTTATGCTCAAATCCGGCCATATCAAGAGCGTAAGCAGCCGTTACATTCAGTTTGGGTTGCTTGCCCGTTGCAGCTGGATTATACGATGTCTCCATATCAAAATAATGACTGAACGACGGATCGTACTGAGCCCTAGCAGGACTAAGGACGAAAAACAGCAGAATGACTATTGTATAAAAACTCTTACACACTTTTCAATAACGCAAAAACAGACGTTTTATTGCGCAAAAATACCTGTTCAACAGAAAATTACTCTGTGTTCTTTTTCAAAGTTAAAAACTAAGTAATGATTAAAAAATAACTTGGTACATTTTTGTGTCCTTATTATGAAGTAACACATGGTTAAAGGATAGAGTTCCAAACTCTTCCTTTGCCTCATATTTACTATAATTTTTATTTGTCATAAT
>DJOD01000018.1 GCA_002437115.1 Prevotella sp. UBA6447
GGACCGTAGTTGTTGGAGCAGTTGGTCACGATGGTGGGCATGCCATAGGTGTCGTGAAAGGCGCGCACGAAGTGGTCGCTCGAAGCCTTCGAAGCCGAGTAGGGGCTATGGGGCTGGTACTTCCTGTCCTCGGTGAAGAACTCGCGTCCGTAGGCGTGGTGGTGCTCCGACGATGCTTTTGTGGTAAAGGGGCTCTCCACGCCCTTGGGGTCGGTGAGCTGCAAGGCACCATACACCTCATCGGTCGAGATGTGGTAGAACCGCTTTCCCTCGTAGCCCTCGGGGGTAGCCTCCCAGGTGAGCTTGGCAGCTTGCAGGAGTGACAGCGTGCCCATGACATTGGTGTGGGCAAACGTGAAGGGGTCACGTATGGAACGGTCCACATGGCTTTCCGCTGCCAGGTGTATGATGCCGTCCACGTGCTCCTGCTCCATGAGCTGGCGCATGGTTTCAAAGTCGCAGATGTCAGCCTTCACAAACGTGTAGTTGGGCTTCTGCTCGATGTCTTTGAGGTTGGCGAGGTTGCCGGCGTATGTCAGCTTGTCGACGTTGATGATGTGGTACTCTGGGTATTTGTTGACAAAGAGACGCACCACGTGCGATCCTATGAAACCTGCGCCACCTGTGATGATGACATTGCGCTTAAACTTTTTTTCCATGTCTTGAGTCATTATGTTATAACAAAAACAAAGGCAGGATGCCTTGGCTTGCCAAGCTTATCCGCCGTTGCAAAGTTATAAAATAATAATGAGAATTATACCCACTGTGTCTTGTTTTTTGCTAATCCTGCCCAAAAAGCACATAAGCCTTTGCGGCTATTGGGTTCGCAAGGCACGTGTGGCGTTGAGCACGGCGAGCACCATGACACCCACGTCGCCAAACACGGCGAGTGGCATGCCCGCCAGCCCAAATGCTGCGAGGAGCAGGATGGCCACTTTCACGATGATGGCAAACCACGCGTTCTCGTGGGCGATGCGTATGGTTCGCCGGGCGATGCGTATGGCCATTGCAATCTTGGAAGGCTTGTCGTCCATGATGACCACGTCGGCCGCCTCAATGGCAGCATCGCTTCCGATGGCTCCCATGGCTATGCCCACGTCGGCGCGGGCGAGCACGGGCGCGTCGTTGATGCCGTCGCCGACGAAGGCGAGAGTGGCACTGGGTGACTGGCTGCGGAGCAACCGCTCCACCTCTGTTACCTTGCCTGCAGGCAACAAGGCTGCATGGGTCTCGTCGATGCCCACGGTGTGTGCCACGTGGTCGGCCACTTGCTGCTGGTCGCCTGTGAGCATCACAGTGCGGCTGACGCCCTGCTGCCTGAGGCTGGCCACCGCCTCGGCTGCATCGGCCTTCACCTGGTCGGATATGACGACGTGTCCGGCGTATTGGCCGTTTACGCATACGTGTACCACCGTCCCCATCATGTCCTTGCATTTCTCGCACGTGGCGACGCGTGCTCCCGCCGCCTCCATCATCTTTGTGTTGCCCACGCAGACGGTGTCGCCGTTCACCTTGGCACGCACGCCCTGTCCGGGCACCTCCTCAACGTGGTCGACAGTGCAGTTGTCGAGTTCGTTGGGATAGGCTTCGCGCAAGGCGGCCGCAATGGGGTGTGTGGAGTGTCGCTCGACGTGAGCCGCCAGGTGGAGGAGCTCTTGGGCATCGAGCTGCTGCGGGTGCACGGTGTCGACGGCAAACACGCCCTTGGTGAGCGTGCCAGTCTTGTCGAACACCACGGTGCGCAGCCTTGCCAGCGCATCCATGTAGTTGCCACCCTTAATAAGGATGCCCTGCCGCGACGCTCCGCCTATGCCACCAAAGAAGGTGAGTGGCACAGAGATGACCAGCGCGCACGGGCAGCTCACCACGAGGAACGTCAGCGCGCGGTAGAGCCACATGCCGAAGCCCTCGGCGTAGCTCGCACAGAAGAACGGCGGCACGAAGGCGAGTGCCAGTGCCATGGCCACTACGATGGGCGTGTAGACGTGGGCAAACTTGTGGATGAACGTTTCGCTCTTTGACTTGTTGTTGCTGGAACTCTCCACAAGCTGTATGATTTTAGAGGCCGTCGACTCGCGGAAGCCCTTGCGCACATCCACGCTGATCACGCCCGATAGGTTAACGCATCCCGACAGGATGTCGTCGCCCTGCCTGACGGCGCGCGGCGCGCTCTCTCCCGTCAGAGCCACGGTGTTGAGGCTTGTTGCGCCCTGCGACACTACGCCGTCGAGTGGCACCTTTTCGCCTGGGCGTATGATGATAGTCTCGCCCACGGCCACGGTGTCGGGCGCCACGACCTCTTCCTTGCCTTGTCTCACCACGGTGGCTGTGTCGGGCCGCAGGTCCATCATCTTCGAGATTGCGTCGCGGCTCTTGTCCTCTGCATAGTCCTCGAAGAGCTCGCCCACCTGGAAGAAGAGCATCACGAACACCGCCTCGGCCATCTGTGGCTCGGCTCCTGGCAGAAATCCGATGAGCAAGGCTCCGATGGTGGCGATGGCCATGAGGATGTCCTCGTCGAAGGGGTCGCCCTCACGTATGCCTTCCCACGCTTCGCCCAGCACGTCGTGACCGATGAGCAGGTATGGGATGAGATAGACAATGAGTTGCCCCCAGGTGGGCATGGGAACGCTCTGTGTCAGCAGCCACGCGCCGAGCAGCAGCGCGGCAGTGATGATGATGCGCAGTAATTTCTTGTTCATGACAAATAATGTTTTGCTTTTGCCTGCAAAGTTACGCAATCCATGCTGCAACCCGGTTGCAAAGTGAGCCCCGTCTGTTGCTTGCCGACGGCAAGGAGCCGCCCCACATCTGCACGCATCCGTTTCTGAAGATGCGCTGTGTGGTCATGTTGTTTCCGGCCCAGTTGTTTTGCACCATGAGATCGGCCGTGAGCAGGTAAGTGCCTCGTGGCAGGCCGAAGATGGTCTGCGATAGTTGCACTTCGGGCATCTTTGAAGACCAGATGCCCCAGAGGTGCGTTCCGTCGCTGGGCTGCTGCGTGTGGGAGTTGCCCTCGCCGTCGGTCATGTTGAAGGCGTCGCGCGTGTTGATGGCGCACCACCCGAAGTCGTGCACCTTGACGGTCGCGGCATCTTGCTCCTGCCCGTCGACGTAGAGCGTCCATCCCGCCGGCGTGGGTTCCACCCCCGTTGTTTCCGTTCCGCTTTGGGCCGAGAGATTCTCGAAGCTCATGTTCTGGCCGAAGTTGGTGATGTCGCCATTTCCGCCGTTGAAGATGACCTCGGAGTTTACCAGCTCGCGTTGCGCCGTTTTCTGCTGGCCGGTGGCGGTCACGGTGTTGAAGGTGCTCAGGGCCTTGGCGATGGCAGCCTCGAAGTTGGCGTCCGTGTCTTCGCCGAGCATGGCTTGCCGTCTTCTTGATCTCGTCGTAGAGCCTTGTCTTGGCTTCCTTCAACTGCTTAGCGGCGTTGTCGTCTTGTCTTACTGCCTCTTTATTATATAAGGTGGTTGCCGCGTTAACGAGAGCCAGCCATCCCTTGGCGAATTCCTCTTCGGGATTGTCGAGCTGTTGCTTCTGAAGGTCGGAGATGAGCGTGTAGAGCGTCATGCGCTGATTGTACTGGGGCACGTCGGCGGTGTCGGCGAAGGCCCACAGCTCATGCGAGGCATTGGGGTTATCCATCCCGTCTCGGTGTCGATGACGGGCGTGGTGCTGTCTTCCATCATTTACACGCTGCCCTTGTAGTTGGGGGATAACTGATGGCCGTTGAACGTGGTGGCCAAGTATTGGCCGCTGTTGTTGAGGTGTACGGGCAGGCCGTGAGTACCCACGCTGGGCTGGTCGTCGGCGCACACCATGCGGTAGAATTCTGGGTGCTCTTCGCTGGCTGTGACGATGAAGTGGGCGGGTGCCGTGAGGTTTCCGTTGCCCAGGTTGTAGCCGATGAATGTCGAGTCGGTGCTGTTAAAGTACCAGCCCGTTTCGTCTTTGTGGGCCGTGAAGGCATGCTTCGTGTAGTTGGACGCGTCCAAGTCGAGCAGGTAGTAGGCACCGTCCCATGAGGTGCGGCTGAGAAACACGCTTGGCTTGGCAAAGTTGATGAGGTTGTAGGTGCCGCCGTCTGCCAATGGCTTGGCGATGGAGGGCGGGTCGATGTCCATGGACGAGGCCGACGACATGAGGCCTGCCAGCGCGATGGCGAAGCGTAGATGTTTACTCTTCATAAGTAGTTTGGTTTTTGGTTGTTTGATAAAACGGTGGTTAGGTTTCAGCTTGTGCGTCGCGCTTTCGTAAGTGGGCCGTTTGGCTTTCTGGTGCCAAATTTACAAAAAAAAGTTTCATGAGGCAAAGGGCGGTCGTGCTTTTTGGGGTTGGCCGTTGCTTTTCCCTGGCTGCGTTATGGCATTTCCTCTCAGATGGCCAGGTGGCATGCTGGAAAACGGAGCGTCCCCGTCGTGGGCGCGGCCTTTACGTAGGTCGCCAGCCCAGGACGGGGAGGCTTTCTTGTTTTTTGGTGTGTGCGTTACTCGAAGTAGTAGAGGAACATGGCGTTGCCGCTGAGGGCGGGCTTGCGCTGCCCCTCCACCTCGATGGCAAACTTGATGGTGGCCTTGCAGATGCCGCGCAGGTTCTCGATGTTGGCCAGCGAGGCCACCAGGCGCACGCGGCTTCCGGTGATGACGGGCACGCCAAACTTCATGTTGTCCATGCCGTAGTTGACCATCATCTTCAGGTTTTTCACCTCGATGATCTCGTTCCACATGTGGGGCAGCAGCGAGAGGGTGAGGTAACCGTGAGCGATGGTGCTGTGGTAGGGGCTCTCCTGCTTGGCGCGCTCCACGTCAACGTGTATCCACTGGTGGTCGAGCGTGGCATCGGCGAAGTGGTTGATGCGGTCTTGGTCTACCTCAAGCCACTCGGAGGTGCCGAGCTGCTGGCCCAGGTGGGATGCAAACTCCTCGTAGGAGTTGATAATCAATTTGTCCATTTCTTTTGTCTTTTCTTGTGGAGGGCCAATCGTGTTGGCCGTTCCTTTGTTCTCTATGACCTGCAAAGGTACGAAAAATTGCACGGATGTCTGCCAGTGTGCAACCCGAGTCTCGGCAAATTAGGTTTCTTTAACGGTAGCGAGCAATGTGCCCCATGGGCGGCTTGCTAACTGGCTGTCAGTCAGTAAGTAATCAATGATAAAAAATAATAGCTATTATTTTTGGAATTTAAGCTATTATTTGTAGATTTTAAGCTATAATTTTGCGGCATATGTCCCTTATGTCCCATTGGCCGCTGCCGCTTCACAATAAAACGGCGCGCCCGCGCGTTAATACCTATATATGAACCGCAGATTACTATTACTCCTCATACTCATCGGGTCGGCTCTCAGCTGCATGGCGCAATCGTTCACTCTGCGTGGCCGTGTCACCGACTCGGAGGGCAACCCCATTGAGTTTGCCTCGGTGTCGTGCCTCGCGCAAGGGCGCGCTACGGTCACCTCGCTGCAAGGCCAGTTTCAGCTCACGCTCCTCTCGGCCGACTCCGTGGTGGTGAGGTTCTCCATGCTCGGCTATCGCGCCAAGACGCGTGTGCTGCGCCGGCCCAAGGGCATGCAGACCCTGCAGGTGAGCCTCCATGAGGAAGCCAGCACGCTGGCGGGAGCCACCGTCACGGGTCAGAAGATACAGAGCGGGCAGACGCAAGACCTGTCGACCAAGCCGCTCCGCGACTTGCCTTCGACCACGGGCAACGCCGTGGAGGAGCTCATCCAGAGTCAGGCCGGCGTGTCGACCCACTCGGAGCTGTCGTCGCAGTACAACGTGCGCGGAGGCTCTTTCGACGAGAACTCCGTCTACATCAACTCCGTGGAGGTCTACCGACCGTTCCTCGTCAGGAGCGGCCAGCAAGAAGGACTGTCCGTCATCAACCCCGACATGGTGGAGCGCATCGGCTTCAGCTCGGGCGGCTTCGAGGCCAAGTATGGCGACAAGATGTCGTCTGCTCTCGACATCACCTACCGTCGCCCCAAGCGCTTTGAGGCCACTGCGGCGGTCTCGCTCCTTGGCGCCAGTGCTTACGTCGGGTTCTCCAACAAGAAGTTTGCCTGGGCCAACGGGCTGCGCTACAAGACCACCAAGTATTTGCTCGGGACGCTCCAGACCAAGGGCGAGTACAAGCCCAACTTCCTCGACTACCAGACCTACCTCAGCTACAAGCCCAACAAGCGGTGGACTGTAGACTTCATTGGGAACATCTCAGACAACCATTACAACTTCGACCCCGAAGACCGCGAGACCACGTTTGGCACGCAAGACAACGTGCGATCTTTTCGCGTCTACTTCGACGGGCAGGAGCGCGACCTCTTTCGAACTTTCTTTGGCACGGCGGGAATCACCCGCCATTTCTCTGACTCGACATCGCTCTCCGTCCTCGCCTCGTCGTTTTCGACAAGTGAGCAGGAACGCTACGACATACAGGGACAATACTGGCTCACACAGACAGAAACCTCAGAGAACCTCGGTGTGGGAACCTACTTCGAGCACGCGCGCAACTACCTGAAGGCCCATGTGGAAAGCGTCAAACTGCTTTTCAAGCACACGGCCAAGAAACACAACATCGAGGCTGGGCTGACTTGGAAACAGGAGCATGTGGAGGAGAACTCCGTGGAGTATGAGATGCGCGATTCGGCGGGCTACAGCGTGCCACACACGGGCAAGGACCTCTACATGGTTTATTCGCTCCGGGCGCGCAATGAGCTCAACGCTAACCGTTTGGAAACCTACCTCCAAGACACGTGGCGCTTCCGCTCGGCGGGCGAACACACGCTCTTCACGCTCAATTATGGTTTGCGCTTCTCCCACTGGAACTTCAACCACGAGTCGATTCTCTCGCCCCGCATGTCGCTTGGCATCATCCCCGCCTTCAACCACAACGTAACGCTGAGGTTCGCCACGGGGCTCTTTTACCAGTCGCCCTTCTTCAAGGAGCTGCGCGACACCACCACTGTGGGCGGCTCCACCTATGCCACGCTTAACCGGAAGATCAAGAGCCAGCGCTCCATCCACTTCATAGCGGGCATGGACTACCGGTTCAACATGAACAACCGGCCGCTCAAGTTCACCGCCGAGCTCTACTACAAGCTGCTCGGCAATCTTGTGCCTTACTCCATCAACAACGTCAAGGTGGTCTACTATGGCAACAACCAGGCATCGGGCCACGCTGCCGGTCTCGATCTGAAACTCTACGGCGAGTTTGTGCCGGGGAGCGACTCATGGGTAACACTCTCTTTCATGGACACCAAGATGAAGCTTAACGGTGTCAGCGTGCCCATGCCCACAGACCAGCGTTATGCTCTCAACCTCTATTTCACCGACTTCTTCCCAGGCACCACACGCTGGAAGATGAGCCTCAAGCTCGCCTATGCCGACGGGCTTCCCTTCTCGGCACCTCACCGTGAGCTGGAGACCAACACGTTCCGTGCGGCGGCCTACAAGCGTGCCGACATAGGCATGAGTTACCGCGTATTAGACAATGAGCGGCACGAGCGGAAGAGCGTTTTCCGAAACATCTGGCTCAGTCTCGACTGCCTCAACCTTTTGGGCATCAATAATGTCAACTCCTATTACTGGGTGACCGATGTGACCAATCAGCAGTATGCTGTGCCCAACTACCTTACTGGCAGACAGTTTAACGCCCGTCTGCTCTTTGAGTTTTGACCATTGGCAATCTTGCTAGTCAGATTTAGCAGACTGAATTGCGCAAGCACTTGCTGCCGTAGATAGAAAAGTTGTTGACACTCAGGAAGTTTTATTCCCTTGCAGGAACCGGGCGTATAAGCAGAGGGCGTGCCACGCAACTTTGTGTGGCACGCCCTTCCTTGTCCCTTTTTTTCTTTTAATGGCGTGCTTTTTCCTTTTCTTACCGGCAGCTTTCTATTTCGTCTTTGCTAAGGCCAGTCGCTGCCATGATGATGCTTTCGTCTGCCCCTATGGAGAGCAGTCGCTTTGCTGTTTCCAATTTTTCTTGATTAGCCCCTTCTGCTCTTCCTTCCGCCAGTCCTTTCGCTCTTCCTTCCGCCAGTCCGTCTTGCTTGGCTCCTTCAAGCACGCATAGCGTGTCGCGGTATTTTCGGAGACCCTCGTCATATTTCATCCGCTCCTTCTTGGTCAGGGCAGCAACGTCAGCTATCTGCTCCAGTCGTTGGAACACTGCACTCTTTGCCTTCCATGGCAGTCTTGTTAAAGTTTCCATATTCTTGAGAACATAAATCCATTTGTCGAAATCATTGTCGCATTAGTCAGCGTCCTTGTTGAACAGTGGCAATTGCATGAAGCTCATGCGTACTTTGTCGGTGAAGGGCTGATGCGTTTTCTTGTCGGCAAGTATCACATCTGTCCGAAATTTCTTGTCGAAATCCATCGGGCAGAAGTTGAGAAAGGCGATACACGGCATCGATGCTGTACTTCCAGGATGAGCCACGTTCGCCTTGCCGGGCGATTGCCTCGGAGATATAGTAAACGCTGCGGTTTTTGAAGTAGGGTTGCGACTTGTTTTGCATCTCCACGATGATGTTTTTGCCTTGGTCGGTTTGGCAGTATATGTCGTAGATGAGCGAACGGTCGTCCTCGTAGAGTGCTGGCTACTCTTTGTCGAGGAATTAGATGTTCGCAATGCGCTCCTCTCCAGCCATGAGACTGTTGAGGAAGTCGATTATTAGGGGCTTGGAAATCTCCTGCCCGAAGATTCTTTTAAAACCGATGTCGGTGAAAGGGTTGATGAACCTGGCCATGAGCTCTTTCCTTAAATTGGGGATGTTTTTTATATTATGTGTGGGTGGAGTGGCGTAGACAACAAGGAGTGTCTCATATACCAGTCCATAACTATCCGCTGGCAAAGATATATTCTTTTCTCTGAATAATAAAATAAAAGGTGAGAAAAGTTTCTTTTTCATGATAATAAAAAAGTTGAATCTATTGCAAAACGTTGCATTTCTATCTCATGATGTTTACGTCAAGTTAAAGTGTAATAGTGTCAATTGCCAGGATAAGTTGTTGCGCTCCTATGGAGCCTTGAACGTTTGACGTTAGACATGGCTGCAGGCATGAAGATCAGTAACGTCCCAGAATCGTGAATCGGATGATGGCGAGAATCAGCAAATAGTAGAATATTTGCAGGAAATATTCCTCTAAGGTCACAAAAATGGGTATTTTTGAAAGAAAATGTAACGAAACGGGCGTGTGTATGACAAAAAAGTTGTAACTTTATTCCTTGAAAACCAAAACACATTGATATTATGGTGGAACTCATCAATCATGGAGTCTATCTCCTCAACGGAAAAGAGATACGCGACGAGTATGCGGGCATGTCACCCGATGAGGCTCGCGAACAAACCATCGCCTATGGCATCTTGCGTGCCCACGACGTGGGCAAGGGAAAGGGGCGCGACATGCACATCCGCTTTGATGCCATGATGTCGCACGACATCACTTACGTGGGCATCATTCAAACGGCGCGCGCCAGTGGCCTCAAGGAGTTTCCGTTGCCGTATGCCATGACCAACTGCCACAACTCGCTTTGTGCCGTGGGCGGCACCATCAATGAGGACGACCATGTGTTCGGGCTTTCGGCGGCCAAGCGTTATGGCGGCATCTACGTGCCCGCCAACCAGGCTGTCATCCACCAGTTTGCCCGCGAGGAGATGGTGAAATGTGGCAACATGATCCTTGGTTCCGACTCGCATACGCGCTACGGCTCCTATGGCAACATGGGCGTGGGCGAAGGAGGAGGTGAGCTGGTGAAGCAACTGCTGCGCAACACTTGGGACATCAAGGCTCCCGAGGTGGTGCTGGTGTGGCTTGAGGGTTCTCCTCGCCACGGCATCGGCCCACACGACGTGGCCATATCGCTCACCAAGGCCGTCTTCGAGAGCGGATTCGTGAAGAATAAGGTGCTTGAGTTTGCAGGTCCGGGTGTTGCCAATCTCTCCGTAGACTTCCGTTCTGGCATCGACGTGATGACTACCGAGACGACCTGTCTCAGTTCCATCTGGGTCACCGACGACCGCGTGCGCCACTTCTATGAGCAGCACCGCCGCCCGTCGGCATACCGCGAGCTCAAGCCTGGCTCCGTTGCATACTATGATAGCATGGTGCGAATCGACCTCTCGTCGCAAGAGTCGATGATTGCTCTGCCTTACCATCCCTCCAACGCCGTCAGCATCCATGAGCTGCAAGCCGACCCCGAGGGCGTGTTGCGGCGTGTCGAAGACGACACGCGCCGTCGTTTCGGCGACAAGGTTCATCCCGACCTTCTGAGCAAGATACACGACGGGAAGGTCTATGCCGACCAGGGCATCATCGCAGGTTGCGCCGGCGGCACTTATGAGAATCTTTGCGAGGCAGCCGCCATCCTCAGGCAAGGGTCTGTTGGCAACGGCTTCTTCACCTGCTCTGCCTACCCGCAGTCCACCCCTGTCTTCGTGGCGGCCAACCGCGCAGGAGTCACAACCGACCTCATGGACGCAGGCGTGGTGGTGAAACCCGCTTTTTGCGGGCCATGCTTCGGCGCAGGCGATGTGCCAGCCAACAACGGCTTGAGCATCCGCCACACCACCCGAAACTTCCCTAACCGTGAAGGGTCGAAGCCCGGGCAGGGGCAGATTTCCATGGTGGCTCTGATGGATGCTCGCTCTGTGGCGGCCTCGGCAGCGCGCGGCGGTGTCATCACGGCAGCCACCGACGTAGACTACGAGAGTCACTATCAACCCTACGACTACGACGACCGCATCTACCAGCGACGCATCTACCGTGGCTACGGCCACCCCGACCCTTCGCAACCCCTTCGCTACGGGCCCAACATCAAGGACTGGCCGGAGATGGCTCCCATGTCCGAGAACATGCTCTTGCGGCTCACGGCCGTCATCCGCGACCCCGTGACCACCACCGATGAGCTTATTCCCTCGGGCGAGACATCGAGCTACCGTTCCAACCCGTTGCGCCTTGCCGAGTTCGCCTTGTCGCGGCGCGTGCCCGAGTATGTGAGTCGCTCGAAGGACGTGCAGCGCGAGGAGTTGCAACGCCGGGCCGGCCATGTGCCAGCCGACGTGGCTCAAGCGCTCAGCCTGGTGGGGGCCGATTCCGCCGACACGTCGTATGGCTCGTGTGTCTTTGCCAACAAGCCAGGCGACGGTTCGGCGCGCGAGCAGGCGGCCAGTTGCCAGAAGGTGCTGGGCGGCGATGCCAACATCTGCTACGAGTATGCCACCAAGCGCTACCGTTCCAACTGCATCAACTGGGGCATCGTGCCCTTCACCATCAGCCGTGAAACGCCTTTCTCTTTGGAGGAGGGCGACCGAATTTTCGTTCCGGGAATCCGCAAGGCCATCCTTGAGGGGAAGGAGTCGGTGGAGGCCAAGGCCATCCGGGCTGACGGCACGGTAGAACCCCTGCGCCTGCTCTTCCAGAACCTCACGCCCGACGAGCGCGACATTCTGGTCGACGGCTGTCTCATCAACCACTACCGCAAGCTCGCGGCACAATGAGGTACGCCATGTCGTGGCGCGAAATGGCACGAGAACAAGACAAAAACGACACAAGAACACACAAAACACACATAAACACCTATGACAGAGAAAATCAAGATGACAACGCCGCTCGTTGAGATGGACGGCGACGAGATGACCCGCGTGTTGTGGAAGATGATCAAGGATGAGCTCATCCTTCCGTTTGTCGACCTCAAGACAGAATACTACGACTTGGGACTTCCGCACCGCGACGACACGGCTGATCAGGTGACGCTCGATGCCGCCGAGGCCAACAAGCGGCTGGGGGTGGCCGTGAAGTGTGCCACCATCACGCCCAATCTCAAGCGCATGGACGAGTATCACCTCCACCAGATGTGGAAGAGCCCCAACGGAACCATCCGCTCGGTACTCGACGGCACCGTGTTCCGCGCTCCCATCACGCTGCCCAGCGTGAAGCCGGCGGTACGCGGCTGGCAGAAGCCCATCACCATCGCACGCCATGCCTACGGCGATGTCTACAAGAGTGTGGAGCTCCGCGCGCCCGAGGCCGGCACTGCCAAGCTCGTATTCGAGGGTGCGAGCGGCGCGCGGCGCGAGGTGGAGATTCATCATTTTGACGGCCCTGGTGTCCTCCAGGGCATGCACAACACCGATAAGAGCATACGCTCCTTCGCGCGGAGCTGTTTCCAGTATGCCATCGACACGCGGCAAGACTTGTGGTTTGCCACCAAGGACACCATCTCGAAGACCTACGACGCGCGGTTCCGAGTCATCTTCGAGGAAGAGTATGAAGGGCATTTCAAGTCCCAGTTTGAGGCTTTGGGGATAACCTATTTCTATACCCTCATCGACGATGCCGTGGCACGTGTCATCCGTTCCAAGGGCGGTTTCATCTGGGCCTGCAAGAACTACGACGGCGACGTGATGAGCGACATGGTGTCGACCGCTTTTGGGTCACTCGCCATGATGACCTCTGTGCTCGTTTCGCCCGACGGCAACTATGAGTATGAGGCAGCCCACGGCACCGTGACGCGCCACTACTACCGTTACCTTGACGGCGAGGAGACCAGCACAAACCCCATCGCCACCATCTTCGCCTGGTCGGGTGCCTTGCGCAAGCGCGGCGAGAAGGACGGGCTGCCCGAGCTCCAGCGTTACGCCGATGCCCTGGAGGGCGCGTGCTTCGACACGATGAACAGTGGTGTGGTGACCAAGGACCTCGCAGGGCTCATGGAGGGCGTGGAAGTCAGGCAGGTCAACTCGCTGACCTTCATCCAGACCATCCGCCAGCACCTCGAGAAGCGCCTCGCCTAAGTCTGGCGGTTCCAGTTCAGCTGGTTCGGGCTGAACTAAGCGGTGAAGCAAGGTGATTGAAAAGCCTTCTTGGGCATGACGGAAAGTAGGAAAGTGAGTGAAAGCGATGGTTTTTTGAAAGAAAACTTGTAATTTTGCAATGTATTTGTAATAACCAAGCGTTCTTTTTTATGACGAACACCATCACTCTCGATATGCTCCAGTCGGCTGGCGTGGGTGCCCTTGCCCTCATCGTCGGCATGGTAATGACACGTAAGATAGCCTTCCTGCAGAAGTTTTGCATTCCCTCACCCGTCTCGGGCGGCATCCTTTTCTCCATCGCCACACTTCTCGTTTACCTCTTTGCCCACGTGGAAATTTCTTTCGACGGCACGCTGAAAGATGTCTTCATGTTGGCCTTCTTCACCTCGGTGGGGTTCCAGTCGAACCTCTCGGTGCTGCGGCATGGTGGCAAGACGCTGGTGACTATGCTTGTGCTGCTTGTCGTGATCATTACGCTGCAAAACCTGTTGCCGCTCGGCATCACCAAGCTGCTGGGTGTCAATCCACTCGTGGGCATGGCTGCTGGCTCCATCTCGATGGCGGGTGGCCATGGCACAGCGGGCGGTTTCAGCAGCGTGCTTGAGCATCTTGGCCTGCAAGGCGCGCCTACGGTGTCGCTGGCGTCGGCCACCTTCGGCCTCATTGCCGGCTCGATGATCGGTGGCCCCATTGCCGAGCGTCTCATCAGCAAGAAGCTCACGTCGGAGCACCGCGAGCCGAAAGACTACACCATCGACCCTGCCATGGCCGGCATTGAGAGCGAGGAGTCGTTGCCGGCGGGCCAGGCCAAGCACTTGAGCACCAACGAGCATGAGTTTCAGCAATATGCGTCGGCTGCCTACTCGCTTCTCATCGTCATGGCTCTGGGCACCGTGGCCAGTCGCCTGCTGCAGCTAACGGGCATCACCTTCCCCACCTATTTCGGCGCGCTCATTACGGCGGCCATCGCGCGCAACGCCATGGAGCATACCCGCCTGCGTAAGCATCTGGAGATGGAGAAGATCGTCAGTGTGGGCAACATCTGCCTGTCGGTGTTTCTCGGCATGGCGATGATTTCGCTGAAGCTTTGGGAGCTGCAGTCGCTCGCGCTGCCACTTATTGTCATTCTTGTCACGCAGGTGGCTGTCATGGCCTTGTTCACTTATTTCCTGGCGTTCCCCCTCTTGGGACGCGACTACGACGCGGCGGTGCTTGTGGCTGGCTTCTGCGGTTTCGGACTGGGTGCCACGCCCAACGCTATGGCCAACATGAGCGCTGTCTGCTACAAGTACCATTATTCTGTGAAGCCCTTTCTCATCGTGCCCATCATCGGCGCCATGTTTGTGGACCTCATCAACACGGGCATCATCACCCTCTTCCTCAACCTTATCGGGTGACCAAGGCTCTCTATCCCAGAAGCCATGGACAACCTCATCTTGCTCAACGCCGGCTATGCCGCCGATGACGAGCGCTGGAATTTCAACCGCGTGTCGAGCATCTTCTTCCTCTATTATGTCACCGAGGGCCAAGCCACGGTGTGTCTGCCCACTTGCGGCTGCGGAGCGGACACAGTACCTCATCCCAGCCCTCACTACCCACGACGAGCGCAGCCACTCGCGCTTCCACCACTTCTACATCCACTTCATGGATCGCGACAACTCGCTCATCCGGATGGTCTACGACCACGTGACGGAGCTTGACGTGACGGCCACCAACGACGACTGCCGCCTCTTCGGCTCGAGGCCGAGGGCATTACCCTGCAACTGCTGGCACGCTTCATGAGCGGCAAGAAACGGCACGACATCGGCGACCAACGCATCAGCGATGCCGTGGTGCACATCGCGAGCAACACCTGGCGGAGCCTATCACCGTGGCCACACTGTCGCGGGCTGCTGCCCTGTGCCAGGAGCAGTTCATACTATTTCAGCTGCGTGTTTCGCAAGGTGGCAGGTGTCAGTCCGCGTGAGTTTGAGAGGGCCAACCGCTAAGGTGGTGCGTTGTGGCGAGTCTGTCAGCAAGTGTGACACGGTGCGCCCGTGAGTGCCAAAATTGGCAGACTGGTGACTGACAGAAATGTCATGGCAGGTGCCCGAGCCTCTTGTGGCACGGTTTTCGTAAGGAAAGGGGCGAGTGACATGCTCACAAAGAATAAACAAAACCAAAATACATTGCAACCATGAAAATCAAACCATTAGCAGACAGAGTGCTGGTACAAGCCGCACCAGCTGAAGAAAAAGTAGGTGGAATCATCATTCCTGACACCGCCAAGGAGAAACCACAACGTGGCAAGGTGATTGCCGTCGGCAAGGGCACGAAGGACGACCCCATGGTGCTGAAGGAAGGTGACACGGTGCTCTATGGCAAGTATGCAGGTACGGAGCTTGAGAACGAAGGAGAGAAATATCTCATGATGCGCCAAAGCGACGTGCTCGCAGTAGTGGAGGAATAATACTCTCGCACAAAGGAGGAAATACCTATTTTATATTATCATTCATAAAACATCTTGAACAACTATGGCAAAGATTATCAAATACAATACAGAAGCACGCGACCTGCTGAAGCAGGGCGTAGACCAGCTCGCTAACGCAGTGAAGGTGACCCTCGGCCCGAAAGGCCGCAATGTGGTCATTGAGAAGAAATTTGGTGCTCCAGTCATCACCAAGGATGGGGTGTCGGTAGCCAAGGAAGTGGAGCTCGAAGACAAGTTTGAGAACACGGGTGCGCAGCTCGTGAAGAGTGTGGCCTCGAAGACTGGCGACGATGCTGGTGACGGCACGACGACGGCCACCATCCTTACGCAGGCCATTGTCAATGAGGGCTTGAAGAATGTCACCGCTGGTGCCAATCCCATGGACTTGAAGCGTGGCATCGACAAGGCCGTCAACAAGGTGGTTGATTACATTAAGACCAACGCCGAAGTGGTGGGCGACAACTACGACAAGATTGAGCAAGTGGCCACTGTCAGTGCCAACAACGACCCTGAGATTGGAAAGCTCTTGGCAGATGCCATGCGCAAAGTCTCGAAAGACGGCGTGATTACCGTTGAGGACAGCAAGACGCGCGACACCACCATCGGTGTCACCGAGGGTATGCAGTTTGACCGTGGCTACTTGAGCGGCTACTTCGTGACCGACACCGACAAGATGGAGTGTGTCATGGACGATCCTTACATCCTGCTCTACGACAAGAAGATTTCTAACCTGAAGGAATTCTTGCCCATCCTGCAGCCCGCTGCCGAGAGTGGTCGCCCGCTGCTCGTCATAGCCGAGGATGTCGATTCTGAGGCTCTCACAACACTGGTCGTCAATCGTCTGCGTGGCGGCTTGAAGATTTGCGCCGTCAAGGCTCCTGGCTTTGGCGACCGTCGCAAAGCCATGCTTGAGGATATCGCAGTGCTCACGGGTGGCGTGGTGATCAGCGAGGAGAAGGGCTTGAAACTTGAGCAAGCCACCCTCGAGATGCTTGGTACGGCCAAGAAGGTCACCGTCGACAAGGAGAACACCATCATCGTTGGCGGTGCTGGCGACAAGGAGAACATCAAGGAGCGCGTGCAGCAAATCAAGAACGAGATTGCCAACACCAAGAGCAGCTACGACAAGGAGAAGCTCCAGGAGCGTCTGGCTAAGCTCGCCGGTGGTGTTGCTGTGCTCTATGTGGGTGCCAACAGCGAGGTTGAGATGAAGGAGAAGAAAGACCGTGTTGACGACGCACTCTGCGCTACTCGCGCAGCCATCGAGGAAGGTGTGGTTGTCGGTGGTGGCACCACATACATCCGCGCACAGAAAGAGCTCGAGACGCTCAAGGGTGACAACGCGGATGAGCAGACGGGCATCAACATTGTGTGCCGTGCCATCGAGGAACCTCTTCGCCAGATTGTCAGCAATGCTGGCGGTGAAGGTGCTGTCGTGGTCGACAAGGTGCGCCAGGGCGAAGGCGACTATGGCTACAACGCCCGCACCGACACCTATGAGGATCTTCGCGCCAAAGGTGTGATTGATCCGGCCAAGGTGGAGCGTGTGGCTCTTGAGAACGCCGCTTCTATCGCTGGCATGTTCCTCACCACGGAGTGTCTCATTGTGGACAAGCCTGAGGAGAAGCCAGCTATGCCTGCACCACAGCCTGGCATGATGTAAACCGCAAGATGTGGTCGTGTGGCCGTTAGCCGCACGAGTGCAACCAAATAATGAAAGGGCAGGGGACTTCGGTTTCCTGCCCTTTTCTTTCTGTGCACGTTTGCCGGGCGAGGCGCAAGCAAGTCGTCAGCGAGCGTCAGAAGAGGTCTTGCATTTTTCTCATGTCTGCTTTTTGTAACGGGAAAGCTGTATATTACCTTAGTGGACATTTTTTGCCAGATTGTTTGTTAGTTAGCAGATAACAACTTAACTTTGCAAAACATATGGTTAAGATTGGGAGGCATTTCCCAACTATTTTAGTATGATTGGCCTGGGAAGGCCGGCATGCAAGAAATAATTTATTTGTTTTAGTAGATTAGTTTTTAAGTAGTTTGTTTTGAAATCGGTTGTCGTGATGACATCCGATTTTTTTGTTGCCGTTCCGTTGGGCGTGATGTTGCCTGTGATATTGCCTGCGCCTGTTTTTCGTCCGAACATGATGGCATTTGTGAGGAAAACGTTAACTTTGCAACATGAAAGTAAAATTTCGCATTGACTGGAAGAAGGCCCTCGTCTTCCTCCTTGTGTCGGCCGGTCTCTATTACCTGACGCGCTCGTTCACGATGACGCTTGGCATCCTGTTGCTGCTCATTGTGGCCGATTACCTGCTGGCCGACTGGGATGACACGCGCAAGCGCAAGCGGGAGTGGCGCGAGTTTGAGAGGCAATTGCGCGACGAGAACGCTCGGCTGCAACAGTACGGTGGGAACAAGAATGCCCGCCAGGCTCCTGGTGGGCGCAAGCCGCAAGGTGGGAAGGAGTGCCCATGAACGAGTTGCTAATTCTTTCGGGCGAGTTTTCTGGCAGTTCTCCGTTGCCCTTTGCCTCGGGTGGCGTGAAAGCCGGCTTCCCCAGTCCGGCGCAAGATTACATGGCCGAGAGCCTTGACTTCGACAAAGACCTCATCGAGCATCCCGCAGCAACCTTTTACGCACGCGTGGTGGGCGACTCGATGATCGAAGCAGGTATTAGCGAGGGCGACATTGTGGTCATCGACAAGGCTCTTGAGCCCGAACAGGGCGACATCATTGTGGCTTTCATCGATGGGGAGTTTACTCTGAAGTTCCTTGACCTCACGCACAAGGCCGACGGTTTCATTGAACTGGTGCCGGCCAACAAGAAATACAGCCGCATACGCGTTTATCCCACCGACAACTTCAAGGTGTGGGGCGTGTTGGCCTGGAGCATCAAGCCCAGGCGCGCTACCTCGATGAAGCGGCTTATGAAATGACGGGCGGGCGGTCTTCAGCCTGGCCGAAACACATCACCTTATTGATATTTCCCTCACATGGAAAAGCTTGTCAAGCTATATCAGCAGTGGGCCGGCATGGCACCTGCGAAAGTGGAAAGGCTGGCTGGGGCCGGCAGTAATCGTCAGTATTATCGCCTCACGGCACCCGACACGACTACGGTGATCGGTGTCGTGGGCACGAGCCGCGAGGAAAATCACGCCTTCGTGTCGCTCGACAGCCACTTCATGTTGCGCAAGTTGCCTGTGCCCGAGCTGCTTGCCGTGAGCGACGATGAGATGCGCTATCTGCAGACCGACCTTGGAAGCACGTCGCTCTTCGATGCCATACGGGGCGGGCGTGAGGCTGGCGGGCGATACGACCTGGCCGAGCAGACCCTGCTGAAGCGCACCATCCGTGCCTTGCCCGACCTGCAGATACGCGGCGCGCGTGGTCTCGACTGGAGCGTGTGCTACCCGCAGCCGGAGTTTGATGTGGACAACGTGCTCTTCGACCTCAACTATTTCAAATACGATTTCCTCAAACTCACGGGAATCGACTTCCATGAGATGAAGCTCGAGGCCAGCTTCCGCCGCTTCGCCAAGGATCTCACGGCGGAGCCTTCAGAGAGTTTCATGTACCGCGATTTCCAGGCGCGCAACGTCATGCTCGACGCTGAGGGCAATCCTTTCTTCATCGATTTCCAGGGCGGGCGCAAGGGACCTTATTATTATGACCTTGCCTCTTTCCTCTGGCAAGCATCAGCGCGCTATCCCTATAAGTTGCGACGAGAGCTCGTAGCAACGTATTACGAGTCGCTGAAGCAGTATGCTGAGGTTCCTTCCGTGCGCCATTTCGCAGGTCGGCTGAGCCTCTTCGTGTTGTTCCGCACCCTGCAGGTGCTTGGGGCCTATGGCTTCCGTGGACTTTATGAGCGCAAGCAACACTTTATCGACAGCATCCCCATGGCCATGGACAACCTGCGCGACCTGTTGCGCTTGCGCGAGGATGTGCTGCCTTATCCTTACCTGCGCGAGGTGCTTACGCGCCTGGCCGACCTGCCGCGCTTTGCCCACCGGGAGGAGCCTGTGCACCAGCGTGCTGACGGCTACAAGACCACCGACCGCAATGTCTATCCCGCCCATCCGCAAGATGGCCCCGCCACCTTCTCCAAGTATGACGGCAAAGGGCCACTCGTGGTTCGCGTCTACAGCTTCTCTTACCGCAAGGGCATTCCCGATGACCCGTCGGGCAACGGCGGCGGCTATGTCTTCGATTGTCGTTCGACCCATAATCCGGGGCGCTATGAGCCCTACAAGAAACTGACGGGGCTCGACGAGCCAGTCATTCGTTTCCTTGAAGACGATGGCGAGATACTCGAGTTTCTCGAGCATGTCTATGCGCTGGCCGACAAGCACGTGGCCCGTTACGTGCAGCGAGGCTTCACCAGTCTCATGTTTTGTTTCGGTTGCACGGGCGGACAGCACCGCTCCGTTTACAGTGCGCAGCACCTGGCCGAGCACATTCATGCGAAGTTTGGCATTGAGGTGCGCGTCTGCCACCGTGAGCAAGGCATCAGCCAGACCCTTCCCGCCGTGAAAAAGGCAAACCAAACACTTGCCGATTAAGAAAAGAATAGTTACCTTTGCACATATGAAGCAAGCCATGATCTTTGCCGCTGGTCTGGGAACACGCCTCAAGCCCCTTACCGACACCATGCCCAAGGCTTTGGTGCCCGTGGGCGGGGAGCCTTTGCTGCGACGTGTCATCTTCCGCTTGCGTGATGCTGGGTTCACGCGCATTGTCGTCAACGTGCATCACTTCGCCTCGCAAATTACAGATTACCTGAGAGACAACGGCAATTTCGGTCTTGACATACGCGTCAGCGACGAAACCTCAGAGCTGCTCGACACGGGAGGTGGCCTGCGCAAGGCGCAGCCGTTGTTCGCGCCGCGATGTCCCATTCTCATACACAATGTTGATATACTCAGCAACGTGGACCTCGACCGTTTCTACCGCGCCGATTGGCGGGTGGCGTGCCCCGACTGTGGCGTGCCGCACCTCATGGCGGGCGCGCGGCTGCTGGTGAGCTGGCGGAAGACCAAGCGTTACCTGGTGTTCGACGACCAGATGCTGCTTGTGGGATGGGTAAACACGGCTACAGGCGAGGTGAAGTCTCCTTTCGGTGAGGTGCGTGCCGCACTGCAACGCCTCTCTTATCCGCTCACCATTGGTGACGAGCCCATGGTTGTGGCGGGTCACCTTCACCTCTATGCTTTTAGCGGAATCCATGCCTTCTCGCCCACGCTGTTCACGCTGATGGTGGGCTGGCCCGCCAAGTTCCCCATCATGGACTTTTACCTCAAGGTTTGCGCCAAGACACCCGTCATGGGTTATGCCAAGGAGAACTTGCGCCTGATGGACGTAGGTAAGATTGACACGTTGGCCGATGCAGAGGCTTTTGCCCAGTCGCTTGATGTCTGACTGCCACTCGATAGTAGGTCGTAGGCCACAGACGCTCACATTTTTTTACACAATATATGCAACAGAAGATTATCATCCTCGACTTTGGTTCACAAACCACGCAGCTCATTGGCCGGCGTGTGCGTGAGCTCGACACCTTCTGCGAGATTCTGCCTTACAACAAGTTTCCCAAGGACGACCCGTCCGTTATCGGTGTCATCCTGAGTGGCTCGCCTTACAGCGTGCACGACAAGGAGGCTTTTCGCATAGATCTCAACGAGGTCATCGGCAAGTATCCTGTGCTCGGCATCTGCTACGGCGCGCAGTTTATCAGCAACACGCTGGGCGGATGTGTGGAACAGACAGGCACCCGCGAGTACGGACGCGCCAACCTGGAGACCATCGATGCCACGTCGCCCATTTTCGAGGGCTTCGAGAAAGGCTCGCAGGTGTGGATGAGTCATGGCGACACCATCACGGCCATCCCCGAGGGGTTCCATGTGACTGGATCGACGGCCGATGTCAAGTATGCGGCGTTTGCCAATGATGAGAAGCGCGTGTGGTGCGTGCAGTTCCACCCGGAGGTGTACCACTCGTTGCAAGGCAAACTTCTCTTGAAGAACTTTGTGGTCAACATCTGTGGCAGCCGCCAGGAGTGGAGTGCGGCCAGTTTCGTTGAGTCGACAGTCAAAGAGCTCAAGGAGCAACTGGGCGGCGACCGCGTTATCCTCGGCCTTTCGGGCGGCGTCGACTCAAGTGTCTGCGCCACCCTGTTGCATAAAGCTGTCGGAAAGAACCTTACCTGCATTTTCGTCGACCATGGCATGCTGCGCAAAAATGAGTTCGAGAAGGTCATGGAAGCCTACAGTGGACTGGGCCTGAACGTTATCGGCGTGGATGCCAGCGAAAAGTTCTTCACCGACTTGCAAGGTGTCACCGACCCCGAGCAGAAGCGAAAGATCATCGGCCGCGACTTCGTGGAGGTGTTCAACGCCGAGGCCAAGAAAATTACTGATGCCAAATGGCTTGCGCAAGGTACCATCTATCCCGACCGCATTGAGAGCCTGAGCATCACGGGCATGACCATCAAGAGCCACCACAACGTGGGCGGACTGCCTAAGGAGATGAAGCTGAAGCTCTGCGAGCCCTTGAAATGGCTCTTCAAGGACGAGGTGCGCCGCGTGGGCTACGAGTTGCAGATGCCAGAGCGGCTCATCAAGCGCCATCCCTTCCCAGGTCCCGGCTTGGCCGTTCGCATCCTGGGCGACATAACGCGTGAGAAGGTGCGCATCCTGCAAGATGCTGACGACATCTACATTGAGAAGATGCATGCCTATCGCATGCCCGACGGGACATCGCTTTACGACCATGTGTGGCAGGCGGGAACCGTGTTGCTGTCCACCATACGCTCGGTGGGCGTGATGGGCGACGAGCGCACCTACGAACACCCCGTGGCCTTGCGTGCCGTGACCTCGATGGATGCCATGACTGCCGATTGGGCCCGCTTGCCCTACGACTTCATGGCCGATGTGTCCAATGAGATTATCCGTAAGGTTAAGGGCGTTAACCGCGTGTGTTATGACATCTCGTCGAAACCGCCTTCGACCATCGAGTGGGAGTAGGCACGTTGAGCGGTTTCCAGAACTTTGCCACGATGAAAGTCTATACCCATTTTGGAAGCGACGACGACAGCCGTCGCGATGAACTGATACGGACCATTGAGCATAGTGTGGAGCGCCTGAAGCTCGCAGAGCTCGAAGCGCTCTACTACGACTTGGTGGCCAAGGATTACATTCGCAAATAGAACAAAACGACCGAAGCCCCTTCTTTACGGAGGGGCTTCGGTCGTCTGTGCCGAGAAGGCGCGGACGGATGCTTGGATGGCAGGGGAGGCCATCCTGTTGTTGCATGAACGGAAAAAAGACACAGAGGCTAAGGCTCTTTCTTGTATGCTTGGCGATTGTCCCAAGCGTGTGTTGCGTGGCTGGCGACTCGCTCCGATGGCGGCATTGGGGTGGGGCGGTGGCTGTGTTGCCGGGCCGAGCCCTCATCATGGATACTTACCAACGCTCGTGGCAGAAAGGCCGCGATAACTTGGCTGCCGCGTTGGAGGTGAGTTACACGCCACTTCCTGCCGACAGCGATGCTTACGCCGCCGACTACGGTTATCCCACCCTCAGTGTGGGCATGCGTTACCATTGGAACCACGGCGTTACGATGCACAAGGTGCAAGATGATAGCTGGAGCACGGCGCAAGAGGCCGATTACGACTCGCGGATGGGCAACGCCGTGTCGCTCTACGGCACATTCTCGCGCCCGCTCTTCCGCCGCCGCCGGTGGATGGCCGACTATTCCTTGAGCTTTGGGACTACCTATTCGCGTCGCAAGTACAACAAGTTGAACAACGTGGACAACGAGCTTATTGGCTCGCGCTGGCTCATATATTTTGGGGCGGGCTTGCACCTGACATGGCGCGTGGCCGCAGCCTGGGGCTTGCGAACGGGTCTCGACTACTATCACCACAGCAATGGGGCGATGAACAGGCCCAACAAGGGTGCTAATTTCGTGGCTCCCACGCTTGGCGTGGTTTACATGCCCTGTTATGAGGCGGTCCCGGATGGGGGGCAACGGCAGCGGGGCGCGCGTTTCAAGCCCTACTGCTATTTGAACCTCACAGCCGCAGTCGGTGCCAAGACGCTTGAGGAAGAATGGAAGCAGACACAGTATAAGACTCTGCCTGGTGACCCCGACTACCGCAAGGAGCAATTCGAGCTTTACGCCTCTTATGCTCTCTCGGCCGACGCGATGTGCCGTTACCGCCGTCGTTGGGCGTCGGGCTTGGGCCTCGACGTGTTCTATGGCACTTACGCCTCGCGTGTCAGGCAGTTGGACGAGGAAGCTGGTTACCATGAAAAACATTCGCCCTGGAGCCTCGGCATAGCGGGGAAGCATGAAGTGTTTTGGCACCGGTTCTCGCTGAGCATGTCGGTCGGGGTCTACCTGCTCAGGCACATGGGACATACGGCGCGTAGCCTTGAGAAGCCCTACTATGAGCGTATCGGGCTTCGTTACACGCTCAAGGGCTTGGGAAACCTGCAGGTAGGTGCCAGCGTGAAAGCCCATTGCCTCAAGGCCGACTTCACGGAGATGTCGGTGAGTTGTCCTGTCCGACTCTGAAACAGAGGGGAGCCATCCTTGCCTTGGTGGGCAAAGGTGGCTCCCTTCTGTTTGGGTCCTGTGGCCGGCAACGCCGATCAGCCCTGTTTCTGACTCTTCATCAGGTCGCGAATCTCCGTGAGCAGTTTCTCCTCAGCCGACGGCTCGTGAGCCGGGACAGGAGCTGGAGCTTCTTTTTTGCTGTGGGCCACCTTGTTGATGACCTTCACCAGGAGGAACACGCAGAAGGCGATGATCACAAAGTCGATGAGGTTTTGCACAAAGTTGCCGTAATTGATGGTGGCCGCGTGCATCTCGATGCCGTCGGCAATCTTCTCGGATGGCAACGTAACTTTCAGGTCGGAGAAGTTCACCCCGCCGATGAGCCATCCGATGGGCGGCATGATGAGGTCGTCGACAATGCTTGTGACGATTTTGCCAAACGCGCCGCCGATGATCACGCCGACCGCCATGTCCACCGCGTTTCCCTTGACGGCAAACTCCTTGAACTCGCTAAGAAACTTTCCCATGATAGTTAGATGTTTTTTGTTTTAGGTGAGGCGTGGTTGCGTTCAGTGCTCTTGCCTGCGCGTTCAGACGAGCCGTTGGATTGCCATGTCAGTGTTGCAGTCGCGTGTTTTGAGGCCGTTTGAAGCCATGTACGCATGCTTTCCACCTCTTCTTTTTAATATATTTAATACTCTTTTCGCCTACAAAATTAAAAAAATATTTGTATCTTTGCGGTCGAAAAAGGAGAAATTTGGCGTGCAATCGCTATCTCGTCGCCGCGAGAGGCTCTCCTGTTTTCAAAGGCCAAACGTTCGACCAAGGGCGGAATGGTCTTGCCCAGCAGAAAGTTATATTTTTAACAACTATAAAAAACAAGTAAAATGGCAAATGTTAAAGTAGCTATTAATGGTTTCGGTCGTATCGGCCGTCTCGCATTCCGTCAGATGTTTGCAGCTCCCGGCTATGAGGTGGTTGCTATCAATGACCTGACCAGCCCGAAGATGCTGGCTCAGCTCCTGAAGTATGACAGCACCCACGGCGGCTATCAGGGCATCCTGGGTGGCGAGAAGAAGCACACCGTCGAGTACAAGGACGCTGTGTATGAGGAGGATGGCCGCACTGTTAAGGTGCCTGGATCTATCACCGTCGACGGCAAGGAGATCACCATCTACGCTAAGCCAAACGCTGCTGAGCTTCCTTGGGGCAAGCTCGACGTGGATGTTGTCCTCGAGTGCACTGGCTTCTACACATCAAAGGCTAAGAGCATGGCTCACATTCAGGCTGGCGCCAAGAAGGTTGTCATCTCTGCTCCTGCAGGCAACGACCTGAAGACCATCGTCTTCAACGTGAACCACAAGACTCTGACCGCTGACGATCAGATCATCAGCGCTGCTTCTTGCACAACCAACTGCTTGGCTCCTATGGCACAGGCCCTGAATGACGTTTATCCCATCCAGACCGGTATCATGCAGACCATCCACGCTTACACAGGCGACCAGATGATTCTTGACGGTCCTCAGCGCAAGGGCAACCTCCGCCGCAGCCGTGGTGGTGCCATCAACATCACTCCTGCCTCTTCAGGTGCTGCCAAGGCTATCGGCCTCGTGCTTCCTGAGCTCAACGGCAAGCTGATTGGTGCCGCTCAGCGCGTTCCTGTGCCAGACGGGTCTACCACACTGCTCTATGCTGTTGTCAAGGGCAAGGACGTCACTGTCGAGAAGGTCAACGAGGCCATGAAGGCTCATGCCAACGAGAGCTTCGGCTACAACGAGGAGGAGATTGTCTCTTCTGATATCCTGGGCATGCGCTACGGCTCACTGTTCGACGCTACTCAGACCATGGTCGTGAAGATCGACGAGGACACCTACGAGGTGCAGGTCGTTTCTTGGTACGACAACGAGAATTCTTACACTTCTCAGATGGTTCGCACCATCAAGTACTTCGCTGAGCTGAAGTAATACGGTAAGGTTTTCCAACATACACAACCGCATTTCCCTCTGTCGGAAATGCGGTTTTTTGTTTTTATTCTTGCTTGTTTGCAAGATTTTAGCTACATTTGCGCCATGAAGATGATAACCATACTTGGCCCGACGGCCTCGGGTAAGACAGCCATCGCGGCTCGTCTGGCCCACGACCTTGGCGGAGAGATTATCTCGGCCGACTCGCGGCAGGTGTATCGCGGCATGGACATCGGCACGGGCAAAGACTTGGCCGACTACACCGTAGACGGCCAGCAGGTGCCTTATCACCTTATCGACATTGCCGACGCAGGCACGAAGTACAACCTTTTCCAGTATCAGCGCGACTTCTCGGCAGTCTACCAGGACATACGTGCTCGTGGTGTCACACCCATTCTCTGTGGCGGATCGGGCCTTTATATAGAAGCGGTGCTCAAGGGCTATGCCCTGTCGCCTGTTCCGCAGAACCCAGCCTTGCGCGAGCGTCTGGCTGGGCGCACGTTGACGGAGCTGACGGCAGAGCTCCAGCGGTTGAAGTGTGCCACAGGCACCGCGATGCACAACACCACCGACGTGGACTCGTGCCAGCGTGCCATTCGCGCCATCGAGATTGAGACCTTCAACCTGGAGCATGCCACCCATCTGCGGCAAATGCCAGCCATCGACTCCACCATCATCGGCGTGGGCGTGGATCGCGAGTTCCGCCGCCGTAAGATCAGCGACCGCCTGTCGCGAAGGCTCCAGGAAGGCATGGTCGACGAGGTGCGCGCCCTTCTGCAGCGCGGCATCAAGCCCGAGGACCTTACCTATTATGGCTTGGAGTACAAGTATGTCACCGAGTATGTCGTGGGACACCTCACTTACGACGAGATGCGCTGCCAGCTGGAGATAGCCATCCACCAGTTTGCCAAGCGCCAGATGACTTGGTTTCGTGGCATGGAGCGGCGTGGGCTCACCATCCACTGGGTGGACGGCCAGCAGCCCATGGAGCGTGTGCTTGCCGACATCAAGCTTCTTGTGAGCTGAACCGTGCCGGAGAGCAGAACCAGAGGCCTCCTCATGCCAGGTGGGCCGAAAGAGATAACTTTATGGAAGATAATCGTTGGGGAATCATCTACTGCCCCAAATCGGGAGTGTTTGAGGGACCTGCCAAGCGGTGGGCCAAGATTGAGGCGTGCCTGAAGGCCAATGGTGTGAGTTACGACCATGTGACGAGCGAAAACGCGGGCAGCGTGGATCGCCTGGTGAAGATGTTTGTCAACAACGGCTACCAAACCATTGTCATCGTGGGTGGTGACAGCGCGCTCAACGATGCTGTCAACTGTCTCATGCAGGTGGAGAAGGGTGTTCGCGACGGCGTGGCCTTGGGGGTCATCCCCAATGGCGTGATGAACGATTTCGCCCATTTCTGGGAATTTGACGAAGACAACTACGAGCAGACCATCGTCTGGTTGAAGGAGCACCGTGTGCGCAAGATTGACTTGGGCTGCATCCGTTACACCAACCGGCGTGGCGAAGCCTGCCGTCGCTATTTTCTCAACTGTGTCAACGTGGGGCTCATAGCCGCCATCATGAACCTCCGCCGCCGCACGCGCCACCTGTTGGGCTCGCGCTCCCTGTCGTTTCTCTTCTCTTTCGTGCTGATGATATTCCAGCGCCTCGACTATCGCATGAGGCTCAAGATCAACACCGACCGTCTTGACCGGCGCGTGATGACGCTCTGCGTGGGCAACGCCACGGGCTACGGGCAGACGCCCAACGCCGTGCCCTACAATGGGTTGCTCGACGTGTCGGTGGTCTATCATCCAGGCGTGACGCAGCTCTTCGAGGGTTTCTACCTCTTTCTCAAGGGCAAGTTTCTCAACCACCACTCCGTCCACCCGTACCGCACGCGTGAGGTTGTCGTGGAGCGAGCTGAGCATGCCTTGGTGGGAGTGGATGGCCGGCTGATACACACGCCCGTGGGACCTTTCCGCATCACCGTGGAGCAGGAGGTCATCAATTTCCTCATCCCGGAGTAGCTGCGACCCGATGCGCGTGGCAGCATCCGTCCCTTTTTTATGCTTCTCGCCGCTGGAGAGAAAGCCCCTATTGAACGACGATTCGGTGCCAATCGTGGCTCCATGTGGGCTCAACCTCGGGCAAGATGAGCCATCTTGCGCTGCGATAGCTATCTTATTGTGGCCGCTTGAGAGTCAGGCTTCCCACGCTTCCGCTGTTTTTTCTGGAGGAAAGCGTGTGGTGTCGCTCCAGATGGGTGGTTCTCCATGATGTCTTTTTTTGGTGTTTTTTTTGACATCTGGCTTGCCAAGCTTACAACGGCAAGTCCTTTCTTTTGGGCGCGATGGCATCGCGCTCGCGTGTGCCACATGACAGGCGCGATTTTTCCCTGTGTGCGAAGACAGTTGGCCGAGCCTATTGCAATTGCAGTTTTGAACGTTTCAAATGGCATGATTTCGCTTGTTTTTGGAAAAATAAGTTGTTTTTTGCTTTGCGTTCTGTTTGGTTTTTATTAACTTTGAGGTCAAAAGGAGGCCGGGGGCTTGCCGCAAGGCACCAGCCCCTTACCTAATGAAAAATGATCTAAACCACGTAAAGCCTTATTGAGAACTATGAGTTATCTTAGATTCGAAAGAGCGCTGATGACCAACTTGCAAGAATCGCTTGGCAGGGAAATCCTCCGGACGAACCGTTCGGGAGCCTATTCGTGCTCCACGATAGTGGATTGCAACACGCGCAAGTATCACGGTCTGTTGGTCGTGCCGGTTCCTGGCCTGGACGACGACAACCATGTGTTGCTTTCATCGCTCGACTGTACAGTCATACAACACGGGGCGGCGTTCAACCTGGGACTACACAAGTACCAGGGCAACAACTTCAGCCCCAACGGCCACAAGTATATCCGCGAATTTGATTGCGACACGGTGCCGACAACCATTTATCGCGTGGGGGGTGTCATCCTGCGCAAGGAAGTGGTCTTCCAGCATTTCGAAGACCGCATCTTGATACGCTACACCCTCGACGACGCACACTCGGCCACCACCCTCCGCTTCCAGCCCTTCCTCGCCTTCCGCAGCGTGCGGCAGTTTACACACGAGAACGCTGTCGCCAGTCGCGCCTACAGCGAGGTGGACAATGGCATCAGGACATGTATGTACGCGGGCTACCCCGACCTCTATATGCAGTTTTCCAAGAAAGGCAAGTTCGTGTTTCAGCCCGACTGGTACCGTGGCATCGAGTACCCCAAGGAGCAGGAGCGCGGCTACGCGTCGAACGAGGACCTTTATGTGCCTGGTTATTTCGAGCTGCCCATCCGCAAGGGCGAGAGTGTTGTTTTTGCCGCCTCCACCTCCGAGTCGAAGACGCGCGGCTTGAAAGCGCTGTTCCAGAAAGAGGTCGACGAGCGCGCTCCGCGCGACAACTTCTTCCATTGCCTGGTCAACGCTGCCCACCAGTTCCATGTGAAGGACAAGCAGGGCGAGACCTATATCCTCGCCGGGTATCCCTGGTTCAAGGCTCGCGCCCGCGACACTTTCATCTCGCTGCCTGGCCTGACCCTGTCCATCGAGGAGGAAGAGTTCTTCGAGGCGGTCATGAAGACGGCCGAAAAGGGGCTCCGCCAATTCATGGAGAAGAAACCCCTCACCGTGAAGCTCTACGAGATCGAACAGCCCGACGTGCCCCTGTGGGCTATCTGGTGCATCCAGCAATATGCCAAGGAGACAGGCGTTGACAACTGCCTTCGCAAGTACGGGCAATTGGTGTGGGACATCCTCCACTTCATCAGCGAGCAGCAACACCCCAACCTCACCCTTGAGGACAACGGGCTTGTGCGCGCCGAGGGGCGCCAGAAGGCTGTCACCTGGATGAACTCCACGGCCAACGGCAGGCCCATCGTGCCCCGCACAGGATTCATCGTCGAGTTCAACGCCCTGTGGTACAACGCTTTGATGTTCGGGGCTGAGCTGGCGCGCGCCGCTGGTAAGGCCGACAGTGACGCGCGCCTGGAGATGGCCGCCGACAAGGCCAAGGCGGCTTTCCTCACCACATTTGTCAACCCCTTCGGCTATCTTTATGACTATGTGGACGGCGACAAGCGCGAGCAGAGCGTCCGACCCAACATGATATTCCCCGTGGCCTTCGACTATTCGCCCCTTGACAGCGCGCAGAAGAAGAGCATCATCGACTACTGCACACGCGAGCTGCTGACGTCCAAGGGGTTGCGCTCGCTCTCTCCGAAGAGCAGTGGCTATAACCCCATGTATGTCGGCCCGCAGGCACAGCGCGACTATGCCTACCACCAGGGCACGGCCTGGCCGTGGCTCTTCGGCTTCTATATGGAGGCCAGCCTCAAGCTCTACAAGCGCACGCGCCTGAGCTTCATCATACGCCAGATGGTGGGCTATGAGGAGGAGATGATGTACCACTGCCTGGGCACCCTGCCTGAGCTTTTCGACGGAAACCCGCCCTTCCACGGGCGCGGTGCCATATCCTTCGCCATGAACGTGGCCGAGATACTCAGGGCCTTGGAACAACTTGAAAAGTATAAACCTTAATCATTAGGAGGACAAGTCTATGAAAGTCTTAATGTTTGGATGGGAATATCCTCCTCATGTGTACGGAGGCTTGGCCACCGCCAACTTCGGCATCTCCGAGGGTCTGCACGCCCAGGGAGATGTGGACATAACGCTCTGCCTGCCCAAGCCATGGGGCGACGAGGACCACACCTTTGCCCACATCGTGGCCATGAACTGCGTGCCCATCGCCTACCGCGATGTCAACTTCGATTATGTGAGGGGGCGCATCGGCAACCTCATGGATCCGAACGACTACTACCGCTACCGCGACCATATCTATGCCGACTTCAACTTCATGCACGTCAACGACCTGGGATGCATGGAGTTTGCGGGTGGCTATCCCGGCAACCTCCATGAGGAGATCAACAACTACTCGATCATCGCAGGCGTGGTGGCCCGAACGGAGCAGTTCGACATCATCCACGCGCACGACTGGCTCACCTACCCGGCGGGCATACACGCCAAGCAGGTGAGCGGCAAGCCGCTCTGCATACATGTGCATGCCACCGATTACGACCGAAGTCGAGGGCATGTCAACCCCACCGTCTACTCCATCGAGAAGGATGGCATGGACCATGCCGACTGCATCATGTGCGTGTCTGACTTGACGCGCAACACCGTCATCAACCAGTATCACCAAGACCCGCGCAAGGTGTTCACCGTGCACAACGCAGTCTATCCGCTCAGCGAGGAGAACGCCGCCATACCGCGCCCCGACCACACGGGCAAGGACAAGATTGTGACTTTCCTCGGTAGGATCACCATGCAGAAGGGTCCCGAATACTTCGTGGAGGCGGCCAACATGGTGCTTCACCGCACGCGAAACATACGTTTCTGCATGGCGGGGTCGGGCGACATGATGGACCAGATGATTTATCTTGCCGCTGAGCGGGGCATTGCCGACCGATTCCATTTTCCCGGCTTCATGCGAGGCAAGCAGGTCTATGAATGTCTGAAAAACTCGGATGTCTATGTCATGCCGTCCGTGTCGGAGCCCTTTGGCATATCGCCTCTTGAGGCCATGCAATGCGGCACGCCCACCATCATCTCCAAACAGAGCGGATGCGCCGAGATTCTCAACAACTGCATCAAGGTCGATTACTGGGACATCCACGCCCTGGCCGATTCCATATACAGCATCTGCCACCACGACAGCCTGTTCCATTACCTGCAGGATGAGGGAAAGCGCGAGGTCGACCAGATTACCTGGGAGAAGGTGGGACGTTGGATACGCGAACTTTACATGCGCACGCTTCACTGGTCCTGACAGCCTGTGGGCATGGCGCGCAGCCTACATGACAACTAACAATTATCTAATTTAAAACACAACCTCTCCGACACGTGCGCCGCTGGCAAAAGGGCACTTGTGGAAGGAGACAAAATCTCAAAAAGAACAATGAAAACAATCTGCTTATATTTTGAGATACACCAACCCGTTCACCTGAAACGTTATCGGTTCTTTGACATCGGGACTGACCATTATTATTACGACGACTACGAGAACGAGCGTAGCATCAACGACATCGTGGAGCGGTCATACATGCCCGCGCTCAACACCATCGGAAAGATGATAGAGGAGAACGGCAACTTCTTCAAGGTGGCCTTCTCGCTCTCGGGGGTGGGCATCGAACAGCTTGAGGTGCATGCACCGCAAGTGATCGAAAAATTGCAGGAGCTCAACAAGACCGGCTGCGTGGAGTTTCTCGCCGAGCCTTACTCGCACGGGTTGAGCTCGCTCAAGGATGAGAATTGCTTCGCGGCCGATGTCAAGAAGCAGTGCGCCAAGATCAAGGACTGCTTCGGCAAGAAGCCGACCGTGCTGCGCAACTCGTCGCTCATCTACAGCGACGACATCGGCCTGCAGGCTGCGCAACTGGGATTCAAGGGCATGCTCACCGAGGGTGCCAAGCATGTGCTTGGCTGGAAGAGTCCTCATTATGTATACCATTGTGCCACGGAACCACAGTTGAAGCTCCTCCTGCGCGACATCACGCTCAGCGACGATGTCAGCCTGCGTTTCAACAACACCACGTGGGAAGGATATCCGCTCTTCGCTGACAACTACCTCGACCGCATCGCCTCGATGCCCGAGGGCGAGAATGTCATCAACATCTTCATGGAATTGTCGGCCCTGGGTATCGCGCAGCCGCTCAGTTCCAACATTCTCGACTTCATTCACGCGCTGCCGGCATGCGCCAAGCAGCGGGGTGTGGGATTCGCCACGCCTTCGGAGATATTCGACTCTGTCAACAGCGTGGGGGAGCTCTATGTGCCCGACACGCTCTCATGGACTGACGAAGAACGCGACGTGAGCTGCTGGCTCGGAAACCCCATGCAGCGAGAGGCTTTTGAGAAGCTCTACAGCGTGGCGGAACGCGTGCGCATTGCCGACGACCCGCGTATCAACGTCGACTGGGACTACCTACAGGCCAGCAACAACTTCCGATTCATGACCACCAAACCCTCCAACGTGGGTCTGGACCGTGGCATCTACAGCAGTCCGTTCGATGCTTTCACCAACTACATGAACATTCTGGGTGACTTCATCAACCGGGTAAACAGCCTCTACTCCCAAGACATTGACAACGACCAGCTCAACTCGCTGCTCACCACCATCAAGAACGAGGGCGACGAGATAACAATGAAAGACCAGGAGATTGAGCGCTTGCAGGCGAAGATAGAGAAGATGGAGGAGGAGAACGAGAAGCTGCGAGCCAGATGTGAGGGCAAGGCCGTGGCTGGCAAGGAGCTGGCTGCCAAGCGTGCCCCGCGAAAGAAGGCGGAGCCTAAGGCTGATGCCGAGTAGGCGGATTCGATGAATAACACACGTGGCCCAGGGCAAGCGAAGCGACACCCTGGGTCACGTGCCTTTGGACTTTTTTGCCAGGTGGTTGCGTGCTATCGTGCTTACTGCCAGGCTCAATGACGCGTTGGTCTTGCCCGCGTCGCTTTTTTTAGGCTTTCCCATGCAATGTTTTGCGCTTTTCGGCATTTATGCCATGAAGACCGGTTTTACACAGGACGGGAAAACATAAATTTAAATATAGATACAATGAACAAGAACATCAAATGCATGGGTCTCGCCGCGTTTGTGGCCGCCTCGGCGGCTTCGGCACTCAGCTCATGCGCCACACAGAAAAACAAACAGGGCAACGACGATCGCCAGGCCATCAAGATGGACGATAACATGGATCCCGGATACCTGATTCTGAGCGATGAGCAGCGTCAGGCGGTGACGGCTACCAACAACTTTGCCCTCAACCTCTATCGCACACAGCGGGGCATGGATTCCAAGGTGGTCTCGCCGCTCAGCGTGGCTTATCTCATGGGCATGCTTGCCAATGGTGCCGACGGCAACACGAAGACGGAAATCATGAACTCGCTCTGCATGGACGGAAAGTCGCTCAAGACGGTCAACGAGACATACAAGTCGATCATCAACATGGCCGCGCGCTTCGACCGCCAAACGCAGATCAACATCGCCAACTGCATCGCTGTCAACAAGCAAATCGCTCTGAAGTTGGGCTATACCACCGATGTCAAGGCGCTATACGACGCTCAGGTGGAGAGCATGGACTTTGCGTCGAAAAAGGCTTTGGCTGCCATCAACGGGTGGTGCTCAAAGCAGACTGATGGGATGATTCCCAAGATTATAGACCAGCTCGACCCCAGTGCGGCGGCTGTGCTGATGAACGCTATCTATTTCAACGGCACTTGGGCCAGCAAGTTTGAGAAGAACGAGACGAAGACAGAGAACTTCCGTGGCTACACGCGCGACATCAAGAAGGTGCCGATGATGCACCAGGAAAACAAGTTCATGTACACTGAGAACAGCGATTACGCGGCGGTAAGCCTGCCCTATGGCAACGGCGCGTTCTCGATGACGGTCATCCTGCCCGCTGAGGGCAAGTCGGTTGGCGACATTGCGGCATCGCTCACTGCTGAGAGCTACACGAAAATGCTGCAGGGCATGGACAAGTGCAAGGTCGACTTGAAGTTGCCTCGTTTCTCTACCACTACCGAGACGCAGCTCAACAAGCCGATTGCCGAGCTTGGCGCACCTTCTATTTTCCAGGCTTCATTGGCCAATTTCAGCAAGATGTCGGACGCTCCGCTCTTTGTGTCGACCATGCTCCAGAAGGCTAAGATAGAGGTGGGCGAGGAAGGCACGAAAGCGGCTGCCGTGACGGCGGGCATCGTGATGATGACCTCCCTGCAACCAGATGAGCCGCGCAGGGTCGTGTTCCATGCCGACCGTCCCTTCATCTACCTCATCACCGAGCGCACCACGGGTGCCATCTTCTTCATCGGCCAGTACACAGGTGATGCGGAGTGATGAACCGCTGTAGGTTGTTGACGTTAGCTGGTTGATGGCCGCGGCAACCGTTTCTTACAAACATGACAACGCCTGCAATCCAATCGGATTGCAGGCGTTGTCTTGTTTTATCGTGGTATGTGAGTGGACGGGCAAGCCGTCAGCACGATACTGTTACTTGTTGAAGAACTTCTTGCCGTTCTGGATCACCACACCCTTGTAGTCGTTGCTGACACGCTGGCCGGCGAGGTTGTAGAGGGGCGCGTTCTTGTCGGTGGTGTTGTTCTTGATAACGTTCACGCCAGCAGTCTGGCCATTCACTGAAATCAGCTCGCTGCTGGTCTGCACCTCAGGAGTGGTCACGCCGTCCTTGGTGTAGTTGATGAGCAAACCAAGAACCTTGACTTGGTCACCCTTCTTTAGGTAAAAGTCCTTGGTGAAGCGGTTGCCGTCAAAGCTCTTGCCGCGGAACACAATCAGCGAGTTGGCAGCCGTGCCGTCGTCGGAAATCTTGTAGGTCAAGTTGCCATACTGGCCAATGCCTGTGGTGTCTACATCCTCGCAGATGGTGCCTGTGATGTAGCAGACAGTGGTGGGCTGTGTGCCAGCTGTCAGAGCAGCCAAAGCCTCAGATGCAGTGAAGGTGGCTATCTTTGTGAAGGTCTTCGAAGCCGTTGCACTTGTGTACTCGCCCTTGAAGGCGGCAGCCTTTACCGTCGTGGTCTGGTTGAGGGTGAAGGGAGCGGTGTAGAGTGTGCGCTCGGCGCGGTCGTCGGTGGGGTCATCGCCGTTCACGGTGTAATAGACCTGGGTCCCCTCACCAGCGGTGATGGTCACAGTGGTGGTCTCGTCGAAGCTCTCTTCGCCATCGATAACAGGAGCTGCCACATAGTTGGGGTCGTTGCTGGCCACGGTTATCTCTATAGTCTTGGCACGTACCTGCGTGCCCGTATTGTTGAGTTCCACAGTTGTGGCTTCGCCTGTCCAGGTGCCCTCATCTCCGCTGAAGGTGTAGGTGCCGCTGGTTGTTGTAAAGTGGCCTGGGCCATACTTCGCTTCATCCTTGGCCGTGCAGGTGAGGACAATCTTGGTGATTACGCCGTTGGTGACGGTGAAAGTGTTGTTCGATTTAGCTCCGAAGCGATACTGGGCTGCGCCAAAAGCACCATAGGAAGTCTCGATGGTAACTCCCTCCTTGCTTACCTTGTCGGCTCCGGTTACGGATCCCTGTTCACCCTTGTCGGTGCCAGCGGTGAAGGTCACCACTGTCTGTGCCATGGCCACGTTGGCTACGAGAGCCATGACCAACATCATTGTTGCGCGTAAAATTTTCTTCATAAGCGTTAATGTTTAGATGATTATTGTTTTGATGTTGCAAAGATACGAAGAATAATTATAATGGGTTTATACAATCTCATTAATTTTATGTGAACAATTTATGTATTTGGGAAATTGATAAAAGATAGGGCATAGGGCAATTTATGTCTGCTGGGTATTGCTTGATGAAAATACGCGGAGCAATATATGTTTACCGGAGATTGTTGGGAGGAAAGCCGTAAAGTGTACTATGGGTAAAAAAAAGTTCCAGACAGGGCAAATGAAATTCCTCTGTGGTGGTTGAAAAATGTTAAAATGCCACACACTCGGATATATTTCTGACTGTTTGCTCAAGGCAAAAGTCCGATGAGCAAGGGGGGGGATATATGAAAACAGCCAATGTTTGCCCCGTCCGAAACCTTGTTTTGTTTACTCGCTTGTAATTTGGCGTCGTGGAGCGCCTGTTAATTCTATTTATACGTTGCGCATTTACGGTTGCATGAGATTCTTTTCGCTATTGATACAAGCTCATTTAGTCTCTTCTTTTAAATGCTGTGCAAAGGTACGAAAATCCCCCCCCCCTCCAAGAAATTTAAAATTTAATTTTCGTTCTTTTTGCATGATTTAACACTTTGCCTGAAAACCTAATTTGTACTTCCAGTATTATATTTTAATGTGTTGTGTGTGATGCAAAGTGTAAATCGTTGACGCAAAGTAGCTTGACAAGTGATTTTCGTATCGTTTCTCCCCCTTGTGAAGAAAAGTTTAAAAACCAATGATGGCCCATGGAACCATACATTTAGTCCATGAGCCATCGTGATGTGCGGCACCGAATGTAGAATCATCGGCGCGTTGCAGGCAGAGCGAGATAGACGTTAGATGCTCTGCAGGAACTTGACCACGGCATCGCGGTCGGCTTTCGACGCGTTGTAGAAGTGGATGGCCGAGTGATAGGCGTGGCTCTTCTTGTTGTACATGTGCCACAGAATGGCCTCCTCCTCGCTGCGAGCACGGCAGTCGTGCAGCCGATCTTCAGCTCCGGTGTTAGCATACTCCAGTCCGCGTCCCCAAAGCGGTGTGGTGCGGCACCATGAGCCGTGCAAGTCGTTCTTCAAGTAGAGCTTATGCTGCACAAAGTCGGAGTAGGGGTAGATGGTCTGGTTCTTATACTGCGGAAGAGTCTTTCCTGCCAGCATCTCTGGCGTCCAGTAGTTGTCGTCTGTGGTCTGCCACTTGGGGCGGTGACATGAGGTGCAGCCCCACTCGTTGAAGAGTTTCTTTCCGCGTTGCACGTCGGGGTCGTTGAGGTTGCGCGCGCGGGGAATGGCCAGTCCGCGGTGCCACACCATGAAGGCGTAGAACTGGTCGGACGACATCTCTGGCGTAAACTTGTGCCAGGGGTTGTCAAACTGGTTGGTGCCTGGGCGCAGCAGGTTGTAGACACAGGCGCGTATGCTGTCGGTGGTGCCGTCGCCATAGTAGGGCGACGTGGGGTCGGCCTTGATCTTGGCTATCACGTCGTCGTCGAGGCTCATGGCCTTTGCCCAGGCATCGGTGGTGTAGAGGTAAGGACGGTCAGGACGCGACACGTTGGGGATGTTCCAGACGGCGTTGGCGCCGTTGGCGTCGGCCAGCACGGCACGTGTCAGCGCGTAGCTGAAACGCTTCAAGGCCGTCGACTCACCTTTCTTGGTCTTGGTGCCGTCGGCATACTGTCCGTTGCCCATAGCGTAAAGGCTTCCGAAGGTAGAGCCGTTGTAGAAGGTGCTGTTGATATATTCGGCAGGGTCGAGGCCCGCGCTGAGGAAGTACTGGTACTCCTTCTCATACTGCGCCTTGATGGAGTCTTCGGGGATGGCGTCAATGAGGCCCACCCCCTGCAGGCCGATGGTCGACTCTATGCGCACAGCATAGTTGCTGGGCTTGGGGTAGGTGTTGAAGGCCGCCTGGTCGATGCGAACCTCCGGATACTGCAGCTTTGGCATGGCCGTGCCGTCGGGGTAAGCGTAGTAGCCATCTTTCATGTGCTGTGGCCACACATCGTTCTTAGCCTCGGTACTGCCTAAGGTGAGCCATGTCATGTGTATGCCCGACTCCTCGATGGGTGCCTTGAATGGCTCTGTGGCCTGCGTCTGCGGCATGCCAGTCACCTCCGAGATGAAGGCTCCGTCGTTTGACAACCCGTCGGAGTTATCGGCATCGGGGCTGGCCTTGTAGATGGCCAGCAGGTATCCGTTGCCGTTGGCATACTTGGTGGTGTACTGCTGGAACCACTTGCCATGCCCGTAGTTGGGGTGGCAGTCGAAGCAGGAGCGTCTGACGCTGGCCGGTCCGAGGCCCTTGAACGCGCCATTGTTGACCGTGTACTGCCGCTCCATGACCTGCTCGCCTTGGAAGAACAGGTCAAAGTAAGCCTTGTTGTTGTCTACCACGGGAGTCTCGTCAGAGAAGGCGCTGGATCCCACGTTGTCGGTGGTGCCCAGCTCGCCGCCGGGCAGCCACTCGCTGGCTGCGAAGTTGCCCACAGCCTTTCCCACGTAAGCGCCTTCGTCGGAGCGCGGCGCGTCGTTGTCGTCGGAGCAGCTGGCGAGCGTCACGGCCGCCGCCGCTGCGAGGAGCATGAGTTGGGGTTTGATGATCTTGTTCATAAGTAATGTTTGTTAGCCCACTTAACGCGGCCACGCGTCTTGGAGCGCATGGCCACGTTATGGTGGTTATGAAATATAAGATTATTGGTTGCGCCTTTACTTCACGATGAGGTTGCGTCCGCACCAGGTGGCCGCCAGGTTGAGCTGGTTGTCGAGTTCCTCAACAGCGTCGATGCAAGTCTTGACCTGTGCGTTAGCGGGGTCGTCGATGAAGGCCGTTCCGCTGTTCTTGGCCTTCTCCAGCGCGCTGATGGCGTTGTTCAGGGCGTTGTTCAGGTCGTTGTACTCAGGATAGTTGTCCTTCATGAAGGCCATGATGGAGTTGGCAGCCGGGGCAGTCACGCTCTCCGTGCCGCGCATGCCATAAAGCGAGTTCTTGATGGAGTAGATGTTGTCCTGGTAGTCCTGGAAGGAGCGCTTGCTGTAAGGCGACTCGATGTAATCGCCAGCATCCTCGCCCTCTTCGCCCACCTCGGGGTGACCAGTGGCCACGCGGTAAGCCTGTCCGAGCTTCTGTGTGTAGACCTCCTGGCAGATGTTGGAGCAACCGCCTTTGAAGATGTTCTGCAAGTTTGCGGGCCATGACACGAAGAGGCTGGTGCTCAAGCCCACAGACTTCACGGCCTCACTGTACGACACGCCCTGGTTGGTCATGCCCTGGTAGCGTGTGCCGGCAAGCACCCAGTTGGCGTTCTGTGTGAGGTAGTTCTTTAGCGCAGCGTCGGCTGTCCATTCGTAGGCCAGCAGGGTGGTCATGTTGTGCAGGTCGCCAGCCACGGCAGCTGCAAAGGCAGCCTCCTCCGTGGTTTTCACGGTGCGCAGCTTGGCCTTGTTCTGCTCTACGTCGTCTCCCTTTTGGTTAAGTCCCTCGCCGTCCTCATACTCGGCGTTGAAGGCTGTTGCGGTGCGGTTCGCTCCATTGCGGAAGAGCACGAACTCCAGTCCGTGGAAGCCCATAGTGGAGTCGAATTGGCTGTTGCTGCTGTAAACGAAGTGTGCGGCGTCGTCGCCCTTGATGCCAGCGATGACGGTGGCGCTGGTCAAGGCCTCGGCGAGCTGGCTCTGGTCGAGGGGCCATGAGTCGATGTGCGGGTCGATGTCGTCGTTAGAGGCGGCACCGTAGAGGAAAGCCTCGCTCTGCTCCCAATACTTGCGGGCGTTCTTGAAAGCCGTGCAGGCGGCGTCGATGTCGTCTTGCGTCAGGGTGCCTGCCACGCGCTTGGCGTAGAGGTTGCGGCAAGCGTCGTCGAGCGTGGCGGCCGCAGCCTGCAGGTCGCGGTAGGTTGGGGTCACCACATCGTTGACGTATTGCGCCACGATGGTCTCCATGACCGAGGGTTTCGTCTCCACCGTGTTGTCCTCATTGTTGTCGTCGCTGCATGATGAGAATCCGAAGGTCATCATGCCGGCTGCCGCGAAGAGCAGCGCATAATGGAAAATCTTTTTCATTCGTGTTGTTTTGTTATGTGATGATTGTTGTTTCGAGTGTCGGGGCGTATCCTTGTAGGCTTATAGGAAGAAGCCCTCGTAGGCGATGCCGATGTTGATGGCCGGCTCGTCGTTGTACTGGCTCTTCAGCTTGCGGTAGTTGTATTCGGCCTTGATGGCAATCTGCGGGATGGGGTAGTAGTTGACTCCGGCGGCGAAGATGCGCTTGTTGGTCCACTGCTTCGACTGCGCGTGGATGTAGGAGTCGTAATACTCGTAGTGTCCGAAGACATAGAGCTTCTTGTTGTCCTGGCGCAGCTTTGGAATCTGCGAGAAGATGTCGTATCCCACCTCGATCATCGTTGCGATGGCGTGGCTGCCGAAATACTTTCCGTTTCCGCGCTCATAAGGCGTGACACCGCTTTGCGCCGTGTTGGGGTAGGTGAACTGCGTGATGCGGTTGGCGTCGGTCACGTAGCCGTAGTCGACGTTGCCGCGCGCAATCCAGTTGTGGGCGTTGTAGGTGAAGTCGAAGCTGCCGAGGTAGACGTTGCCCTTGATGTTCTTGCTCGTTCCGAACTCCATGTCGTGAGGCACGCTGTTGTGCATGGCCTGCCCGAAGTAGCCGCTCACGCCGAGGCGCAGGCCAGGCGCGCTGTAGTTGTCGACGCGTGCCATGACGCCATACTTGTTGGCGGGCTCAAACTCGAACGGGCTGTGCGAGCCTTTCTGTATCCAGTTGGCGCGGCTGAAGTGGAACGCGTCGAGGCCGGCGATGAACTGCGCCTCGTAGCGCCAGTCTTTCAGTCGTCCGAAGACGCTCACGCCCGTCTGGTGCCAGGTGGAAGGCAGGATGGTGTTCTCGCCCTCGGGTCGGTAGACGGTGAAGAAGTTGAGGGGCTCGTGGTGGGCGTTGACCAAGCCGAAGGGCACCACGATGTGTCCGGCGCGAATGTTGAGTGCGCGGCTGAACGACTTCTGCAGCCAGAACTGCTCGAGCTCCACCTCGCCGCCTTTCTCCTGCTCGTTCTCAAACTCGATGGCCTCGTCGGCCTCATACTCGATGGACGAGCCTGTTCCGCCGTGCTCAAACTCGATTTCCGAGCCCATCGTCCATCCTTTTCCGAAGTCGTAGCCGAGGTAGATGACGGCGTGCGGAATGTCGAACCGCCCATGGCTGGGGTCGTTCTTGTAGGCCGAAGGCTTTGTGTATCGGTTGCCGTTGTCGCTGTAGAAGTTGCGGCTGAAGGCTGCCTCGCCGTAACCGCCGACGCTCAGGCGCTTGCCGTTGGCGTGGTTCATCACCGAGTCGACGGCGCTCTGCTGCGCTTGGGCGGCGTTGAGGCCTCCCAGCAGCATCATTCCCGTGAGCAATCCTAATTTCATTGTGTTCATATCCAATGTGTATTGTTTGTTTTCTTCTTTTTACCTGTAGCGCCTGTGGTCGCGCCAGCTTGCTTTTGCGAGTGCAAAGTTATCAATTATGCTTTTTTTGCACAATACCTAAAAAACATGAAAATGGTTGCGGCCCAAGCTCCCTGCGGTCACAATTATTTGTTAGGGGCTGTTTTCCGCCTGGCTTGCGCGGTTGCGAGGCACACCACGCTGGTTCCTTGGTTTGTAAAGATTATATCATATTTTACGCCCCTGCGAACCAGTTCATCTGGAACAGCCATAGTGGTTGGCGACAGCCGAAAGTCGGTTTCATGCGCCTTAAAAGGCCCGTTTTGGTTCACTTTTTCGGTGCGTGAGCACCGAAAGTGTCCCTTTCGCCCCGAGATTGAGCCTGGATGGAAGGTGGATAAGAGCTTTGTCGTGTCACGATAAAGCCCTTGTCGAGTCTCAATAGGATAGGTATCTCCAGCGCAGAAGCCCGCTTTTTGTCGCAAATGGAAAACGTATTTTGTAATCGTTTGATTCCCAGTAGATTGCAATGGTGCGCCAAAAGTGGGTTTTTAGGCGATATTTGGAACTGGATGAGGAAACATTTCAAATGGAGAAAGAGTTTGTCAATAATAATCAAAAGGAGACGGATGCTTTCGAGGCCTTTCAGCCTGTTGGCGTAAGTGTGGACTGGAGCAAAGCTAACACGTTACGCCCGTCGGCAAGACACCGTGAGACAACTGGGGAACAAACATCCCACCCGTGAGCGAGAAAATAGGAAAAAGTGCAGATGTCTGGTTGCAATCCCGCTGTCAATGGTCAGCCCGCTTCCCCGTAGGGGCGGCGGAAGACCCGTTGTCCGCATGGGAAGGTAACCATCACTGCACTTTTTGGGAAGGTATAGGCAATTGGTTTTGCGGATGCAAAGGTACAACGGAAACGCAGCTGTGGCAATACCTATTAGTGGGTAATTGCCACCTATCCCCATAAATGGGTATTTTGCCTTCGGAAAAGTAAAAATCGAAAGGCAAAGGTTGCCTGTCTCATGAAAAAATAGTTATTTTGCAGAAGCTATGTAAAAAATAATGGTGTAGAAGATGAAAAATCAGAAGATGTATGAACCCGACGACAAGCTGATCAGCATCATTGCTGACAACTACAACATTCTGCAGGCGCTGGGATGCTTCGGCATCAGCCTGGGCTTTGGCGACAAGACGGTGCGCGAGGTGTGCGACGACCAGCATGTGGACACCTACACCTTCCTGGCCGTGGTGAACTTTGCCATCAACGGTTATCGGGGCTACGACGACGCCTACCGACTCTCGGTGCCCACACTGCTCAAGTATCTCCGGGCGTGCCACGCTTATTACATCGACTTCGAGCTGCCTTTCATCCGCCGCGAGCTGGAGGAAGCACTCGACGAGAACGACAACCTGGCCCGCCTCATCCTCAAGCTCTACGACGAGTATGCCCACAGCATCATCAACCACATGCGCTATGAGGAGAAGACGGTGTTCCCCTACGTGGAGAAACTCGAGTCGGGCGAGGCTCTCAAGAACTACGACATACACATCTTCTCGAAGCACCACGAGCAGACCGACCAGAAACTCAAGGAGCTCAAGAACATCATCATCAAGTACCTGCCTTCCGACGGGTTGCGCAACAACCAACTGTCGGCCACGCTCTATGACATCTACAACTGTGAGGACTGGCTCACGCAGCACGCCGAGGTCGAAGACTACCTTTTCATACCTGCCATCAGGGAACTGGAGCGACGCAGCAAGCAAGACGACGTGTCGGTGAAGATATCGAACATGATCAACCAGAATCCGGAGTCGCAGGAGAAACTGTCCGACCGCGAGAAGGATGTCATCGTGGCCCTCGTGCAAGGCATGAGCAACAAGGAGATTGCCGATCACCTGTGCATCTCCATCAACACGGTCATCACACATCGCCGCAACATCGCCCGCAAGTTGCAGATACACTCGGCGGCCGGCCTGACCATCTATGCCATTGTCAACAACCTGGTTGACATCAGCACCGTGAAATTGTAAGCACAAAGGAGAAAGAAAATGAAGCAACGCCCGATGATCGCCGTGGTCGACCCCAACACGCTGGCCGTGATGGGGTTGAGGCAGATGCTGCAAAGCGTGATGCCCATTATGGTGGTTGAGGCTTTCGGCTCGTTCGACTGCCTGCTGGCCAACGACCCCGACCGCTTCGTCCACTATTTCGTGGCGCAGAGTGTGGTGCTCGCCCACCGCCCGTTCTTCCTGGAACGGCGACACAAGACCATTGTTACCACCCTGTCGCAAGACCCGCAGACGCAGCTCAGCTCGTTCCACAGCCTCTGCGTTAACCAATCGGAGGAGGGCGTTGTGAAAGACTTGCTGCACCTGGAACAGGGGGCGCATGCCGGCGGCCACAACCTGCCGCCCATGCCCCATGCGCTCACGGAGAAGGTGCTCAGCGACAGGGAAATAGAAGTGTTGAGCCTTATAGCCCAAGGATTGATTAACAAGGAAATAGCCGACCAGCTCAACATCGGCCTCACCACGGTCATCAGCCACCGCAAGAACATACAGGAAAAGCTCGGCCTCAAGGGCGTGTCGGCCCTCACCATCTATGCCGTGACTCACGGTTATGTGGACGTGAGCAAGATTTGACGGGCCTCACAGCAGTGGCGCGAGCCAGTGGGCGAACCATCCACGGAAGCGTTGCCAGGGCGTGCGCCATTGCCGCCAAGTGAGGGGCGTGAGCCGGAAGGAGCAGCTTTTCTCCGAGTCGAACAGCCGGTCGAGCTCGCGAGTGGTGCAAGTGTCCACGATGACCGCGTTTTCCTCATAGTCCCACGAAAGGCTTCGAGCGTTGAGGTTGGCCGACCCCACGGTGCAGAAACGGCCGTCCACCATGATGACCTTCGTGTGGTGGAAACCGGGCTTGTACATCCACACGGTGCATCCCTTCTTCATGAGCTTATGGGCGTTGTAGAAACCGCAGTCGGGCGTGAGGGGAATGTCGCTTCTCACCGACAGCATGATTTCCACCTTCACGCCACGCTGGACCGCCTTACGGAGGGCCTTCTTGATGGCATGGTTGAGCGTGAAGTAGGGGTTGATGATTTTGATGCTGTCTTGCGCCATGCTGATGGCATGGGTATAGAAGTCACGGATAATCTTGTTGGAGGTGTGGGGCTCGCGGTTGATGATTCCCACGAGCTTCCGGCCCGCCGTCTGGCACGTGTCGGGCTTGAGGTGCTTGAAATAGCTGTCGTCGCCCAGCCCGCGGTAGTATTGTGGGCCGTGGATGTCCTGGTGGGTCACCTTGTTCCACATGCGGAGGAAGATGTGCTGCAAGGTGTTGACCTCCGTGCCCTCGATGCGGCAGTGCATGTCGTGCCATTCGCCCACCTGCGGCGTGCCCTTGATGTAATAGTCGGCCACGTTCATGCCACCGGTGTAAGCCACCTTGCCGTCGATGACCACAATCTTGCGGTGGTCGCGGCTCCAGATGTCGTTGATGTAAGGGAACCTCACGGGGTTGAACTCGTAAATCTCAATGCCCTGGGCGCGTATGGAGTCGAGGTCGCGGCGACGCATGGGCTGGTTGTTGCTGATGTTGCCGAATCCGTCGAAGAGGAGCCTCACCTCCACGCCAGCTCTCGCCTTGGGGGCCAGGTGGCTGATGAGCAGGCGGTTGATGGAGTCGTTTCTGAAGTTGAAATACTCCATGTGGATGCTCTTTCGCGCCTGGTCGATGGCCTTGAAGAGATCGTCAAACTTCTCCTGTCCGCTCATGAGCAGCGTCACGCTGTTGTCTTTAGAGAAGGAGATGCCCACCTTTTCCAGATGGTTGACAATCAACGAGTCACTGGTCTGGGCCTTCCCTTGCGAGGGGAGAAGCAAGAGAAGGCTAAGCGTGAGACGACTGATAAATGATTTCATACACTCAAGTTTTTCTTGGCGCAACCCAAAAGTTGCGTGCGTTATCCCCATTAGATATAGTCGTTTTTCGAGAGTCGTGTTCTTACTGGTTGAGCATCGATGTGGCGTAGTTGTCGACGATGCCCAGAAGTTTGCGCTGCTTGTCGCATACCAGCACCGAGTGGATCTTGTGGCGGTGCATGATACGCTCAATCTCGGATATCTTGGTGTTGGTCGACACGATTTTAGGGTTGCGTGTCATGATGTCGGCCACCGTGTGGTCGAAGAACCTGGCCTGCCAGCGTTCCATGGCGCGGCGTATGTCGCCGTCGGTGATGAGGCCGATGACGCAGCCCTTGTCGTCGAGCGACACGCCCAGCCCCAGCTTGCCTTTCGACACGTGTATGATGGCCTCGCCCAGGTGCATGTCTTGCGGAATGATGGGCAAGTCGTCGGTGCGCATCACGTCTTCGGCGGTGGTGAGGAGCCGCTTGCCCAGTTCGCCGCCCGGGTGGAACTGCGCAAAGTCGCGCGGACGGAAGTCGCGCACTTGCATGAGGGCCACCGCTAAGGCGTCGCCCATGGCCAGCGCGGCGGTGGTCGACGAGGTGGGGGCAAGGTTGAGCGGGCACGCCTCATGGCTGACGAAGACCTTGATGTGTATCGTGGAGTATTTGGCCAACAGCGATTCAGGGTTGCGGCTCATGCCTATGATGGGCACGTGCATGTGCAGCAAGATGGGCACGAAGCGCAACAGCTCGTCGGTTTGCCCCGAGTTGCTCAAGGCTAACACCACGTCGTCGGGCGTCATCACGCCGAGGTCGCCGTGGTAGGCGTCGAGGGGGTTGATGAAAAAGGCGGGAGTCCCAGTTGAGGCCAGCGTGGCCGCAATCTTCTGCCCGATGTTGCCGCTCTTGCCTACACCCGTCACGATGACCTTGCCGTGGCAGTGGTAAATGAGGTCGACGGCTCGCACGAAGTTGTTGTCGAGCTGTGGTATGAGGTCGAGCACAGCTTGTGCCTCGTCGCGTAAGCACCGTTCCGCATACTGGAGCGACAGCGACACGTCGCTGGCTGGTAGGGAGGAATTTTGCATGATGGTTGGTGTGAATGGATGATGGGTGCGCCCGCGCCTCACGCGAGCAGTTGGCCAATGAGGCGCTCGAGCTTGTCGAGCTCCAGCATGTTGGCCGCGTCTGACAGTCCCTCGTCGGGATGGGGGTGCACCTCAAAAAAGAATCCCGTTGCGCCGAAGGCCTTGGCCGCCATGGCCATGGCCGGCACAAACTTGCGGTCGCCGACGGTCTTGCCGTTGCCAGCCGACGGTCGTTGCACGCTGTGGGTGCAGTCCATGATGACGGTGGGCACGATTTCCCTCATGTCGGGAATGTTGCGGAAGTCCACCACAAGGTTGTTGTAGCCGAAACAGTTGCCCCGCTCCGTGAGCCACACCTCCTTGGCTCCGCTGTCGAGAGCCTTCTCCACGGGGTAGCACATGTCGCGACCTGAGAGAAACTGGGCTTTCTTGATGTTGACCACTTTGCCTGTCTTGGCGGCAGCCACCAGCAAGTCGGTCTGGCGGCAGAGAAAAGCGGGTATTTGCAACACGTCGCACACCTCGCCAGCCGGCTGGGCTTGCCAAGCCTCGTGTATGTCGGTGGTGATGCGCAGGCCGTGCTTGGCCTTCACGTCGGCCAGCATCTGCAGACCCTTATCGATGCCAGGCCCGCGAAACGAGTGGATGGACGTGCGGTTGGCCTTGTCGAATGATGCCTTGAAGATGATGTCAGTGCCGAGACGGTTGTTGATTTCAGTGAGCTTCACCGCCACCGTGTCGAGCAGCTCGGCCGACTCGATGACGCAGGGACCGGCTATGAATGTTGGGCGCATAAGTTTTCTCCTATTTATAGTATATGCAAAGTTAGTTAAAAAGCGTTTTAAAAACGAAGGTTTAACGATGTTTTAACAAATAGCTTTAAAAAACGTCTCATTATTTTGGAGCGTTGGACATAAATCTATATTTTTGCAGCAGCAACCAAGGACATAACTAAAAATTTAAAAATAGAGAGTTAATCAGTATTATTAATTAAAATTTCAAGTAAAATGAAAAAGTTATTCATGACTTTGGCCGCTGCGATCGTTGCAGTGAGCGCCAGCGCACAGGTTTATCTGGGTGGTAACGTAGGCATTGCCAGCACAAAGATTGCCGGCCAGGACAGCAAGACCACTTACAAGGTGCTTCCTGAGATTGGCTACAAGATCAACCAGGACTGGGCCATCGGTACTGTCGTTGGATGGGGCAAGGGAACTCCCGTCGAGATTGAGGACGCAGACAAGGCTATCGGCACTTTCGAGGTCGCTCCTTATGTGCGTTACACCGCTCTCCACACCAAGATGGTTGACCTTTTCGTTGACGGTGGCTTCTCTTACAAGCACTACAACGGCACAGGCAATGAGTGGACAGTTGGCTTGAAGCCGGGCGTTGCCCTCAACCTCAGCAAGACTGTCAGCCTGGTTGCTCATGCAGGTTTCGTCGGCTACAAGACTTACAAGCCCAGCTACGACCACGCCAAGAGCAGCAACGCTTGGGGTGTCGACTTCGATGGCAACAACATCTCGCTGGGTCTGTACCTGAACTTCTAATCATCTTGACGCGCCATGGCTGCCCACCTGGCGTGGGCTTGCCAGTGTCATGACACGCTTGCAGGCTTCCTAAGCTCCGACATGGAGCGTAGGAAGCCTGCATTTTTGTTCTTGTTGCCGAAGGTGGTGTTGTCTCTTACGACTGCTTGTTGACATCCTTCTGGATGAGACGCTCGGCCTCTTCAAGCGAGTCGGCGTGGCTAATGGGAGAGGTGCCCGATGGTGCCACGAGATGTGCCGTGTCAGACACGATGTGAATGTCGCGCTGGGGGAATGGTATTTCGATTTGCTGTTCGTTGAAGGCATTGTACACAGCCTCCATGATGTCGCTCTCGGCGTAGGTCTGCTTGCGCGAGTCGACCCAGGCCAGAATCTTAAAGTCGACCGAGTTGTCGCCAAACCCGGCGAGCACCACCTTGATGAACTTGATGTAATTGGGCTTGTTGAGCTTCGTTACGGCCTCCGTCACCACCTGCTTGACCTGTGGGACGTGCGTGCCGTAGGCCACGCCGATGGGTATGATCGACAGCACATTGCCGTGGTTGCGCGTCAGGTTCTTGTAGTTTTTCGAGAAGAGCTGCGAGTTCTGGAAGGCGATGACTGAGCCGTCGAGAGCCTCAACGGTGGTAGAGGTGTAGGAGATGGCCTTCACGGTTCCCTTCGTCCCCTCGATGGAGATGTAGTCCCCCACCTTGATGCGGCCGGCCATCAGCGAGATGCCGTAGTAGAGGTTCTCGAGAATGTCTTTCATGGCGAATCCGATGCCCGTTGACAAACCGGCCGAGATGGCCACAATCCATGAGTTGTCGATGTTGAAGATGACCATCGTGACGAGCAACCAACCACCCCAGATGACCACCTGAATGACGTTTCGCCACATGGCGATGCGGCTTGTGACCGCTTGCTCGCTGGCTTTGCGTTTCTCCTCTTGCGCCTTGCGCTTCTCGCGGTCCATGAGGTGGTAGTAGAGTACGTGGATTGACACGCGGTTGGCGTAGGAGGCCAGGAAGTAGAGCGTTACTGCCTGCACGGCCCTCATGATGCTGAACGTGAACTTGTTGGTGTCGATGAGGCGGCGGCTGAAGAGCTCCCACGACGCGTCGCTGAGGTTGAACACGTCGGCCGCCCAGTAGATGCTGACGAGCACCGACAGCGTGGCCAGGATAGGTGCCACGGCGGTGTATACGAACCGGAAGAACCAGGTGCGACCCACAGGCGTGTTGTCGTCGAAGAAACGGCGTTTGGGATGGTTGCCATACTGCTTGAGCAGGTCGGAGAAGCAAGTGATGGTCAGGATGCACGTGAGCTGCATGGTCCACCATATCAGCATCTCCACGGCGAGTAGCGTGTAGCCGATGAGTGAGGCTACGTCGCTGGCCAGGAAGACCAGGAACGACACCCAGGCGTAGAACACGTCGCTCTGGGGCAGGTCTGCCTTGTTGTGCCTGAGCGCCATCCACTGCCACAGGGTGCTGAAGAGCAGCAGGAAGGGCAGGATGATGCTTGTGAGGATGTTGGGTATGAGCACCACGCGGAAGGAGATGACGATGAAGCAAATGGCCATGATGGGCACGTAGATGCGTAGCCCGTGCTTGATTTGCTCGCCGTCGAGACGGATGAGCAACGACAGGAGAATGACGCCCATGAGCCACGCGTATTCCACGAGCAAGCCGCAGGCCATGATGAGGAAGTTTTGCGAGATGGACACGCGCACCACGCCGAGCGTGGCGGCGAAGCCGATGACGGTTGCCGCGAGGATGATGCAGACGCGCTTCGACTTGAAGTTGCGCTTGGCCTCCTCGCCGTCCTTGCCGCCGGAGAGCCACTTGAGGAGCGTGCTTGCGCGGTTGCGCCTGATAAGCTGTGTCACGGCGAAGCCGATGATGAAGTAGCTGATGCCGGCGGCCAGTAGGCCGTAAAACACAATGATGGCCAGCAGCATCAGGATGATGCGGCTGTCCCAGTCGGACCGGAACTTGTTGGTGGGCTTGTATTTTTCGATGACCGTCTCGGTGGTCTCCTTCACCTCCTTGTTGAGGTTTTCGATGATGGTCAGCACGTTGGTGCCGCTGTTGGTGAAGATGCTGTTCTGTATTTCGCGGTACCGCTTGGTGGCGTAGTCGTTAAGATACTTGAGCCGCTTCTCGGTCATGTTGTAGATGTAGATGTACTGCTGGTTCTGCGTGCGGTTGTCGTTGAGTGTGCGCCGTATGTAGATGGCCAGCGTGAGGCACACGTTGCGGTCTGTCTTTGCCTTCTCGCTCAGCGAGTTGGTGTACATGGTGCTGAGGTCTGAGATGAGGCTGTCGTAGCGCGCTATCTCCACATCGGCGTTCTGCACGTAGGTGCGGAAGGGTCCTGCGGTGTTCTTGAAGCTCTTGTATTGCTCGGTGGCCTCATGGCAGGCATAGGAGAGGTCGAACACGTAGCCGCTTTTCTGCGAGTAGAGCATGATGGCGTTTTGCTGGCTCTTGTTGACTGTGGCCAGCAGTTGGTTCATCACGGCTTCGCTCTGCTCCTTCCTGGCGAAAGTCTCGTTGTCGAGCTTTTGCCGGTATTCGGTCAGTTCGATGCGCAGCATGGCCAGCGTGCCGGCCAGGTTGCGCTCCTTGAGCACGGCGCCGCTGGGCAGCACGGCCAGCAGGAGCAGCAGGGTGATGATGAGCGATTTCTTCTTCATTTGGTTGGTCGATTTGTCTGCAAAGGTATAAAAAGAAATCCACTTTTCCCCTGGCCTTGCCCACAAAATGGTGCCGTTGCCTCGATGTTTGGCTGCCGCGTGGCCGGCGACGGGCCAACCCCTCGCCCAGGGTCTACCTGAAGAGCAGGGTGACGAGGGGTATGGTGGCGATAGACGCCACGGTGGTGACAAACGTGATTTCGGTCATCAGCGCGGGGTTGCGCCCGTACTTCATGCAGAACATTGTGCCATACGAGGCCACAGGCATGGCGATGACCACCGTGTTGATGTCGTTGACCGTGTCGCCGACGCCGCACAAGCGGAAGAGGGCGTAGACCGTCAGAGGCACCACCAGCAGCCTGACCGCCGCCGAGACGTAGACCTTCGGGCTGCCCACGATTTGCTTGAGCGGCAGGCGTGCCATCGAGGAGCCGATGACCATGAGCGCGGCCGGCACGGTGATGGCTCCCACCATCGTGATGGGGCGGGCCACCACGCTTGGTGTGTGGATGCCGAGGGCCACGAGCAGTGCGGCCAGGAAGGCGGCTATCATGGCTGGCGAGAAGAGCACCTTGGGATTGAGCTGCTTGACGCTGTACTCGCCCTTGACAAGCATCACGCCGGCGGTGAAGATGAAGAACGTGTTGGGCATGTTGAGCAGGGCAGCGTAGAACACCGCCTCGGGGCCGAAGATTGACGAGACGATGGGGTAGCCGATGAAACCGACGTTGGCAAACATCAGCGCGAAGCCGATCATGCCCCGCTCGTCGTGGTTCTTGCTGATGAGGCGCGGCACCCAGAAACCGAAGATGAGCAGCACGAAATAGGTGAGGAACCCCACGCCCAGCAAGGGCAGGATGAGGGTGCGGTCGGGTGTGCGGTCGCCCATGACCGAAGAGAGGATGAGCGCGGGGCACGTGATGTCGATGACGATGGCCGAGAGCTTTTGGTCGAACTTGTCGCCCATGTAGCCCAACTTGCAGAGCACGTAGCCCAGCAACACGATGATGAAGAGTGTCACCATCACTTGGATGTTTTCTATCATGACTTTCTGTTTTGCGGCGGTCGCGGTAAGCATGGGCCACTGCGCTGCCAAAGCGCAAAATTACGGAGAATGCGCGGGGTGGCAAAATCTAAAGGATTGATGTAAGTCAAGTAATTGCGAACAGGGCGATGAAAAGCCATAACAAAAACCTTCTGAAAAAGGCGTTTTTCCCAATCAACCTGTTGTGAGGGCGCAAATACGCGAAAAACCAGCGATTTTGCATCTTGCTGGTTGAAAGGGAGTTGTGAAAAAGAACGCTTCGCATACCTTACTTCCGAGGCTCGAAAAAGCCTCAATAAGTATTGGATTGAGGCACGAAAGAAGCCCTTCCCGTTCACAAGGTGGGTCGAATCGTGCCACGATAACATAGCTGTCGTCTCAAGGTAGGGGCGCTTTTTCGCCAGGACGCGCCGTTTTGCATCCGAATGGGGCTTGCCACACGCCACCCGTCTGCCTATTTGCCCCATTCCAGAGAGGCCAGTTTTTTAAGAAACTAATTTACAGATACCTCAGACGCTTGGCAGGGCTTTCCCCTGGCACACAGCTTGCGGGCTATATCCTTGCCGCGAAAACGGTCGGGAAAGTCTTTCCTGTGGAGCCCGTTTTTTATTTTTTTGTTAAAATACTAAAATGTTAGCGAAAGTTTTGTTACCTTTGCCAACGCTTAGGCGCATCACTGCAGATAATTTAAAATAACGTTATATTTTTATGAATTTCACTTTGTTGATTACCGTTGTACTGACGGCATTAACCTTGGTGGGCGGCGCCTTCGTCGTAGCCAAGCTTATTGGTCCGCGCTCCTACAATCCGGTAAAAGGTGAGCCTTTCGAGTGTGGTATCCCCACCCGAGGAAGTAGTTGGATGCCCATGCATGTGGGCTACTACCTGTTTGCCATCCTTTTCCTGATGTTCGACATCGAGACCGTGCTGCTCTATCCCTGGGCAGTGGCTGTCAAGCAGTATGTGACGGCAGGTGTGGGTCCCTATGCCCTGGTGAGCATCGGGTTCTTCCTGCTTGTGTTGGTATTTGGTCTGGCTTATGCCTGGAGGAAAGGAGCACTCGAATGGAAGTAAGAAAACCACACATCAAAAGCATTCCTTACGATGAGTTTAAGGACAACGAGACCCTGGAAAACATCGCGCGCGAGCTCAACGACGGCGGTGTCAACGTCGTGTTGGGCAGCCTCGACCAGGTCATCAACTGGGGTCGCAGCAACTCCCTCTGGTCGCTGACCTTCGGAACGTCGTGCTGCGGCATCGAGTTCATGGCCGTGGGCTGCGCCCGCTACGACTTCTCGCGTTTCGGCTTCGAGGTGACGCGTAACTCGGCACGCCAGGCCGACCTCATCATGTGTGCAGGCACCATCACCAACAAGATGGCTCCTGTCTTCAAGCGTCTCTACGACGAGATGGCCGAGCCCAAGTATGTGGTGGCCGTCGGAGGCTGCACCATCTCGGGCGGACCGTTCAAGAAGAGCTACAGCGTGGTGCGCGGCATCGACCAGATCGTGCCCGTCGACGTGTACGTGCCCGGCTGCCCGCCCCGCCCAGAGGCCATCCTCTATGGCATGATGCAACTGCAGCGCAAGGTGAAGGTGGAGAAATTCTTCGGTGGAGCCAACCACAAGATGACGCGCGACGAGAAAGAAACCAGCATGAGACTAGGTGGCCTGCATGGCCTTTCCAACGAGAACTTCTCGGGTGCCAAGATTGGCAACAAGGAGCCCATCATCGTCCAGGAGTCGCCCAACAAGGCGACCGTGGAGGCTCTCGGCAAGGAGCTCGACGCCTTGGCCAAGGAAGGCGAACAATACAAGGTTAACAAATAAAAAGGTATAAGAAATGAAACTGGAAAATAAAGAATTCGGCTTTGACAACTTCCTCGCAGAAATGAAGAAGTTGAAGACAGAGAAGCATTTCGACTACCTTGTCACCATCATCGGTGAGGACTTCGGACCCGAAGAGGGCCTTGGCTGCATCTACATCCTGGAGAACACCCAGACGCACGAGCGCGTCAGCGTCAAGCAACTGGCTAAGCAGGTCGGCGACGACTATGTGGTGCCCTCGGTCTACCACGTTTGGGCCTCGTCGAACCTCATGGAGCGAGAGGTCTACGACTTCCTCGGCGTGAAGTTCCTCGGGCATCCCGACATGCGCCGCCTCTTCCTCCGCAACGACTTCGAGGGATGGCCCCTGCGCAAGGACTTCGACATGAGTCCAGAGCACAACCAGTTCCCCATGACCGACGAGCCTGAGAGCGACTGGACATCCGAGTGGAACCTCAACCGTGAGGGCGAGCTGGTGGAGACTAAGCACCGCCTCTTCGAGGACGATGACTTCGTGATCAACTTCGGCCCCAACCACCCGTCCACCCACGGTGTGCTCCGCCTGCAGACCGTCGTCGACGGCGAGACCATCAAGCACATCTATCCGCACCTCGGATACATACACCGTGGCATGGAGAAGATGATGGAGAGCATGACCTACCCGCAGACGCTGGCCTTGACCGACCGTCTCAACTACCTCTGCGCCATGCACCACCGCCACGCTCTCGTGAGTGTCATCGAAGAGGCCATGGGCGTGGAGCTCAGCGACCGCATACAGTACATCCGCACCATCATGGACGAGCTGCAGCGCATCGACAACCACTTGCTCTTCCTCGGAACCTGCGCGCAGGACCTCTCGGCCCTCACCGCGTTCCTCTACTGCATGCGCGACCGTGAGCACCTGCTCAACGTGATGGAGGAAACCACCGGCGGACGGCTCATCCAGAACTATTACCGCATCGGCGGACTGCAAGACGACATCGACCCCAACTTCGTCGCAAACACCAAGACGCTCTGCAAGTACCTGCGCCCCATGGTGCAAGAGTACCTTGACGTCTTCGGCGACAATGTCATCACCCACAAGCGTCTCGAGGGCGTGGGATACATGAACCTCGCCGACTGTGTAGACTATGGCGTGACCGGGCCAGCCGGACGCGCCGCCGGCTGGCACAACGACGTGCGCAAGAACCATCCCTATGCTATGTACGGCAAGGTCGATTGGCAGGAGGTGACCGGAACGGGCGCCGACTCCATGGAGCGCTACATGATACACATCCGCGAGATTTACCAGAGCCTCAACATCATCGAGCAGCTCATCGACAACATCCCCGAGGGCGAGTTCTACATCAAGCAGAAGCCCATCATCAAGGTGCCCGAGGGACAGTGGTACACCAGTGTCGAGGGAGGTGCCGGCGAGTTTGGCATCTACCTTGACAGCCGTGGAGACAAGAGCCCTTACCGCCTGAAGATGCGCCCCATGGGCCTCACCTTCGCCGGGGCTTTCGACAAGATGCTGCGCGGGCAGAAAGTGGCCGACCTCATCGCGACGGGCGCCTCGATCGACTTCGTGATTCCAGACCTCGACCGCTAATTATTATATAAGGTAATCAAGTAAACACAAAACATTCGCACAAATGTTTGACTTCAAAATAGTTACAACATGGTTTGACAACCTTCTCCGACAAACCCTCGGGCTCGGCGATTTTTGGTCAATCCTTATTGAATGTGTATTGGTGGGGGTGATCGTCTTGACCATCTACGCCCTCATCGCCATGTTCATGATATTCTTCGAGCGTAAGGTCTGCGCCTGGTTCCAGTGTCGCCTTGGCCCTATGCGTGTGGGTCCCTGGGGTATCTTCCAGGTGCTGGCCGATGTGCTGAAGATGCTCATCAAGGAGATCTTCGGTGTCGACCGCTCCGACAAGTTTCTCTATGCGCTCGCGCCTTGCCTCACCATCCTGGCCAGCGTGGGCACCTTTGCCTTCCTGCCGTGGAACAAGGGCGCGCAGGTGCTCGACTTCAACGTGGGCGTCTTCATGATCACGGCCATCAGTTCCATTGGCGTGTTGGGTGTCATCCTCTCAGGATGGGGCTCCAACAACAAGTATTCTGTCGTGTCGGCCATGCGTGGCGCCGTGCAGATGATTTCTTATGAGATGTCGCTTGGCCTCTGCATGGTCACGGCGGTCGTGCTCTGTGGAACCATGCAGCTCAGCGGTATCGTGGAAGCGCAGACGGGCCCATGGAAGTGGCTCATCATACAGGGGCACATCCCTGCCATCGTGGCGTTCTGCGTGTTCCTCATCGCCGGCAACGCCGAGGCCAACCGTGGCCCGTTCGACTTGGCCGAGGCTGAGAGCGAGCTGACCGCCGGTTACCACACGGAGTATAGCGGAATGGGCTTCGGCTACTTCTACCTCGCCGAATACCTGAACCTCGTGGTCATCTCGGGTCTGGCAGCTGCCATCTTCCTCGGAGGCTGGGCTCCACTCAACATCGGGGTCGACGGCTTCGACACGGTAATGAACTACATCCCAGGCTTTGTCTGGTTCATCGGTAAGACGCTGCTCGTCATCTGGGTGCTCATGTGGGTGCGCTGGACTTTCCCGCGCCTCCGCATCGACCATATCCTGGTGCTCGAGTGGAAGTACCTCATGCCGCTCATGCTCATCACGCTCGTCGTTATGACGGCCTGCGTGGCACTGGGCTGGACGCTTTAACATTCATGGATCATTAACGTAAACAAAAAACATTCATCAAATATGTCTGAATCATATTTTGGCGGTATCAAGGACGCTGTCAAGACTTTGGCTACTGGCCTGAAGGTGACCATGAAGGAATACTTCACGCCTAAGTCGACGGAGCAGTATCCCGAGAACCGCAAGACCACGTTGCACGTCAGCCCCCGTCACCGAGGGCGCCTCGTCTTCAGCCGTGTGGAGAGCCTCGACGACCCGCAGGCGCAGAAGCGCGGCCTCAAGGTGGGCGACTACAAGTGCACGGCTTGCACGCTGTGTGAGAAGGCTTGCCCCAACGACACCATCAAGATCACCGCGCACATGGAGACCGACGAGAAGACGGGCAAGAAGCGCAAGGTGCTCGACGATTACCAGTACGACCTCGGCGACTGCATGTTCTGCCAGCTCTGCGTCAACGCTTGCAACTTCGGGGCCATCCACTTCACTAACGATTTTGAGAATGCCGTGTTCGACCGCTCCAAGCTCGTGCTGCACCTCAACGAGGAGGTCTACGAGGGAGGATCGCTGCCCAACCTCATCGATGGGGGCGCGCCGCTCACGATCGGAGAGTTTAACACTAAAACCAAATAATCGACTATGGCAAGTTTAGCGCATATCATTATTTTCACCATCTTAGCCGTAGTCATCCTTGGCTCAGCTATCTTGTCGGTGATGACCAAGAGTATCATGCGGGCGGCAACGTTCCTGCTCTTCGTGCTCTTCGCCATCGCGGGCATCTATTTCATGTTGGGTTACACCTACCTGGGAGCAGCGCAGATATCTGTCTATGCAGGTGGCATCACCGTGCTCTACGTGTTTGCCATCCAGCTGGTCAGCAAGCGCACGCTGCAGGGGCTTACAGAGCGTATCAAGGCATCGCGCCTCATCAGCGGCGCGCTCGTCACCCTTGCCGGGCTCGCGGTTGTCTGCCTGGTGCTGCTCAAGAACCAGTTTGTGGAGCAGGCGGTGGCCGGCCCCATCACAGAGTATGACATGAGCAATGTGGCTCACGCCATCGTTGGCGCGGGCAAGTATCAGTATGTTTTGCCGTTTGAGTTCATATCAGTGTTCCTGCTGGCGTGCATCATCGGCGGTGTCTTAATCGCAAGAAAGGAGGACAAGAAATGATTCCTGTTGAGTGTTATCTGGTGCTGAGCACCTTGTTGTTCTTTATCGGTGTCTTTGGATTTTGCACACGCCGAAACCTTGTGGCCATGCTGATTTCCATAGAGCTGGTGCTCAACGCTGTAGACCTTAATTTCGCAGTGTTCAACCGCATCCTCTTCCCGGGACAACTGGAGGGCATGTTTTTCACCTTGTTCTCCATTGGCGTGGCGGCTGCTGAGACCGCTGTGGCCCTGGCAATCATCATCAACGTTTACCGCAACTATCACAGTGACCAGGTGAACAGTATTGAAAACATGAAATTCTAAATTGCACAATGGAACAGTATAGTTATTCATTTTTGATACTCCTTCTCCCATTCCTGAGTTTCCTGGTCTTGGGATTGCTCGGCATGAAGATGAAGAAGCCTGTGGCGGGTGCCATTGGCACGGCAGTGCTGGGTGTGCTGTGGTGCATGAGCCTCTACACGGCTTATACCTATTTCTTTGCAGAAGGACGCGGAGCCAACGGGCTCTTCCCGACGGTTACGGTGTTCAACTTCACATGGATGAAGTTCACCGAGCTGCTGACCTTCAACATTGGTTTCCGCCTCACGCCCATGAGCGTGATGATGCTCATCGTCATCACCACGGTCTCGTTTATGGTACACATCTATTCGTTTGGCTACATGGCCGAGCGTGACGAGAATTATAAGAAGGAAGGTTATGAGAAAGGCTTCCAGCGCTTCTATGCTTACCTGAGCCTCTTCACCATGTCCATGCTCGGACTGGTGGTGGCCACCAACATCTTCCAGATGTATCTCTTCTGGGAGCTTGTGGGCGTCTGCTCTTACTTGCTCATTGGCTTCTATTACCCGAAGCACGCTGCCGTGCATGCCTCGAAGAAGGCTTTCATCGTGACCCGCTTCGCCGACCTGTTCTTCCTCATCGGTATCCTGTTCTACAGCTACTATGTGGGGACGTTCAACTTCGACCTCTCGGCCGACCCCACCTTGGCGGCCAAGCTGCCGGGGGCTGCAGTGTTCCTGCCGATGTCGCTCTTCCTGATGTTCATCGGAGGTGCCGGTAAGTCGGCCATGTTCCCCCTGCACATTTGGTTGCCTGATGCCATGGAAGGCCCCACGCCCGTGTCGGCGCTTATCCACGCCGCTACCATGGTCGTGGCAGGTGTCTACCAGGTAGCTGCCCTCATGCCTATCTGGGTGGCTTACGCGCCGGGCACGCTCCACTACATTGCTTACATCGCTGCTTTCACGGCGTTCTACGCTGCTGCGGTGGCTTGCTGCCAGCGCGACATCAAGCGTGGACTGGCCTTCTCCACCATCTCGCAGATTGCCTATATGCTCACCGCCCTGGGTGTGGTGACGGCCATGGAGGGCGAGGGAAGCGTTGGATACATGGCTTCGTTGTTCCACCTGTTCACACACGCCATGTTCAAGGCTTTGCTCTTCCTGTGCTCGGGTGCCATCATTGTCATCATCGGCTCCAACTTCAAGGAGTACATGGGTGGACTTCACAAGTACATGCCCATCACCAACATCTGCTTCCTCATCGGGACGATTGCCATCAGCGGCTTCTGGCCTTTAGCCGGTTTCTTCTCCAAGGACGAGATCGTGGACGCTTGCTTCCACTTCTCTCCCTACCTTGGGTGGTTCATGACCTTGGTCAGCGGCATGACGGCTTTCTATATGTTTAGGCTTTATTATGTCATCTTCTGGGGCAACAGCTATTATGAGCAGGATCCCGACCATCGCCGCAAGCCGGCTGAGGTGCCCTTCGTGATGTGGGGACCGCTAGTGTTCCTGTCGCTCATCAGCATCGTCGCGGGATGGATTCCTTTTGGGCACTTCATCACCTTGGACGGCCATTCTGAGGAGATAGCCTTGCAGCATTTCCAGTTTGGCTCGACGGCATGGTGTTCGTTGGCTGTGGCTTGCATAGGCTTTGCGCTGGCCACCTATATGTATGCGCCCAAGCACAACCCCTTGCCCGACAAGCTGGCCAAGGCCATGCCTTCGTTGCACAAGGCTGCGCTCAACCGCTTCTACATTGACGATGCCTGGCAGTTCTTCACACACAAGATTGTATTTGGTTGCTTCTCAGTGCCCATTGCGTGGTTTGACCGCCATGTCATCGATGGCATGTTCAACTTCTCTGCGTGGGCTACGCAAGAAGGCGGCGAGGCTATCCGCCCTTGGCAGAGCGGCGACGTGCGCCAGTATGCCGTCTGGTTCCTTACGGGTTCTGTGGCCCTGACGTTGATTTTGCTGTGCATTTAAACTAACATCCCAACACCAAACAACTAAAAGAAAATGACATTTTTAACATTATTCGTCGTTATTCCAGTCCTGATGTTGCTGGCCTTGTGGCTGGCTCGCAACGACAGTCAGGTTCGTGGCGTGATGGTGGTTGGCTCCACGGCGTTGCTCGCGCTTTCCATCTACCTCGTTTTCGAGTTTGTCCACGCCCGTGAGACGATGTCCGCCGAACAGGCACCTTTCCTTTTCGGCACGGCAATACCCTGGTTTGAACCGCTCAATATCTATTATCGCACGGGCGTTGACGGCATCTCGGTGGTCATGTTGCTGCTGAGTTCCATCATCGTCTTCACTGGAACCTTTGCCAGTTGGCAGCAGCATCCCATGCAAAAGGAGTATTTCCTCTGGTTCACCCTGCTGTCCATTGGTGTCTACGGCTTCTTCATCTCGGTTGACCTCTTCACCATGTTCATGTTCTATGAGGTGGCTCTGATACCGATGTACTTACTCATTGGCGTGTGGGGCACGGGGCCAAAGGAATACTCAGCCATGAAGTTGACATTGATGTTGATGGGCGGTTCAGCCCTCCTCATCATCGGCATCCTGGGCATTTATTTCTTCAACGGCCAGTATAGCCATGTCTACACGATGAGTGTCGTGGAGATTGCGCAGCTCAATGCCATTCCCGACTTCATCCAGAAGATATTCTTCCCGTTTATCTTCATCGGCTTTGGCATCTTGGGTGCCATGTTCCCATTCCACACATGGTCTCCCGATGGCCATGCTTCGGCTCCCACGGCAGTTTCCATGCTCCATGCGGGTGTGCTGATGAAGCTTGGCGGTTACGGTTGTTTCCGTGTGGCCATGTACCTCTTGCCTGAGGCCGCCCAGCAGTTGTCGTGGATATTCTTGATTCTCACCACCATCTCGGTGGTCTACGGTGCGCTGTCGGCTTGTGTGCAGACTGACCTGAAGTATATCAACGCTTACTCTTCGGTCTCCCACTGTGGCATGGTGCTCTTTGCCCTCTTGATGATGACCAAGACTGCCTGCACGGGAGCCATCCTGCAGATGCTTTCCCATGGCTTGATGACGGCCTTGTTCTTTGCGGTCATCGGCATGATTTACCACCGTGCCGGCACGCGTGACGTGCGCAAGTTGGGTGGCTTGATGAAGGTCGTCCCATTCTTGGCAGTGGGCTATGTCATTGCCGGTTTGGCCAACCTGGGTCTTCCTGGTTTCTCTGGATTTGTGGCAGAGATGAACATTTTCGTTGGATCGTTTGAGGTCAACGACACGTTCCATCGCACTTGCACCATCATTGCTTGCACTTCAATCGTCATCACGGCCGTCTATATTCTCCGTGTGGTCGGCAAGATTTGCTACCAGAAGGTGGCCAGCGACACCATCATGAAGCTGACCGATGCCACGTGGGACGAGCGCGTCGCTGTTGGTGGTCTTATCCTGTGTGTGGCAGGTCTTGGCATGTTGCCACTTTGGGTGCAAGACATCATCAATGATGCCGTGGCTCCGATGATTCATCACATCATGGGCACAGGTGCTGTCGCAGGTATGTAATGTATCAATTTTAAACCTTGAATATAACAATGATGAATATAGATTATAGTCAGTTTTTAAACATGATCCCTGAGGTGACCCTCATGGCCATCTTGCTGATTGTGTTCATTACAGACCTGTTCACGGCCAAGAAGCCCGGAGAAGAGCCTTCTCGAACTTGGTTCAATCCATTCGTGTGCGTATTGCTGTTGGCACATGTTCTGATCAACATTCAGACCACCCCCGACGTGACTGCTTTCGGTGGCATGTACATGACCAATGCCAGCGTGGGTGTTATCAAGACGATTCTCGCGTTCAGCGCACTCATCGTGTGCATCCAGTCGCGCGAATGGTTGCGTCGTTCCGACACTTGTTTCAAGGAAGGTGAGTTCTATGAGTTGACAATTGCCACCTTGCTTGGCATGAACATGATGGTTTCGGCCAACCACTTCCTGCTTTTCTTCTTAGGCTTGGAGATGGCTTCCGTCCCCATGGCTTGCCTTGTGGCCTTCGACAAGTATCGCCACAATTCCGCCGAGGCGGGCGCCAAGTTCATCTTGACAGCCACGTTCTCCAGTGGTGTCATGCTTTATGGCATCAGCTTCTTGTATGCCGCCACGGGCACGCTCTATTTCGACGATGTTGTGTCCCATGTCTCAGCAACTCCGCTTTGCATCATGGGCATGGTGTTCTTCTTCAGTGGTTTAGGCTTCAAGATTTCGCTTGTTCCCTTCCATTTCTGGACTGCCGACACCTACCAGGGTGCCCCCACCACCGTGTCGGGCTACCTGAGTGTCACTTCCAAGGGTGCCGCAGCCTTTGCGCTCTGTGCCATTCTGATGAAAGTCTTCGCCCCCATCGTGGAGTATTGGCAGGTCATGCTGATGGTGATTATCGTCTTGTCAATCACCATAGGCAACCTCTTTGCCATCCACCAGAAAGACTTGAAGCGCTTCATGGCCTTCAGTTCCATTTCGCAGGCAGGCTACATCATGCTCGCCGTGGTGGGCAACTCGGCCATGAGTGTCACGGCCTTGTCTTTCTATGTGCTGATTTATGTGGTTGCCAACCTTGCTGTGTTCACCATCATTTCGGCGGTTGAGGAGCACAACGGAGGTGTGGTCAGCATGGATGCCTACAATGGCTTCTACAAGACCAATCCACGCTTGGCATTTCTGATGACGCTGGCCTTGTTCTCGTTGGGTGGCATTCCTCCCTTTGCAGGTATGTTCTCGAAGTTCTTCGTGTTCATGGCCGCCGCCAACGGCGCGCAGGTCACTACGACCATTGGTGCCACCATCTACGCGGTGGTGTTCATCGCTTTGGTCAACACAGTGCTGTCGCTCTACTACTATCTGCTCATCGTCAAAGCCATGTTTATCCGTGAGAACGACCATCCGCTGCCCACTTTCAAGAGCCACGTCAACACCAAGCTGGCCTTGGCCATCTGCACGTTGGGCATTGTGGCCTTTGGCGTATGCAGTTTCGTTTACAATTGGATACATGCCGCATCGGTGCTGTAACCTGTTGTAAAGTTCATCCATAGTAAAAGCCGCATGGGTCAGACGACCTGTGCGGCTTTTTCTTGGTGTCGGTAGGGCATTCATGCCTACGTTTCCGAATCGGTATCGTTTCTTGTGAAGATAGATTCTATTTTGTTTTTTCATTCGTTATCGTACAGATTTTTCTCCCTAAGCGGTCAATTCTTCCCATTTTTTTCTAACTTTGCTGATTAGAAGGTGACGGTGCCCTTGCAGTAAAGGCAGCATTGTGATAGGCACCGCTCCCTGTCAACGCGACGTCTATGTGTTGTAAGGCCGTAGGCTGATGTTCGCTGGACTATTCGGATAATGTATTAACAAGTCTGCCCAATGAACGATTGACATGAAAAGATTTGTTGTTTTGTTGGTGTTGTTCTTGCTTGTGCTGTCCGCCGCACAAGCCAAGAAAGGCGTTATTCCCGTGTTTATCACGGCGGGCCAGTCGAATACCGACGGCCGGGTAAAGAATGAGGACCTGCCCGAGTATATCAAGAAGCACAAGTATCACCACACCTACTGGTGTTACAATAATGGCTGGTATAGTGAGCATGGTGAGTTTCAGCTTTTTTGGCCCCACATCGACCGCAAGGAAGACAATGCCCGCTGGGCTTATGATGCTGTGACCTATTATTTTCTTGACCACTCCTTAGGCTGCGACTATTACGTGATTAAGGAATCGCGTGGAGGCACTGCCATCAGTCTGAAATGCCCCAGCGACCACAACATGTATTGGAACGCGTCGCCCAAGTACCTTCAGGAGAACAAGCCAACCGACAAGGGCGGCAAGAGCCTTCTGAAAGCTCTGTGCGAAAACATTGACCTTGCCATCGACAAGACGCTGTCGAAGAAAGGAAAGTATGACATCAAGGCCCTCATCTGGCACCAGGGCGAGAGCGACCGCCATGACAGCAAGGCCTACTATGCTCACCTCAAGGAGCTGATAGCCCACGTGCGCCACCACCTTGTCGAGAAGACCGGTCAGAAGAAATACTATCGTCTGCCCGTCATCCTGGGCGGCATTGCCCATAAGAGTGCGGGCTTCTCCGAAGGCGTGGAGGAAGGCCAGCGTCGTTTGGCTGAGGAAGACAAGAACGTGCATTTCATACCAGTGCCCGACGCATCCTTGCAGTCTGACCACATGCACTTCGACGCGCGTGGTGCCGAGCTGCTCGGCAAGAAAGTCTACAATAAGCTCGTGGAGCTCAAGTTGGCGGGAAAAGGTGCCAAGAAAGTTCCGTGTGGCACAAGCTCGTGTTGCCATTAGTGTAACCCTTCCTTCGGACAACCACCGTCATGGAAAAGCAGAGACGTACCGCCAAGCGCCATGTCGCGGCCAAAAGGTTGGGCACATTTGTGCTTAGCTTTTTCCTGTGCGCGCCCCTTTGGGCCCAGCTTGCTGGCTATCAGCGAACCGTCATCCCCACCATGTCGCAGATGCCGGTCAACGCCGTCAACTGCATTTTCCAGGATTCAGAAGGCTATATGTGGTATGGCACCGTCGATGGCCTGTGCCGCGACGACGGCTATTCCGTCCATACCTTCCGCAACGATTTCCTGACTCCCGAGCTTATACAGATCAACCTTGTGCTGAGCATTGCCGAAGATGCGCGCCGTCGCATCTGGTTTTCCACCCACAAGGGTCTTTATGTGCTTGATAAGCGTGATTATAGCATCCGGCTGGTTGACATCCCCCAGCTCAAGCGGGCTCACGTAGGCGGTGTGTTGGCCGCCCGCGACGGTTTTGTCTACGCGTGGAGCGGACACCACCTCTACAAGGTGAGCCCCAGTGGCCAGTTGGTAGAGGCCACCCTGTTGCCGGGTGCCATCAATGACGTGTACGATGACAGCCACCGGCATCTGGTGGTCAGCGTCAGTCCAAAGGGGTTGTATGTGCGTTACCCAGGTCAAAGGCAGTTTGTTGCCGTGAGCAAGGATTTGCGCGCCATGTCGGTTAGCGAAAGCCACAACCGCGATTTTCTGTGGGTTGTGGCTTATGATGAGAAAATTTGCAAGCTGCGGCTCGACGGCACGCCCCGCCTCGAACATCAGCGACTTGTCGGCTCTTCCGCGCGCGACAACCGATGCTTCTACCAGTTGGTGGAAGACGACCACACTCCTTTGCTTTGGCTGCGCACCAGTCTTGGCCTTGAAGTGCTTCGAACCGGCGTTGCGGGCACATTGGTCGGCCAGCCCACAGGCGACTTGCTTCCTCAGGTCAACATGCTTCTCACCTGCCTCACCAAGGACCGCCAAGGCAACCTTTGGGTGGGAGGATTCGACACGCCCAGCTTTTATGTACGTTACCAACCAGCCAATACGATAGGCTATGTCGGTCCGTCTTTGCAGTCGCTGACCCATTACGCTCCAGCCATTGTCACCCTCTGTCGTGACGACGGTGGCCGCGTTTGGTATTATCAAGAGGGCAACGGCTTGTTCTTCTACCATCCTGCCACACAGCGTGCAACCTCATACCGCGACTGCCCTTCTACCGCTGGCGCACCATTCCAGGTCGTGCCTTACCTCGTACGCTCGCGCCGTCGCAACAGCATTTGGGCATCAACGCTCACGGATGCCTATCTCGTGCAAGCAGACGGGGCGGCCATGCAGCTGCGCGAGACGGTCAACCTGTCGGCTCATACCCGTAAGACTGGAAACGTAGAGAGCATCTTCGAAGACCAGTCGGGCAACCTGTGGATAAGTACCATGAGGGGTTTGTATGTTTGGCACGCAGCCACGCGGCGCGTCGAAGTGGTGTCTGTAGCGGTTGGCGACATATCCGACTTCGCGCAAACACCCGACGGAACCCTGTGGGCCACCATCCGCAACCGTGGTATCGCGCGTGTAGACACCCAGGGGCACCTTACGGTTTATCCCCACGACTTCGACTTCACGTCAATCGATGCCACTACCGACGGCCACCTTTGGCTGGGAACGGGCGAAGGCCGCGTGTTGGAGTTTGCGCCAGCCACCCCCAGCCACCTCACCGATTGGACGCTGCGCTGTGGCATGAATGGCGACATGGTGGACCACGTTGCCGTCGACCATCTCAACCATGTGTGGATCATTACCAACCAGCGCGTCCGCGAGTTCAACCCGCGCAACGGTGCCTTCCGTATGTTCAGGACTGACGACGACAATGTGCCGCTCGACCGCTTCCTTCCGCGTGCCGTTTATTTCGACAGGCCCACGGCCACGATGTATCTCGGTGGCATACCCGGATACGTGACGCTCAAGCCCAGTCAGGCGCTGGAAGACGCGCCCAAGGATATCCGTGTGCGAATCAGCGATGTACGTGTGGGCGGCAAGAGCATCTGGCTCACTCCCGGACGGCGCGACGGCACCGACCGCATCGACATCAGTCCCGACGAGGCCAACATCGCCGTATCGTTTTCCACGCTCGACTATGTGAACCGCCAGCAAGTCAACTATGCTTATCGGCTGAAGGGGCTCGACAAGGAGTGGACCTACCTCACGGACGGCTGCAATGAGGCCACTTACAACGCGCTGGCCAAGGGAAACTATACCTTGGAGGTGAAGGCCACCGACGAGCATGGCCTGTGGAGCAACCGTGTGACGCGCTTCACCATTCACCGGCGGCCTGCCTGGTACGAGTCGCCGCTGGCCTATGCCCTCTATGCACTGTTCATCTTGACCCTATTCAGTGTATTGTGGCGCTTCTATGCCAACTGGCAAAAGGAGCGGCAAGAGCGACAAATGGTGGAAAACCTGCTCAAGGCCAAGCAAATGCAGATTGACGAGGAGCGTCGCCAGACCGCCGTCGCGTGTGCTCCTGCCAGTCCGTCGGCCGACAAGCCCCACGCTTCCTTGGGCGTGAGGCTGAGCAACGTTCGTTCGCTCGACGAGGAGTTTGTAGAGAAGGCCGTCCGCATCGTGGAGCAAAACCTGGCCAACCCTGAGCTCAATGTGATGTTCCTTGCCTCCGAACTGTGCATGTCGCGCTCCACCTTCATGCGAAAGATCAAGGCCGTGACGGGCCAGACTCCGCTCGACTTCATCAAGTCGGTCAAGCTGAAACATGCCTACGCCATGCTCAACGACAAGACGGCCACCATCCAAGAGGTTATGAAGGCCGTGGGCTACAACGACCGCAAGACGTTTACCCAGGCTTTTAAGGAGGCTTTCAACATCACGCCCAACGAGCACCAACACAAGGCGTAGCCCTTTGCGCGTCGTGGGGTCGGGGGGGGTGATGCTCCATGGATGAGGCTTTCCCTGGGACAATGTAGGTAGGTTCTATTAATTTGC
>DJOD01000012.1 GCA_002437115.1 Prevotella sp. UBA6447
CGGCTGATTTCGGATGGTAACCTTATTTCAACAAAAGTGCTACGCCATATCCCACCAACAATAATCGCAAAACAGAAGGGTGCACAAAGCAAAGCTTTATGCACCCCCAATATGTATCGTCTTAATTCCAGACTTACTTTACCTTGTCAACAATGGCCTTGAAAGCCTCAGGATTGTTAACAGCAAGGTCGGCAAGCACCTTGCGGTTAATCTCGATGCCGGCCTTATGAAGAGCCCCCATGAGCTGACTGTAGCTCATGTCCTGCAGACGTGCAGCAGCATTGATACGCTGAATCCACAGGGCGCGGAAATTGCGCTTCTTATTGCGGCGGTCACGGTAAGCATAGGTCAAGCCCTTCTCCCAAGTGTTTTTGGCAACCGTCCAAACATTTTTGCGGGCACCGAAATAGCCCTTAGTGAGCTTCAGAATACGTGTTCTCTTTGCTTTAGAAGCTACGTGATTTACTGATCTTGGCATAATTTTTCTTCTTTAAACGTTCGACTAAAAAGTAAAATGAGTGATTAACGCAGATTGAGCAAATCACGCACCTGCTTCAGGTTGTTGCGGTCGACCAATGTCTGGTGGTCGAGGTTTCTCTTCTGCTTCTTTGTCTTCTTAGTCAGAATGTGACTGTGGTAAGCGTGATGGCGCTTAATCTTACCGGTAGCGGTGAAGGTGAATCTCTTCTTTGCACCGGAATTAGTCTTTACTTTTGGCATTTTTTATTGTTGTTAAATGATTATAATAAAAGGTGGCAACGCATATACCTGGCGGTACCACTCAGTATTTTCATTCTTGCTGGTTGTTGTTATCGGCCAACTTTCTCAAGGCTTCGCCACCTTTTGCGTTAGCCAAGAGGCCGTTCTTCTCTACATTCTCAGCCTTCTTCTGTGCGTTTTCCTCTTTTGCTGCCGCTTCAGCAGCTAAACGGTCTCGCTTCTGTTGACTTTGCTTGGCCACTCCTGCTTTCTTAGGAGCAAGAAAAAGAAACATTTTTTTCCCCTCTAATCGCGGGAGTTGCTCCACTTTTGCATATTCTTCCAAGTCATTGGCAAAGCGGAGTAACAAGACCTCACCTTGCTCCTTGAAAAGAATAGAACGCCCACGAAAAAACACATAGGCTCTAACCTTATTGCCTTCTTCCAAAAACTCTTGGGCGTGTTTCAGCTTAAACTGGTAGTCGTGGCTGTCTGTCTGGGGTCCGAAACGAATCTCCTTGACTTCCACCTTTACCTGCTTTTGCTTCATTTCCTTCTGCCTTTTCTTCTGCTGGTAGAGGAACTTGCTATAGTCGATGATACGACAAACAGGAGGCTGTGCATTGGGAGAAATCTCCACCAGGTCTACACCCTGCTGGCGAGCCAGATCCAAAGCTTGACGGGTAGGCATCACTTCCGAGCCCCCATCGCTAACCACACGAACTTCCCGCACACGGATTTGTCCGTTGACGCGGTACTGATTCTTCATCTTGTTGTTGTCTTTCTTCATTCAACTATATTAAATTCTGTACCGAAGAGGGCATAGCACTCCCCATTCAGCGTGCAAAATTACGAAAAAGTCTTGATTCATCCAAAACTTTACGTAATAAAATTCCTATAGACATAAAACTTATATCGTGGATTATTATCCAGCAAAAGAGAGTGTCTTTGGCAATTGACAAAAAGCAAACATAAGATTGACAAAAAAGAAACAGGTGTAAGCTGCACGTGTAATCCACGCGTTCTTCCACCTGTCTGATAATTTTTGACAAGCCTGTCCACATGAAGCCTCTTTCATCCCAAACGACAACAATGGCCGCACATGGGATAGGGCTTCACAAGAGCCAGTTTTATCTTGTCCAATTAGATATTCTTCAGTTGGCTTGCCACCTCGTCTTTGATACGCTGTGCAAACACTTCCATCTTCATCGTAGCCTGTTCGCCACCGCCTTGCACACGCATGGAAACAAGCCCATCGGCGGCCTCCTTCTCACCAACGACCAACATGTAAGGCACACGCTTGAGCTCATTGTCACGAATCTTGCGCCCAATTTTCTCGTTACGGTCATCAATATAAGCACGCACATCTTGCCCATCGAAGTAAGCCTTGACCTTTTTCGCATAATCGTTGTACTTCTCCGAGATTGGCAGGATGGCCACCTGGTCTGGTGTGAGCCACAATGGGAAATGCCCAGCTGTGTGCTCAATGAGCACAGCCGTGAAACGCTCAAGCGATCCAAACGGCGCACGGTGTATCATGACAGGCGTTTTCTTGGAGTTGTCCTCAGCGGTATACTCCAAGTGGAAGCGCTGCGGCAGGTTATAGTCCACCTGAATGGTGCCAAGCTGCCAGCGGCGGCCAATGGCATCCTTCACCATGAAGTCGAGCTTCGGCCCATAAAAAGCGGCCTCGCCTTCCACCTCACGTGCATGCAATCCCTTTTCCTTGCATGCCTCACGGATGGCATTCTGACTTTCTTCCCATATCTCGTCAGAGCCGATATACTTTTCTGTGTCCTTGGGGTCGCGAAGGGAAATCTGCGCCTCATAGTTGTCGAAGCCAAACGTGCGGAAGACCTTCTGGATAATATCGATTACAGTCTCGAACTCAGCCTTCACCTGGTCGGGGCGCACAAAGATATGAGCATCATCCTGGGTGAACGTGCGCACACGCGTCAGTCCATGGAGCTCACCACTCTTCTCATAGCGGAACACCGTTCCAAACTCAGCGATGCGCAAAGGCAAGTCCTTGTATGAACGAGGCTTGCGGGCATAGACCTCACAATGATGAGGACAGTTCATCGGTTTCAGCATATAAATCTCGTCCTCCTCAGGGGTCTCGATAGGCTGGAACGCGTCCTTGCCATAATGAGCCCAGTGGCCACTGGTGATATAGAGGTTCTTTGACCCGATACCCGGCGTGATGACCTCTTGGTAATTGTAAGGCTTCAGCACACGACGCAACAGTTCCTGAAGGCGAAGACGCAACTGAGTGCCTTTGGGCAGCCAAATGGGAAGACCTTTACCCACACGGTCAGAGAACATGAAGAGTTCCATCTCCTTTCCGATCTTGCGGTGGTCACGCTTCTTGGCCTCCTCAAGCATCACGAGATACTCGTCGAGCATCTTCTTTTTCGGGAAGGTGATACCGTAGATACGTGTCATCTGCTCACGCTTGGCGTCGCCACGCCAAAAGGCACCAGCCACGCTTGTGATCTTTATAGCCTTGATAGCGCCTGTGGACAGCAAGTGCGGCCCACGGCAAAGGTCTGTGAAATTGCCCTGTGTATATGTGGTGATAGTGCCATCCTCCAAGTCTTGCGCGATATGCTCCACCTTATATTGCTGCCCCGCAGCCTCAAACTCCTTGAGTGCCTCAGCTTTCGGAACCTCGCGGCGGACGACAGGCTCGTTTTTCTTGGCGAGCTCCTTCATCTTGGCTTCAATCTTGGGGAAGTCGTTTTCTGAGATTGTCTGTCCCTCGGCAGGCATGACATCATAGAAGAAGCCATTTTCCACCGCAGGGCCAAAGCCAAACTGCACACCAGGATAGAGCTCTTGTAGAGCCTCGGCCAAGAGGTGCGCGGAAGTGTGCCAGAATGTACGCTTTCCTTCTTCGTCATCAAACTTATAAAGTTGGATGGTACTGTCCTCATTGATTGGCCTGTTCAACTCGGTTGTCTCACCATTGATCCCGCAACATACAACGTCACGGGCGAGAGCCGGCGAGATACTCTCTGCAATTTGCAATCCGGTCACGCCCTGCTCGTATTCACGCACAGAACCATCCGGGAATGTGATTTTAACCATGATACAAATTAGTTTTACTTAAATCACCGCAAAAGTAATACATATTTGCCAAATCGGACAAGAATTTTCCCTTTATTTTTCTCTGTTATTTTATTCTCCCAATAAGCGCCTCAACAAAAGCTGAAGTCCGATAAGGCTCCTCGACCCGTAATGCTTATAGCCACCTTGTGAAAACAGGCATACAACAAGGGCTTGCTAAAAGGAATTAACAAACTTGCCGCAATGGCAAGCCACATCACTTCTTGTGCGCAAGCTGCTTGCTGACCGCGTAAGCGTTGTAAATGCCCAGCTCCCCCGCTTTGCTGAGGTCGCGCAGTCCACCCTCCGTATTACCCGAATAGCACCGAGCCAAGCCTCTGTTGAAGAAAGCTTCAGCAAAGCGAGGGTCGAGGTCGATGGCGCGCGAGTAGTCGTCAATAGCGCGCTTGTAGTTATTGGCTCCTGCAAAAAGCGTTCCACGGTTATAAAAAAGGTATGCGTTGTTGGGTGCATCCTTGATGGCTTGGGCAAAGTCACCCTCCACTTGAGCGTTCTTCATGCTGACATTCTGGCCACGCGAGGCGTTATAGCTGTTAAGCAGAGCCTGGCAAACGGCCCGTTCCCAGCGTCCCATGACCGAGAGTGTGTCTATTGAAAGATAGTCGTCAAGGTCCGCAATGGCATCGGCATAGTTTTGCGCCTCTGCATAAGCCACCGCTCGTTGCAGGAGCAAAGCCGCCTTTGCCGACCTGTCCGTTTCCTCGCCAATACCAGCCGTGAGTGCGTCGATGAGCTGGAAGGTCTGACGCGACTGTGCGTCGCTCAACTTTTCGCGCCCCTGATTGCAAGTTACATGCAATTGTCGAAGCGGGTCGCGGGTGCGGTTGAACTCGTCCACGTCGGCATCATAAGCCTGGTAACCACGGATGCCATTACCATAAGTGAAGTATGACAATTGGAACATCGGCAGGAAGTCGATCGCCACCTCCCTGTTTTGCACGGCTCCTCGATAGTTGCTACTGTATTCATGCTCCACACGCGGCTTGTCTTCCACAACGATGTCGTTATACTTGCTCAAGTCCACTTCCGACCGTTTGCGCACTGCTCTCAACTTCGACCTGCTCCACCGCTGCTGCACTCCTATGTGCTTGTCCATTTGTGCCTTAAAAACACGGAACTCGTCGAGCTCGGCCTTTGCTGTCATGCCCAACTTTCGGTAGGCGCGTGCGCGCAGGCTGAGTCCCGTCCAGAAGTTGGGAAACTGCTCAATGACGCGCGTATAGTCACGGATTGCAGCACGCAGGTTGCCAACCTTGTCGTTGAGTAGCGCGCGATTGTAAATGGCCATGAAATTTTGAGGCTCCATTTTGATTACAAAGTCGAAATCGCTGATGGCACGATTGTCGTCACCCAGTTGCACGCGCAGCAAGCCACGGTTGTAGTGAGCCAAGAAGTTGTTGGGGTCGATGTCGATGGCCATGTCATAATCGGCCATAGCTCCTCTGAGGTTATTTGTGTTGAGCCTCGCCAAGGCACGGTTCACATAGTTGCCCGCAACCTTCGGACGCAGGTGTATCACCTGCGTGAGGCACGAGTCCGCCGCAGCCCAGTGGTGGCGATTCAGGGCTATGTATGACCTTGTTACCCAAGCGTCAACATTGTATGGATCCTGCTGCAGACTGCGGCTCAGCCAACGGTCAGCCAGTGTGGTGTCTTTCTTTTCCAGGTAAATTTCCGCCTTCAACGAGTAGGCTGTTGCGGTCTTCGACCATCTTGAGATGATGGTGTCAGCATCCAGCAAAGCCTGGTCGTAGTCTTTGGCGTTGTAACGGCAGATGGCCCTGTTGAGCCAAAAGCTCGACACATTGGGATTGAGCTTGATGGCATTGCCGTAGTCGGAGATGGCCTCCTTGTATTTCTCCTGGCGAATACGTGATATGGCTCGCAGGTCAAACAATTGCTCAATGTAAGGGTTGAGGGAGATGGCCTTGGACGCATCCTGCTCGGCTCCCACGAAATCCTCCAAATAGAATTTGGCTGTGGCACGGTCGTACCACGGCAACCACAAGTATGGCTTGAGGGCCAACACCTTATTAAAATACTGTATGGACAGCACATAGTCCTCGTAGTGCAACGCCACTTCACCACTGGTTATGAGGCGATCCACATTATATTGTGCCTTGGCATTGCCACAAAAGAGCACACTCAATAGCAAGGGGACAAGCACATGTTTCATGACAGCATTTTTCTAAGTGAGAAATGGCTTCACGCCATTAGCGACGCGGGGGCTTCACCCGATAGGCACAACGGAACTTTCCCTGGGCAATGGCGCGCAACTTGCTGTTGATCATTTGCTTGCGGAAAGCTGAGAGTCTGTCAACATACATGACACCTTCCAAATGGTCGAACTCATGCTGCATGACACGAGCCAAATAGCCATCTACCCACTCGTCGTGAGCCACAAGGTTCTCGTCAAGGTACGAAACATGAATGCGCGTGGGGCGCGTGACACTTTCATGAAGCCCAGGAATGGAGAGGCATCCCTCGTCCATCGCCTCTTTCTTCGACTTCTCGTCGTATCCTAAAATATGGGCATTGACATAAGCGTGGCGGAAGCCTGCATACTCGGGCATATCCTCTTTCAGCACGTCAAGGTCAATGACCACCACGCGCAGCGACTTGCCAACCTGCGGTGCTGCCAACCCCACACCCTCTGAAGCATCGAGGGTTTCAAACATATCGGCAACAAACGACTTCAACGTTGGGTCGTCCACTGCGACATCTTGGGCAATCTTCCTCAAAACGGGTTGCCCGTAGGTGTAAATAGGTAATATCATCTCTTGGAATTCATGTAATCCTGAAGTATGATCGTTGCCGAAATCTCGTCGACAAGACCTTTGTTCTCCCTTCGTTCCTTCTTCTTCACACCACCGTCTATCATGGCACGGTGTGCAAGCACGGAGGTGAAACGCTCGTCATAATAGTCAATTGGAATGGCTGGACAAACCTTTCGCCAACGGTTGACGAAGTTCTGCACACGCGCCAAGTTTTCCGATGGTTGACCGTTTGGTTGGACAGGCTTGCCAATGACAATCTGCTCGACCTTCTCTTTTTTCACATATTGCAAGAGAAAGTCGAACAAATTCTTGGTCTCCACCGTTGTCAGCCCATTGGCAATGATTTGCAAGGGGTCGGTAACGGCCAATCCACTGCGTTTCTTGCCATAATCTATGGAAAGGATTCGTGGCATGGGTTTAACAAAGTCCTTGCCCCCTTACAAGGGCAAGGCATCTTCATTTTATTTCTTAAACAGCAACCAAGCGTCACTCTTGGGGTTGAACTTGCTGCCACGGATGGCATCGCGGCTCTGCACGGCACTGGCCTTGTCGGCATAGGTCGATGCAACCACGCGGTACATGTTGATGCTTGAGTTGTAAGCTATCTGCGCGTCGTAACCGCCCTGCTTGAGCGTGTTCTGCATGCCCTCGGCATTGGCCTTAAGCGAGAACGATCCCACGACAACACTGTACGCTTTCAAGCCGGCACCGTTCACCACCGTCACATCCTCTGTGCGCACAGTAGCGTTGTCAACATTGGTAACCGTGGTCTGGTCAGCCGATTTCTCCACGAGTGGCGTGACAACGGGAGTCGTCTCTTGCGCGGGAGCCTGCTCGCGGTTCTGCTCCTCTTGAGCCTGGGCCTTCTGCCACACTTTCTTGTAAGCGCTTTCCTGCGATTTACAACCTGTGAAAGCGAAGGCCACACAGAAAGCAGCACCCAAAACCAAATATTTCTTCATACCTTAATTATATTATTATAAATGTTAGTAATATCATGCGGAAAGCCCTCTGCCATTCCAGCACCCACGGTTGGCAGCCTTTGGCAATGTGTCAGAAAACTTTTGCTCCTTTAATTTGCGAAATTACAAAATATTCCAAACACATGAGACCCGAAGCCACATAAAGTTTGTTAAATCGGTAAAATAGAGACATTTTAACAAAAAATATAGTTTTTAAGCCCTACTTTTCAATGCAGATTCCTTATATTTGCATCTACGAATGGCAGTCATTCGTTACATACAACTATTTACCATTAAACGATAGGCTTATGAAGACAATCGGTTACATTGGCGCTTTCTTGGGTGGCGCCATCGCAGGCGCAGCCTTAGGCTTGCTCCTTGCCCCAGAGAAAGGTTCTGACACACGCACGAAGATTTCGGATGCCGTGGATGATTTTTGCAAAAAGCATGACCTCAACCTAAACCGCAAGCAGACAGAAGATCTCGTGGACGACATCAAGGAGGCTGTGGGCAACCCAGCCGAATAAGGCTCCGCCTATCCTGAGCGGATTCGCCAGGTGGCTACCCTTGCGGCTTAGGGAAACGGTTCCGACTGCAGGCAAGCCACGTGGCGCATCCGCGCGGGTAGCCATACATTCAACCATTCACGCCTTTTCCAAAACAACTTATGTTTTCAAACGACAAGAACATTGAGACCATCAGCCAACTGGTGGAAACGCTGAAGCACTACGCCAAGTTGCAAAGCGAGTATGCAAGGCTCGACGTGGTAGAAAAAACGGTACGCCTGATGACAGTTGTCACCATGACGGTCATCGTAGCGTTGATCATCATCCTCATGTTCATCTACTTGAGCTTTGCCGCCGCAACCGCCTTGGCTCCTCATGTGGGTGAGGCATGTGGTTATCTCATTGTAGCAGGGGGATACTTTGTCTTGTTGCTGTTGCTGCTCACTTTCCGCAAGCAGTGGATTGAAAAGCCGTTAGTCAGGTTCCTCGCTTCCATTCTCCTCAGTAAATAACCCATCTGCCCAGCACAACCACCAATGACCACACCCATGTCTTACACCACCCTCGAAGAAATACAATTGCGCAAAGCCATGTTGCTAACCGAAATACAGAAAGACAGCAACAAGTTGGGAAACGAGTGGCAGTCTCTCTTCAAGAAGCCCGACGCGCTCAACAGAAAGGCCACGCCAACAAAACGTTTCAACAGCTTGCTGAGCACAGGAGCAGGTGTGCTCGACGCTGCAATTCTGGGTTGGAAGCTATATAGGAAGTTCAAGAAATAGCAGTTTCCATTTCTCGGCACAGGGCAGGTGTCTTCAGATATTTGTTCTGTAAAACATTGACAAAACTCCTCTGAAAAAGAGCTTGGCGGTCTTCAACTACCATTTTGGATTCAAATACGCTATTTTTTAAGGCATTTCGAAAACCGCTTATAGTTAGCCGCTTGCAGCAACACCTTCAAAGAAATCTTCCCATTCGTAAACTTTTTGTAGAAGATGGGTATCAAATCGAGGGAAGATTAAGGCCTAATTTCCAATTGAAAGATATGCCATCCAACAATAATAGATGTCATATCTTACCCCCTTTCAATACTTATCTCCAGCAAAAAACGCACTAAAGGCTTTTGTTGAACCTGTTTTCTGCTTCTTCTCGACGGTTAAGCCATTGGTTGACGCGCTAAATGGACAGGGTCTGAGACATGTGTTTTTTCAGAACTTTTCTGACAAAATAACATATCTCCTACAACTTACACCCAACACGAGCCACCTGCTCGCTAAATTCATAATGTCTTAACATTTGGCCAAAGAATCTATTAACAAAAGATAAAACTGAATATTTTTCTGTTAATAAAAGTTAGAAACAAAAGACGCACTCAACTCAAAATTTGCAAAGCTACATAATTTTCGTAATTTTGCCATGTGTTTTTCATAGTATTAGATTTAAGGTTAACAAGGTTGGAGTACAGCGGTACTCCTTTTTTTGTACCATATTCTCTCGCTTGTCCAGCAACGCAACTGCAACAAGCAACAGCCTTATAACAGAACCGTCTCTCCGTCGTAGGCAAACCTGAAGCCCTCGGGCAGGCGGCCATTCGCCTCATCGTGCAGACCTATCTCATGGGCCATGTGAGTAAAGAAGGTTCGCTCCGCCCCTACCCTACGCGAAAAGCGGATGGCCTCATCCACAAGCATATGACTGTGGTGAGCCCCACTCCAACGAAGGGCGTTGACCACCAGCGTCCTCACTCCTCTCAGGTAAGGGAGCTCCTCGGGCTCTATTGTCTTCATGTCGGTAATGTAAGCAAAATCGCCAAACCGATAACCCAGGATAGGCAACTTGTCGTGCATCACCTCAATGGCCTCGACATCCACGTCGCCGATGCGCAATTGCTGATGACGGGCGATGGTGTGAAGGTTCAGCTTCGGAACGCCTGGATAGAGGTGTTGCACAAAGCAATAGGGGAAATTGTGCTGAACGGCTCTCACGGTGACATCGTTGGCATAAATGTCTATGTCGCCAAACTTGCAGAAAGGCCGCAGGTCGTCAAGACCGCCCACATGGTCGTAATGGGCATGTGTCAGCAACACGCCGTCGATGCGCCGAAAGGGAAGCGGCATGAGCTGCATGCGGATGTCGGGGCCACAGTCGATGAGGATGCGCGTCTGATCGGTTTCGAGCAACGCGGCGGCACGATAACGCTTGTCATGTGGGTCTGCGCTCTTGCACACCTCACACACACAGCCATTCACAGGCACACCCGTGGATGTGCCCGTTCCCAAGAACGTCAATTTTCTCATTTTCAAATCACATTAACTTCAGGGTGCAGCTCCAGTCCATAACGCTCCTTGACATCCGCCTGAATGGCATGCATCAGGGTCACTATATCCTCGCCCTTTGCTCCCCCGCAGTTGACAAGAACCAAAGCTTGCCTGTCGTGCACGCCCGCACGCCCCATGGTCTTGCCTTTCCAGCCGCACTGGTCAATCAGCCATCCCGCCGGTATCTTGTAACGTCCATCGCTCATCTCAAAATAGCGCAAATCGGGATGGGCAGCCTTGAGGCGCTGGAAGGTCAGCCTGTCCACAATGGGGTTCATGAAAAACGAGCCAGCATTGCCCGTCACCTCCGGGTCGGGAAGTTTGGCGCGGCGTATGTCGATAATCGTCTCGCGAAGCTGCTGAGCCGTCAGTTGGCTCTCGCCGACGCCTCGTCGTTCCAGCTCCGCCCGGATATTTCCATAGGCGAGGTCGGGCACAAATGTCTTCGAGAGCCTGAAAGAAACCGACAAAATGATGAACTTGTCTTTCCACTCGTGCTTGAAACGGCTTTGTCGGTAGCCATAGCCGCAATCTGCAGCTTTCACCACGATGTGCTTCCCCGTGGCGATTTCTACTGCTTCCACGTCCATGATGACATCCTTGGCCTCAACGCCATAGGCACCGATGTTTTGCACAGCCGAAGCGCCACACTCGCCAGGAATCAAGCTGAGGTTCTCGAGGCCATGCCAGCCATTCCTCACGGCATAGGCTACCACATCGTCGAAGGTTGTTCCAGCCCAGCAACGCAGCACTACGTCATTGGAATTTTCCTGTTCCACCCACACGTCGAAGCGCTTCTCGGGGGTAATCACTAAGCCGGGAAAGTCGCGTGTCAGGAGCAGGTTACTACCGCCACCAAGCAACAAGTAGGGCATGGTGCGCAATCTCGGGTTGAGTGCTATAGCGTGAGCGTCAGCCTCGTCTTGATAGACCAACAACTCCACGCACTTCTGGTCAATGCCAAAAGTGTTGCATCCAAGTAGTGAGACATTCGTGAGTTTCTGCATGGCTTAACTGTTGAATTTCACAAGTTTCCACTTGCCTCCCAGTCTGCGGAAAACCAACTCTATCTCCAGGCCATTGGCAATGCCTCGAATGAGGAATATCTTTCGGCTCGTCTCCGTGTATGTTTGGCCATAGATAATATTATAAAGAATTCCCTGTGGGATGAGCGACGGCTTGAAGTCAGGCCATTGCTGGGGCATGATGACTCCATTGATTTGGGAAAATTCGTCGTCGGGATCGGGTGCTGTGAACTCAACCTCACTGGCCATGCTTCTCACCTGAAAGGCTGAGTCGGCGGCAAAGTGATGGTAGAATTTCAAGAAAGAGGCATTCTTGTTTTGATATAGAGGCTTGTACCTCATGGCCGTTAGCATCCATTCTCCATGCAAGCGGTCGAAGACAAATTGCTGGACGGTCTTTCGCTTGAAGAATATCTTCTCGATGGTCACATGATTGATGGATGTGTCTTTGAGCAACCGCTTCTGCCGATTGTTGTCGAAGATGAGCGTGTAAAAACCTTGGCGCATAAAGAAATGCTCTATCTTCCATTGTTTCTTGGAAACTTTTTTCTCAAGTTTTCCGTTACGATAAACGGGCAGCGGAAACAGGATGCGCTTCACCTGCAGTTTCCGGTTGGCCGCAAAGTTGAACACAAAATCATCAAAAAGCTCATCGGCCGCCTTGGGCATCGGCGTTTCTGCTATCAAGCTCTCCGTGGAATCGAGGCTTGACGTGTCGGAACTCATGGTGTCGGAACTAACGGTGTCGGCTGATGCCGGTTTCCGGTCAGTGCAACCATAAGGAACCGCCACAATCAGCAAGAGCAAAAAGAAAACTACAAGTACAATTCCTTTTCTCATAAAATCATTCATAAACCGAGGCAAAATTACATATATTTTTTTATATAGCTCTCCTTTTTCAAATAAAAGTTTGTAACTTTGCAAACCGTAAATGGTTAATGAAAAAAATGATGTTAACAGACAAGATAGACCAACTTCTCAAGGAAGTGTCCACTCTCTCAGCCAAGAACGCAGAGGACGTAGAACAGCTCAGACTGAAATACCTGAGCAAGAAAGGTGAGATTAACGCCATTATTGCCGACTTCCGCAATGTGGCCAAAGACCAGAAACGCGAGTTGGGCATCAAGATCAACAAGCTGAAAACAGCCGCAACAGAGAAAATCAACGCCCTGCGCGAACAAGTGGAGACCACGGAGACAGGCACTGAAAGCCTTGACCTGACCCGCACGGCCTATCCTGTGTCGCTCGGCACACGCCACCCGCTGACGCTTGTCCGAAACGAGATTATTGACATCTTCCAGCGTATGGGCTTCACACTTTTCCAGGGACCGGAGATTGACGATGACAAGCATGTGTTCACCATGCTCAACTTCGCAGCCGACCATCCCGCCCGAGATATGCAAGACACATTCTTCATCTCGCAGAACCCCAACGACGTGACCAAGAACGTGCTACTCCGCTCGCACACCTCCGGTGACGAGGCCCATTACATGGAAAAACATGAGCCTCCTATCCGTGTGCTCTGCCCAGGGCGCGTCTACCGCAACGAGGCCATCTCTGCCCGCGCGCATTGCTTCTTCCACCAAGTGGAAGGGCTCTACGTGGACAAGGGGGTCAGCTTCACCGACTTGAAGCAGGTGTTGCTCACCTTCGCTCGGGAAATGTTTGGCCCAGACACGAAAATTCGCCTTCGTCCCAGCTTCTTCCCATTTACTGAGCCCAGTGCAGAGATGGACATCTCATGCACCATTTGCGGAGGAAAGGGCTGCAACTTCTGCAAACATACCGGATGGGTGGAAATCTTAGGTTGCGGAATGGTAGACCCACACGACTTGGCCGCCTGCAACATCGACCCGGAGGTTTACACAGGCTACGCCTTTGGTATGGGAGTAGAGCGCATTGCCAACTTGAAGTACGGGGTCAACGACCTCAGGCTTTTCTCCGAGAACGACACCCGTTTCCTTGAAGAGTTCCAAAGCGCATTTTAGCACGTGTCGGACTGACATCCCTGCTTGTCCGAGCAATCAAGACATACGGGGACGCACGTCTTCATTACAGTTTCACCATGTGATTTAACAAACACAACAAGTCATAAGAAAGCCCAAGGGTCGCAAACAAAACATTGCGATTCTTGGGCTTTCTTCATTCAGTCTCCATACAAGTCACATGGGGCTCGGATATCATGGCTTGCCTCGCCTTGTCATCTTCCAGCAAGCTGCTTCCATGTTCCGAAAGTGCCATGCCTGTGCTCAGATGGCCATTCTCACACCTGAACCAAGGCTCTTAAAACAAACTTTCCCTTGACACGCCTAAAGCAAATCGGGGCGCAACCGTTTGGTGCGTTCCATAGCTTGGTCCATCTCCCACTGTTTAATCTTGGCCTCATTGCCAGAAAGCAAAACATCGGGAACACGCCAACCCTTATACTCAGCTGGACGCGTGTAGATAGGCGCGGCCAAGAGATCGTCCTGAAAACAATCGGACAAGGCACTCTGGTCATCACTAATCACGCCTGGGACCAGCCTAACCACCGCATCGGCTATGCAGGCCGCTGCCAGTTCTCCGCCTGTCAGCACATAGTCGCCAACGCTAATCTCTCGGGTGATGAGATGCTCCCTAATACGCTGGTCGATACCCTTGTAATGGCCGCACAAAATGATCAGGTTCTGCTGCAGGCTCATGCCATTGGCTATCTTTTGGTCGAACCGCTCGCCATCGGGGGTTACGTAAATCACGTCGTCGTAGTCGCGCTCAGCTTTCAGGGCACTGATAGCATTATCTATTGGCTCACACTGCATCACCATACCCGCAAAACCACCATAAGGATAATCATCCACACGACGCCACTTGTCGCTTGTATAGTCACGCAAGTTATGCAAATGGATTTCGGCCAAGCCCTTCTTCTGGGCGCGGGCCAGGATGCTCTCATGGACAAAGCCCTCTAACATCTCGGGCAAAACGGTTATTATGTCAATTCTCATATTGGTTGCAAAGTTACAAAAAATAAGTGGATTCGCTTTCGGTTGAGGCGTAAAAGCCATGAGCCATAGTGCCAATCCGTCTGCCAACAAGCCAACTATCCAAACCGCTCCACAAACGTGTCTTCTGAAATGATAGGTATGTTGAGCTGATGAGCCTTCTGATTTTTGCTGCTGGCGGAAGCCAAGTCGTTGTTAATAAGAAATGATGTCGCCTTACTTACAGACCCTGTCACCTTTCCGCCTTGTGACTCGATATAGGTCTTCAGCTCATTGCGGTTCTTGTAATGATGCACATCCCCGGTAATGACAAAAGTCATGCCCCTGCATTTGCTGCCATTAGACACCGCTGAAGTCTGCTCCACGGTAAGCACATCGAGCAACTTGCTGACCACCTCTTTATGTTCATCTTGTGAGAACCAAGACACCAGCGATTTGGCCTTCTCAGGACCGATTCCGGGTATCAGGGCCAACACCTCTTCAGCCTTTGGCGCGAAAAGATCATTCGACCGTGTACGCCCCTCCGCCAGTGCCACCAGCTCTTGCAAAGGATAGGCTGCCAGCAACCGGTTGCAAACATCCTGTCCACACAAAGGTATTGACAGGGCGTAGAGCAAGCGGCGAGCTTCCACACGGCGAGCAAGCTCCACAGACTGGCGGATATTGGCAGCCGACTTGACACCGAAGCCCTCCAATGCTGCTATCTCTTCCGTGTGGGCGGGCAAGCCAAAAATGTCGGCATAGTCGCGAATCCATCCCAAGTTGATGAACTTTTGCAAGGTCTGTTCCGATATTCCATCAACGTTGACTCCCTGTTTGGAAACGAACCTCGCAAACTTCTTCAGCTGTTTGGCCGGACAAGCCGCATTGGTGCAATGAAGGGTCTTCGTGCCGCTTGACGGGCTTACAGTCACTCGTGTGGCTGCACCGCAAACTGGGCACGCCCCTGGGACATGAAAAGCCCCCACAGCATGACGTACCTTGATGACCTTCGGAATAATTTTGTTGGCTTTGATTACCTCCAGCTCCGACCCCTTGTCACCGATTCCCAACCGCTCACACTCGCTAATGTTGCACAACGAAGCGCGTTTCACCGTGGTGCCCTCAAGCTCCACGGGGGCAAACACGGCCACGGGCGATATAGCGGAAGCCGCGCAACTCCACTCGATGTGGTCGAGTTCCGTGTGGGCACTCTCATCGGCCCACTTGAAGGCATAACCGGCCCGGGTAGCATGATGACCTGTGACCGACCCGGTGCTTGCATAAGCCACGTCGTCATAAGCAATGACCAACCCGTCAACGGGATAGGGATTCTCACGCCGGGTGACCTTCACCGTCCATCGGTCAATCACCTTGTTTATGTTGTCGAGCGTCGGATTGTCAATGCGCTCATGCTCCACACATCCGAGCCCCACACGTCGAAGCCAGTCCATGCGGGCTCCCCACGTGTCAATTTTCTCATCCGTATGGACAAGCGTAAAGGGAATCCAGTGGATATGACGTTGCGCCACTTCGCGTGGGTCTTTCAGTGTCAACGAGCCAGAGGCCAAGTTGCGTGGATTGGCATACTCCTCGTCACTTTCCAAGTTGAACCGTTCAAAGTCGTCGTAAGAGATAACGGCCTCGCCACGCACCACGACATGACCTCCTGCCACGATACTTGTCGGGATGCCATTGATGGCTGACGCCAAATGCGTGATGTTGGTTCCGATGTGACCGTCGCCACGAGTCACGACCTTTGACAACTTTCCATTGTCATAGGTCACGACCAAGGTCAGGCCGTCCAACTTCCAAGACAACCAAATTGGCCTACCCTCTGCCCACTTCACCAAGTCGACGGGCCGTTTGGTCTTGGCCAATGAGAGCGCAGGAAACTCATGCGCCTCCTTCTTGCCTACCACGGAGTCGGCTGACACTTGGTGGGTGGGCGAGCCGGGCAAGACAACACCCGACTGTTCTTCCAACTGTTTCAACTGGTCAAACTTTGCATCCCACTCATAATCGGTCATAATTTCTCCACGACCATTATAATAAGCGTCGGAGGCGCGGTTAAGCTCTCCGACAAGCTGTTTCATCTGCTCTATAATGTCCATTTCCTTCATTTGTAATTGGCGCGAAGGTGACCTGTAGCCACCAACACTGCCACAAACTTACAAAAAATCTTCGGAATAACCGACAAAGCAAAGAAGATTGTTCACACAGCCACGCATTTCACTCTTTTCCTTAACTTCTGCAACATTTCCACTTATTTTCTTTTCTTGCTCTTTTCTTTTTGCTTAACTTTGCGGACACAAAGCAAAAACGCTTGTATATGAACATTATAGTAAGCCAAGAAATCGAACAAGTCTGCCCTTCTTTCGTGGGTGCTTGCGTAGAGACCTATGCCGAGAACTCCGCCCACAACGAAGCCCTATGGGATGAAATCAAGTCACTGGGCAATCACTACCGCACATTTCTAACGACTGACACTGTGAAAGAACTGCCTGGCATTGCTGCCACACGCCGCGTCTACCGCGCCTGCGGCAAGGATCCTTCACGCTATCGACCTGCGGCCGAAGCACTCATTCGTCGACAACTGCAAGGCAAGCCTCTCTATCAAATCAACACGCTGGTAGACCTCGTCAACCTGGCCAGCATCGCCTACGGTTACAGCATCGGTGGCTTCGATGCCGACAAGTTTGTGGGTGACACGCTGACACTGGGCATCGGGCGAGAGGGCGAGCCCTATGAAGGCATCGGAAGGGGCATGATTAACATTGCGGGGCTACCCGTCTATCGAGACGCTAAAGGCGGCGTGGGAACTCCCACATCCGACAACGAACGCACGAAGATAGCCATCGAAACTACCCATCTTATGGTACTCATCAACGGCTACGATGGTGACGAAGACCATGTGCGCAAAAATGCCGAATACCTACAACAACTGCTACGCAAGTACGCTAAAAGCGACGGGGGCACCTATCAGTTGTACAGATAATGTTTTCATGTCAGCTGCTTCACCGACCGCTTAACACACATTACCATGATAATTGGAATCGACGTGGGCATCAGCACCACCAAAATTGTTGGCATCAGCAAAAACAATGAGGTCGTCTCGCCTATACGCATCAAGGCCACCGACCCTGTGACATCGCTCTACGGGGCATTTGGCAAGTATCTCTACAACAACCAAATCAAGCTGCAAGACATTGAGCACGTGATGATCACAGGTGTTGGATCCGCTTACATCAACACGCCCATTTACGGTTTGCCTACCGACAAGGCCGAGGAATTCATAGCCGATGGCCTTGGTGCGCGTTACGAAACGGGGCTCAACCGTATGCTGGTCGTGTCGATGGGCACGGGCACCAGCCTCGTGCAGTGTGACAGCGACGACATTCGCCACATCGGAGGCATTGGCCTTGGCGGTGGAACGCTCATGGGGTTGAGCCGTATCATGCTGCAGACCGACGACATCAAGCAGGTCATCAGTCTGGCCAACGAAGGCAACCTGGCCAACATTGACGTGCAAATTGGCGACATCAGTCCCAACCCCTTACCTGGGCTTCCAAAGGATGTCACAGCCTCTCTTTTCGGAAACGCCAAGGGCAACGCCACACGCGAAGACACGGCTTTGGGCATCATCACCACTGTGCTGCAGACCATCGGGTCAAGTTGCATCCTCGCCTCGCTCAACTCGGGCATTCGCAAATATGTGCTCATCGGCAACCTTACACTGTTGCCCCAATGCCAAAAGGTGTTCCCTGCCATGGAAAAGCTCTACAACGTGAAATTCATCATTCCCAGATACTCGGAGTATTGCACCGCCATCGGTGCGGCCTTGAGCTACAAAAAGACATATTAAACGTCAATATATATTTCAGAACCAAAACAAACATAACTCATCATCATGAACATAAGGACAATTGGGGTTGCGGCTTTGGCCCTCGCGACAACAGCGACCCACGCGCAAGGCACGGTGGCCGATTACAAACGAGCATACGGCCTCTATGACAAGTTTCAACAAAAGAACGTTTTACATTGGGCACACGACATCGGATGGAAAGATTCTTCTGCCGTCCTACACTACTACATAGACACACAGGATGGAAGACGCTATATAACATACGATGCCTCATCAGGTGCCACCAACAGCTATGCCTCAGAGAAAGAGATGAAGGATGCGCTGGGCATCAAGGAGCGCAAAGACCCTTGGGGGCAGCGCCACAACGAAGACCCCTTCCGTCATCCGCAACGCCACTGGATGGAAACCGACGACGAGCAGGAGCAACGTGTGGTGACCTCGCCCGACAAGAAACTCGACGCGTGGATTGAGAGTAACAACGTCTATGTCCACGAAGTGGGAAAGCCTTACTCTGAAAAACATGCCCTCACACAAGACGGAACTATCGGGCGTTATTACAGCTCCAACATCTATTGGAGTCCCGATTCACGTAAGATTTTCGTATGCAAGCGCAATAGCGTTGAGAAGCGCTACGTCTATTACGTAGAGTCGTCACCCGCCGACCAAGAACAGCCCATCCTCCACAAGCAGGAATACGCCAAGCCTGGCGACGAGCTGCCACAGCACTGGCCCGTCATTCTTTCCCTCTCGCTACCCGACAAGGCCACCTCGGATGGCAACAAGCAGAGAAGCCTGCTCGATGGCATGGTGGTGAAGAAGGTGGAAGGCGATGCCCACGCCGTGGAAAACCAATACAGCCTCGACTGGTTCCAATGGACACCTGACAGCCGTGAAGTGACCATGGAGTACAACCGGCGCGGGCACCAACTTTACCAAATGCTGGCCATGGATGCCTCAACAGGCAACCTGAGAACCGTGGTGGAGGAACGCTCCAACACGTTTGTCAACTACTCGCGCCTCTGGAGACAATTCATCAACGACGGCAAACAACTTCTCTGGACCTCGGAGCGCGACAACTGGAACCACATCTACCTCTACGATGTACAACCCGACAAGAAAGGTCGCCTCGCCAAGCCTCGCCAGATTACCCGGGGTGACTGGTTTGTGCGCCGCGTGGAGAATGTAGACGAGCAGAACCGCATCATCTACTTCGCCGCATCAGGCGTCAACAAGGACGAGGACCCTTACCTCATCCATTACTACAAGATTGGCTTCGACGGCAAGGGCATGACCTGCCTCACCCCCGCCGAGGGCAATCACTCGGTGGTGTTCTCGCCCGACCACCAATACCTGGTCGACACCTACAGCAAGGTCGACACGCCACCCGTCACCGAACTGCGCAGCGCCTCCGACGGGCACCTCATCAAGACCCTGGAGACAGCCGACATCTCCAAGCTGAAAGCCAACGGATGGGTGGCTCCCGAGGTGTTCAAGGCCAAGGGACGTGACGGCAAGACCGACATGTGGGGCATCATCCAACGACCCACCAACTTCGACCCCTCGAAGAAGTATCCAGTCATCGAGTATATCTATGCCGGCCCAGGCGATGCCTACACGCCCAAAAACTTCATCCCCTACAACTGGAACACCACGTCGTTGGCCGAGCTGGGCTTCATCGTCGTGCAACTCGATGCCATGGGCACCAGCTACCGTGGCAAGAAATTTGAGGAGGTGTGCTTCAAGAACCTGAAGGACGCAGGTTTCCCTGACCGTGAACTGTGGATCAAGGCAGCGGCAGCCAAGTACCCCTATATGGATTCCGACAACGTCGGCATCTTCGGCGCATCGGCCGGTGGGCAAGAGTCCACCACCGCTGTCTTGCTGTACGGCGACTTCTACAAGGCCGCTTACAGCTCATGCGGATGCCACGACAATCGCATGGACAAGATCTGGTGGAACGAGCAGTGGATGGGCTGGCCCGTCGACTCGAGCTACGTGGAGTGCAGCAATGTCTACAACGCCCACAAGCTGGAACGCCCGCTGATGCTCGTCGTGGGTGAGCTTGACGACAACGTAGACCCATCAAGCACCTACCAGGTGGTCAATGCCCTGGAGAAGGCTGGCAAGGACTTCGACCTTGTGGTGTTGCCCGGCGTGCACCACACCTTGGGCGAGCGGTATGGCGAGCACAAGCGCTACGATTTCTTCGTGAAGAACCTGCTCCACGTCAATCCGCCCAAGTGGTCGGACGTAAAATGATGATTGCCAACAATTAAGAAGGAATGGAAACAGAAAACAAGTTGTTTCAGGAGGTCAACGAAGGCTACACCATGCACGAGGCCATCGAAGAGGCCAAGCGGTGCCTCAACTGCAAAGTGCCGCAATGCAAGAAAGGGTGCCCCATCAGCCATGACATACCTTCCTGGATACATGAGCTGTCGATGGGAAACCTCGGCAACGCCATGGATATCATCAACAGCAAGAGCAACTTGCCCGCCGTGTGCGGACGGGTGTGTCCACACGAAAAGCAATGCGAGGGTCATTGTGTGCTCAACAAGAAGGGCAAGGGTATCAAGGTCGGCAAACTGGAACGGTTTATAGCCGACTTTGATGGCGACATGGGTCTCATTCGCGAGATGCTGTTGCCCAAGACACGGGGCAAGGTGGCCGTCATCGGCTCAGGCCCCGCTGGCCTGACCATCGCCGGCGACCTAGCACGGCAGGGATTCAGCGTGGAGATCTTCGAGATGGAACCGGAACCGGGCGGCGTGCTGATGTTTGGCATTCCCGAATACAGGTTGCCCAAAGAGATTGTGCGCCGTGAGATCAAGAAGATCGAAGAACTTGGCGTGGTGTTTCATTGCAACACCACCGTCGGGAACGACACGCTCAACATCGACAAGCTCTTCGCCATGGGCTACGACGCCATCTTCATGGGAACGGGAACCGGCAAGCCGAAGAAGCTCCACATTCCGGGATGCAACCTCAAGGGCGTACGGCAGGCCATCTGGTTCCTGCGGCGCGTGAGCCTCTACAACGAAGGCAATCTGAGCCGTGACGAGGTGGCCGTGCGCGAGGGCAACAGGGTGTATGTCATCGGCTGTGGAAACACGGCGATGGATGCCGCGAGGACCGCCGTCCGCATGGGGGCAAGCCATGTGGAGGTGGTCTATCATCGCACCATCAACGACATGAGCGCGTTACGATCCGAATATGAGGATGCCGTGTCTGAGGGTGTGCACTTCAGTTGGGAGTCGAGCATCGTGGAGATACATGACCACGAAGGCACGCTCGATGAGGTGGTCATCGAGACAACAGACGGTCAGCGCCGCACAGAGCGTGCCGACTTGGTGATCATGGCTGTCGGATCGGCTCCCGCAAGTCGCATCGTGTCCACGACAACAGGCATTGAGGTTGACGACCGCGGATATGTCCTCACCCGTGAGAAGCCCTACGGCATGACCACCCGGAAGGGCGTGTTTGCCGGAGGCGACGTGGTGAACCGACCGTCCACCGTAGTCCTGGCCATGCACGATGCCAAGCAGGTGGCCGAAGGCATTGCGCAATATGTGGATGCCATCAAGCTCCTTGAGGCCATCAACATGGAGGGCGAAATCAGAAAGCCCACACAATAACGTCTACCCTACTGCTGTTTAAAAACATCCCTGTCCTTAGGACGAATCAAAATATCGATGCCGCTTTATTCTCCGCGAAAATGAGGAGAATAAAGCGGCATCGTTTTCACAAACACTACATCGGCTTGATAGTCTTCTCTATGAAAGCCACCTCATCTTCTGTGAGCCCATACTTGCGATAGAGCTGCCGATCAATGTCCTCCACGGGCTGGCTCCAATCGATGTCAGAATGGGACGTGAAATCTTGGAGGGGAACATAGCTGAATTTATCTTTTGACAAGTGTTGCGTTGCTGCAAGTTGTGCTATCAAGAAACGAGCGAAGCGTGTTCTGAGATAAGAGTGTAAATGCTCCGCCTCTTCTTGCGTATCAAAAGCATCAAGAACCAGATATGTCTCGGTACAAATCTCTTTTGGCAACAGCATACCCAGTGAAGAAAGAATTTTCTTTCGAGCAATTTTGTCTGTTTGTCCTGCATGTTCGGCGGTCAAACAGGAGATGATAACCTTCCATTGGAGAATCATCGGGTCACCTGCAAATGTGACCAAAAAATGGAGACAATGCAAACTTTGGCGGGAACTTTTTCTTCTTGTTCTTGATTTTGTTAGTTCAAGGAGAAAGTACTTCCCCTGAAAGGCTTGATTATCAAGGGGGGGGGATGACTCCCCTCTACTCCATGCGTCCCATGGCCAGTGCGAAGAGGTAGTCGGAGAGGCGGTTGAGATAGGTGAGCATCGGGGGCGCCACGGGTTCGGTCTTGGCGAGCGCCACCATGCGCCGCTCGCAGGTGCGGGCCTTGGCTCGCGCCATGTGGAGAGCGGCGTCGGCGAGATCCGTCCCTGGAAGGACAAAACCAAACGGACCAGCCGACTGGCAACACTGGTCAATCTCACGCTCCATCTGGGCCACCGCCTCGGTTACGGTTTTCTCGTCCGCCGCAGAGAGCCGAGGGGAAGGATTTGCCACCAGGGCCATGAGGCCCATGAGCTGTTGTTGCAGAGTGGCATAAGGCTCAGCCTGTCGGCAGGCTGCCTTGCACAGGCCGAGGCAGGCCATCAGTTCGTCGAGCTCGCCATTGAGTTCTATCCGCAGGTTATCCTTGTCGACACGTGTGCCGTCGGCAAGCGACGTGGCGCCGGTGTCGCCTCTCTTGGTGGTGATGTTGTTCATGGTTTCTTGGCTAATAATACATAGATGATGACGGGTGCTCCAATAAGTGGTGTCACGGCATTAAGCGGCAGGACACCCGCCTCGCCCGGCAACGTGGTCAGCACGTTGCAGAGCAACGCCACGGCCTGTCCCGCAAGCACCGTGACCAGGAGCAGCAGGCGATGGTCGGACGTACGCGCCAGCAGACGGGCGATGTGGGGCACGGCGAGTGCGACGAAGGCGATGGGGCCACAGAAAGCGGTGACCACAGCCGTGAGCAGACCGGTGAGCAAGAGGAGTTCGCGCCTGAGCGACTTGACATTGACGCCCAGGTTCTCAGCGTATCGCTCACCGAGGAGCAACGCGTTGAGCGGCTTGACAAGCAGAAAGGCGCATCCGGTGGCCAACAACGTGAGCGCCGCAAACACCGGCATCTCGTCTATCGGCACGTTGCCGAAATTGCCCATGCCCCACACGGCAAAGTTCTTGACGCCTTGCTCCGTGGCAAAGAAGTTGAGCAGCGTGATGGCGCTCGACGCCAGGTAACCCACCATGATGCCCACCACCATGAGCACCACGGGACTGTGCACCCATCGGCTCACAGCGAAGATGAGGGCCGTGACGGCGATGGCTCCCACAAAGGCGGCACCTACCGACGAGAGATAACCCAAGACCACAGGCAAGGTGGCCACGGGGGTCAGCGTGAGTAGGGCCACGGCCAGCGATGCCCCACTGGTGACGCCGAAGATGTCGGGGGCGGCCAGCGGGTTGCCAAAGGCCGTCTGGAGCAGCAGGCCACTCGCGGCCAGCGCGCCACCGGCCAACCACGCTGTCAGCGCTTGGGGCAGGCGCGTCTCCAGGATGATGAAGCGCCAGCTCTCAGGGCTGTCGTCGCCCAGCAAGACGGGCACTGCCTCACCCAGGGGGATGTGCACACTGCCATGCGCAAGGCTCAGGAAGAACAACAGCACAATGGCCATGACCAACAAGAGAATGAGAGTCACCTGCCTTCGCGCGTTTTGTTCGGTCGTCAGAATCATGATGGGTTACCAGTTAATTTTTTGTAATATCTCAGTTGTCCCAACCGGGCTTGCGGATGCGACAGGATTATCATCTCGCGCAGCAGATAGTCGGGACGAAAGCTCACCTCTTCAAAATAACGGGTCGCTGCGGCATCGCACTCATAAATCTCACCCTTTTGGAAAGCCTTCAAGGCCTTGTAGCCATGAAACTCGCGTAGCAAGTCGGCGCGTGTCATCATGCGTTGCCCATTGATGAGGAACGCCCACACGTCAGCCTGTCCGGCCTGGCTGAGCACCTGCTCAAAGGGCAGGGGCAGGCTGCCACTGTGCCCATCGGCGGCAAAGGCGTAGGGGCTCTTGGCATCGGCAAAGATCGCACCCGTGGAACTCTTGCCGCCAGGCACATACCACACCGAGCCTGTCATGCGCTCCGTGAGGATGCTGCGCCCCTGGGGAAGACGGTTCGCGTAGGCTTTCAGCGCGCCATAGGTGGAGTCGACCACGTGATAGAGCGAGTCGGCGCGACGAGCCTGGCCAAACAGGCGGCCATAGTAGCGCATCCACTCGGCGCGCCCCAAGGCCGAAGTCTCCATGTAGTCGGCGGCGAAGATGAGGGGGATGCCGAGTTTCTCGAGCCGCCCATAGCTTGCGCCCTCAAACGGGGAGAGAATGATGGCATCGGGACGGAGGCTCACAATCTTCTCCACATCGGGGTTCATGGCGTCACCGCAATTGGCTATTCGCCCCGCCTTCACACGGCGTTGGATGTCGGGGATGTGCATGTACTGCACGTCGCACACACCCACGATGCGGTCGGCAAGGCCGAGATACTCAAGCAATTGACAATGGGCCGTGGTGAAGACCACCACACGATGGAGGGGACGCATGACCTCCTTTCCTGCCGACGGCCCCACGGTAAGTCTTTGGAGCGTTCGTCCCTGGTGCCAGGGGTCTCTTACGGAGACGCTGGTCTCCACGCCACGTTCGACCAGCGTGAGCAGGTCAGAGTGGCCGAGGACCAGCGTGTCGCCCTGCGGACCGCTGCCCGTGGTGCGGGAACCACACGCGCAGAGCAGCAGCACACAGGTGAGGATGCTGACAATGTTACGCATCTTACTTCAAGAACACAATAGCATGGGGGTTGGCACCATACGAGGAGAATTTCGTCTCGTAGTTGCCCTTGCCGTCAAACACATAGATGGTGCCATCACTCACATAGTCGGAAGCCGATGTGGCCACGTAGACCTTCTTGTTGTAGGGGTTGACGCTGATGCTGTAGACATTGCTGGTGGCCAGTTCGGCAGGCTGGTTCTTGAAGAAGCTGGCGTCGGTGGCACCAGTCTTCACGTTGTAGGAGCCGAGCTTGGTGGTCGTGGTTTTAGTGTTCCAATCAGTCACACTGTAGGCCGTGTAGATGACATCGTCGCCTATGCCGATGACAGAGGCGTGGCCCAGCTCGGTGTAGTTGCCCGTCGCAGGGTCGTAAACGCCCCATGGGTGGTCGATCGCAGCACCATAGCCCGTGATGAAGATCTTGTCGTCCTCCTCATACACCTTGACGGGGTTTTTCATGATGGTGACATAGCTGATGGTGCGGAAGTCGCTGTTGACTATGGCCAGGCGGTTGTCATCATAATTGGTGCCCTGCAGGGTGACATAGAGCTTGCCATCCTCCTCGGCGATGTCCTCCGGGCGGTCGCCTACACGCAGCGAGTCCATATAGACCAGCTTGTCGCCCTGGATGCGCAGACGACTCACATAACCACCATAAGAGGTAGCGTAGACGATGCTATCCTCCTCGACGACCGAGCGAACCTGACCAAGGTTCTTGTACTGCTCGAAGCTGACGCGACTCTTCTCCACGCCATAGCCATCAAGCAGCGTCACATAATTGCTCACGTTGACGGCCACCACCAGTCGGTTATCACCCACGGTGATGATGTCGTTGCCCGTATCGCCGAGCTGCTTGCCGTTCTGCGCCACGAAAAGATCGCTGCCGTTCACCACGCCTGTAGACCAGTCGAAGTAGATCAAGTTGGAGTTGTTGTGGTTCATCGTTCCCTCATTGAGGATGAAGGCACGCGCCTGCGTAGTGGACTCCACGTTGCCGTCGCCCTTCTGGTTCCACTCGTCGTCATCGTCACAAGATGTGAAAGCGAAGCTCGTAGCCAACAAGGCCGCCGCAAGATAAATCTTTCTGAATCTCATAAGTTTTAAAAGTTATAAAGTGAATAAAATGTCATGTTTGTGTCCTTCGCTATCACAAGCAGACACTGGCCGACACGGCGTACTGCCGGCCAGGCATCGGGTAATATTGTATGATGGAATACTGCTCGTTGGTCAGGTTGGTAACCTTGGCGCTCAGCGACCAGCGCACCTTGCCGAGTGTCATCTCACGCGAGAGGCTGACGCTGTGCTCCCAAAAGGCGGGCAGGCGATACTCGGGCTTGTTCTGCGCCAGGCTGTAGCGGCTGCCCTGCATGAGCAGCGTGTAGCCCAGGGTAAGCCAGGGCGTCACCACGGCCAGCGACCCGCTACCACTCCAGCGAGGCGTGTAGGGCAACTGGTTGTTGTAGCTATGGGTGGTCTTGTCGGTCTTGTCGACCGCATGTTGCCAGGTGGCCGACAAGGCTCCGCTGACGCTCCAGCCACGGGTTACGTCGGCCTGCGTGCCAAGGGTCATGTCGGCTCCGAGGATATTGACCTTTCCGAAGTTGACCATACGCCAGACGTAGGTGCTCGGAAACGCTACGATCTTGTCGGTCACATCATGGTAATAGGCATCAGCCGTGAGCGTCAGGTAGCGCAACCACGAGGCTTGGGTACTCCATGTCATGCCCAAGCTCCACTGACTGGCTTTCTCGGGCTTGAGGTGTATGTTGCCCAGGCGCCTGTAATACAGGTCGTTGAAAGTCGGAACACGAAAGGCTTGCTTGTACATACCCCTTATATATAAAGGAGTGGAGCTCAACAGCCGATAGCTCACCGCCAGCGAAGGCGTGAGACGGTGCTTGTCGGCTGGCTTGTCGCCAACGGCCACCTGCTCTGCCGCATAGGTGTAGGCAAGATTCCCGTTGACCTTGAGCCCACACCACTGGCTCTTCAGGGCCAAGGCGGTGACGGATGTCCAACGCGAAGGGCGAGGAACCTCGTAGTTAGTGTTTACATAGACATTGTTGCTCAGGCGGTTGTAGGCCACGTCTTGCGCTACGGCCACCTGGATGCCCTTTGCTACCCACCAGCCCAACGTGGCAGAGGCATATCCCTCGTCTTGGCGGTCGACATCCGTGCGCACACCATCAGGATACTCGGAACCCCAGTCGCGATAGCGATTCCATGAATGGGTATATTTCAGGCGTGTCTGCAGACGAAGCCGGTGACCCAGCTGTCGGCCATAAGCTGCCTGCACGAAAAAATCGTCGTCCCACATGCGCTCTTCCGATGGGTTGGCATAAAGAATGACAGCGCCTGGCAATCCTCTTTGCGAATGATACCAATAGACTTTTGCAGCCAAGTCGCCTCCATCGGCAAACGTGTGGTAGGCATTGGCCTCGGCTTGCCAAGCGGTGATGTCTGAGTTGTAACGCCGTTGGCGAGAGGAGGTGTGCCCATTAATCAAAGTGTAAGGGTAAATGCCATCGGCTCGCGTCATCTTGGCCGAAAGCGACAGGGATGTGCGCTCAGCAGGCTTGACCCACCAGCGCAAGGAGGGTGACACCAGGCCAAAGGAGCCCACGCTGACAGTCAGGCGCAACGACTGCCTCTGCCCCGCCAAGAAATGAGGCCGCTCTGTGGTTAGCGTGATCACACCGGCTGAGGTGTATTGGCGGGCAGCTATCATCAGCTGGTCGTCATCGCCTACCGACAAGCTGACGCTCTGAAGGTCGTCTGTGCCGTATCGCCCAATGTCTATTTGCCCAGCCTGGGTATTGCTGAGGGCAACGCCGTCATAAACCACAGCCGTATGCTGCGCCCCAAGGCTGTGGATGGATACGGTTTTCATGCCTCCGATGCCACCATAGTCTTTCACGCTGACGCCAGCAAAGTGTTTCACCGCGTCAGCCACCTGGTCAATACCCAGTTGCTCCATCCGCAAAGCACTAAGCGTCTGCATGGAATGGGCAGCGCTCACGTTGCGATTGAGGGCGACGGCTGTCACCTCCACACCGTGAAGCGAAATGGAATCCGTCTGCGCACAGGTCGCCAACGGCCACAACATGAGCGCAAAAGTATGAACAATTTGTTTTCGCATTCTTCCTCGAGAATTGAAAATCTTCTGCTATGCTATGGCAGGTCTTCTGGCTTACGACCATCCACGCGTCTTCCCGGCTACAAGGGGTTCGCCGTCATGACATCCGAAGCCGCACGGCCTCGGGTTGGCGCTTGCCCACCACCAGTGACGTGGGTGCGTGGATGAAGAATGTCGCTTACAGCAGCGGGACTGCCCAGGACTCGCACCTGGTTCCCTTTTAATCTCCTCGCGGAGAGCCAATCGCTAATTATGTCGGATGCAAAGTTACAAAAAAAGATCCGCGCAATGCCAATTGACAGGCTTAATTTTGTCAAAGCACCTTGCCGCAAAACTCCTCGCCCAAGCGAAAACCTTCCTCATAGAGGCGTTCCAACTTGCCTGTGTCTTTTTCCATTCGGCTCACCTCCATGGGGCGTAAGGGGCGGATGACAACAATTTCACCAGCACGCTCCAGGTCTTCGACCATCTGCAACTGCTCGTTGTAAGCCTCTATGCGATGGCTCAACGCCACCCGCAAGCGTGGGTAATGGCGATAGATGAAACGCGGAATCTTGCGGTCGCGACCCGACTCGCGATAGCCATAATTGCGCGTGGTGACCACCACATTAAACGCATGACCCATGGCCTGGGCATGCCGAATGGGTATGGAATCCACAATGCCACCATCAAGCATGGGCTTACCATCCACCCAAACGATACGGCTCACATAAGGCAAGGAACTTGAAGCACGCACGATATCTATGGCACGCTGGGGGTCGCTCGTGGCTGAAAGATACTCGGCACGGCCTGTTTGGCAATTGGTCGCAACCATCTCAAACCCCGATGAATGTTTGAAGAACTCATCATAATCAAAGGGAATAAGTTCATTGGGGAAACGGTCATAGAGAAGTTTTTGGTCAAAGATACAGCCTTGTGTCACCAAATGGCGCAAACCAATATAATTGTATTTTGACAAGAAATCAATATTCGACAGACGCGCCCTGCGCGGCTGACGGGAAATATAGCTCATGCCATTACACGCTCCAGCTGAAACGGCAACCACATACCGAAAGTACAGCTCATGCTTCATAAAAGCATCAAGCACACCACTGGTAAACACGCCACGCATACCACCACCTTCAAGCACAAGCCCTGTATTTCTGTCAATCTGCATAAAATATTATAAATTCAATTGCAAAGATACGTATTTCTATCGAAGTTTTTTATATCTTTGCAACATAAAACGTAAAATTATCTATTTATGTTTAGCAAAGAAACCTACGTTAGCCGCCGCGCTGAGCTGAAAAAACTTGTTAAGAGCGGCATCATTGTGCTGTTTGGAAACAACAGCTCACCAGCCAACTTTCCCAACAACGGATATTACCCATTCCGCCAGGACTCGTCATTCCTCTACTATTTCGGGCAGAACCGAGATGGCCTTGTGGGTGTTATCGACATCGACAACGACACCGAAGCCCTCATTGGCGATGACATCTCGATAGACGACATCGTGTGGTACGGATCGGTGGACAGCGTGCACGACATGGCCCAGCAAGTGGGTGTGACAAGCTCCGCGCCCATGAAGACCCTCAAGACCATCTGCAACGATGCCTTGCGCCAAAAGCGAAAGATTCACTTCCTGCCACCTTACCGCGCCGATATCAAAATCCAGATATTCGACCTCCTGGGCATCCATCCTAACCAGCAGAAGGAGAGCGCCAGCATGGAGCTTATCCAGGCAGTGGTAAAGATGCGCTCCTCGAAGACCGACGAGGAAATCGAGGAGCTGGAGCGAGCAGCCGTCATCGGCTACAAGATGCACACCACGGCCATGAAGATGTGCCGTCCAGGTGTGACCGAAAAGGAAATTGCAGGCACGCTCGACGGCATCGCCAACTCATACGGAGCCATGGTGAGCTTCCCCACCATCCTCTCGCAACACGGCGAGATACAGCACGGAGCCCCCTCACCCGCACCATTGCAGGCGGGCAAGCTAATGCTCTGCGACGCTGGTGCCGAGACACTCAACAACTATTGCTCAGACAACACGCGCACCACACCGGTCAGCGGTCACTTCGACCAGCGCCAGTTGGAGATTTACTCCATCGTGGAGGCATGTCACGACTATGCACTCACGGTGGCCAAGCCAGGCGTGAAATGGTGGGACGTGCACTTCGGCGTGTGCCGTCTGATGACGGAGAGGCTGAAGGAGCTCGGCCTCATGAAGGGCGACACCGACGAGGCCGTGGCCGCTGGCGCCCATGCCATGTTCATGGTTCACGGCCTGGGCCACATGATGGGCATGGACGTGCACGACATGGAGAGCCTCGACCAAATCAACGTGGGCTTTGACAATGAGGTGCGCCCGAACTTGAAACAGTTTGGCACCAACTGCCTGCGCATGGGTCGCCGTTTGCAAAAGGGCTTTGTGGTTACCGATGAGCCTGGCATCTATTTCATCCCCGCCCTCATCGATGACTGGAAGGCAAGTGGGCATTGCAAGGACTTCATCAACTTCGACAAGCTGGAGACCTATAAGGACTTTGGTGGCATCCGCATAGAGGACGACCTGCTCATCACCGAAAACGGATGCCGCTTCATCGGCAAGGACCGCATACCTTATCATCCCAAGGATGTGGAGGCATTCATCGCCAACAACTAAACGATATCTGAAAAAAACATAACACCAATAGAATATAAATGAAGAAAATCATCTTGGCGGCGATGGCCGCCATGCTGGCCCTCGGCGCAGGGGCAGCAGAGAAGAAGGACAGCGTCAAGTCAAACAAGCCTGTCTTCACCACCATCAAGGAAAATCCCATCACCAGCATCAAGAACCAAAACCGCTCGGGTACCTGCTGGGACTATAGTACTTTGGCCTTCTTCGAGGCCGAGATCCTGAAAAAGACGGGCAAGACCTACGACCTCTGCGAGGCTTTCGTGGCCAACAAGACTTACATGGACCGTGCCATCCAAGTGGTGCGACTGCACGGCGACTGCCAATTCTCGCAAGGTGGCAGCGCTTACGACCCACTCTATGCCATCCAGCACTATGGCATATGCCCCGAGACGGCCATGCCGCTGACCGGAAGCCAGTATGGCGACTCACTGTTTAACTTCAATGAGTTCTTCAAGGTTATGTCGCCTTACGTGGACGCTGTGGCTAAGAGCAACGCCAGCAAGCTCTCACCCGCATGGAAGAGCGGTCTGCAGGGCATCCTCGACGCTTACCTGGGCAAGTGCCCCGAGACCTTCAAGTATGAGGGCAAGACCTATACCCCGAAGAGCTTCGCGGCAGCCATCGGGCTCGACTCAGCCGCCTGCAACGATTATGTGAGCTTCACATCCTACACACACCATCCCTTCTGGACGGCCTTTGCCGTGGAGGTGCAGGACAACTGGCGTAACCCGCTGTCGTGGAACGTGCCAATGGAAGATTTGGGCAAGATCATCGACAACGCCATCATGAACGGCTACACCGTAGCTTGGGGCGGCGACGTGTCGGAGGAAGGCTTCACGCGCGACGGACTGGCTTACATGTACGACACCAAGAAGCTCGAGAGCCTCGAGGGATCTGATATGGCTCATTGGCTGAAGCTGTCGTCTACGAAGAAGAAAAACCTCATCGACTCGCTGGGAGTGAACGTGCCCGAGGTGACACCCACGCAGAAGCAGCGCCAGGAGCGCTACGACAACTGGGAGCTGACCGACGACCACGGCATGCTCATCTACGGCATCGCCAAAGACCAAAACGGCAAGGAATACTACATGGTAAAGAACTCATGGGGTGAGACTGGCAAGTACAAGGGTATCTGGTACATGACCAAGAACTTCATCGTGGCCAACACCATGGACTTCATGGTCAACAAGAACGCTGTACCCAAGGACATCCGCAAGAAGTGCGGACTCTAAGCGGTTACTCACATCAGTTATATATAAGAACAGGAGAAAAGTCAACTGTGACTTTTCTCCTGTTTTTTAGCTACGTACAGGATCCCGACAAAATCCAGGGCTTCAACCGAGACAGCTACCAACGCAACAACCCACTAAAGGGATGTTCTATAAATTA
>DJOD01000037.1:0-20728 GCA_002437115.1 Prevotella sp. UBA6447
ACAGACACAACCCGCTGACGTTCAAAGCGTTGCGGAAAACGCTGATTCCAGGCGTTTTTTCGGACAAAAGAACCGAAGCTGACAAGCGCGCCACCTCACGGGAACATTCCGCATGATGAAATGTTTACAGGAAAGGCAAACTAAATCTTCGGAACAACTCAAAAATGGCAACCTGCCCAAGGAATATTCATGACCCAAAATTTGGATAAACAAGATGCAAGTCGTAATTTTGCATCACTTTATATAATGAGAAAAGATGAATAACTCGAAACCAGACATGGCATCACAAGATAACAGCAACACCTTAGAACTGCCGCTCCCCGCAGGCTGTTCCCTCCACATCAAGACCTTCGACCAGCTCACGCGCGAAGAGCTGTATGAGCTGCTTCGTATCCGCTCGGAAGTGTTCATCGTAGAACAGAACTGTGTGTATCAAGACCTTGACAACCATGACCAAACCGCCATCCACCTGTGGCTGACCCATGGAAAGAAGGTGGTAGCCATGTGCCGCGTGTGCCCAGCCGAAACAAAAATGGCAAGCGTGAGCATTGGCCGTGTCATCACCACCGAGCGCGGCAAGGGGTATGGCCTGCTGATCGTGAAGGCAGCCATAGCCACAGCAAAGCAGCGCCTGAAAGGTGTGAGCCACATCGACATAGAAGCCCAACTGACCAAAAAGGCCTTCTATGAGAAACTCGGGTTCGCGGCCACCTCCGAGCCCTTCGTGATGGAAGGCCTGCTACACCTGGACATGAAGTTGACATTCTGAAATATCCAACAGCCGACAACACGCATATGCCAAAAATACTCACGTTGGCCCTGTCGCTTCTCATGGCCTTCACAGTTTCGATTCCAACCAAAGCCAAGGCCAACAGTGCCAGTGCCGCACGCCAATTGATCCACAAGGGCAAGGCTCACCTGCAACGGGGCGACTACAACACGGCTCTGTCTTGTTTCCTGAAATACACCCAAATGGAAGAGCGTGCCATGCGCAAGGACACCGCCGAGCTGCTTGACACCTACTATAATATAGGCGGCATCTATTCCGTCTACCAAGATTTCGCCCAAGCGCTCGACGTATACGAAACTGGCTTCAGCCTCAGCAAGGCGGCCAACGACGCGGCAATGCAATTCAAGTTTCTCAACAACATGATTGGAGCGAGTTGCAACATCGGGAAAATCGGCCACGCCGAACAGCTCAACCAGATGGTAAAAGACCTGCGCGGCGTGAATCGTGGCAAGCAACTGTTCTACTATTATTTCAACAACGGCTTCATAGCCGGCGGGCGCAACAGGCAAGGCGACAAAATAAGGTGGATGAAGAAGGCCATCGAAACAGCCGACGCTTACCACCTGCCGAAAGACCTCAAGGTCTATCCTTACTCCGAGATTTACCAGAGCTACGAGAAGCAAGGACGGCTACAACAAGCCCTCGAGGCCCTTCTCAAATATGACACGCTCGCCCATGAGATCAACCGCCAGTCGGCAGGCTCCGGCAGCAGCAACGCCTTTGCCTACCTCTTCGCCGACTGCTACAAGGGACTTATGCGCATCTACACCAAGATGGGCAACAAGGAAAAAGCCCTGCACTACCAAAACGAGTTCTTCAGGTACAACGACTCGTTGCTCAACATCAACGAATACTCAAAGATCAAAAACCAGCACCTCAACTACGAGAACCAACAAACCCAGCTCATCATCAGCAGCCAGCAGAAGACCATCCTCTACCAAAAGGTGTGCTTGGTGATGCTCGCCATCCTCGTGATAACCGCCGTTGCCGCCATCATCATCATCAAGCGGCAGCGCAAGGTGCTTCACGACACCAACATCGCCCTCTTCGACCGCAACAACGAGCTCGTGGAAGCCAAGGGCGACCCCACACCACCGACACCCGCCCAAACGGTCGCCTCACCTGATGCGCCCGCCACGCCCAGCAAGCCCTTCCCCGTCAATGAGCAGTTGTTGCAGAACATACGTGAAGCCCTCCAAGACGAGCACAACTTTTGCAGCCCCGACTTCAGCCTGTCCACGCTGGCCCAGCTTGTCGGTTCCAACACCAACTACGTGTCGCAAACCATCAACTCCGCCTTCAACAAGAATTTCCGCACGCTTCTCAATGAGCACCGCATCAAGGAAGCCATGCGACGCATGAAAGACAACACCGAATACAGCAACTACAGCATCCAGGGAATCTCGGAAAGCGTAGGGTTCAAGTCGGCCTCCAACTTCATCGCAGCCTTTAAGAAAATGACTGGCATGACCCCCTCGCTCTATCAAAAGATATCAAAAAACGAATAGATTTCTTTTCAATTTATGAATCAGAAAGGCTAAAAACTGACATTTATTCAGTTTTTGGCCTTTTTTCGTACCTTTGCACGCAACAAACAATTTTATCATCGTTTATGAGAAAGTTTACACTTCTAACTTTGTTTTGCATGATTGCCGTGTGCTGCCACGCCAAGGACATCACCCAGTCACAGGCGATCAAGATTGCGCAAAAATTCCTGGGGCTGCAGACCCATGGCGGGACGAGGAAAGTGGCCGCCAAGCTTCAGCTGGCCTACACGGGAAGCAACACCACCGGTCAAAATTGCCTTTACGTGTTCAACTCCGCCGACTCTCAGGGCTACGTGATCGTGGCAGCCGACGACCAAGCCAACGAGATTCTGGGCTACAGCGACACCGGGTCGTTCCCACTGGGCAACATGCCCGACAACCTGCGCTCATGGATTGGCACCTACATCGACCAAATCAGTTACCTCAAGCGTAAGCCTCTCAAGACATCGCCAGCCCACACCTCCTGGAAATACGACAAAGAAGTGAAACCGTTGCTGGGCAACATACAATGGAACCAAGACTCCCCCTTCAACGACCAGTGCCCCACCTATGACATCAGTTCCCGCTGCGCCACCGGCTGCGTGGCCACGGCCATGGCTCAGGTCATGTACTACAACCGCTGGCCCGAACAGGGCATCGGCTCGCACACCTACGCCCCCTCCATCCTAAACGGCAAGACGCTGACCGCCGACTTCGCCAACACCCATTACGCCTGGGACGCCATGCTGCCCCAATATGACACCAACAGCAGCGACGAGTCGCGCGAAGCCGTGGCCCAACTGATGCTCCACTGCGGTGTCTCTGTCGACATGCAATACTCCAGTTCGAGCGGTGCGGCCAGCCTGCCCGTGCCGCAGGCCCTCGTCAACTACTTCGGCTACGACCGCGGCATCGCCTACCGCACCCGCCAGAACTACTCGTCCACCGAATGGCAGAGCATCATCATCGACGAGCTCGACCACCAGCGGCCGCTCATCGCCATGGGCATGTCGTCGGCTGGCGGCCATTGCTTCGTCTTTGACGGCTACGACCGCAACGGCCTCATCCACGTCAACTGGGGCTGGGGCGGCATGAGCAACGGCTACTTCCGCACTTCCGCCCTAACGCCTGCCACACAAGGTATTGGCGGATCCAACGGCGGCTTCAACAACAACCAGTACATCGTGACCGGCATCCAGCGCCCTGTCGCCAACACTTACTCCGACATTGAGCTTGTGTCGAGCGAAGGGCTCGTGCCCAGCAAGAGCCACGTGGCCCAGGACGAGACGTTTGACATCGCGCTCCACGGCACCCTCTACAACGCAGGATGGCAAAATGCCACCCTCTACTTCGGGCTGGTTGCCATCGACTCAGTGGGCAACCAAGTGTTCGCCACAAGCCTCAACAATCCCGACACGGTAGAGATGTCCTACATGTACAACGGACTCAACTTCAAGGATGTGACACTCGGCTCACTCGCCAACGGCAACTACCGCCTCTACCCCGCCGCCCGTTCCACCGAGGACGGCTCACCCTGGCACCCCATCCGCGACCAGTATGTGGGCTATCCCAACTACCTGAACGTGAGCGTAACCAACGGGGCAGCCACTTTCAGCTACCCCGACTACTTCTGCCTTAACGCCGACAGCGTAGCGATTGAGCCCGAAGTGTTTGCGGGGAAGCTCACACAAGTGAAAGCGCACATCGCCAACACGGGTGACGTCAACTATCTCGGCGAGGTGCACGCCCAGCTGCTCGACGCCCAGACAGGGCGTAAGGTGGCCGATGGAACGACACAGAAAATAGACCTGGCACCAGGCGCCGACATCGACATCAACTTCATCGACGCTTTCAGCGTAGCCCCTGGCGACTATCTTCTGACCCTTGTCGACGACGACGAACGCCACATCTGCAACAGTCAAAAACTGCACATACAAGCCACACCCGACGCGGCTGTTGTCACCCCCGCCGAGCAACTGGCCTTCAAGGGCACCGTCAACAAGGAAAACCTCGACATCACAGCTCATGTAAAATGTACCGCAGGCTACTATTCGGGCTACGCCTACTTCTTCATCCTCAATGAGAGCGGAGCCGTGCAGAGAGGTTGTCTCGATCCACAGTATTTCCACGTGAAAGAAGGAGAGACCGCCGACGTGCGCTTCACCGGCCCCTTCGAGAACGGTGTGGACGGCACCGTCTACACGGCCACCATTCTCCTTTACGACGGCACCAACTACTCCATCCTCGCCCCACGCGAGATGTCTACCTGCCAGTTTACCCTCGGCACAGAAACGGGCATACGCGACCTGACGGGCACAGCTCTCGATGCCGCAAGCCTCTCGGCAGCCACCATCTATAACATCAACGGCACACGCGTGCAGGGCACTGACCTCAGCTCACTGCCCCACGGAACCTACATCGTGAAAGCAAACGGGAAAAGCTTCAAGTTTTCTAAATAAGGAACACACAAAATAACACCATAGAACTTATGAACAAGAACAACATAAAGTCGTTGGCTGCCTGCGCCGTCATGGCTCTGGCGGCAAGCCACACGGCGGCGCAAACCAAGGCACCGCTCGGCAGCGCCCAGCAGCACCACGGGCTGAGCGCGCTCAAACTGGCCGAAAGTGCCACCGCACATGACGTTGAGACCGCGCACGTGCTCAAGTCGCGCGCGCCACTGACAACCCTTGCCCCATCGCAATTCTACGGCCGCACCTTCTACGGCGCGCTCATCAACAGCACCGACTGGTCATCAGCTTCCATCGCGGCGGTGCCCTATGGCCTCTACTCGTTTGAGGTGGGCGACAACATGAACCCCAAGGCTCTCATGACAGGCCTCAGCTACAACTTCCTCTCGGGCGCCTACACCGGCGACAAGTTCATCGGCATCTATGCCATGGAGGTCATGGGCGCCCTCAACGGTGCCCGCTACATCACCCTCGACCCCGCCAACCAGGAAGAACTGAAGAACGTCATGTACGACACCAACAAGGGCACCTACTCCCTATTGCCGTCGGTCATGGCCTACAACAACATCGACAACACCATCTACTCGCTACAGTACAACGACGCGCTGAGCGGCCTCAACTGGTGTCGCTACAACACCGACTATGACTGGATGGACAAGATTGCGGCCTTCCGCGGCAAATACAATGTGCTCACACTGGGCAACACCCCCGACGGCGAGATGTACTTCATCAACGTCTATGGTGACCTTTACCGCATCAACCGCGCCAACGGCCGCCCGTCACTCATCGCCTGGACAGGCGTGACCCCACAGGCCTACTCACAGTCGATGACCTACGACAACCGCACCGGCCTCTTCCTGTGGGCCGCCATCAGCGATGAGGGCAACTGTCTCTACAGCGTCGACCCCGAGACAGCCCAGACAGAGCTCGTCGCCAAGTTTGGCAAGCAAGAGCAGTTCACCTCCATCTACTCGCTTGAGGAAAGCGCCAAGGACGACGCTCCCGCCAAGGCCAAGGACCTCAAACTCTCCTTCACGACCAACGGCGCGCTTGACGGCAACATCACCTTCACCGTTCCCGCCACGACCTACGCCGGCTCCTCGCTTGGCACATCAACACTCAACGTATGGCTCGACGGCAAGAACCTGAAGGGAGTGGAAGCCCAACCAGGCGAGCGAGTCAACATTCCCATCTCACTGACAGAGGGCAACCACTACGTGGCCGTGAACACGAAGAACGCCACTGGCTGGTCGCCACTGGCTACCTTGAAGCAGTTTGCCGGCTACGACACCCCCGTCGCCCCTGACACCGTGGTGTTCAGCCATGCTGGGAGCACCAACACCGTGACATGGGCAACTCCCACCGAAGGAGTCAACAAGGGCTACATCGACTCGACAAACTTGAAATACACTGTGGTGCGCATGCCCGACAGCATGACCGTAGCCGACAACCACTCTGGCAACACATTCACGGAGCCTACGCCAGCCGCCCTCCACAGCTACTCGTACCGCGTCTATGCCATCAACAACGACAAGCGGGGCACCTACTGCGAGTCGGGCAAAGTGACTTGCGGCGACGCCTACACCACGCCTTATCACCAGACATTCGACAGCCAGCAGATGTTCGACGACTACTTCACCGTTGTCGACAACGACAGCGACGGAACCAACTGGAAATACCAGGAATACGGCAATATCGTGCGCTTCGACCTCCCATGGGACAGCAAGGCCCCTGCCGACGACTGGCTCATCACGCCCGCCATCTCGCTCCAGGGCGGCAAGAACTACCGCGCCACCGTCAACCTGAAGACGTTCTCGAAGGGCTATCCTGAATATTTCGACTTGCTGTTGGGCACCGATCCGAAGGACCTCACGACCTTCCATGTGTTTAACGCGGCCGACAGCGTGGAGCTCTATGAGACCTACACCAACTACTCAGCCACATTCAACACCGCCAGCGCAGGCAAATACTACGTGGCCCTGCGCTATCGTGGCGACAAGAGCAAGAACAGCAGCATGCTGCTCCTGAAGAGCTTTGCCGTTGACGAGGTGGGAAGCTCACAGGCGCCAGCCGCCTCCTCGAACCTCAAGGTCGTGGCCGGCGAGAACGACAAGATGGAAGCCACACTGAGCTTCACCACTCCCAAGAGCGACCTCAAGGGCGAATCCCTCAGCGAAATCACAAAGGTGAACGTCTATCGCAACAACGAAGCTGAACCCATCCATGTGTTTGAAAATCCAGCTACGGAAACGCAGCTCTCTTGGACTGACACAAAGGTGAAAGCCGTCGGCATGAACACCTACTCCGTCAAGGCCGTCAACGCCCATGGTGAAGGCGCAGCAGCCGTCGACTCAGCCTTCATTGGTTGCTACACAGCTCCCTACAAGGAGACCTTCTCCACGCGGGCTTCGGCCAAACACTACACCGTGCAAATGCAAGGCGTGGACGAGGGCAACAAGGACAGCTACCTTTGGAAATACAATGAGAATAGCCAGCGGATGAGCATCTACGCCTTCAACGGGCAGGCAAACAACACCCTGGTCTCTTGGCTCATCACTCCACTCATCCGCCTCGATGCCAACGCGGTGTACAAGTTGTCCTACAAGAAGAACTTCTCGCGTTACATCAATTACAACACAGGAACGTACACCGTAGAAGGCCATGTCTTCATGGGTCAGGCAGCCGACACGGCCAGCCTCACCACAAACATCGGCGAGTTTGCGCCCAACACGGCCTACGGGATGGAAGATGGCTCCAACCAAGTGGTCACCAAGGATGCCGGCAAGTATTGCTTTGGCTTCAACATCGTGTCCACAGGACAATATGACAACATCATGGCTGACCTCGATGACATCAGCCTGACCTATGCCAAGTCGGCCTTCTCTCCCTTTGAGATTACCAACCTGACGGCCAAGGCTGACTCAACGGGAGCACTCGCGGCCACACTCTCGCTTAACGCACCCGCCGTCAACTACCAGGGAACACGTCTCAGCGACAACCTCACGGTCAACGTGTATCGCGGCAACAGTTCTGTGCCAGTCTACACCAAAACAGATGTCACACCCGGCTCGCTGCTCACATGGACTGACACCGAAGCGCAACACGGACAAAACCAGTATCTCATCGTCGCCGAGAACCAGTATGGCCGCAGCGAGGTGGCAACAACAAGCCTCTTCGTGGGACTTGACCGCCCTGCAAAAGTGAGCCAGCTGGCCATCCACGGCAGTGCCGACAACCAACAGGCCGTCATCACCTGGCAGGCTCCTGAGGCCGGGCACAATGGCGGCGTGGTGGTCAAGGACAACCTCACCTATAGCGTCCTCAAGTATAACGCCGACGACCGCACCCTCACCCTTTTGGCCGACGACGTGAAAGACCTCACCTACACCGTTGACCACAGTAGCCTCAGCAAGCAGGAAGTGGTATACTATGGCGTGGTGGCCAAGAACGCCGAAGGCATCGGCGACACGCTGGTTACCAACTGCACCATCGGCAAGCTCTACTCGCTGCCGTTCCATGAGACGTTTGCCGGGCGCCAGCTAAGCACCTCCCCATGGGTCATCAACAGCGAAAACACGAACATACTCAACTGGGGCACAGCCTGCCCAACCGGCGAAAAGGGCTCCTACAACGACGCCACGCCACAAGACGGCGATGATGGCTGTGCCTACTTCTACAACGGAAGCTATTATGAGACCTATGCCGGCGCAGGATTCATCTCGCCCAAGGTAGCCATGGACGGAAAGCACAACTACCTCTCTTTCTGGGCTTACAACTATGCGCCACAGTATGACAAGCACCCATATGTAGTGGTATACGTACGCCCAGACGATGGCAAGTACACCCAGGTGGCAAGCCTCGACATCGCTACCGAAGACAGCACCGAAGGTTGGAAACAATATTGCGTAGACCTCAACGACTTCAAGGACAGCCACTTCGTCAGCTTCGCCTTCTACGCCTACACCGCCGGCCACCTGGAAGCCATCTACCTTGACAACATCCTTGTTGGCGACGCAGAGGCCACAGCCGTACGCGACATCACGGCAAACGACCCTGCCAAAGCGGTGAGACGCACCGAGTGGTTCGACCTCAACGGCCGCAGTGTCAACACGCCACAGAAAGGCGTATATATGTTAAAGACCACCTACACGGATGGCTCACACAAGACCATCAAGGTTGTGAAATAGCAATTACACCCTTTACAGAACCCTACTATATGACAGGAGAAAAGCCTACGTAGACTTTTCTCCTGTTGTTTTTTAAGTAAGCAAGGTAAATTCCACCGAACGGGGAGGGTTTCTCGGATTTTATGGTTACCTTTGCCATGTGCCAGATGTTCTTTATTTGAGTTTTTGCAGCAGCACTAAGGTAAATGAATCTTCTGGCACACGCATGCATTGGACGATTTGCCATTGTTCGATGACTTGCATCCCTGTGAAATGACAAGTCTGCTATTTTAAAGATAAGAAGCAAAAACATGTCACAGCAGCGCTTGCGCTTTGCCATTTTCGGCAACGAGTACCAAGAGAAGAAATCGGTGGCCGTGGAACACATCGTCCGCTATCTCAGAGCTCACAATGCCGAGATATACATTGACCGTCCCTACTATGAGTTCCTGAGCCGGCTGACTGGAGGCGACGTGTGGTGCACGGGTGTCTTCGACGACTACAACTTTGATGTTGATTTTGCCGTGTCGCTGGGTGGCGACGGAACTTTCTTGCGCGCAGCCAACCGCGTGGCCTCCAAGGGAGTGCCCGTGCTGGGTGTCAACATGGGACGGCTGGGGTTTCTGGCTGACATCCTTCCCTCCGAAGTGGAGAAAGCACTCGATGAAATTTACTCAGGACAGTACAAGACTGAGGAACACACCGTCATCCAAATAGAAGCCGAGGGAGAGCCCATTGAGGGCAGCCCGTTCGCCCTCAACGACATCGCCCTTCTGAAGCGCGATGATGCTGCGATGATCACCATCCGCTGCAGTATTGATGGCGAATATCTCGTCACATACCAAGCCGATGGGCTCATCGTCTCCACGCCAACAGGCTCCACAGCCTACAATCTTTCCAACGGAGGACCCATTATCGTACCTACGGCTCACATCCTTTGTCTTACGCCCGTGGCTCCACACAGCCTGAACATCCGTCCCGTCGTAGTCAACGATGACAGCGTGATAAAGCTTGAAGTGGAAAGTCGGAGCCATAACTTTCTGGCAGCCATAGACGGGCGGTCGGAGAAGTTGTGCGAGGGCACCAAAGTAATCATCCGCCGCGCGCCTTACAAGATAAAGATCGTGAAGCAAAGTTCATCACATTATTTCTCAACCCTTCGCGACAAGCTGATGTGGGGCATTGACCAACGGTAGCATCAGAAGCTCCAAGCCAACCGTTAAACGCATACAAACATGAACATCAAGAAACTGCTCAAGGTTCCACAATCACGTTATGGCGCTAAGGCAATCCTGCAGTGGCTGTGGCAGACTTGGCGTGGAAACCGTGTGCAAGCCACGCTCAACGCACTAATAGGGTTGGCCTCCGTAGGCATCTCGCTATGGCAGGTGTGGGCCGTGCAGCGAGCCATCGATGTGGCATCTGGAGCACGGCAAGGCTCCATTGGTGTCGCCGTTGGGCTGATGGGCGCACTCATCCTGTGTGACTTCGGGCTGAACATTGCCAGCACATGGGTACGCAACATCCTCGGCGTGAAAGCACAGAACCGCATGCAGCAACGCATGCTCGACCGCATCCTACGCTCCGAATGGAATGGCAAGGAGCGCCACCACTCGGGTGATGTGCTCAACCGCCTTGAGTTTGACGTGAGCAACGTGGTAACTTTCCTAACGGAAACAATCCCATCCACGCTGTCGGTGGTTGCCATGTTTGTCGGCGCATTCTGTTACCTGCTATCCATGGATGCCGTGCTCGCCCTGGTCACGGTGGCCATTCTGCCTATATTCATTGTCTTCAGTAAGATTTATATGGGACAGATGCGCCGGCTGACCCGTGCGGTACGCACATCTGACTCGAAGGTGCAGAGCATGTTGCAGGAGACCATACAGCACCGTGTGCTCATCAAGACCCTTGAAAGCGACGAGACCATGGTGGGCCGCCTGGAAGACACACAGCGCGAGTTGCGCCAACGCGTGGTGAAGCGCACGGCATTTTCCGTGTTCAGCAACCTTGTGCTCAACTTTGGCTTTGCTCTTGGTTACCTTGTGGCTTTTCTCTGGGCGGCCGTGAGAATGTCGGAAAAGACACTAACCTTCGGTGGAATGACCGCGTTTCTGCAGTTGGTCAACCGCATACAAAGCCCAGCGCGCTCACTGACCAAGTTGGTTCCGGCATTTGTCTCCGTCTTCACGGCAGCCGAACGGTTAATGGAGTTGGAAGAAGACCCTCTGGAGGAACAAGGCTCACCTATCCTACTGCCCAAACCCTGTGGCATCAGGCTGGAGAATGTGAGCTATGCCTACGATACAAAAGATAGTCCCGTTATCCGCAACCTCAATTTCGATTTCCGCCCAGGTTCGTGTACAGCGGTGTTGGGCGAGACAGGAGCCGGCAAGACAACGCTGATACGCTTGGTGCTGGCACTACTGCGTCCGCAACAGGGAAGGTTGGTGCTTTACGGCGGCACGCATAGCCATGAGCTTTCGCCCCGCTTGCGATGCAACTTCGTTTACGTGCCACAGGGCAACACACTGATGAGCGGCACCATTCGCGAGAATCTCCGCTTGGGAAAGATGACAGCCACGGAAGAAGAAATGTTGGAAGTGCTTCACAAAAGTTGTGCCGACTTTGTCATGCAACTTCCCGACGGGCTCGACACCCTGTGCAGTGAAGCAGGCGGAGGCCTCTCCGAAGGTCAGGCGCAACGCATTGCCATCGCTAGAGCTCTGTTGCGCGATCGTGCGGTGATGCTTTTCGACGAAGCCACATCGGCTCTCGACCCAGAAACAGAACGACAGTTGCTTCACAACATTCTGGCCACACACGACAAGACGGTCATCTTCATTACTCACCGACCAGCCGTGGTCGACTATTGCGACCAAACACTTCGGATAGGGAAGCTGTAACATAAGAAGGTCAGGCACTACCCCTCTCGTTTTTTGTAGGCAAAGAGATGGTGACAACTGAATTCTTGTCCCCATTCGTTTCTTTTTCAATTTCTTTTTCCTATCTTTGCAGCAGATAGGTAGCCGCAGGTTTGCCCGTTGGCACCATCCACGCATAAAAACAACAACACTTATGACCATTGAGGAAAAGACAAAAATAGAGGAGCGCATTGTGGATGTGCTGAAAACAGTTTATGACCCCGAAATTCCAGTCAACATCTGGGACTTGGGCATGATTTACAAGATAGACGTAAAGGAAGACGGGACTGTTGATATCGACATGACGTTTACCGCACCATCTTGCCCAGCGGCCGACTTCATCCTGGAGGACGTGCGCACCAAGGTAGACAGCGTAGACGGGGTGAAGGCCGCCAACGTGAACCTTGTCTTTGAGCCCGCCTGGGACCAAAGCATGATGAGCGAAGAGGCAAGGGTGGAACTTGGATTCGAATAGAGGAGCAATGCCACGGCACATCCTCGCATGACACACGCAACAACACATTATTACGCTTATGGCAAAGAACGTGTATTTTCTGAGCGATGCCCACCTGGGCTCGCTGGCCATCCCACATCGCCGGATGCAGGAGCGTCGCCTGGTACGTTTTCTCGACAGCATCAAGACTAAGGCTTCGGCCATTTACCTCCTGGGCGACATGTTCGACTTTTGGGACGAGTACCGCTTTGTCGTCCCAAAAGGATATACTCGCTTTCTTGGCAAACTGTCGGAACTGACAGACAGTGGGGTTGAGGTTCATTTTTTCACCGGCAACCATGACATTTGGACGTATGGCTACCTGGAAGAAGAGTGTGGTCTCATAATACACCGCCAGGCGCTCACCGCCGATATTTACGGCAAGGAGTTCTATATGGCCCATGGTGACGGGCTGGGTGACCCCGACAAGAAGTTTAAGTTCTTGAGATGGATGTTCCACAGCAGGACATGCCAACGCTTGCTCAACTTTATGCATCCTTGGTGGGGTATGCAGCTTGGGCTCAACTGGGCCAAGCACTCAAGGCTGAAACGCGTTGACGGCAAGGAGCCACCCTACATGGGCGAGGATCGCGAGCACCTGGTGCTGTGGACAAAAGAATACATGAAGACCCACCCCAATATCGACTATTTTCTTTACGGCCATCGCCACATAGAGCTCGACTTGAGCATGCCACGCGAAAACGGCCACACAGCCCGTATGCTGATTTTGGGCGATTGGATCACACATTTCACCTATGCGGTTTTCGATGGCGAGCACCTCTTCCTGGAAGAATATGTGGAAGGCGAAAGCCAGCCATAAACCACGACACGGGGGCAGCACATCCATTGTCATGTGTTGCCCCTGCGTCGTTTTCCCCAGTTCAAGAAGAAGCCCATGCTGCCCTGTTGGTATGCCGCGAGCCTTCTTGCCCAATCTGAAGTTTGCTGAACAGAATTCCCGTCCTTTGCCTGTCAGCGGTCTATGCGCCCTCCACGAGCAGTCATGTTAGCCAAGATTTCTTGTTCGCTGACAAGATTCTGGTCTCCAGAAATGGTGTTTTTCAGTGCCGATGCCGACACCGAGAAGTCAAGGCAGCGTTGCTCGTCCTCAGGCCACTTGAGGCGTGCGTGTATGTAAGCAGCCACCCAAGCGTCGCCAACTCCCATCTGGTCCACTATATCGTCGATGTCGTAGATGCGCGAATAGTAGATGTCGCCATCCACCCATAGAACACCACAGTTGACATGGTGTTGAGATGACAGAATGTTCCTGTGCGCCATGAGCATACGGTGGCACCGTGGGAACATTGTGTGCAAGCGGTCGAAGTAGCGGCGGTAAGCCTCCTGGTCAAACGTATAGTCCTCTCCCAATGCCGTGAAAGGGATAGGTTCCATGCCACTTGCAACCTTCCATTCATTTTGGTCGCCGAAGATAAACGAGCTGTGGCTCATCAGTTCGCATAGCGACTGTTGCGCATTGGCTCTGGGATATTTCCAAAGATTGCCGCGATAGTTGATGTCGCACGTGAGCTCCAAGCCCCGCTCATCGGCCATCCTGACAGCCTCCATGGTCGTGTCGAGGGCGTCGCGTGAGGTTGCGCAGGTGATGCCCGAGCAGTGGAAAAGGTGGGCTTCGCGGAAGACGGGCTCCCAGTTGATGTCGCCATAAGCCATGGTATTGAAGGCCGATTCATCGCGGTCATACACGACGCGTGAGCCGCGCATGGCCACCGATGGCTCAAAGTAGTAGGAGCCCAGCCGCTTGCCACCCCTCACAGAGTGGTGCACGTCGAGCCCCAACTCGCGCAAGTGCATGAGGGCGGCATCGCCAATGGCATTGTCGGGCACGCGGGTCACATACTCCACGTCGTCGCCAAGCTGCGCGAGCGACACAGCCACGTTGGCCTCCGAGCCCCCATAGGCGGCGTCAAAAGGACCGTTTTGGAACAGGCGCTGGCCTGCGTGTTTGGAAAGGCGCAGCATAATCTCTCCGAATGTAACTATTTTCATGGTTCAATTGCGTGTTAGGGTGTGTTGGTATTGGATGCAAAAGTACGCCTTTCGCATGAGAACGCAAAGCGCAAAGTCACAAAAACGCCATCCCGGTTGCTTGGGATGGCGTTTTTCCTGCTATTGTGCACAAGCTATTAGTCGAGAGTCTTGCCGCTCACAAGAGCCAGCGTGTCACGTGCGATGACAATTTCCTCGTCGGTGGGGATCATGACCACCTTCACCTTCGAGTCGTCGGCCGAGAGCACCTGCTCCACGCCACGGCAGTGGTTGCGCTCGCGATCCATCTTCACACCGAGATACTCCAGACCCGTGCAACTGTCCCAGCGCACACCCTCCTGGTTCTCGCCGACCCCGGCTGTCCACACGATGATGTCCACGCCGTTCATGGCTGCAGCGTAAGCGCCTATGTATTTCTTAATGCGGTAGTTGTACATCTGCAAGGCCAGGTGAGCCATCTTGTTGCCCTCGTTGTCAGCGTTCTCGTTGTCTCGCATGTCGCTGGATATGCCAGCCACCCCGAGCACCCCGCTCTTCTTGTTGAGATACTCCGACATCTCCTGTGCCGACATGCCGCTCTTCTGCATCATGTAGGTCACGGCCGACGGGTCGATGTCGCCCGAGCGCGAGCCCATCATCAAGCCAGCAAGCGGGGTGAGCCCCATGGACGTGTCAATGACCTTGCCATATTTCACGGCAGCCACCGAGGCACCGTTTCCGATATGGCAGGTGATGATTTTCTGGGTCTTGATGTCCACACCCAAGAACTCGCACACGCGCTGCGACACGTAACGATGACTCGTCCCGTGGAAGCCATAGCGGCGCACGTGATACTTGGTGTACCACTCGTAGGGAATGGCGTAGAGGTAAGCGTAGTCGGGCATCGTGCTGTGGAAAGCATTGTCGAACACGGTCACTTGCGGCACGTTAGGCATGAGCTCGTCGACAGCTCTCAAGCCAGCCAGGTGCCCCTTGTTGTGCACGGGCGCCAGGTCGATGAGGCTCTCGATGCCCTTCTCCACCTCCGGCGTGACGATGCAACTCTTCTCGAAGAGGTCGCCGCCCTGCACCACGCGATGTCCCACGGCTCCGATTTCGTCGAGACTCTTGATGGCGCCGAGCTCAGGGTCGAGCAAGCACTTGAACACCAGTTGCACGCCCTCCTTGTGTGTGGGCAGGTCGGCCATGATTTGTTTTTTGGAGCCATCGGGGAGTTTCACCTTGATAAAGGCTTCGTCGAGCCCAATGCGCTCCACGCCACCCTGTGCGAGCACCTTCTCGCCGTCCATGTCATAGAGCTTATACTTGATGCTGCTGCTTCCGCAGTTTAATACCAAAATCTTCATTTCTATTTTGTTGTTAATTGGATGTTGCGCGTTGTGTATTGTATTTATGCACTTGGGATCCATTCAAGCCTTCTTCGCGTCCTGCGCCTGGCAACTTGTGATGGCCACCATGTAGTAGATGTCATCGACCGAACAGCCACGGCTGAGGTCGTTGACAGGACGTGCAATGCCCTGCAGAATCGGGCCGATGGCAGTGGCTCCGCCGAGGCGTTGCACCAGCTTGTAGCCGATGTTGCCCACCTCGAGGTTCGGGGCGATGAGCACATTGGCGTGCCCCGCGATGTCAGACCCAGGAGCCTTCTTGGCTGCCACGGTCGGCACAAGGGCAGCATCGGCCTGCAGCTCGCCGTCCACCTTCAGTTCGGGATAATTTTCCTTGGCAATCTTCGTGGCGTCGACCACCTTGTCGATGATGTAGACGCTCTTGCCAGTCACCTTGTCTTTGGCATCCTTGGCCGACCCCTTTGTGGAGAAGCTCAGCATGGCCACGCGAGGCTCGGCAAACCCGGCCACACTCTTGGCGGTCTGTGCGGTGGTGAAGGCAATTTGTGCCAGCTGGTCAGCCGTGGGGCTCGGCGTGACGGCCACGTCGCCCATGACGACCACGCCATCCTCACCAAACTGCTTCTGGTCTGTGATAAGCAGCATGGCACCTGACACACAAGTGATGCCCGGTGCGCACTTGATGATCTGCAGGGCAGGGCGCAACGTGTCACCTGTAGTCGAGAGGGCACCCGAGATCTGACCATCGGCATCGCCTGTCTTGATAATCATGCAACCCAGGTAGAGGTTGTTCTTGGTCACCAGCTCCCGGGCCTGGTCCAAGGTCATGCCCTTCTTCTTGCGGAGCTCGGCGAGCAGCGTGGCATACTCTTCCGTCTTCTCGCAATGGAGCGGGTCGACGATGGTTGCCTTCTCGATGTTGGTGAGGCCCCATTGCTCAGCTTCCTTCTTGATGTTCTCGGGGTTGCCGATGAGGATGAGGTCGGCAAGGTCGTCGGCCAGCACCTTGTCGGCTGCTTTCAATGTGCGCTCTTCCTCTGCCTCTGGAAGAACAATGCGTTGCTTGTCGGCTTTTGCGCGCTCAACAATTTGCTCTAATAAATTCATAAGTGTATGTTTTAGATTGATTAAATGCTATCGTGTTGCCGGTTGTCCCAGCTGTTGCCGCTGTCGTTTTCTTGTCTTGCCCAGGAGTCCGAAGACTTCCGTGGCTCACTCCGTCATCTCCTTGGCCAGGATTCCCTCAAGCTCCTCGGCCGACAGGCGCAGGCGGAACTGCCCCTTGATGGCCACGCTGATGCGTCCCGTCTCCTCCGAGACGATGATGGCTATGGCATCGCTGTCTTGCGAGATGCCCAGCGCCGCGCGGTGGCGCAGTCCCAACTCTTTGGGTATGTCCATGGCGTGGCTCACGGGCAGGATGCAGCCGGCGGCCTTGATGCGCTTTTGGGAAATGACCATGGCGCCATCGTGGAGGGGCGAGTTCTTGAAGAAGATGTTCTCGATGAGCAATTTGTTCACGTTGGCTCCGATGAGCTCTCCTGTCTGCACAATGTCGTCAAGCGGCGTAGCGCGCTCAATGACGATGAGCGCGCCAATCTTTCCACGAGCCATGTCCATGCACGCCCAAACGATGGGCATGATGGTAGCCTTATCTTCCTCAGGGTTCTTGCTCTTCTTCGAGGAGAAGAATTGCAGCACGTTCTTCACGCGCTGGTGGGCGCCAAGCTGGTAAAGGAACTTCCTGATTTCCTCCTTGAAGAGCACGATGAGGCCGATGACACCCACGCTGACAAGCTTGTCCATGATGCTTCCGAGCAACCGCATCTCGAGCACCTGCGACACAAACAGCCACACCAGCACAAACACCATGATGCCGATGAAGACGTTGAGCGACCGGCTCTCCTTCATCAGGCGGTAAAGGTAGTAGAGCATCAGGGCGACAAGGAAGATGTCGATGATGTCCTTTATGCCAAATTCGAAGAACATAATGCGTTGTATATTTTGACGGCCTCCACAGCGGGCTTCACATCGTGCACGCGGATGATGGACGCACCGCGCATCAGGGCCATCGTGTTGACCACCGTGGTGCCGTTCAGCGCCTCGGCGGGTGTGCCGCCCAGGGTCTCAAACACCATGCGCTTCCGCGACATGGCAGCCAGCACGGGCAACTCCAGCGCCTGCAGCTTGTCGAGCTCGCCAAGGATGCGGAAGTTGTCGGCCCGGGTCTTACCAAAGCCGAAGCCTGGGTCGAGGATGATGTCTTTTTGGTGCAGCGCCCGCAAGCTTTGCACGCGCTCGGCAAACTCAAGGAGCATGTCGCGCAACGTGGCTTGTTGCGACATCAGGACATAGGGCATCCCCGTGGATGCCACAAGCGGGAACATCTCGGGGTCTTCGCCGCCCGACACGTCATTGATGATGTCGGCTCCAAACTCCTCGATGGCCACGCGGGCCACCGAAGCCCTAAAAGTGTCTACGGAGATGATGGCACCGGAGGCGGTGGCCTTCACGATTTCCAGGCCTCTCCTCACGCGGTCGACCTCTTCGGCCTCCGTGGCAATGTTGCCGCCCGGACGGGTGGAACAACCACCGATGTCGATGATGGCAGCCCCTTCGCCCACCAACTGCCGGACGCGCCGGGCTATGTCGTCATCGCTCATGGCACGACTGCCAGCAAAGAACGAATCGGGGGTGACGTTCATGATTCCCATCACCAAAGGTGTCTCCAGCGACAACAAGTGGCCGCGGATATTCAGTGTGTAGTCCATATTCGTGGCAAAAATAATAATATTAATTGAAAAATCAAATTCATTTTATGTATTTTTCCACTATCTTTGCACAAGATAGTGCAAACAAGCGCAATGAAAGATTGCTTTCAAATGGCTTGTGGGTGCGGCTCATGCCGCTAATCATCATTGTTAGGAAAATGAATGTATCTGATTTGTACAACATCTACCTGCGCCATCCGCAGGTGACGACCGACAGCCGCAGCCTTCCGGCCACGGCACCGACCGACGGGAGCGATTGTGGCATTTTCGTAGCCCTGAAGGGCGCGTCGTTCGACGGCAACAAGTTTGCGGCGATGGCCTTGGAGCACGGTTGCAGCCACGCGGTCATCGACGAGAAAGAGTATCTGGTGGAGGGCGACGACCGTTACATCCTGGTCGACAACGCCCTGACGACGTTCAAGGAGCTGGCGCGCGAACACAGGCGCCACTTCCACATCCCCGTGGTGGGCATCACGGGCACCAACGGCAAGACCACGACCAAGGAGCTGGTGTCGGTCGTGCTGGCCAAGCACTACCGCGTGATGCACACCGAGGGCAACTTCAACAACGATGTCGGGGTGCCCAAGACCTTGTTGCGCCTGTCGGCCCACGACGAGATTGCCGTGGTGGAGATGGGAGCCTCGCACCCCGGCGACATCCGCAAGCTCGTAGAATACGTGGAGCCCACACAGGGGCTCATCACCAACGTGGGGCGTGCCCACTTGCAGGGCTTCGGATCCTTTGAGGGTGTCATGCAGACCAAGGGCGAGCTCTACGACTGGCTCAAGGCTCACCAGGCGGAGGTCTACGCCAACCTGTCCAACCCCCACTTGTCGGAGATGCTGGCCGACCGCCACATCGACACGGTCGTGTCGTACGGCCAAAGCGACGCCCTGTCGCGTTACCAGGTCACGGGCCGTGTGGTGGCTTGTAACCCCTACGTCAAGTTGCAGTGGGAGTACACGCCAGAGGACGGCGACAACGCTGGCAGCCGCCAGCAGTTTGATGTGCAGACACAGCTCGTGGGCACCTACAACGCTGACAACCTGTTGGCTGCCGTGGCCGTGGGCTTGCACAATGGGGTGACGCCCCAACAGGTCAACGAGGCCCTTGCCGACTACCGCCCCACTAACGACCGGTCAGAGCTGGAGCGCACCGCCAGCAACCTGCTGATCGTGGATGCCTACAACGCCAACCCGTCGAGCATGGCGGCCGCGCTCGACAACTTTGCCCGCATCACGGTCAAGGAACCCAAGATGGCCATTCTCGGCGACATGCGCGAGCTGGGGGCGGCCAGTGTCGAGGAGCACCAGCGCGTCGTCGACACCCTTGAAACGCTTGGCCTGACCGACGTGTGGCTCGTTGGCAGCGAGTTTGCCAAGACCCACACGCGATTCCGTAGGTTCGGCAACGTGGAAGAGGTGAAGGCAGCCATTGCCACCTGCAAGCCACAGGGCAAGTGCATCCTGGTGAAAGGCAGCAACGGCACCAAGCTTTTCGAGCTGCCCAAGCTGCTCTGAGCTCCTTAGGACACGAAGTGTGGGCGTGCGAAGACCTAATGACTCGATCTTCACACGCCCACGCTTGTTTTACAGGCTTGCGCTACCAAGAAAAAAGGATAGAGTGACAGCAAACAAAAAGTCCGGCCCCGCAAAACGAGAACCGGACAGAATGAAAGGAGGAAGTGGTACCTCTTGGAGTTGAACCAAGGACACATGGATTTTCAGTCCATTGCTCTACCACCTGAGCTAAGGTACCCTCTTTTGCGAGTGAGAACCGCAAGGCTTAGTGCTGCATTTCTCATTTGCGAGTGCAAAGGTAGTGCTTTTTATCCGAACTCACAAATTTTTCCAAAGAAAAATGCACGCGTTTCAAAAAAAAACTGTAACTTTGCACTCGTCTTCAAGTGGGGAAGGCTTCTGTTGAGCGACTTCCACGCAGAGACCATCGGGATTTAGCGCAGTTGGTAGCGCACTACGTTCGGGACGTAGGGGTCGCTGGTTCGAGTCCAGTAATCCCGACGAAGCAAGAAGAGGCCAAGGGGCAGGCATACCCCTTGGCCTCTTCTCTTTTTCACGCCTACGCTGCCGAACACCTACACCTCATATTATATGACAAAGATGGCCACCTCTGCTATTGCATTGTCGCGCACCTTTCTAATCACGTTTCATAACTTCCTGTATATCAACATATAAGGAAATGGGGAAATAATAGCTTAAATTCTGAAA
>DJOD01000037.1:20784-38299 GCA_002437115.1 Prevotella sp. UBA6447
TTTCAGAATTTAAGCTATTATTATTCACGATATGCCATCAGTCATGCCGACACCCTTGGCACGGGCACTTAGATTCCGCTGCTTTTGGGTGCGAGAGCACCTTGTGATGGTAACACCATCTTCACATCTTTTTCAAAAGAAAAAAGCTCATTGTCATGGATTTGTAATATAAAAGGCTTAAATTTGCAACAACTAAATCAAAACCGAATGAAGCGCACTCTTTACGCATGCCTGCTTTTCCTGTTTGCCGTGCTTGCAGCATCGGCCCAGACACACGTGTATGATGTAACGGCCTTTGGGGCCCGCGGCGACGGCAAGCAGAACGACGCCACAGCCATCCAGCGAGCCATCGACCAGTGTAGCACCGACGGTGGCGGCCAAGTCTATTTCCCAAGGAACCACACTTTCCTGGCCGGCCCCATCCAGTTGAGGTCGAACGTGGAGATTCATCTCGACGCCACGGCCACGCTCAAGGCCCATCCCGATGAGGGCCTTTATCACCTCAGCGCTTTCGGAAACAACGAGGGCGAGGGCATGCTGTGGCTATGGGCCAAGGGATGCGAAAACATTGCCTTCTCAGGCCGTGGCACCATCGACGGCAACGGCGTGGCGTTCATGGGGCGTGAGCTCAGCGACTCCTATGAGCTGAAGCCCGTCACCACTTTCGACCCCCGGCCCCATGTGCTCACCCTTTACGGCTGCCAGAAGGTCAGCCTGCGCGACCTCACCATCCGCGAGGGGGCCTATTGGACGGTACACCTCGTGGGCTGCGACGACGTGGTGATTGACGGCATAGACCTGCTCAACAACCTTAAGATACGCAATGGGGACGGCATCGACATCGACCATTCGCGTAACGTGCGCATCGCCAACTGCCACATCACCTCGGGCGACGACTGCATCTGCCTCAAGAACCGGCGCGAGTTTGCCGAGTATGGCGCCTGCCACGACATCACCGTCAGCAACTGCACCATGACATCGCGCTCATGCGCGGTGAAGATTGGGTCTGAAAACATGGACTCCATATACAATGTGACCATCGCCAACTGCATTATCACGGCCAGCAACCGAGGCTTGGGCATACAGAACCGCGACGAGGGCACCGTGACAGACGTGTCGTTCTCCAACATCATCATGGACTGCCGCCTGTGGTCTGACGTGTGGTGGGGTAAGGCCGAGCCCATCTATGTAACCTCCTACCCGCGCGCCGACGGCAACCACAAGGATGCCAACTGGCGCTTCCCCAAGGGGCAGACCGAGGGACGCTCAGGCGAAGTGAGCCGCATCTACTTCACCGACATCTTCGCCACAACCGAGAACGGGTGCTTCATAGGCGGCGACACCGACACAAAGGTGCGAGACATCAGCCTGTCGAATGTGCACATCAACCTGCGCCCGATAACAGCCTACAAGGGTGGCACCTACGACAAGCGCCCCTGCAAGGGCGATGGTTTCGCGCACGACAAGGTTTATGGCCTGTTCGTCGAAAAAGGCACGGGCATCACAGGCGACTTGCACGTGACGGCCGTGCCTGGCATCAACTATGGAGGCGAACGCAACTGAACGGCATCGCCTGCAGACAACCATTAACAACTCACATAAATTTAACCCCATCTAATGAACGCTTATGAAAAAAAGTAAGAGTCACGTGCAGGTCGGATTGCGGCGCCCGCTGCTATCTGCCGCTTTGCTGCTTTGCGGCGCCACGGCCATGGCACAAGGTCTGAAGACCGGTGTCATCACCGATGCCAATGGCGAACCACTCGTCGGCGTGAGTGTCCTCGAACAAGGCACACAGAACGGAACGACCACCGACAGCAACGGTCGTTACCGTCTGACGACCACAAAGGCAGGTGCCAAGTTGCGTGTGACCTACACAGGCTACGAGCCACAAGTCATCACGCCCGGACAAGACGTCAAAATGAAAGAGTCCAACCAGACGCTCAAGGAGTATGTGGTCGTGGGCTATGGCACGATGCGACGCAAAGATGTCACGTCGTCCATCACCACCGTCAACGCCAAAGACCTCAACCAAGGCGTGTTCACCGACCCCGCGCAGATGTTGCAGGGAAAGGTTCCGGGACTGGTGGTCACCTCCACGGGCGACCCCAACGGCACGCCAAGCATCTCGCTGCGTGGAGCCTCATCGCTGCGCACGGGCGAGGCCATGCAGCCCTACTATGTCATCAACGGCATTCCTGGCGTCGACATCTCCATGGTGGCTCCCGACGATATCGAGTCAGTCGATGTGCTGCGTGACGCCACGGCGACGGCCATCTACGGCTCCAAGGCGGCCAATGGCGTCATCATCATCACCACAAAGAAAGGAAAGGCCGGCCGCACAAACGTCAGCTACAACGGCTATGTGGGCTTCGACCGTGTGGCCAAGACACTCGACATGATGAGCGCCGATGAGCTCTTGTCGTTAGGCAAAGAGACGGGCATCAACATAGACAACAACGGCGGCAACGTCGACTGGCAGAAAGAGGTGCTCCGCACGGGTGTCAGCTACAACCACAACGTCAGCATCAACGGCGGAAACGACAAGACCAAGTACACGGCCAGCGTAAGCTATCACAACCGCCAGGGTATCATCAAGGGCAGCAACATGAACCGCTTGAACGTGCGCTCGATGCTCACCACGTCAATCCTCAAAGACCACCTTGACATCTCATTGGGAGCCAACATGATGTATGGCAAGTTCAACGGCGTGGCCATGGACAGCGAGGGCGCGTCTGTGTTGGATGCGATGAACTACTTTTCGCCCCTCAACCCTGTTGACTGGGCTGGTAAGGACAAGAACTACAACCCCCTTCGCATGATTGACGAGGACACCAGCGAGAACACCTGGAAGCGCCAGCAGTTTACCGCCAAAGCCACCCTTCACATCATCGACGGCCTTGACCTCAACGCCAACTATTCATTTGGAAATCGCCAGCGCACCTCCAGCTCCTACCACTCCACCTTGTCGGAGATTACGGCCGGGCAGAACGGAAAGGCCAACCGCAACACCTACATGGGACACGAGAGCACCTTTGAGGGATACGCCAACTACAACCACACCTTCAACAAGGTGCACAGCCTCTCGCTCATGGCCGGTTACTCTTGGGAAGAGCGTGTCAACAACGACGGCTTTGGCCTGACAGTCCACAATTTCTTCGACGACCACGTGAAGTGGAACAACCTCACCTATGCCAGCACCATCGACGGCATATCGGCCGTGGAGAGCGGCGTGAAGGAAACCGTACGCAACATCTCGTTCTATGGTCGTGTCAACTATTCGTTCGAAAGTCGCTATATGCTCCAGGCAACCCTGCGCCGTGACGGCTCGTCTGTCTTCGGAAAGAACAACCGTTGGGGAACTTTCCCATCCATCAGCGCCGCATGGAACATCACCGAGGAACCCTTCATGAAAAACCAGAACGTGCTGTCAAACCTGAAGCTCCGCATGGGCTACGGTGTCAGCGGAAACGCTCTGGGCTTCGGGGCCTACTCGGCCGTGACCACCTATGGCGCCAGCGGCTATTTCGATTATACGACTGCCGATGGCACAACTATAACCTACCGTACGCTTGCGGCCACCAAGAACGCCAACCCCAACCTGAAGTGGGAGTCGACAGGCATGTTCAATGTGGGCATTGACTATGCGTTCCTCAACGGTCGCATCAACGGAACCCTTGAGTTTTACAACAAGAAGACGTGGAACTTAATCTGGAACTATCCCGTCTCCACCAATATTTATCCGTTTGGTGAAATCAACGCCAATGTGGGTGAGATTACCAACCGTGGCGTGGAGTTTAGCATCAACGCCGACATCATACAAACGAAAGATTTCCGCTGGAACACCGCGCTCAATCTCTCGCACAACATGAACCGCGTGGACAAGCTCTCAAATGATATTTACCACACCGACAAGTTCACGCAAGGAGACCCGATGGTGGCTGGTGTTTCTAACAACGGTTACACACAACGTATCATTGAGGGCGAGCCTCTTGGAACGTTCTACACTTTTGAATTTGCCGGCTTCAACGACAAGGGACAGGCAACCTACTATGTGCACGACGACAACGGCAAGCGCACAGGCGACGTGACCACCGACCCCGACGACAGCCGCGACCGCGTCATCACAGGTAGCGCGCAACCCAAGCTCAACCTGGGCTGGAACAACACGATAACCTATAAGAATTGGTACCTGACCGCTTTCTTCACAGGTGTCTTTGGCAACAAGATTTATGACGGCACACGTGCGAGCTACATGTCAGCATCCAACCTGGCATCGGCCAACGGCACAAAGAACGTGCTTTCCGACTTTGCCAAGGAACAGGTCATAAAGCTCAGTGACGGCACGAAAGTGGTCAACACATTGCCCAATTATCCTTCAGACAGATGGATAGAGAATGGCAGTTACCTCCGCCTGCAGACCCTGACGCTGGGCTATACGTTTAAGGGATTCTTCAATGGCTGGATCAACGACGCCACGCTCTACTTTACGGCTAACAACCTCTTCACCATCACCAGCTACAAGGGGCTTGACCCAGAGGTCGACATGGGTGGAACCGCACCTGGAGTCGACTATCGCTGGAGCGTCTATCCTCACACGCGCACGTATATGATTGGCGTGAAACTGAACTTTTAAGATGTAATTCAACCAAATGACTTTCAATATGAAAAAAACGATAGTGTTCATGTGTGCAGCGGGCATGCTTGGCTTGGCGGCAAGTTGCACAGACTTGGATGTTTCAGTCGACTCCCAATACACGAAGTACCCAAATTCGGAGATTGCCCAGGAAGCCAAGTTGACAGATGTCTATTATCACTTGCTGGGCACAATAGGTCGCCGTTACATGGAAGCGCAAGCCCTGTCGAGCGACGAGTGGGTTGGTATCAGCTTTGATGGTGATTACTACGACTCGGGAACCTACTCACACACTTGTCAGCACAACTTCTCGCCCGACGATGCCTCCATAGACTGGTACGAGGACGTGGCTTCTGGCATCACCAAGGCCAACTCGGCCATCCGTGACCTGAGTGGCAGCAAGAAAACAGAGGCTGCCGTGGCCTCCGCACGCGCCATACGAGCTTATTTCCATTTCATCCTGATGGATAGCTATGGCGACGTGCCCGTACTCGACACCATTGTGAGCGAGAAGGAGGTGGTCAAACGCCAGCCCCGTGCCAAGGTGGCTCAGTTCATTGCCGACGAGCTGGAAACGGTCATACCGAAGCTCACCACCAATGTCACGAAGAACACCTACGGCAAGCCCACACGATGGATGGCGGAAGCTTTGCTTGCCAAGCTCTACATCAACTGGCCTGTTTACACGGCCAGCAGTGTTGACGCTTACGATGCCGCCAAATACAAGAACGACAAATTGAATCGCGTGGTGGAGCTTTGCGATGACATCATCAAGAGTGGCAAATTTGACCTCACCGATGACTACCTTTCCAAGTTCTACCCCAACAACGGACCACAAATCAAGGACTTTATTTACGCCATGCCCTACGATGCCATTAAGAACACGGGCATGCAGTATGGGCGTCCACGCACGTGGCGCAAGGCCAACGATGCCGGCGGAAGTTACTACGGAACCACGCTGTCAAAGTCGATAGGCGGAAACTTCTCTCTAACGCCAGAGATGGACGACATCCTGCTGGCTCTGCCCAACGACGACCGCCAAGGCCATGTTCTGGCTGGCACCATCTACAAGTATGATCCTATCACCTACAAGAAGACCTCTACCCCCTGGCTCTACCATGGCAAGACCGTGACGTTGACCAAGGAGATAACGCTCAAGGAAAACGGAGAGAATGAGCTTAACGTGGGCAACACCGTGGAAGGTCTTAGCCAGGGCTACAAGTCTGTAAAGTGGTTTATCATCGACTCTGACTTCAAGAATGGCCGCAACCAAGGCAACGACGTGCCCATTCTCCGTTATGCCGATGTCATCATGATGAAGGCTGAAGCCATCACTCGCGGTGCCACGGCCACCAATGGTGATACGCCACAAAGCCTGTTCAACCAGATTCGCTCCTATGTCCACGCACCTTCCATTGACCATAATCCGTCGTTGGAGGAAATCTATGAAGAGCGCGGACGTGAGTTCTTCGATGAGAACTGGCGGCGAAACGACATGATTCGCTTCGGTCATTTCGAGGACGAGTATGGATTCCACAAGCGCATTTACAAGAATGCTCGCTTTGATAAGACCTGTCGCGTGTTCCCAATTCCGACAACAGTCTTGAACAAGACTGGCTGGCAACAGAACGCTGGCTACTAACACCTTCATGAGCCTCCCACCGACAGACACTTACGCAATACTTTGCGTGTGCGTTCCGTTGGTGGGAGGCTTTTCTTTTTTTCTGCCACTTGATATGAAACTGTTTATCAATGCATAAGCTGCTTTTTCTTTTATTCTTTTCGTGTCATTTGACGGCCTTTGCCAACCACGACCTGCATACATGGGTGGATCCTCGCATAGGAAGCGAGGGTCTTGGGCGCACTTTTGTAGGTCCGTCAATGCCCTTTGGCATGGTGAAGCCTGGTCCCGATTGCCTTTCCATGCCCAACGCAGGTTGGGCTCCCATGCCTGAACCCGTCAAGGGCTTCACACAGACACACGTCAGCGGAACGGGAGGAGGGCAAAAATACGGTAATGTGCTCATCCAGCCCATCCTGCTCAGCGACAAGTCAACCACACGCCCTTTGCTGATGCCCGACGCCAGCATCCGCAACATACCAGCCTACGTCCAGCGTCGCACAACCGAAAGGGTTTCTTTGGGATATTACCGTTGCACGTTTGAGAACGGCATCACCACCGAAGTCACAACTGCTGAACGCTGCGCGCTCTATCGCTTCCGTCATGCCGACGGCTTGTTTGTCGACGTGGCCTCATTTTTAGGCATGGATTCAATCCCCAACAAGCGCGAAACCCAACAATATGTAGGCTCATCCCTCCACCAGACCAACAACCATGAGTTGGTGGGGCACACCACTGTAAGGGGTGGATGGAACAATGGCGGACCTTACACCGTCTACTTCTGCTTGCAGAGCGACGCGCCTTTTAAGCTGGTTTCCATAGACGACAGCCTGTCGGCCAAGTTACTATTCACCACTTCGTCGGGCACGCCACAAGTCATGGTCTCCGACAACAGGCTCACCGATTCCATCGTCAACATCAAGGTAGGCATCTCGTATGTCTCAGAGCTCCAGGCACGCCACAACCTCTGTAATCTCAGTTTTGAGGCGCAACTCGACACACTCCGCAACACGTGGGAGGCAATGTTGCGCCGAGTGCCTTACCAAGGGACCGTCAAGGAACAGCGGATGTTTTACACGGCTCTTTACCACACGCTCCTCATGCCCATTGACAAGACAGGCGAGGAGCCCGTCCCCTATCGCTCCGGCAGGGATTCATCCGCCTGTCACCTGCCCTATTATGATGACTACTATGCCCTTTGGGACACCTACCGCACATCGTTTCCCTTGCTCATGGAGTATTATCCCGAGCGCGCCGTCGGCATGGTCAACTCGCTGCTCAACATCTACCTGCACGACGGCTACATGCCCGACGCGCGCAGCGGCGACTGCAACGGGCGCACGCAGGGCGGTTCGCATGCCGAGGTGGTCATTGCCGAAGCTTACGCTCGGGGGCTCAAGGGCATTGACTATAACCTGGCTCTGCGGGCCATGGTCAAGGATGCCGAGGTGCCACCCGCCGACGACGAGAAGGAAGGACGCGGCGGACTTGACGAATACAAACGGTTAGGATACATCCCTTACGGCATTCCTCGTGCCGGAACGCGCACCGTGGAATATAGTTATGACGACTGGTGCATCGCCCAAGTGGCACGTGGCCTTGGGCACAAAGCCCTTTATAAGAAATACCTGTCGCGCTCGCGCAACTGGCGCAACCTGTGGCGAGCCGATTACGAATGGCAGGGCATGCGCGGTTTCATCATGCCTCGAGCAGCCGACGGCCAATGGCTCGACTCGGTGGTATGGGGCCACTCGGCAGCATGCCGACCCACCATTGCCTATCGCCCCGACACCAAGGTGGCTCCCTGGTACATCCCCTGGTGGGACACTTTCTTCTACGAGGCATTGTCAGCCGAATATTCATTCAGCGTGCCCCACGATGTGACAGGACTCATCCTGTTGTGTGGTGGCGACTCAGCGTTCCGCCGCCGTCTTGACATCTTTTTCGACCGAGGCCATTACAATGTAGCCAACGAGCCTTCGTTTCTCACGCCTTACCTCTACCATTACATCGGACGCCCCGACCTGAGCGCTTCTCGCGTGAGCCAAATCGTCAGCTACAACTTCTCCGACACACCCGACGGGCTCCCTGGCAACGATGACAGCGGAGCCATGTCGTCATGGCTCATCTGGGCTCTGCTGGGCCGTTACCCTGTGGCCGGACAAGGCACATGGCTGCTGATTCCACCCGTCAGGGTGCCCAACGAAACGGAAGGTCAGGCTGCTGACCATCGATCCTCTTACGCCAAGTCTTCAACCACACCAGTGGTCAAGGACTATGCCATGCCTGGCGGCAAGCCAATGGCTACAGCCCACTTTGTCATCAATCGCCAGTATCGCAACTGGCCATTGGCCTGGACACTTGCGGCCGACACGCTCCGCATGGTTTGCCACGGCAACGAATACCTCATCCCACAGTCGGTGGTGGACCATGCCGACGCATTTTGCTGGGACAGCCCACAGTGGACAGGGCGCAAATACATCTGCCATGGCACTTTTCTTTTCATTTCCCGAAAAGCTCTCAACCAGTTGAAACGACACCACCAGTTTGTTTACGACGGGCAGACCTGGCGAGAGAAAGGACGCGAAAAATCCACCATTCATGTGCAAGCCGACATCGATGGGACAGAAATGTGGATTGCCACCAAGAACAAGCTGCCTTTCGTGGTGCGGATGAAGAACAACAAGTTAGGAATAGACTGGACTTTGGAACGCTAAAAACAAGATGATGAAAATGAAGAGAACAATACTGACATGGGCGCTGCTCCTGGTGGCTCACGTCGCCACGGGCCAGCTCTCATGGGAGCAACTGGGAGGGGTCTATTACGCTTACCCCAACCGAACGGGTGCCGACTTTCGGGTGCCCGACGGCTTTGAACCTTTTTATATCAGTCATTATGGGCGACATGGGTCGCGCTGGGTAACCAGCGACAGCCGTTACCAGTGGGTCATCAGCCAGTTTGCCGACAAGCGGAACCTGACACCTCTTGGCAAGCAGGTGGCCAAACGGCTCGGCAAAGTGTGGCGCAACGCCAAAGGAAACGGCGGAAAGCTGACCCCGTTGGGAGCACGACAACACAGCGACATAGCCTACCGCATGGTCAAAGCCTACCCGTCGGTCTTTGCCGACAGGCCCGTCATCAAGGCGCGCAGCAGCGTGTCCGACCGTTGCCGCAAGAGCATGGAAGCCGCGTCTTACACCTTTCTACAGCTTCCAGGCGGTGCCACATTCCATTGCCAGACCGATTCAGCCGACATGTCTTGGATAGCTTACGACTCGCCCGAGGAGAAGCGGCTGACCGCAGAAACAAAGGTAAAGGCCGAGGTGGTGCCCGACCGTTTTCTGAAAGCTCTGTTCAAGGATCCCAGCAAGGTGCCCGACGGTCTTACGCTGATGAGCGAACTCTTCACCATCGCCACCGATATGCAAGATGTGGAGTTGCCTATCAGTTTCCAAGACGTGTTCACGCGCGAGGAAGCCGAGGCTTTCTACCGCCAAAACAACCGTCGCATGTGGATTTGCAACGGTGCTGCAGCCCAAAACAACGGCGTGCCAGCCCGAAGCGCCAACAGCCTATGGCAGCGTGTGGAGACAGATGCCGACACGGCGATAGCCCATGGCACGCGAGGGGCTGACCTGCGTTTCGGCCACGACACCAACCTCTACCGGTTGCTCACCTTGCTCCGCCTGAGCAGTGAGCAACACCGTCCTGCAGACGCGGTAGACGGCATGGACAGCGTGGTTCCCATGGCCGCCAACTTGCAGATAGTTTTCATGCGGAGCCGGCAATCGCCTGGTGTTTATGTGGCTTTCCTCCACAACGAGCGGCCTGTCTATGCCTTAGGGTGCCAGCCGGTAACAGCCAGCCCTTACATTTACCCTTGGGACTCGGTCAAGGCCTTTGTGCATCGACGCATAGCGTCGCTCCACCGGTTGCAGGTCTTGTCGGCAATCAACACGCTGGTGGGAACCGACCAGGCCACCATACGCTCCAAGGGCATCTACGGCAAGGGCTCTGAGGAGCACGGCCAGACCCTTCCGGCAGTGCTCGTTCCCCACGGGCAAAACTTCTGGACTCCCCAGACGCGTGCCACCGAACAAAAATGTGTGGCGCCTTATTACTATCCCGATACCCTGCTACAGGGCTTACGCTGCAGCCATTGGCTCGTAGGCGGTTGCACGCAAGACTACGGGTCGTTCACCATCACAGCCCAAGGCGGCAAGCCCGTGCGTTTGGGAGTGGAGGAAGGGGCCTCACCCTTTTGCCATGCCGAGGAACAGGCGCACCCCCACTACTATGCCGTCAGGCTGCCACACGAGCGGCTGCGCATGGAGGTAACAGCCCTGTCGCACGCTGCCCTGTTGCGCGTCACACCTGAGGTGGACGGCGAGGTCCACATCATCGTGCGCCCCAACAGCGACGAGCGTGAGGGAACCGTCTGTCTCGACACCTTGCGCCATCGGGTGTGGGCCACCAATCCCGTCCACCGCATCTACCAGGGGTGGGGCGAGCGTGCAGGCTTCTCGGGACACCTATCGCTGGCTTACGCCGACAAGCCTGTGGCAACCGGTGCCAACGACTCGCTGGCGTGGATTACCTTCCAGGGCCATGCTGGCCAGCCCATCGTGCTGGCGGCGGCCTCCTCGTTCACCTCCCAGGAACAGGCCGACCGCAACTTGGTCGCAGAAACGGCCGGGCTCGACTTTGGTGGCATGATGCAAGCCAACGCGGCCTTGTGGGACAAACGATGGTCTAAAATCGAAATCACCGACGGCGACAGTGCCAAGGTGCGCCAGTTTTACGGCGCGCTCTACCGGGCGAGCTTCCTTCCACGCGAGTTCAGCGACGTGCCCGACACCCAGGGCTTGTACCCTCGTCTGCGCTTTGCCAGTGGCAAGGCCGAGGCGGGCGAGCAGACTCCCATGTACATGGACTTCAGCATGTGGGACATCTATCGTGCGGAGATGCCGCTCCTGCTGCTCACAGACACCTCACTGACGGCAAACATGATGCAGAGCCTCGTACGCATGTACCGCGATGGAGGCTGGATGCCCATCTTTCCCTGCTGGAACTCCTACACGGCGGCTATGATAGGCGACCACGCGGCGGCAGTATTGGCCGACGCAGCCGTGAAAGGCGTGCGCGGCTTTGACCTGCGGACAGCCTATGAGGGAGTGCGAAAAAACGCTTTTGAGACACCTGCCGACCCGAAGACCTATCGCGATGGCATGGGGCGCCGCGCGCTCAGCAGCTATCTCCGCTACGGCTATGTGCCTCTCGAGGACAGTGTGCCCGATGCCTTCCACACCCGCGAGCAGGTGAGCCGCACACTGGAGTATGCCTACGACGACTTCTGTGCGGCCCAGCTGGCCAAGGCCATCGGAAACGAGGCCGACCACGAACAACTGATGACCCGGTCGCACAACTGGCTCCAGGTGTTCAACCCTGCCACGCGATGGGCCGACGGCCGTCATGCTCCCCGGCGTGGCAAGGGCGGCAAGGGCGCGTTCCTTGGCAATCGCGACTTGCTGGGGCGCGTGCCGTTTGTCACCGAGGGAGCCGTGACTCACTACTCGTTTTATGTGCCCCACGATGTACGTGGACTGATGGCGGCCATGGGTGGCCGCGACAGTCTCTCCACAAGGCTCGACCGCCTGTTTGCCCTTCACGAAACGGACAGCGGCTCACTGCACACTGGGCGCATGGCCTACTGGCATGGCAACGAGCCTTGTCATCACATCGCTTACCTCTATGCCTGGACGGGCGAGCCTTGGAAGATACAATTCCTCGTACACGAAATCTTGCAAACAGAATATCTTGACGTGCCTGGAGGACTCTCGGGCAACGACGATGCTGGCCAGATGAGCGCATGGCAGGCGTTTGGCATGATGGGCTTCTACCCCGTGTGTCCCGGGACACCCTATTATGTGCTCGGCACGCCAGCGTTTTCACACCTTCGCTTGGGGCGCTTCGAACTGGAGGCGGTGGGGGTCAGCGACAAGAACATCTACATCCAGTCGGCCACGTGGAACGGCGTTCCCTACAACCGCTCGTACATCACACACGACATGCTGTCGGATGGCGGCCGCCTGGTGCTCACCATGGGCAGCCAGCCCAACAAGCAGTGGGGATGCGAGCCACCGGCCTTGCCGCCCGACACGTCGCGCTGACCTTGCGACAAAAACAAGAAAAGGAGAAATGCCAGGCTGTCAACATCGGTGACGGCCTGGCATTTCTCCTTTTACGAAAGGCAGTGCATGGGGGCGTTAGCGCTCCTTGCCAAAAATCCTCAGCAGATAGAGGAAGAGGTTGATGAAGTCGAGATACAACTGCAGGGCACCCATGAGGGCTACCTTTTGTGCGCTCTCGCCCATGTCGGGCTGCATGGCCAGCATCTGCTTAATCTTCTGCGAGTCCCAGGCGGTGAGCCCCACGAAGACGACCACGCCCACATAGCTCAGCACGAGGTTGAGCATACCGTTGCGCAGGAACATGTTGACCACAGTGGCCAGGATAAGGCCAATGAGGGCCATGAAGAGGATGCTGCCCATCTTCGAGAGGTCGCGCTTGGTGGTGTAGCCAAACAGCGCGGTGGCGGCGAAGGTGCCGGCCGTGATGAAGAATACACTGGCGATGGAGGTTAGTGTGTAGGCCAGGAAGATAACCGACAGTGTGACACCGTTGAGCGCCGAGTAGATGGCAAACAGCGTGGTGGCCGTACCCAGCGACAAGTGGTTGATGCGTGCCGTGGTGTAGAACACCAAGCCCAGCTCGGCGATGAGCAGCACCCAGACGGCACCGCGACTTGCAAAGATGAGTTGCATCAGCGAGGGACTTGTGGCCACGCCATAGGCACAGATGCCCGTGATGGCCAAGGCCAGCGTCATCCACACGTATACTTTGCGCATCAGGGCTGGAAAGGCTGTGCTCAAGGCTCCCTCGCGTTGGCGAACGATTTGTTCTAATTCTTGAATTTCCATGTTGTTTTTGTTTGGGTTATGTTGAATGTTGTCTGCAAATATATCGCATTAGTACGTCAAAAACAAGAACTGTGCCATTTTTTTAATGATTTTTGTGTTCTCGCACTTTCAAATGCGCGCGCACGCTTGACAAAAGGCAGCTGGCTTAACCTGCCTACCGCAAAGGAATTATGACATGGCAAGGAACAACTCCTGCAAGTCATTCTTTTGCTTCACTATTTTTCTGAATTTTCTTGAAAAACGTTTTCACCATTTGAAATTTATCTTTTGACAGTCGTAAATATCGCCTAAAAAACGATTTTCAAGTTTCAGTAGCAACTCGTTGTCATTCAATCAATTATGAAAACACATTAAAAATCACACGAAGAAGAATGGGGCTCAGCTGGAGATAACTATCCTATTGAAGCTCAATAGGTGCCTAATCTTCGCATGAAAGAGACGTAACCTTCACGCAAAAAAGGCTTAATCTTCGCTTAATAGGCATACAAACGAACCAAAAACCGGTCTTTTCGAGTCTCGGAGGCGGCCTTCAGCATCTGAGGACACGCTTTTTCCCCTCCAGATGCCACTGCGCCCAGAGACGTAAAACGAGCAACAATCTTGACACGACCATTCGCCTCCTCTTATGGCAGAATGGCTTGCGTAGCCTTTTTTTGGCATCCGCCATCTTCTTTTTCACTTCAAAAAGAACTTAGAATGGCAAAGATTTGGTAAATTTGCAACGACTCTTTGACGCAAGAGAAAGTTTATTAATTGAAACAATTCATCAAATCATGGCAAAAGTATATGAATTTCTCGCCAATGGCTTCGAAGAGATCGAAGCATTGGCACCGGTTGACATTCTGCGCCGAGGTGGCGTTGACGTGAAAACAGTGAGCATCACAGGAACCGAGTGGGTAGAGTCGTCGCACGGCATAACCGTCAAGGCCGACCTGGTGTTCGAGCAGGCAGGCAACTTCGCCGACGCTGACATGCTGCTCCTGCCAGGCGGACTGCCAGGTGCCACCAACCTCAACGCCCATGAGGGAGTGCGCCAGGCGCTGAAGCGGCAACACGATGCCGGACGGCGCGTGGGGGCCATCTGCGCGGCACCCATGGTGCTGGGCTCGCTCGGCCTGCTTGAGGGGAAGAAGGCCACTTGCTCACCAGGCTTCGAGAAATACCTGACGGGGGCCACCTACACCGCGCAGCTCTACCAAGAGGACGGCAACATCATCACGGGCGAGGGTCCGGCGGCTACCCTGCCCTACGCCTACCGCATACTGAGCTACTTCGCTGGCGAGGAGACCACACGAGCCCTGCAGCGCGGCATGCAATACGCGCACCTCATGGGATGGCAATGAGCCTCATCCCTTAATCCACACGCACACACATGGACTACATCATCATTGTGGCTGGAGGCAGGGGGACGCGCATGGGTGGCAACCTGCCCAAGCAGTTCCTGCCCATAGGCAGCACACCGGTGCTCATGCGCACCATACAGGTTTTCCACGACTACGACCCCAACCTCCACATCATCGTGGTGCTGCCTCGCGACCAGCAAGACCGCTGGCGGCAGTTGTGCGCACAGCATGGCTTCAGCGTCGCCCACGACGTGGCCGACGGGGGCGCGACACGCTTCGAGTCGTCGCGCAACGGGCTGGCACTGGTGCCCGACGAGGAAGAGGGTGTCGTGGGGTTCCACGACGGCGTGCGCCCCTTCGTCTCGACCGACACCATCAGCCGGTGTTTTGAGGCGGCACGCGAAGAGTACGCCGCCCTGCCCGTGATGCCTGTCACCGACACGCTGCGCTTCACGGGAGGCAGCAGCGCCGGGCGCAACGTGCCGCGCTCCGACTACCGCATCGTGCAGACACCACAGGTGTTCGACATAGCGCTGGCCAAGCAGGCTTTCGCGCAGCCTTACCGCGACACGTTCACCGATGACGCTTCGGTCGTGGAGAGCCTGGGGTGCCAGGTACGCATGGTGGAGGGCAACCGTGAGAACATCAAGCTCACAACACCCTTCGACCTGCGGCTGGCCGACTTCATCACCAGCTGCCAATAAGCCACGGGACAAACGAGCCGCCCGCCCCGTTTCCATCACTCATCATGGACATTCTATCGCAAGACATCATGTACCTGTCGGGGGTCGGACCACATCGGAAGGACACCCTGACCAGCCAGCTCGGCATCAAGACGTGGGGCGACCTGTTGGAGTATTATCCCTACAAGTATGTGGATCGCTCCAAGGTCTATCGCATCTCGGAGCTCACGGGCGACATGCCTTTCGTGCAGATACGCGGAAGGATTCTCAGTTTCGAGGAGTTTGCCGCCGACCGTCGGCACAAGCGCACCGTGGCCCACTTCTCCGACGGGCACGGTGTGGCCGACCTGGTGTGGTTCAGGGGCGGGCAGTACGCCATGAAAAACTACAAGGTGGGCGAGGAGTATGTCGTCTTCGGAAAGCCCACGGCCTACATGGGACGATACCAGTTTGCCCACCCGGAGATGGAGCGGGCGGCCGACCTGTGTCTCAACGACATGGGCATGCAGCCCTACTACATCACGACGGAGAAGATGAAAAACGCGGGCATGACCTCGCACGCCATAGGCAAGCTCACCAAGACACTGGCGGGCAAGATTCCCGAGGGCGCGCTGCCTGAGACGTTGTTGCCCTCGCAAGTCAGCCGGCTGCACCTCATCTCGCGCGAAGACGCGCTGCGAAAGATCCACTACCCGCGGTCACTCGACGACGTGCAACGCGCGCAAGTGCGCCTGAAGTTTGAGGAGCTGTTCTACGTGCAACTCAACATTCTGCGCTATACCACCGAACACCGCAAGAAATACCAGGGGTATGTCTTCGCGCACGTGGGCGACAGGTTCAACCGCTTCTACCGCGACAACCTGCCCTTTGAGCTGACAGGCGCGCAGAAACGCGTGACGCACGAGATCCGCGACGACCTGCGGTCAGGAAGGCAGATGAACCGGCTGCTGCAAGGCGACGTGGGGTCGGGCAAGACGCTCGTGGCGCTCATGGCCATGCTCCTGGCACTCGACAACGGCTTCCAGGCTTGCATGATGGCTCCCACGGAAATTCTCGCGGAGCAACACATGTCTACGCTCAAGGAGCTGCTGCGGGGGATGGGGGTGCACGTGGAACTGCTCACGGGCATCGTGAAGGGCAGGCGCAGGCGCGAGGTGCTCGACGGACTGGCCGACGGGGCGGTCGACATCCTGGTGGGCACGCATGCCATCATCGAGGACAATGTGCAGTTCAAGCGGCTTGGCTTGGCGGTCGTCGACGAGCAACACCGCTTCGGCGTGGCGCAAAGGGCCAAACTATGGGCCAAGAGCGAGAAACCACCACACATCCTCGTCATGACAGCCACGCCCATACCGCGCACCTTAGCCATGACCATCTACGGCGACCTCGACGTGAGCGTCATCGATGAGCTGCCACCCGGGCGCAAGCCCATCGTCACACTTCACAAGTACAACAACCAAGCGACGAGCCTCTACAGCGGCATCAGGAAGCAGATTGAGGAGGGGCGGCAGGTCTACTTCGTGTTTCCACTCATCGAGGAGAGCGCCAAGCTCGACCTGCAAAACCTGGAGGAAGGCTACAAGACACTTTGCGAGGTGTTTCCAGAGTATAAGTTAAGTAAAGTGCACGGCCGCATGAAACCGGCAGAGAAAGAAACGGAAATGCAAAAGTTTGTGAGCGGCGAGACGCAAATCCTGGTCTCTACCACGGTTATCGAGGTGGGCGTGAACGTGCCCAACGCCTCGGTCATGGTCATCATGGAGGCGCAACGCTTCGGCTTGTCGCAGCTCCACCAGTTGCGCGGCCGCGTGGGGCGCGGCGCCAAGCAGAGTTATTGCATTCTGGTGACCGGTTACGAATTGGCACAGGAAACGCGCAAGCGCATCGATATCATGTGCGAGACCAACGATGGCTTCCGCATTGCGGAGGCCGACCTGAAGCTGCGCGGCCCCGGCGACCTGGAGGGCACACAGCAGAGCGGCATCGCCTTCGACCTGAAGATTGCCGACATCGCGCGCGACGGGCAACTGGTGCAGATGGCGCGCGACGAGGCGCAACGCGTCATCGACAACGACCCCGACTGCAACAAGCCGGAGAACGCCTTGCTATGGGATCGCCTGAAAGAACTCCGAAAGACCAACATCAACTGGGCGGCAATCAGCTGACACGGCTGCCCCCACCCTCCCAGGAAAGGCGATGTCGGTCGAGAAGAATGTTGGGGTGATAAACAACGCTGAAAGGGCGAAAGAGG
>DJOD01000037.1:38357-81118 GCA_002437115.1 Prevotella sp. UBA6447
CCTCTTTCGCCCTTTCAGCGTTTCAGGATGAGTGTCATGCCGTCGCGCTCAGGCAGGATGACATTCTCTACTCGCGGGTCGGCTGCCACATGGTCGTTGAACAAGCGTATGCCCTGCGTCTGGTGGTCGTGGTCATAGGCCGGGTCCACCACGTGGCCGTCCCATAGGGTATTGTCAGCCAAGATGGCTCCGCCTGGGTTGACGAGTGGCAACAGTGCCTCATAAGCCTCCACATAAGTGCGCTTGTCGCCGTCGAGAAACGCCATGTCGAAAGTCAGCCCGAGCCGGGGAGCCTCAGCCACAGCATCGCCTATGCGGAAATCAATGTAGTCGGCCACGGGCGATTGCTCAATCCATGGCCGTGTGAAGTCCTCCATCTCGTCATTGATCTCATAGGTGTAGAGCATGGGGCGGTCGTTGGCGTTGGGCGAATGTGCGGTTCCGAACCACTGTGAGCGGTGGAGTTGCTTCAGCCCCTCGGCCATGCAGATGGCCGAATAACCCGAAAACGTGCCCACTTCCAGGATACGCCGGGGTTTGAGCATCAACACCAGCAACTTGAGCAAACGCCCTTGCAGGTGGCCACTCACCATGCGCCCGTGGATGGTGTGTATGTTGGTGGCGCGCCACAGACGGTGCAGATAGTCGCCCTCTGGCTCTATGTGAGCCAGGATGTAGTCGTCGATGGTCATCCCGTCAGCTTTCTTGGTGTGTGGTGTCGGCCAGTAATCCCTCCAGGGCCAGGCGGTAACTATCGAGGCCGAACCCGCAAATCACGCCCTTGCAGCCTGCAGAAATCATCGAGTGGTGGCGATACTCCTCACGCCGGTGGACATTGGAGATATGAACCTCCACCACAGAACAGCGCAACGAGCGGATACAGTCGAGCAAAGCTATCGACGTGTGAGTGTAGGCACCGGCGTTGAGCACGATGCCGTCGTAGTCGAATCCCACTTCTTGCATCTTGTTGATAAGCTCTCCCTCGATGTTACTTTGGTAATAGTCAATCTGCACATCGGGGTAACGCTTGCGCAAGGTGGCCAGGTAGCTCTCAAACGAACTCTTGCCGTAAATGCCCGGCTCACGCTTCCCAAGAAGGTTGAGGTTGGGCCCGTTGATAATCTGAATTTTCTTCATTTCCTTGGTCTTTTCCTTCGTTTTCGCTAATTTTGCCATGAAGAAGGCGCCGAAAGGCTACACGGAGACATACTCCTGCCTCGACTGCGGCTTCCTTCCTTTTACGGGAATGGTGCAAACGGGCGCGACGAGAGATTGTCCTCAAAGGGCCGCGTGTTGCCCCTCTCCTGCAAAGGTAAGCGAAAATGGACAAAGTGCAAAGCAAATCGACGACAAAAAGCGGAAGTGAGCCAATGGCAGGCACGGCACTGGATAAACTGGTGCGGCGCTACACGCGCTACCTGAAACTGGAACGAAGCTACTCGCAAAACACGCTCGATGCCTACCAACACGACATCGACCTGTTGCTCAGCCACCTCAGCGAACAGGGGCTCACGCCGTTCGACGTGAGGCTCGAAGACTTGGAGACCTTCGCCGCATGGCTCCATGAGCGCGGCGTGGGAGCCAAGAGCCAAGCAAGAATCCTCAGTGGCGTGAGGTCGTTTTACCATTTCATGCTCATCGACGGCTACATCGACATCGACCCCACAGAACTGCTTGAGTCGCCACACCTGCCCAAGCACATTCCCGAATACTTGTCGACCGAAGAGGTGGACAGCCTGGAGGCCGCCATAGACCTCACCTTGCCAGAAGGTCATCGTAACCGCGCTATCGTGGAGGTGTTCTTCTCATGTGGGTTACGGGTCAGCGAACTGGTAAACCTCAAGCTCTCCGACCTTTTTCTCGACGACCGTTTCCTGCGTGTCATCGGCAAGGGAAACAAGGAGCGACTGGTGCCCATCTCCGACCGGGCGGTAAGCGAACTGACCCTATGGTTTGACGACCGCAGGCAGATGGACATCAAGCCTGGCGAGGAAGACTATGTGTTTCTCAACCGACGGGGGCACCACCTCACACGCACCATGATTCTCATCATGGTCAAGCGGCTTGGCGAGATGGCGGGCATCAAGAAGACCATCTCGCCCCACACGCTTCGACACAGCTTTGCCACGGCACTGCTACGAGGAGGTGCCGACCTCCGTGTCATACAGGTGTTGCTCGGGCACGCCGACATTGGAACCACAGAAATCTACACCCACATGGACGATGAGACGCTCCGGGAGGAAATTCTCACGCATCACCCGCGCAACATCCAAAACGGCTGCCAATAGCCAACTGACAAGCCAAACGGAAACCACCCCTCTACGCTACATCCTTTCAACACAACCATAAGCCCATGAAACTGAAGGAACTGCTCTGCATAATCTTGATGTTACCTACCTGCCTGCTGGCCCAGACCAGGCAAATGGGAATGCTAACCCAAGAAGATGGACTGCACAGCGCGACCGTTACGAGCGTGCTGCGCGACCGATATGGCTTCGTGTTCCTGGGCACCGAACTGGGTGTGTCGCGCTTTGACGGAACCAACATCCTCAACATCGACTTTCCAAAAAGCGACACCCAGCGCAACATGGAGGTCAACGTGATGGTTGAAAAGAATGGCGAGACATTGCTCTTGGGTAACAAGGCCGGACTGTGGCAGCTTGACCGGCGACGACTTGAAATCCGACGCGTACATCGTGACATCATCGACGTGGAGGTTAACGACATGGGGCGTGCCTCCGACGGAACGCTCTTCATAGCTACGGCACAAGGGCTCTTCAAGATGCAAGACAACCAAATGGAGGCCGTCAACATCTTTGCGCGCAGACCTACGGCCAACCATGCTGTTCGAAAACTGATTGTGTGGGGGCGAAAAATCTACCTGCTCACAGGCAATTGGCTTGCAGAGGTCCCCACCAATCGTCCAGGAGCAACCTCATTCCACGCCCTTCCACAACAATTCTCTAATGCCCGCACCACAGCGATAGCCTGTGCAAGGGGACTTATTTATATAGGAACGCGAGGACGGGGACTCTTAGTCTTCAATCCCAAAACACGGCATATTAGTTCTTTCGCCGACGACATACCCGACGTGGTATCTCTTTCCTACGACGGCCATGGTAGCCTGTTGGTGGCCACGGCGTATGATGGTTGCCTGGAGGTGGCTATCAACAGCCGCAAGGTGATACGCCAATATGCCAGCAAATCCACGCTGCCGACAGCCGATTTGGCTCACACACGCATCAACAACGCGACGGTATTCTACCGAGATGGAGAAGGTATCAACTGGATTGGCTACAAATTTTTTGGCCTTGACTACAGCTTCTTGAACCGTGGCGTGTTTCACACCTTTGACGTGCCAGGTCTGTTCGACAGTGCCGAACAGGCAGTGCGCAGTTTTCTGATTGACGGAACACGCACCCTACTCGGCACGCGAAACGGACTCTATGTGGTCGACAAGGTTCGGCAGACGGTGACATGCTTCGGGCGCAATGACATAGGAGCCGACTTCGTGTCGTGCATCCGCAAGGTGGGCGCCACCTATCTCGTCGGGACTATCGGTGGTGGACTCCATTGCATTGGGGTCTCATTGCTCGCGCCCATGCCGTCGGCAAAATGGGCGCAGCTGGCTGGTGCCAATATCTACGACATGGTAGACGATCAACATGGCGGACTATGGATTTGCTCATCAGCGGGCTTGGCACACTACAATGCTGCCTCTGGAGCCCTGCGAGTCTTCACCACCCATAACTCACAACTGCCCGACAATGAGGTGTTCTGCATGGGCCTGGCCCTCGACGGACGCGGTTGGGTGTCGACAGCAGGCGGACAATGCATGTGGAATCCTGACCAACGCATGGTGACCACAGCAAACATGATGCCCCATGTGGTCAAGTTGGGCATGCTGAGAAGCATTAGACGCCTAAATGACGGGCGTATGCTCTTCATCCCACAAAACGGGAAACCAGCCGTGCTCACTCCCAGCAAAGGAGACCTCAGCACACTTTCCTTCAAGGCTTTAGGAAACGGACAAACATTCCTTGACATCCAGCCATACGGCAACGGAAGTTATATCGTCACGTGCTCTGATGCCGTATACCTCGCAAAACCTGGCGGACAGGTACGGCGATTTGGCCATATAGACGGATTGGCCAACTCGCAATTCCAGTCGCACGCCATCTGGATAGACCCGACGACAGGCACCTATTGGGCTGCCACCAATGGTGGGTTGGTATTCGCCAAACTCAGTAACATCAACATGGCACAGTTCCAGCATATTCCTATTACGCTCTCCGAAATACAGACCGACCATTGGTTCTCACCACAGGAAGTCAACGAAGTGTTGCTTGACAGCCTCCTAACGCTAAGCCGCCACAACAGTGAGTTCACCGTACGGTTCACCCCTCTTGCCTTCGGAAACACCCGCGACCTGACGTTCCGATATATCCTGGAGGGTCACGACAAGGATTGGCAACTTGCCGACCGCTCGCGCACCATCAACTACCACGACCTATGGCCAGGACGATACAGGCTCCGCATTGAAGCCGAGGGCATGCCCGAGATGAGCGGCAGCGTGGTCGTTGATGTGCCTATGACGACCACGGCCATTATCTTCTTGCTGGTTGTGGTGGTGCTGGCTGCACTTGCAGCCCATGTGTGGTTGTGCCGCTATCATCGAAAACCTTATTTCTGGCAACGCCTGGCGCCACAACCCGAGAAATACCAAAAGAGCCGTCTCAACGAAAAAGAAAGCCGCAAGCTGCAACAAACCTTGCTGCGTTATATGGAAGAAAAACGACCTTATCTCAATCCAAACCTGCAAATGTCCGACCTGGCAAAAGCACTCGGTTGCTCCACCCATACACTCTCGCAACTTTTCTCATTGCAGTTACATTGCAACTACTACGATTTCATTGCCGAGTATCGCATCAAGATGTTCAAGCATTTGGCCCAGCAACCCGTCAACCACAACCTCACCATCACGGCACTTGCAGAGCGCAGCGGTTTCAAAAGCCGCAACCCATTCCTTGTGGCTTTCAAGAAAGCTACGGGCATGACACCAAAGGATTACATAAAAAGCATCAAGGAGTAGGCTGGAAAAGGCCATATTAATTCCAAAACATTATCAAAAAGAGTTACGCTTTGCACTTTCCAACGGAAAAGTGCAAAGCTTTATCAATTGTAACAACCTGTTTTTCAATCTATTTAACGATAAGTGCTTCATCTTAATCGGATAGACTTTCTGCGATGGCAAAACTATTGCAAAAAAAGGTTTTCTTCATTATCTTTGCAATGAAAACCAATCTTTTATCCTGCCTAAATGGAAACAAATAACGCACAAAACAAGGAAGCCATCGGTCGTTTGTACGATAAGGCATATCCCATGCTCTTGTCTGTTTTCCGAAAAGCAAGCATCCCTGATGAAGAAAGCAAGGATCTCGCACAAGATGTTTTTGTCAAACTGATGACCCTTGACATTATCATCCCCGAACATCTCATGGGGCTTGCTGTCACCATAGCGTACCAAAAGCGCACCGACTGGTTACGCCACCAAGCCCATTGCCGGCGTATGCAAAGCCAATGGAGGCCACAAGCCACCATTGAGCAACATGAATTGGAGTACCACCAGCTTCTTGACGCCGAGCGCGACATAATCAATCGCATGTCAAACCGTGACGCCTGGATTTACAAGCTCAGTCGGTTCGACGAGAAGACTCCCAAAGAGATTACGACCATCACCACACTCTCCTTGCGCGCCGTGGAAGGACGGCTCTACCGCACACGCAAAATGGTAAGGAAATCACTCAAGGCAGCGGGATTCTAACTCATCGGCAAAGTTATTCCATTTTCTACAACTCTCCCCAAAAACATCATCAAGTTAGATGGGTACAGACAACATGTCACCCAGAAACAGACAATATACCATCTGGGAACAGACAATATATCATCTGGGAACAGACAACAAGTCATATTTGAAGCAATCATCAATCCTACCAAGACCATCTAATCGTAAAGCAAAAGCCAACAGCATCATAAAGCGGAAGTCAACAGCAAAATTGAAACAGCAAACAAACAATTGTCATCTATAATAACCTTTTGTGATATGAAGAAAGTTTACACATTTCTCACCGCCTTGTTCCTTACCCTGGGAGTCATGGCACAGACTTACAACACCAACCGTGGTTTCGTGCATCCAGGCGGACTGCACACGCAGGAAGACTTTGACCGTATCAAGGCCTTGTTAGCCAAAGGTGATCCCACCATCACGGCCGCGGCCAAGGTGCTAACCAGTGCGGCCTACGCCCAGTCGACGGCAGGAACATACCCTGTGAAAACCATTGTGCGCGGTGGCGGAAAGGGCGAGAACTACATCAATGCCGCCCGTGGAGCAACCATCGCCTACCAGAACGCGCTTGTCTGGAAAATCACAGGCAACAAATCCAACGCCAATCATGCAGTCGAAGTGCTCATGCAGTGGGCCAACACCACCACGGGCATTGGCGGTGACTCCAACTATGCCCTGGCCGCTGGCCTCTACGGTTACCAGTTTGCACAAGCCGCCGAGCTCATGCGCGACTATGAGGGATGGTCGCCCAAACACTTCGAGACATTTCGGCAGTGGATGCTCCGAGTGTGGTATCCATCGGCCATCAGTTTCCTCCGCGGGCGCAACGGCACCTGGGAGAACACAAGCAAGTGGTGGCAAGCGCCCGGGCACTACTGGAGCAACTGGGGACTGTGCAACGCCCTGTGCGTGATGTCGATTGGCGTGCTCTGCGACGACGTGTTCATCTATAACCAAGGTCTCAGCTATATCAAGTACGACCAAGTGGGAACCTTCAAGAATCCTCGCACAGCCAACCCAATCCTCAACGACGGCCTCACGGAGTTTATGGGCAACCTGGTGGTGACCGTGAGTGACACGCCCGACAACCTGAAGGCATCTTCCTATGGCATCATTGGCCAGATGCAGGAGAGTGGCCGTGACATCGGCCACGCCACCATGTCGCTGGGCTTGGCCGTCGACATTGCCCACATGGCCTGGAACCAGGGCGATGACCTCTTCTCGTTCATGGACAACCGCCTGGCCGCAGGCGTGGAGTTCCTGGCCGCGGAGACGCAGAGCGTGGAAGGACTACCCTGGACCAACTACAAGTATGGCACCAACGGCATCTACTACACCGACAGCCGCTGCTGGACCATGACCAGCCCCGCCCTCGGCAACCAGATACGCCCCTACTGGGGCACCGTCATCGGCCACTACAAGGGCGTGCTGGGCAAGGAAATGCCCTATTCTGAGATGGCCTACGCCGACATGATCAAGAATGGCCCCGACGGTGGCGGACAGGGCAGCACCAGCGGTGGCTACGACCACCTGGGCTACTCCGTGCTGATGAGCTACCGCGACCACACCGCCACCCCCGAGGAGGTGCCCACGCTGCTCAGCCCCAAGATGGTGGTAGGCAAGGACACGCTCCGCCACAATGAGCTGGGCGGACTGGTCAACACCTACAAGACCAACAACAACACGGGTGTGGCCAAAGGTACCGTCATCAAGCTGATACCACAACTTCCCGACACTTGCGAAGACACAGGACTGTGGCAATGGAACACGGGCGAGACCACGCGCGACATCACCGTCACGGCCAACGAGAGCCACGTGTACCGTGTCACATACACCAACCAGCATGGCGTGAAGGGCCACCTCTGCTTCTCCATCGCCGTGCAAGGCGACTGCGAGGCTACGCCCGTCACCGCATCGGCCACCTACGATGGCACGACGACCAACGACTCAATCACCATTTTCTATGGCGATGCCGTGACCTTGAGCGCCTCTGCCCAGGCCGGCTGGGGCACCTACAAATGGAGCACGGGCGCGACGAGCAGCAGCATCACCGCCAACAACATCCGCAAGGACAGCGTGTTCACCGTGACATACACGAACCAGGGCGGAGCCATCTCGTACGACACCATCCGCGTGCGCCTGAAATATTTCCGCCCACAGATGTCGGTCAACGGCCAAGTGAAGGTCGACACCGTGCAGTATGTCTGCCAACCGGGCGACAAGGTGTCGTTTGCCCCTTATGTGCCCAGCACGTTCAAGGACATCACTTTCCATTGGAGCAGCGGAGCGGAAAGCCGCAGCGTCACCTACGACAACATTCAGGAGACAGTGGTCGACACGCTTGTCTACACGATTTACGGCAAGAGCGACACCGTGTGCTATGCGGCATACGTCAGCGACACCCTCGACGGCGCCATCCCCGACGGCTATTACCTCATCCGCGACCGTTTCCATGACACTTACCTCACCAACAACACCGTTGAGGGAACGGCCTACGCTTATGCCACGTTTACGGCCAAGAAGGAAGGCGACGCCTTGCAGCAGCAGGCATGGAAAATCACCAACGAGAACGCTGACGGCCCTTGCTACGACCTGCTGAACCTGGCCGACCAGCGCTACCTGGCCCTCACCATGCGCATGACGACCAGCACCCGCACGCCCTATTACTTCCGCAAGGCCACGGGCACCAACTGGTATCACATCCACAACAAGCGTCCCTGCTACTTCACCATCGACGCCGATGGCACTGTGGACCACGCCACATACTCGGTGCCCACGTGCTTCCCCATCGAGCTGATACCTTACAATGACCCCACCAGTATACGCGACGTGACCGACAGCAAGCCTGCCGACGACAAGTGCTACAACGTCAGCGGCCAACGGGTTGGCTCCAACTATAAGGGACTCATCATCCGCAATGGCAAGAAATACATCAATCGCTAAGATATGAAACACCGCTTATTCATTCTTTTCATTTTACAACTGTTCACATCGACAATCATCGCCGGCACACTGACCACCTACCCCGCTCCGGCTGGAGCACCACTCAACCGCGACTTCTCGGTGCGAGTCCGCACCGAGGGAGGAGCCTGGCAGTCCGTAGACACCTACGCGTGGAACGTGGACCACACCAACAACGGGAAGCACCAAGTGGAGAAAACCTCTGTGGCCTACTTCGACTTCTCGGGCAAGGTAGATGTCGAAGTGACGTGGGACAAGGGCGAAGTCAAATCGGCCCGCGTCCGCCCATTGTCAAAAGGCATTGCCTCGACACTCCGCGGCAACACCGTCTGCTTCTCCATTGACCGTCCGCTCAATCTCTCGGTGGAGGTCAACGGTGACATCTACCACAACCTGCAACTCTTCGCCAACGCCGCCACGCCCATCTACAAGAACGCCCAGCAGGTGGCCAAAGCCTATGGCGTGAAGCGGAAAGACGTGCTGTTCTATGGCCCCGGCTATTACGACCTCGGACAGGATTCCGTCCGTGTAGGCAGCGGCCAAGTGCTCTATGTGGCAGGCGGCGCTTACATCAAGGGCTACGCCACGGTATGGCAGGCCACGGGCACCAAGGTCATCGGCCACGGCATCGTGACTCCCGAGCGCCAGCATGAGGGCATCATGGTCAGGTACTCGCGCGACGTGCTGGTCGACGGTCCCATCACCACCCAGATACCTGTGGGCGGCAGCGAGCGCGTCAGCGTGCGCAACGCCAAGGTCATCAGTTGGTACGGCTGGGGCGATGGCATGAATGTCTTTGCCAGCAACGATGTCAGCTACAACCATGTGTTTTGTCGCACCAGCGACGACTGCTCCACCATCTACTGCACGCGCAAGGGCTACCAAGGCGGCTGCCGCAACATCAGCGTGAAGGATGCCGTCTACTGGGCCGACGTGGCGCACCCCATCATGATTGGCCTCCACGGCGACATCGAGAAGCATGAGGTCATCGAGCAAGTGACCTACGAGGACATCGACATCCTGCAGCAGCGCGAGAAGCAACTCGACTACCAAGGCTGCATCGCCATCAACGACGGCGACAACATCACGGTGCGCGACATAACCTTCCGCGACATCCGCATCGACGACTTCGACGAGGGCATGCTGTTCAACTTCCGCGTGTGCTACAACCGCAAATACTGCCATGCTCCCGGTGGCGGCATCCGCAACATCACGCTTGAGAACATCAGCTACAACGGCACGCACGCCAACCTTTCGCTCATCACCGGCTACGACGAGAACCGCACCATCAGCGGCATCCACTTCAAGAACCTGCTCATCAACGGCCAGCATATCTACGACAAGATGCCCGGCAAGCCCGGCTGGTACAAGACAGCCGACTTTGCCCGTATGTTCATCGGCGAGCACGTGGACAACGTCACTTTCGAATAACCAAGCACAACAAACAGAAGAAGGGCCATTCCCGTCGCATGCGACGGGAATGGCCCTTCTTCTGTTGATGCCAACCAGCTTGCTGGCCAACTACCGTTTCACCCTTGAGACGCGCGTTGGCCGACAAGCGTCATTTCACGACAAACTTCTTGCCACCGCGAATATAGATTCCCGGCCGCGTAGGCTTGCCGACACGCACGCCTTGCAGTGTGTAGACTTCATGCGAGGATGCCTCGCACACGGCAGGGATGTCGATTCCGGTCTCCTTCTTCTGCTCCTCATAGAGGTAGGGCAAGGTGTTGCCGTCTTGCTTTCCGGCACCATAGTTGCCAAACGACCTGTGCTCGCTGCTGTACATGATGACGTTGCCCGAGTCAGAAGCCTTGATGGTGTAGGTTCCGTCACTGTTGGCAGCAAACTCCCACACGTCGGCGTCGCTGAGCGACGTGGTGGGTGTGAACGACGTGTAATCCCCGTCTTGGTAATAGTAGCGGCCTTGGCTGTCCTTCAGGTAGAAGCCTCCGTTGGCCTCCTCGAGGGTGTAGGCATCATTGTCGCTCGAAAGGGTGATTTTGCCATTCTCGTCCATCACGCCGTCGGTGTAGAGGTAGCCAAACGTCTTTCCGCTTGAGAGCGACACCGGCTTGGCAGCATAGAGCTTGTCGGCCGAGCTGGCCACGATGAGGTAGCGCTTGCCGGCCTCCACGGGTGCCTGCGCCAGTTTGGCGAAAACATAACTGCCCTCTACCACCGTCGTGTCGCCCGGCGTGGGTGGCTCCGGTGTGTAGGAGCCGTAGCGGCTGTCGTCGGAAGCGGTGCTGAGGGCGTTAGCGGGGTCGAAAGCCACGTCCACGCTATCGCCCCACACATATTCGCACAGGTAAGGGAAGTCAACAAAGAGGTTGCGGTTCTCCTGTATGCCATACACAGCATTGTTGCGCGCCACCTCCAGGCTGTCGGCCTTATCTTGGCCGCTCCAGGCGCGGTAGAGGTCTGTGGCCCATTGCAGCATGCCAGGGTAGCCCGAGGCGTCGGCCTGCATGGTCTTCAGACCCGTTCCCTTGAACGTGAGGTTCGAATAGGCCACTGCCATGTACATGTAACCGCGCGCAAAGTCACCCTTGAAGCGATCGCCCGGCTCCCAGGCCTTGCCGCTGACATGGGTGGCAGAGCCTATCTTGTCGTAGCCCTCCTCCTCAATCGTGGCGTTGGCCACCACATCCATGGGGTAGTTGCTCTTGTCGCCGTTTCCATCTGAAGGCGACGGGTAGAGCTCAAACAGGTCCCTGTAGGCGTCGTTCTTGCTGCCGCCCCACCAGCTCTTGGGGAACGAATGCTCAATGTTCATGCCCGCCGGGGCAGTGCCCCTCTTGCCGAAATAGAACTTCTCGCCGCTGTAACGATTGATGACCTCGTTGGTCTTCGGGTCACGGTCTGTGACGTAGAAGCCCCACCATGTGCCTGCCGAGCCGCTTCCGTACGACAAGACTTTCTTTCCGCTGTTCATCAGCTGGTAAAGCGCCGTCTTCAGCTCGGCCTTCTTCTTGCCCTTGAGCGACGCGGCGTAGGAAGACAGTTGCTGGCGCGTGATGGCACCAGCCGTCCCTGCGGTCCCCAAAAGAAGAGCAAAGAGCCATAAAGCGTAATGTCTTTTCATGTTGCAAAAAATCTTATGTGATTATATGTTGCTTGCTTTCCTGCGACAAGCCACCTTGGCTGTCGCTTACCTGTCAGCTTCTATCCACCCCTCTTCGACAAAACGCTCATAAAGAGGTTGGGCCAAGGCCTTGGCGTCGGGATGCGGAGCTCCCGTCGTGCCCAAAGCCCTGAGGTCGAAGAAGTGGCGCCAGTCGGCAACAAACGCCGTGTGCACCAGTTCGGTGTTGGTGTCGAGCGGCAACACCACGCGCGCCTCTTGCGGCTTGCGCCCTGCTGCCACGAGGTTCATGTAGGCCCTCTCGGCGGCCGCGTTGGCAAACACCCAGTTTTCCATGTCGGTGGCCTCGCCTGTGGCCACCTTGCGCGCCAGTTCCACGAGGTCGGCTCCCGTGATGTCAATGTCGCCTTCCGCGACGCTCTCTGTCAGGCTTCCTTGTGGCAGCGCGCCGACAAACTGCGGCAGGTTGACGGCAATCTCATTGCCGAACTTGGCCTTCGAGTAGTTGCAATAACGGGTCGACTGCTCTGCCATCGAGTCGGCTCGATGCCGGTTGAATTCGCGCGTAATGGCTATCTGCGTGGTGAAATGCACGGTGACGCGGCGCTCATGGTGCTCCGTGAGTTCACAGAACAGCCGCAGGTCATCCATCCATCCGTTCTCGGCCAGCACCCTCAGGTTGGTGGTGATGTAGGCCATGCCGCCATGCACATGGGTCACCGAGAACTTGTTGGCGCGATACCTGTCATAGGCGCTGCCCATGGTTGCGCTTTCGTTGCCCGTCGCCATGTCAACCTGCAAGTACACCGTGCCATGCTCCAGCATGGCCAAGTGGCGGTTTTTCAGCATGCGCTCCACGAAGGGGCGCGCCGAATCGGGAGTGCAGTGGTCTTCGCTTTTGTAACATACGCGTCCCACGCGCTCTATCTGGCGGTACATGCCGTCGAGGCCTGGGGCTTGCGGCCATATCTCAAATTGAGGTTGTATGATTTTCATTGTCTGTCTTTTTAAGTTTTGCAAAGGTAGCGCAAACGTGCGGATTGGCAAAGGAAAAGAAGTTGTTTTCCCTGTTTTGTCGCCAAAATGTAGTATGGAGCAAGTGTCGCGCCTTAGTCAACACAAACACAGCTTGTCAAGAAAGTTCTGAAAAATCAGGTATCTCTACCCTTGCGAAATAGAGAAACAAACTGTAGTTTTCAACTGCCCACTGAAAGCAAAAACACCGACCACAGATTGTCGTGGAGCATTTTCGCTTATCATCAGATAGCTATCAACACTCGATTTGGCCTTTATCGTCAAGCAGGTTGGCTCCTCTCGTCCGTAGATTAGATACCTATCGTGGATTGATTGGGCACATATTGTGACACAAAGTATCCCAGGACCGGCATTGTCTCATTTGTAAATTTCGCAACCTGTTAACAATCAGGCAATTGTAAAACATATCCAAATTTGGCTCATTTGCGTCCAACGGGGACTCCGTTGGCAAACGCGCGCGTTTTCAGAAGACATTTGTCGTGTGTTTTCACCATCCTCGAGCCTGCTTCCTCCTGTCTGGAACGAGGAGCCCATACGTTTTCTGCCTTCGTTTTTTTTGCCCATTCCGACAGATATGCTTACCTTTGCGGCACGACGAATGTCACGCCACAGCATGCAGCCCACTGTCCTCATGGCCGGCAGCCGCTCATGTCTCTCCTGGCAACAATGAGACTATTCTATGATATGGACGAAACAACCTGTGTAAAACTGTTAGAACGCCATGGCATTAAGCCCACGGCCAACCGCATCGTGGTGGTGAAGGCCCTGGCAGCCGACGAGCACCCCGCCTCGCTCTCGGAGCTGGAGGAACGCATCGTCACCATCGACAAGAGTGGCGTGTTCCGCACCTTGGTCATCTTCCGTGAGCACCACCTGGTGCATCAGCTTGAGGATGGCAACGGCGGCGTGAAATATGAGCTCTGCCTAAGCCATGGCGACAGCGATGACGACGACGACATGCACGTTCACTTCTTCTGCGAGCGTTGCCACCGCACCTTCTGCTTCCACGGAACACCCATCCCACCTGTGGGCCTGCCAAACGGATACGAGCCCCACACGGCAAACTACATGATCAAGGGCATCTGCCCGCAATGTGCCAAGGGCCGATGATGGACGCACCGTCATTCCTTGGCAAACTGGTAGCCTGGTATCGCGGCCAAGGGCGCGACCTGCCATGGCGCCACACCCGCGACCCTTATGCCATCTGGCTCAGCGAAGTAATCCTGCAGCAGACCCGGGTCGCCCAGGGGCAAGCCTACTGGGAGCGGTTCATGCGCCGTTTCCCCACCGTGGACGACCTGGCCAAAGCCTCCGAAGACGAGGTGCTGAAGCTGTGGCAAGGGCTCGGCTACTACTCGCGCGCACGCAACTTGCACGCAGCGGCTCGGCAGATTGTGGACCTGGGGCACTTCCCCGACACGCTGCCCGCCATCAGGCAGCTAAAAGGCGTTGGCGACTACACGGCCTCAGCCATTGCCGCCTTTGCCTTCAACAAGCCCGCCGTGGCCATTGACGGCAACGCCTACCGAGTCTTCGCACGGCTGCTCGGCATCGCCACGCCCATCAACAGCACCGAGGGGAAACGCGAGTTCAGGCTGGCTGGCGAGCGACTCTTTGGCCTGGCAGCTGATGAGGATGGGGAAAAGGCGTTGGCTGCCGTGAGAAACGCCCCATGGCGTGAAGCCAACTCGGCCCTCATGGACCTTGGCGCCACACTGTGCGTGCCCCTTTCGCCAGCGTGTGGCGATTGTCCCTTTTTCGACGACTGCGTGGCCCGCCAGGAGGGAATTGCCGCACAGCTGCCCGTGAAACAGAAGACCGTCAAGAGCCAAACACGACACATGGCCTTCGTTTGGACGCGGTGCCTGGGCATGGTGGCCTTGCGCCGACGGGGCGAGGGCGACATCTGGCAGGGACTGTGGGAGCCACCACGATATGAGGGCACCCCACTACCGCCCCTCGGCGGACGGCTGACGATGCTACGCCAAGGGGTGCGCCATGTGCTCACCCATCGCATCATCGTGGCCGACTTCTACCTCCTTGAGACCGACAGCCACCCACTGTTGCCAGGCGACGACTACGTGTGGGTGAACGAAAACGACATCGGGCTCTACGCCGTTCCACGACTGGTGGAGAAGCTGCTCGACCTGGTCAAGGCGTAAATAAGCGTTTTTAGGAACACGAATGGTGCATTACTGAATAATAATTTGTAATTTTGCACCATATTTATACGAAATCAACAACAAACAGATGGAAAAGAAATTCAAGCGTACCACTGTCACTGCCGCACTGCCTTATGCCAACGGCGGTGTTCACATCGGCCACCTGGCCGGTGTATATGTGCCATCAGACATCTACGTGCGGTACCTCCGCCTGAAAAAGGAAGACGTCATCTTCATCGGAGGGTCGGATGAGCACGGCGTGCCCATCACCATCAGGGCCAAGAAAGAGGGCATCACGCCGCAAGACGTGTGCGACCGCTACCACAAAATCATCAAAGACTCGTTCAAGGAGTTTGGCATCTCATTCGACATCTACAGCCGCACCACCTCGAAGGTGCACAACCAGTTTGCCTCCGATTTCTTCAGCAAGCTATACAAGGACGGCAAGCTCGTGGAGAAGGAGACCGAGCAATACTACGACCCTGAGGCACACCAGTTCCTCGCCGACCGTTACATCATGGGCACCTGTCCTCACTGTGGGAACCCAAACGCCTATGGCGACCAGTGTGAGAAGTGCGGAAGCGACCTCTCGCCCATGGAACTCATAGACCCGCATTCCACCATAAGCGGAGCCAAACCCGAGGTGCGCAAGACCAAGAACTGGTACTTGCCGCTCAACAACTACCAAGACTGGCTGAAGCAATGGATACTCGAAGAGCACAAGGAATGGCGTCCCAACGTGTACGGGCAGTGCAAGTCGTGGCTCGACATGGACCTGCAGCCACGTGCCATGACACGCGACCTCGACTGGGGCATACCAGTTCCCGTCAAGGGGGCAGAGGGCAAGGTACTCTACGTGTGGTTCGACGCGCCCATCGGCTACATCAGCAACACCAAGGAGCTCTGCGACGCAGAGCCCGAGCGATGGGGCTCCTGGGAGAAGTGGTGGAAAGACCCTGAGACACGCCTCGTCCACTTCATCGGAAAGGACAACATCGTGTTCCACTGCCTCATCTTCCCCACCATGCTCAAGGCACACGGCGGATACATACTGCCCGACAACGTGCCCGCAAACGAATTCCTCAACTTGGAGAACGACAAAATATCCACATCGCGCAACTGGGCAGTGTGGCTCGACGAGTATCTCAAGGATTTCCCAGGAAAGCAAGACGTGCTGCGCTACGTGCTCACGGCCAACGCACCTGAGACCAAGGACAACAACTTCACTTGGCGTGACTTCCAGGAACGCAACAACTCGGAGCTTGTGGCCATCTATGGCAACTTCGTGAACCGCGCCTTGCAGCTCACCAAGAAATACTGGAACGGCGTGGTGCCCGAGTGTGGGGAACTGCAGGAGGCGGACCAGCGCGCCGTCAACGAGTTCAAGGACGTGAAAGAGAAGGTGGAGCAATATCTCGACAACTTCAAATTCCGCGAGGCACAGAAAGAGGCCATGAACCTGGCGCGCATCGGCAACAAGTATATCACCGAATGTGAGCCATGGAAGGTATGGAAGACCGACCCCAAGCGGGTGGAGACCATCCTTTACATCTCGCTGCAGCTCGTGGCCAACCTGGCCATCGCCTTTGAGCCGTTCTTGCCCTTCTCGAGCAAGAGCTTGCGCGAGATGATTGGCATGGACGAGTTCGACTGGGCTCAGCTGGGTCGCACCGACCTGCTCAAGCCCGGACACCAGCTGGCCGAGCCACAACTGCTCTTCCAGAAAATAGAGGACGAGGAGATACAAAAACAGCTCGACAAGCTGGCTGCCACCAAGGAAGCCAACGAGAAAGCACAGGCGGCCAAAGACTACAAGGCTGAGCCAGTGAAGCCCAACGTGCCTTTCGAGGAGTGGGAGAAGCTCGACATACGTGTAGGCCACATCAAAGACTGCCAGAAGGTCAAGAAGTCGAACAAACTGCTGCAATTCACCATCGACGACGGCACGGGCAACGACCGAACCATCCTCTCGGGCATCGCCAAGAGTTACAACCCTGCCGACCTCATCGGAAAGGACGTGCTCTTCGTTGCCAACTTCGCTCCGCGCAAGATGATGGGCATCGAGAGCCAAGGAATGATTCTATCGGCGGTCAACTACGACGGCTCGCTCCATGTGACCACAACGTTGGAACAGGTAAAGCCAGGCAGCCAAGTGGGATGACACAGACATGACGTCGGCTCCAAGCCGAACATGACACCATAAGGCAGCCCCGCTGGCAGGACTTGTGTCCTTACCAGCGGGGCTGTCGCGTTGGCAGACGTGCGAACACGCCGTACTCCATGAAAGAGAGAGGAAATAAGGAACCACGGAGAGGAAGACGCAAGCTACTACTACAGCAACAACTGAAGGCCCTCTGCATCGGAGGCTATCAGCATAAGCACCGTAGCGCACGTGTTTTAAGGATATGCTTTTGAAGAATGCGAAAGAGGCAACCTCTTCGCTGTGTCGACACTTGGATTCGAACCAAGGACCCCCACCATGTCAAGGTGATACTCTAACCAACTGAGCTATGCCGACAGGTCATGAAAAAACGCCTAAGCGGCCTAACGGCCTTTCACTTAATCGGATGCAAAGTTACTGATTTCTTTCCGTTCGCGCAAATTTTTCACAAACTATTTGCAAACAATTTTAGTTTTTCCTATCCATGTTATGCTCTTCCATCTCGCACGCCTCTTATCCCTGCTCACACAAGACACCTACACGAAAGCGTGCTGACAAAAGAATGATGATTGCCGACAAAAGGGTGACATCTGTCCACAACAGAAATGCGCCAGCTCCTGTCGAAGGGAACTGGCGCAAGGAGAAAACGCTTAACCAATCCTTGCGAGAATCAGCGTTTCTTTTCGTTGAGCTTCAGCAAGCGCTTGTACTCTTTCTTGGTGATGCGCATGAATGAGCCATGCTGCGGTCCTGTGACACCCTCAATGTCAACAGGGTCATGGAAATTTCGGAGGTTCTCATCGGCCTTGCAGATGCGATAATGCTTGGGATTGTCGCTATACTGTATGTAGGCCACACGCCATGTCTTGTCACCGATGAGCTGAAAGGCACTGGAACCCTCGCAGTTCTTGCGGCCCTCAAAGCTCACATAGTCGTGCTCCACAGGCTCGCCCCAACCATAGGTCAAGTGGTCTGAAACGGCCGTGTAGATGCCCGGCTTGCCACCTTCCTTCTTGATGAGCATGTGGTACTTGCCGTCGGCCAGCAGGTTGATGTCGGCATCAATGGTGGCATACCCCCAGTCGAAGAGCAGGCGCGGCGTGGTCAGGCGCGTAAAGTCTTTCGAAGCGTGGCTGTAATACATACGGTCGTATTTCTCCTCCGCGCGGTTGAGCATGGAGTAATAAATCATATAGCCGCCACGCTCACCATTGTCCCACACATAATCAGGATCCCAAAAAATCTGGGGCGCCCACACACGGTCGATGGCCGACCAGTCCTTGTAAGGGCTCTTGGCGGTTGCCCCGTCGCAGAAGATGGACATGCCCTTGCGGAAGTCGAACGTCACCGACTGCCAGTTGACAAGGTCTTTCGAGCGCAACAGGTCAATGCCATAGTTGTCCCACTTGTGGCTCTTGGCCACACACATGTCGGTGGTCACCATGACATAGCCTTTCTTGTTCCAGGCGCGTGTGACGTAAGCGTCACGTGTGCCGCCCTCTATGCGGGCGTGCTCCTTCGGATCGAAGATGGGGTTTCCGCCAAGGATGTCTTGGTAATGGTAGCCATCGCGACTGACAGCATAGGCCGTCCACTCTCCGCGGTCACTCATGTGGCAATAGAGGTAGCCATAGTCGCCCTTCACCGGGTTTTGGGCGTGGGCCGAAATGGCAGATGCAGCAAGCAAGGCTGCGAGAATCATTTTTTTCATGTGAGTAGATTTTGCTACGCAAAGATAGGTATTTATTTTCAAAATGTCACAATTCTTCGCGTAAAAATTGATGTTGTATCGTATACAATATATAATAAGCAATTATTTTCTATCACAAAATGGGACAGGTCACAACTCGGTGGTCAACGTGCCGGGCACCGACGATTGGTACATCATCTATATCGCATCAACAAACACTACCTGAAGAATAGCCCGGGCGTTCACCGCGAGGTGTGCGTAGACAAACTGACGTTCGACGACAAGGGGCGCATCAATCCCGTGACCCCGACACGCGATGGCATCAGCCCCATCGACAACAGCACGCTCGTCAAGGCCGCCACTGCCATCAACCTTCCTGAGGGTGGTGTTACAGACAGTGGCAACGCGCAAGTGGTCGGTGTGACCTATTATAGTTGCCATTGGAAGGTGCCACGCAGGCCACAGCACATCAAGCCTGGAACATCCTCGCTATTGTCATGGTTCCTCAACGTAGCCCCCATTCTGCTTGACGTAACGGATGAGCCGAGTGAAGACGGGACTCAGTTGAAGTGTCGCGACGTTGCCCGTGAGGATGAGCTGCTTGCGCGCCCGGGTGAGGGCCACGTTGAGCTTGCGGTCGATGACGTGTCCCTCCTCGACAAACGAGTTGGCCGTCAGAAAGTCGAGTTGGTAACGCTGCTGGATGGTGAACGAATAGATGATGACGTCGCGTTGCGACCCTTGGTAGCGCTCCACGGTGTCGATGCTGATGCTTTCAAGTTCGGACATGCCAAGCCGCTCTATCTCCTTACGTATCATGGCGATCTGGTTGCGGTAGGGCACAATGACGCCCACGGTCTTGGCCGTGTCGAACCGGTCGCCATAAAAGAGCCTTGTGCGTCGGAGCACGTCGGCCACGATGCGCGCCTCATGGATATTCACCTTGTCGGAGATGTCGGGGCGTCGGCAATCGCTGGAGGCGATGAAGACCATCCGGTGCCTCATGAGCACCTGGTCGAGCCTGTCGCCCCCAGTGATCGTATAGCCTAATGAGGTTTCCCGCTGATGGGCCAAGGGCACGGGGCACAGGTGCTCGGCAAAGTAGAACTCGCGGTTGGAGAACTCAGCGATTTCGGGATGCATCCTCCCCTGCCGCGAGAGCACGCCCATAAAGTCGGAACGGCCATTGCGCTGCTCGATGCGGATGAGCCGCTCGAAGAGAGAGTTGCGACAGTCGGTGAGGCAGATGGCGTTGAGCTGCGGGTCGGTCACAACCGACTGTTTGCTGTCTTGCTGCACCACGGCTGGCAACTGCTTATAGTCGCCTATGAGGATAAACTTGTCGGGATGGGTCAACAGCCCCACGATTCCAGGCTCCAGGATTTGGCTGGCCTCATCAACGATGGCCAAGTCGAAGTGCTTCAGGTTGAAGAGGTAACTGCGGCTGAGCAAGGTCGACGTTGTTCCGACGATGACCTGCGTATCGAGTATCTTGCCTTTGATTTCCGCCAGCTTGCCATATTGCTCCAGGGCATGGTCAAGCAGGTAGTCTCTGTAACGCTTGTCGCAAGTGTACTCATTGCCAATGCGAAGGAAATCGATGCCGTTGTCGCAGAGCATGCCGCAGATTTCGTCGACCGCGCGATTGGTGTAGGCCATGAGCAACACATTCTTCCGCTTTTTGTCGGAGACCAGGGTGCCCACGCTTCCCGGGTCGGGTTCCACCGTTTCCCTCACAAGATATTGAAGAGCCATGCTCGTCTTGCCCGTGCCAGGAGGCCCGATGAGCAGGAAATAGTCGTTGGCCTGCATGGCGCGCAGCACGATGTCGTCGTAAGACGGATTGTAACTGCGGCTCAGCCTGACCGTCTTGTCACCCTCAGGCGCACGCTGTCCGAGCAGCAACTGTCGTTTGCTCGTGTTGTCGCTGATGAGCTGCCGCAGGCTGCGCAAGGCCGCCGTGGCGTTGCCGCCGCCCCCCGCGTGCTCTACGCACCACAGTACCCGATGGTCGCCCGTGGTGTTGCGCCTGCCCGCCGCCTCAAAGATGTCGGGGTTTTGCTGGCCGTCGCTCAGGTGCACCACTACCTGGTCGGAGCGCATCTCGGTAAGTGCGCCACGGAAGAGCAAGGCCTGCCTGACATCTGGTTGCGTGCCTTCAAGGTAAGGATAAAGGTAAACCGTGTCGCCCAGGCGAAAGTTGGGCAGGAAGTCTTCGCCCTGGTCGGGCACGGCAAGGGCGATGGTGTCGTAGCCGTTGTAGGAAGACGACTGTTGCTTGCTGGCAATGCGCAGGTCCGTATAGATGTTGCCCGTCTCCCTTTTCTCGGTGATGGGCATGTTCCAAAGGTCGGCAACAGCACTCCCCGTTCCCTCCACGACACCCAGGCGACCCGCCAACTGCTCGCGATAGACGAAGTCAGCCATATGGCAGAAGTAACTGCGCGTGAGCGAATCCATGTCATGCAAGGGTTCAGTGACAGCACACAATTGGGGGTAGAGACATTTGTTCCACAGGTTTTCGTTGACCGGCTGGGTACGCAGGCCAAGGGGTTGCAACTGGTCGATGACGGAAGAGAAGCCGTGGTGCGCCACGTCAAACTCAGTTTTCACAATCTTGTTGCGCAAGCTGATGGCCTCGTCGATGAGTTTGCGATAGTAAGTGGCCCTTGGCAACCCAGCCGGCATGGCATATTTGGAATAGAGCAGCCGACCGTCGATGCTGTTGTAGGGCAGCGAAAAGTTGCGGTTCAGACACTCGTAGTAGAGCAGCAACTGCACGTAATGTGGCTCGGTGAGCATACTGCCGTAAGCCATGGGATTGCCTCGGTCGATGGCAAAGTTCTTTCCCGATTTCTGCTCGACCAGCAGCTTGAGGTCGGTCGTCATGAGGTCGATGCGCCCTTGCAGCCCAAGCTGCTCGCATACGAAACTCGGCTCAAGGATTGCCTTGCGGCGGTCGTAAGCCGAGTTGAAAAGAATGTCGACCGCCTGGCGGATATTTCTCACCTGGGCTTGCGCCTCTTGGTGGAAGGGCACCCGCTGGTTGAGGTCTCCACAGGTGCAGTATTCGAGTGCCTTCTCTCGGAAGTTTGTTTTGAACGTTTCACGCCAGTCGTAATCGTCCCCCTGGTTAATGATGTCGTCAAGCGCGCTCCCTGCGAAGTTTCCGATGAGGATGGCTTGCGAGTTAGCTTGCGGCTTCAGCCGGTTGATGGTGTAGACGAGTGGCGAATGGCCGTAGGGCGTGAAGCAAGCGGCCAGGGAACTGATGTCGATGAGGAAGTCGGGTTCCACAATGACCTGTCGCACCTGTCGCAGGTCGGTGCCGGGCTCAGCCGTCACGTCTATGAGGTTCACTTGCGTTTCCTCGCTCAGCAGGCTGCGCAAGTCATCGTACTTGGGCGCACCACAATCCACGCGGAGCATCTGACCGTCGGTGCCTTGCGCCACATCCACACAGACAATGCCATCTTCCACCTTGCGCACGATGCCCCTCACACAACGGTAGTCGACGTGTTTCCGTGTGACCTGTGGCTTACGCGTCACGGGAATCTTGCCGATAAGCCCTGCGGGAATATCGACATGGAAGACCTTGGAGATGAAGACGGCCAGCGCGCGACAGTCTTGCAAGAGTTCGTCGCGGCTGAGGGGCTCCGTGCTGTTGGAGTCGTGGCGCATCTTTTGGATGTCGAAATAGTCGGCTTGCCCAACACGTTTCGTCTTGCAGAGCACGTCAACTTTCGAGAAAAGCGAGCCAACAGCATCGGACGTTCCCGACAGGCCGGCAGCACAGGTGAGCACCAGCGTCTCGTGCATCAGCTTGTTGAGCGTGGCTGATGCCACGCCCTCAGCACAGGCGATATAAGCCACACGGTGGAAGAGTTCTTCTGGAGTGATGTTGGAAAGCATGACCGGGTTGTCGTCAAGGTTGTTGCTGAGCTAACTGTGCCCTCTCCCACTCGATGAGACGTCGCTTCAGGTCGTGGCCCCAATGATATTCGCCATAAGTACCGTCGCTGTGTATCACGCGGTGGCAGGGCACAAGCATGGCGATGGGGTTTTGCGCGATGGCGGAGGCCACTGCACGCACGGCCTTCGGCTCGCCGATGGCCTCGGCCACTTGCTGGTAGGAGCGCGTCTGGCCAAAAGGTATCTGTCGCAGGGCCTGCCACACGCGTATCTGGAAGGCTGTGCCCTGGAGATCGAGCCGAAGGGGGTGGTCGTAGTGCTCAAAGGCTACGCGCTCCACGGTGAGGGCCATGGTGTCGTCTTGCGTGGTGGGCGTGTATTCGCCCCATCGCTTGGCCAGCTCATGGATGGTCTCCAGGCGGTTGAAGTCGAGAAACTGCAAGTCGCACACGCCCTCATAGGTGCGCGCCACGATGATGTCGCCGAAGGGACACTCGCTAAATCCGTATTCTATCAAGTCGCTCATGCGTACAAAGATAGTGGTTTCAAATTAAAAAATGTATAACTTGAAAAACTTTTTCTGCACTTGTTGAAACAACTGACTTATCCAAAGAGACAACAAGGCGAACACCGTCAAGGGCAACATATCATAACGACATTCGCCCTATAGGGAACGAAGGATTGGCAGACAAGCAGCAGACCAAACAGGAACTTGGATTCTTAGAACTCATTGCAGTTGTTTTTTTGTTTCAACAAGCGTGTAGTTCTGAAATTATATTTAATTTTGTCGTTATCAATCACAAAGTAGGACAAGGAACTCCTGCTGACAAAGAAACAATGCTTATGACACAAGAAGAACTGATGCGGCGGGCCATAGCGCTAAGCGAGAAGAGTGTGAAGACGGGCGGCGGCCCTTTCGGTGCCGTCATCGCCCGTGGCGGACAAGTGGTGGCCGAGGCCTCAAACAGTGTGACCCTCGACGACGACCCGACGGCTCATGCCGAGGTGAACGCCATTCGTATGGCATGCCGCGGACTGAAGACATTCGACCTGAGCGGCTGTGACATCTACTGTTCGTGTGAGCCGTGCCCCATGTGCTTGGGCGCCATCTATTGGGCACGCCTCGACTGCGTGTACTATGCCAACAACCGCAAAGACGCCGCGCGCATTGGCTTTGCCGACAACTTCATCTACGACGAGCTGATGATCGACCCCGCGAAGCGCGAGAAGTTGTTTCGCGTGTTGTTGCCCGAGGAGGGCCGACATGCCTTCGACATGTGGATGGAGAAGCGCGACAAGACCGAGTATTGACACGCCACAGGCGCGAGCCGCAGCGGCCGGAAAGGGCCCGACGGTGGTGTGGGGGTCACTGCCCGCCCAACCGTTCGAAGAAGGTGATGACGTCTTCCCAGGTCTTGAAGTCGTCGGAGCCGAGGGCGATGCCCGTGCCCATGAAGTCGGGCGAGGGCATGGCGTCGATGAAGTAGTCACCGTAGAGCAGCGCCTTCTGGTTGGTGTAGACCACATGGTCGTGGGCGGGCGTGCTCAGGTATTGCTCCGTCCAGGAAGCCAATTGGTCCAGGTCGGCGTGCGCGTTGGTTGGCGCAGGGCCGACAATGTAGACCTGATAGTGCTCTATGAGCATGGCAAAAGCCTTCTGCAGACAGGATTTCGGGTGGCGGTAGCCATCCATCAAGGCCGACGCGTCGATGTAGACGATGGGGCGCTCACGCCCCTCTTGCCGGTCGTCTATCCAGCGGATGACGGGCACCACGCCTTCGAGAAACGAGCGGTCGTCCATGCGGTGGCCGCCATGGAAATGAGCCGCTTGCGGATAGTGGGCGGCAAAGATGCCAAATGTGTCGACGAGGTCATCCTTGTCACCAAATAGCCCCCACACACGCATGCGCTCCTCTTCGCGTTGCTTGGGTTCCAGGGTCTCCAGGGCAGTGAAGCACTGTTCGGTCATCTCCTGGTACTCCTTCTCAAGTGCCTTGGTCACCATGAACTCCTTCTCGCCATCTTGCCGCGGGTTGCTCCATGTCTGCCTGCCCGTCATGCCATGGCTTTTCATGGTCTTGGCCATCTCGAAGGCGGGGTTCACGCAGATGCGGTCGTAACCGCAGAGCATCTCGGTGTACATGCCCCCCATCGACGTGCCTATAATAAGGTCGGGCTTTTCCTCGGCCACCTTGTCCCGGAGCAACTCCATGGCCTCCTCGGGATGGAGCGGCAAGTCGTAAGCCACGACCGTGGCATTGGGGAATGTTTCGCCAATGCGCGTCACCGTGCCCGACGCGGCAGATGAAGCGAAGCCATGATTGTACATAATCTTCTTGCCCCGCATCAAGTCGGGGTATTGCTTAACGTAAGGGTTTTCCATGAATAAACAATGTTTGTTACCTTGCAAAGGTACGGGTTTTACTGGAAAGTGCAGGGGGCTTCTTGCTTTATTTTTTGTTTCCTGACATTTTTCCGCACGACAGAAAGAAAAGCCATAAGCTTTTCGCGTGCCACATCACAACACGATATACCTTATAAGCGATGCCGTGGAGTTAAAGCGAAAATTATGCCACATTTCGTTAACCGATGGAAATAAGCGTTTTGGAAATGTTAATAGTGCGCGAAAACATGGCTCTTTGTGTTAATTATGGAACAAAAAGTGTTAACATGACAATCTGATTGCGTTTTTTTTATTATCTTTGCAACGTCTTTTGATAATTCGTTGAGCAAGCCTAAAGCCCAACGTCTCCCGCAAGATAATCGTTTCTCGCTTTTTCGGAAGACGAACACCTAACCACAAAACAAACTTCATGACGCTGAAAAGTACGATAAAGACATTAACGATATCACTATTATTTGCCTTAGCGACCGAACCTGTTGCCGCGCAAGACTTGTTGGCTCGACAGGCTCCCGTAGACCGAAGAGCCAAGAAACTTGACTCCATTGAAGTCAAGACCTTCGCTGAGAGAGAGAACATACAATCGCCCGCCAGCGAGCTTTATGGCGACGAGTGGGACAACGTAACCACCAAACACAGCTCTGAACTGCCAGAGACATTCACCATCAATTTGCGCCACTTCTGTATGCCAACACCCAGCCGCGTGGTGACCAGCAACTTCGGTATGCGCTGGGGAAGGCAACACAAGGGATTGGACATTAAGGTTTATGTGGGCGACACCATTCGGGCTGCTTTCTCGGGCAAGGTACGCATTGTGAGATACAACCCTGGTGGATTCGGCAAATACATCGTCATACGCCACCCCAACGGACTGGAGACTTACTATGGCCACCTCTCCGAGCAGCTTGTGCATGAGAACCAAGTGGTGCGTGCTGGCGAGCCCATCGGACTGGGCGGTAACACGGGGCGAAGCACTGGATCGCACCTTCACTTCGAGACACGCCTCTGCGGCGTGGCACTCAATCCTGCCCTTTTCTTTGACTTCCGCAACCAGGATGTCACGGGCGACGAATATGTTTTCAACAGGCGCACATACGAACGCGAGTCGGCTGATGCCACACGGGAACGCGGAAAGGTGGGCAATGGCGGGTATACGCGCGACATGGTGCAGGGTGGAACGCTGGGACGCAGCGAAACAGCCGAAGCTGCCATCGGTTACGCCATCAACGGACCCGAGCGCTTGTACTACAAAGTCAAGAGTGGTGAAACTCTTGAGTCGATTGCCAACAAGCTCCACGTGGACATCAGCAAGCTCTGCCGTCTCAACGGTTTCCGCAAGAGCCAACGCGTCAAGGTTGGGCAAATCGTGAGATACTCGTAAGCCGGCCGGCAACTGCAACACATAGCTACACGAAAGAGCCCTGCAATCCCATCAAAATTGCAGGGCTCTTCCGTGTAGCGTTGCCTGGCTGTCACTTCTTAATCAAGGCACGCAACACAAACCAAGCATGCATGGCCAATGTAGGAAGCAAGCCATAATGGCATCTCATGAGGCGGAAACGCTCGCGCAACGAAGCACGATGGTTCTTGATGGACATTCCGCCATCGAGGTAGTTGACCACCACTCCGCCCACATTCTTCAGTTCCAAGCCCCCGCGCTCGGCGGCTTTCATGACACGGATGCACCAGTCTACATCAGCCGAATAGCGATAAGAAAGGTCGTAAGGATTGGCCTTGGCCAAGTCGGCGCGCACATAGAAAGCCTGGTGGCACACGAGCATGCCTTGCCTGAACGACCGCCATGACAACCGCTCAGGCGGCTGCAAGCGGCGATGGCGCAGAAAGCGACCCTTGTCGTCGACGATGTCGGTATCGCCATACAGCACGCCAGGCAACGGCTCACCGTCGCCCACACTGCCAGCCACCATCTCCAGAGTGTCGGGTGAGGGGAAGGCGTCACCCGCATTGAGAAACAACAGGTAGTCGCCAGTGGCCTTGCGAATGCCCTTGTTCATGGCATCGTAAAGCCCGCCGTCCTTCTCCGACACGACGACGACCTCGTGGCCATTGTCGGCTTCGGCAGAACGGCGCGCATAATCACGCGCGATTTGCACGGTGGCATCCGAGGAAAGGCCATCAAGGATGAGGTGCTCTATGTCGGCATAGGTCTGGCAGAGCACACTCTCGACGGTACGCGGCAATTCATGAGCCGCCTGGTAAGTGCAAGTGATGATGGTAAACTTAATCATGTGAAAAGGGAAATTCTTCAGATATTATAGTTTTTGAAAGCCATGGCCTGGTTGTACACCTCGATATAGTGCATGGCAACGCTGCGTTGTGAATAGCATGACCGCACCTTGGCTATGGCGTTACGACTCAGCGCATCATGGTCGGCCTCGCTAAGCACCCAGTGGAGCCCAGCGGCCAAATCGGCAGAATCCTTGTACTTGGCCACATAGCCGTTTTTCTGATGGTCTATCATCTCGGGTATTCCGCCCACCTTGAAGCCCACCGACGGCACGCCACAGGCCATGGCCTCCATGATGGTGTTGGGCAGGTTCTCATCGAGTGAAGGGAGCACAAAGACATCGGCCGAATTATAAATGTCCACTATTTGTCGCTCATCGCTGACATACCCCAATGGGAAAGAAGGCAAGCGCAACTGTGAAACCACCTCCTCGGCATGCCCGCCAAGGATGGCCACCACCGTGTCGTGGAGCATCTCGGGATGCTGGTCAGCCAACATGGAAATGGCTTCGGTGAGATAGGCTATGCCCTTGCGCTCCATGGTGACACGCTGCGAGACGAACAGAATGACACGCTTGTCGGCAGGCAAGTTGGCATGAAGCCGCGAAGTCTGCTTGTCTTTTGGGAAAAACACACGTGTGTCAATGGGGTTGGGAATGGTGTCAACGTGCAAGCCGGAAAGCAATGCGCTCTGGCGAGCCTGCTCACCGAGCCACTTGCTACACGCCACAAAGTGGATGCCACTACCTCGGTAGAGCTTGCGCTTGCGATTGAAAACACGCGTAGACAAGTCGCGAGATGAATGGTGCTTGGGTAAGTAACGGCAACCCTGGCAAACGAAACGATATGCCTTGCAGCCAAGCGTCACATGGCAGATGCCCGTCGCAGGCCAAAGGTCGTGCATGGTCCACACCACAGGCTTGCCACTGGCCAAAATCTTACGAATCGAACCCAGTGACAACAGCCCTTGGTTGACCCAAGCCAAATGGATAATATCGGCTTCCTTAAACTCGGGAAGGCTCGTGATGTCAATGCCCGCGTTGGCCAAGTCGAGCTCAAAAAGGTTTTTACGGCTGAAATGCAAATGCCAAAAGACACACCAACGCTCCCATAGGAAGTTCCATCTTCGGAGCCAAGGGCAAGGGGCTTGCACCACCGTGATGTTGTCGGTCACCTTGTCGCCCACCAACATCTTGGCCTTCACACCGTTGTTGTTGAGCGTATCGAGCAGGCGATTGGCCGCCACGGCGGCCCCGCCCGTCTTTTCACTTGTGTTGATAATCAGTACGCGCATACCTAATTGATGATTTTACTTGGAGGAGGCGCAAACGGGCTTCATGAGGACTTGCTCTCAAATAGCCAGGCGCCACCTATCCAATACAAAGATAAGAAAATAGGATGAAACATCGGGGATAATTGGGAAAATTGAGTAAAAAACATGATGTGTGCGAACACAATTGTTGATTTATGTCAATTAAAACGCATCTTTAAGAAGAATGGATAAGTAATATCTTGCGAAAAGTGCATTTTCATAGTAACTTTGCAGCGTCAAAAGGTTAATAGATTGTTTAGGTTAGTAGTAATAGATTTAGGTTTTTAGTTATTAGGTTTAAGGTAGATTGATAGATTGTTTAACGGAAAACAATGGAAACCGTGAGGTTTTCATTTCGTTTGAAAAGGATTTTAGTTAAACATAGGTGTACGTTGGAGCTCGTTGATGAGTTTCAACGTATTTTTTTGTGCCTATTCCAAAGGCGGTGGCGCAAAAGTCCACAAAAAAGGCCTGGAACACAACAGTCCAAGCCCATCATTGCCTAAAGCTAAGATTATGTGGCCCTGCCGATGGCAAAAGCGGATGCCGAAGCCTCAGTTTTCTTTCTCTATCAAACAGACGGCATAAGCCGAAATGCCCTCCTCGCGCCCCGTGAAGCCAAGTTTCTCGGTGGTGGTGGCCTTGATGCTCACCTGGTTCTCATCACACCCCATGACACGAGCCAAGCAAGCCTTCATGGCTGGGACGTGCGGGTTGAGCTTGGGGCGCTCGGCGCAGACGGTGGCATCGATGTTGACCAACCGATAACCCTTGGTGGCGATGAGTGCCACCACCTGCTCGAGGATGACCTTGCTGTCCATGCCAAGCGTGTCAGCCGACGTGTCGGGAAAGTGGTAACCAATGTCGCGCAAGTTGGCTGCGCCAAGCAAGGCGTCGCAAATCGCGTGGATGAGCACGTCGGCATCGCTATGGCCTTGCAGACCCATCGTGTGGTTAATCTTGACACCTCCCAAAAAAAGGTCACGTCCTTCCACCAACTGGTGGACATCGTAACCCATTCCTACTCTAATGTTTGTCATCTTATCTGCGTTTGAACAAGTCCTTGATTCCATCCATGTCGAAGCTCAGCGTGAAACGGAGTGTCTGGTCGAGCGGATTGCTCTTGGCCGTGGCGATGACGTAGCCGGCATCAAGCGAAAACACACTCATCTTGAAACCACCTCCAACCGTGAAATACTTGCGGTTACCCTTGTTCGCGCTCTCATGGTGATAGCCCGCACGAAGGGTGAACTGGTCGTGGTAGGTATATTCGGCACCCAAACTCCACTGTATCTCTTGCAACTCTTCCTTGAAACCACCCGGGGCGTCGCCAAAGCTTTTGAAGATTCCACTGATGCTCGACACGTCGTAATAGTCTTTCTGCACACGTTGCTGGTAATCCTCTGTGCTCTCGCCCTCATTCTGCTTAGGATAGGTAGGAACGAGCAACTTGTTGGCATCGGCGGCAATGGTGAAACGGTTGTATTCGTCAATCGGAACCATCAACGCGGCTCCCAGGCGCAGGTTGGTGGGGATAAACTCGCTGTAGTCGTAGCCGCCAAACTTGATTTTGCTGCCTATGTTGGAGATGTTGAGCCCCAAGCCCAGCTGGCACTCGCGCGAACCCAGGTTGACATAGTTCTGGTAATAGGCCGACAGGTCGGCCGCAAAGGCTGACCCCGGCGAGGTGTCTTGGGTGTAGTCGTAAGTAAGGTCTGAGTAAATCCAGCGCACCGCCGCAGCGAGCGAGAACTTCTCGCTGAGCATGAGCGAATAGGCCACATCAAACGACATCTCATACGGGTTGATGGTGTTTCCGGCATTGGCCGTACTCCCCGACGTGCCCGACGAGTAGTTGCCCATCATCACCTCGCCCAACGAAAAATAGCGAAACGAGCCTGACACCGCACTGTAGTCGCCTATGCGATAGTAACCGGCAAGGTAAGCCAAGTCCATGTCGCTGACCAACTGGCGCAGCCAAGGCGTGTAGTTGAGCGCCACGCCCGCACGGCTGATGGTAAAGGGGTACTTAGCTGGATTCCAGTATTGGGAAACGACATCCGGGTCGGTAGCTACCCCCACGTCGCCCATGCCGCCCGCACGGGCATCGGGCGCAATGGTCTGCGAGGTGACAGACGTGTTGACTGGGTTAAACATGTCCTTCTTGTCTTGCGCTTTGGCCTGCGTCGCGACGATGGCAAGAAGACATGCGGAGATTATTCTATAAGTATTGTTCATGCTTGGTTGGTTTGTTGGATGATAGCCACCACGTTGGGCTAAGCCCAAGAGCGTGGCATGGCTACCCTGACTGATGTTAGAACGTTGACAATGGTTCATTTATTGTTGATGACAACGAGTTTCTTGGCTTTAGAGGCCTCAGAACTTCCGTCGCACGACACACGGACCCGATAGAGATAGACTCCAGTCTGCAACCGGCCACCGCCATCTTGGCAGAGATCCCAATCGACGGTATAAGCGCCACTGGCTGACACGCCACTTTCCGAATGGCTCCACAGCATCCGGCCGCTGGTGTCGAACACATCAATCTTGACATCCACGTTCGAACCGTTGAAATCGTGACTGATGATGAACGTCGTAGAGGTCGACGCCGGGTTTTGCGACACGTCGACGCTGTAAATGGTGGGCTGCAATCCCTTCACGACATTAAAGTCAAGTGTGGCTGATGTCGAATTGTTTAGCACGTCCCATGCTCGGAAGAGCAACGTGTGGCGACCAGGTTCCAGTTCAGGCAAGCTGTAGCAAACCGAGCCACTTTGGTAGGTCCCGAAGTCATAAGCGAAATAGTCGTTGAGCTTATACGTCATGCTGGGACTTCCATCCACAATGAGCTGCAGGTCATGCCCGACACCGTTTCCCGCTGCATTGATACCGTCGGCATCGCTCAACTGGGCGACAAAATAAGGAGTTGCGTTGACGTTTCCACCGTTTTCAAACTGTGGCGTGTTGAGATAACAATAGATTTTCGGTCCCAACGAATCGAGATCGCTGTCCTCACTTCCTCCCACCAGGAAGTTTTCCTCGGCTCCATGTGCCTCAAGGGTATGGTCACTGCTGACGGCATGGATGTTGATTAAGCCTTTTCCGTCCGAATAATTGATGTCCTTGGGAACCACAAATGAGAACGAGAAACGCCCGTTCCTGATGCTGTCAGCCCCATTGAAAAGCGTGTTGGTGCGATCATAATAGGTGAACGGTGTCTTTGCCTCCGAACTTTTGTTCAGTCGGCAAGTCACCAACTCACGCGAATCGCGCACCAAAGCTGTCATCACGCCATTGAAAGGCTGTTGGCTTTCCACATGTCCTGCCACACGCGCCACACTCCCTGCCTTGAGGGTCACAGGAGCATTTGCCGACGGCTTGGCACCATTGATGGAATCGATGACAACGCTCAGCGTAGGCAAATGCAGCGAAATGGCCGGATCGCCAAGGAGCGAATACTGCAACTTGTTGACCGTGGTGTCCTGGCGAGTGGTAATCATCTGGTTCTTGGCCAGCCGCTGGGCTTCGCCAAGAGTCATCGGCTTGCCATCGGCTATGGAGAGCACATAGCGCAGGAAAGCCATGTTGATGGACTTGTTGTAATTAGAATACACCGTGCGTGTGGTTCCGAAGAAAGCCACAGCGCCTCCCTTGCTGGTGGTCACCGCCGTCTCGCCGATGGTGGGAGTCGTGCCATCGAAGGGCAAGATGTCGCACGAAGCTGTGATCCAAAGGGGAAGGTTCGAATTGGTGAACGACTCAAAATCGGCCAGGGTCAACACACGCTCATGCGAGATCTGGTCGGCCCGCCCATGTCCACCATAATCCATGATGAGCGCACCAGCCTGCTGTTGCTGCTTCAAGAGAGCGCTCACGTCAGGATAGGTGTTTCCCGTTGATGTCGAGACACCTTCGTAGGCATCCCACATGACTTTTTTCACCTGGTATCCAGGGTAACGTGCGGCGATGTCGTTGGCCGCGTCATTGACATCGTTCATGTGGAGGTTTCCATTTCCATCGTCGCCCATGAAGACCAATGTGTTTTGCCAAGCACCGGCGTTTTTGTTTTCCACATACCCAATAGTCTTGTCCACCATGGCCTTGGCATCCTCCTCCGTGACAACAGGAAAACGGCCAACAGCCATGTCAAGCTTGTCAGACCGCAGCTGATCCACACCCTCGCCATCATCAAGCAAGCAAAAGAAACCGTCGTCAATGAAGCAACGTATTTCATTAAACGAGTTCTCGCTCTCATAACATAGCAGATAATCGTCTGGGTTGAGAGTTGCACAGTCGGATGTAAGCATACGGTTGTCCCACACACAATCGCCAAACAGCAACAGGAAGCGAGGCATGTCGGAATCCGTCTCAGCGCGATCATAGAGCATCTTCAAGTAACGGCGGTAGGCATTGGCATCGGGTGTTCCACTGGAGAACTCATTAAAGAGCTCGTCGGCTGGGACGATGCGCACACGAAGGGAGTCGTGCTGCTCATGGAACGCGGCAAGCCGTTGAGCCTGCTTGAGGAGCTTCTGCGAGGTGGGGATGATGATAACCATGTCAGCAGCCGCATCGGCATGATGGTCTTGGTTGGTGATGTGGTAGAGATATTCTGGGGTGGGATATTGGGCCGTCAGGATCGGGGCGGGGGCTGCCTGGTCCCAAGCCATCGACACATAGTCGAGCCGGATGGGATCGCCCAGCCCGCAAGTGACGCTCACCGTGTCGGTAGCCGTGAGATCGCTGACCTGGTAAGTCTTGGTGGAAGAATTGCCCTTGTCGTAGCTTCCCACCGAGATATAGAGGTCGCCCAGCTCCTTTCCATTGAGAGAGACCTTTGCACGGCTGTACATTCCTGCCGAGACGCTCACCGACAGGCGTCCTGACGTTGCGCCGGTGGTGTTCTTGAGCACCACGTTCTTGGTTTGGCCGAAGTGGATGGGCTCAGGATCGAAGAGGTTGCGACCCCCTTGATACCAGCTGTAACCATCCACTTCATAGAGCGTGTGATAGTCGTCGGGTGATGGGTAGAAGGAGGAGACGAATGTCGTCGAATCGACAAGTTGCGGCTCCGAGTCGCTCTCGGTGAGAAAATAATATCCGTAATCGGAGTATGGATTGCGCGTGCGACGGGCGGCCGTGTTGCTCTCCCAGCTCACCGAACCACGTGCATGGAAAAGCCGCCTGTTGCCAACGACACAGGTGGGAACCTCCTGCAAGTCATCTGTCTCACGCAGCTCATCGCCTACCAGGCGCTCATTCTGCAAGTTTCCGCCATAGCCATAAACTTTAACCTTGCTCAAGTCGGAGAAGCCTGCTTGGCGGATAAACGCATCCGTGAGCTGGTAAACACCCGTCGACGGCACACGTATCTTCGCCCATGAGCCCGTGGCAAGCACGGAATGGGAGGCATAGCGCGACGCGGCAGCTGTTGACCGCGCAGCCTGTGCCTTGCGCTTAGAACGAGGAAGGGGTTGCGCGTCGATGCGGAGCATGAAGCTGACAAGTATTTGGTAATGCCCGTCGCGGTAGACCAAAGGGCAGAACCCCACCTCAAGCGACCCTTTCTTACGGCTTAGCGCCAATCGTTGTTCCACGTGGGGAAGCGCCGGGAGAGAGTCGGACGACAGGCTATGGTAACGTGCGATGTCCTCCTGGGTCATGTCAATGAACTCAGGGTAAAGGATGGTGGCGGTATAAATGGAGTCGGTGAAAGTTCCCTCCAAGGGCACAGCATAAGTAAACTGCGGCAGCATGGAGTCGACACTAACCTCATCGGAGGTCAAATTAAAGAACCGTTGCGCCGAAACTGACAAGCCCATCAAGAGAGACAGGAGTAGAACAAATATTCGTCTGTGTTTCATGTTTTGTCTGTTGGTGTGGAAATCCGCATGGCATGGCAAGCGTTTCCGCTGGTGGCAACCGGAAAGTCGAGGTTACTTGCAGTTGAAGTCGAGCACCTTCCGCTCTTCGATGAAGCCCTCCATGTGGTCGTCTATGTGCACAGGGCCGACACCTGTCGGCGTTCCCGTGTAAAGGATATCACCCGTCTTCAGGGTGTAGAACTGGCTGATGTAGGCAATGATTTCGTCTACCTTATAGAACATGTCGCCCGTGTAACCCTGTTGCACCTCCTTGCCGTTGATGTCGAGGTGGAAACGCAGTCGCTGGATGTCGGGCAACTTTTCTTTCGACACCCACTCGCCGACGCACGCCGCACCGTCGAACCCCTTGGCAATGTCCCACGGCTTGCCTTGCGAGGCCAGCTTTCGCTGCATCTCCCGAGCCGTGAAATCGATGCCTACCGTGTAGGCATCATAGTAACGATGGGCGAAGCGCTCCGGGATGTTCTTGCCCAGGCGGCAGATGCGCACCACCACCTCGGCTTCATACTCGATGCTCCCCATGTGATCGGGGATGAAGAAGGGCTTATGGTCCTTGAGCAAAGCCGTGTCGGCTTTCAGGAAAATGACTGGCTCCTCCGGTTTAGATAACGTTCCGTGAAGCGCTTTATTGTGCAAGGCATAATTCATGCCAATGGCAAAAATCTTCATGATTGGTATTTGTAAAGAAGGGATGTTGTTTTATCGGACAACAAACTTGCGTCCGTCTCGAATGTATATTCCTGACGACAGTCGGGAACAATCCGTTCCCACAAAACGCCCGTCTATGGTGTGGATGCGTCCTGCCTCCTGGTTAACAGGAATGGTCGTCACTCCCGCAGCCTGTCGCCTGACAATCTCCTCCAAGCCAGCCGCGACATCAATCTCACCGTAACCATAGAGGTTGTTGGGATAAGTGAGCGTGGGATCATAGTGGCGGCAAGTCTTGGAAAAGATTTCAAGACAGTCGGTTGGCGACAGCGTTGGGTCTGCTTGCAGCCACAAGGCTATGGCTCCTGCCACAACAGGCGACGACATCGACGTGCCACCATTGCTGTTCCAGGCATACGTCCTGCCCCCATGTTGGAAGTGTCGCACATCATTCTTGACATCACTTGCCTCGGGATTGTGCTCCAAGTAGAAACTGCTATACGACGAGACAATGTTTTGCCCAGGAGCCATTACGTCAGGCTTGACACGGCCGTCGAAGGTGGGTCCCACGCTTGAGAAAGGTGTCTTGACACCATGTTGCCCGTTGTCGTAGACAAACTGCTGTCCCAAGTAGTTGGTTATCTGTGTGCGGTAACCTGTGGCCCCTACGCAGATGACCGACGGCGCACTCGACGGCGAGTTGACGCTATGGGTGTTGTCGCCGTCAGAAAGGCTTGGGGCAAGGTTGCTATGGTAAAGCCATCCCGTAACGGGGAACAGTTCCACGTCGGTGTCTTTTCCCATAAGCTGCAACGAGACAGGATAACACTTGGAGAAGATGTTCGCCAAGGTGATGATGTCCCAGTCGCAAACCACCTCACCAGCATCATAGCATGACGGATAAGCCGTAGCCGCAATGACATACTTGTAATTGCCCACCTCCACGGTGTCGACAAGCGTCGAGTCGTCCGACGCAAGCACACGGCTCATCGGGATGTCTATCGTTTGCGGCTCATCCGCTTTCACATAGGCCGAGAGCCGCAGCGTGAAATTGCGAACGGTGCCGCTGGCCTTCGTGGTGAACCCCACATTCTGCAAGTTGCTGCCACAGAAAAGCCCAGCCGACGATTGGTTGATGCCCTTGTGAAGGTAATTGATAGCTTGCCCATTGTTTCCCGCCGACGAAACGATGATATGTCCGGGTCCCGTGAGCGAGTCGAGCATCTCGTAATACAGTTGGTCGTATCCCTGGAAGTCTTGTCTTGAACCTTCGCTGAAATTGATGACGCAAGGACTTCCCACGCTGTCAGCATAGTCGAAGATATACTTGAAGCCAAGGGCGTCGAGCGCAAAGGTGTACTTGTAATAGTCATTGGGGTCAATCAGGGAGAGGTCGTCGGTCGTGGCGTTGCACACCAGGCACAGGTCGCTCTCCCAGGCAATGCCGCGATAAGGCGACAGTGTGTCGGCTCCTTCAGCGCCGCTGCCTGCGGCTATGCCCGCCGTATGTGTCCCGTGGGTCTGGCGCAAGCCGTCCCGTGGGCAGCCGACGGCCAGGAGACTATCGCGCCCCATGTAGTCGCGTCCAGCCGGCAGGGAAGAATGAAGCGTGTCAAGGGAAAGCTGGTCCCAGAGTGCCTTGATGCGGTAGCGCGACAAGTCGGGCGAGTAAAAAGTGGGATGGGTAAGGTCGAAGCCTATGTCTTGCACCCCCACAACCACCCCACGCCCTGTGTAGGCTTGTGGCAGTCGTTGCAATTGTTGCGCGGGCGTGGCATCGACGATGGTTGCCGTGGTGTCCATGAGCGTAGAGGCACGTTGGCCAGCCTCCACTCGCACCACACGGTCGTCGCATGACAGATACCCCAGTGCATCCAGGGGGATGCTGGCCACAAACAAGGTTCCCTTTTGGTCGAACACGCGCGCGCCATGCTCCCTGAGCACTTTCGCGTCGGTCGTGTTCAGCTTGACGAATGTCATGATGGAGGGCTCAGACTTCGCCCCACTTTCGACCTCCCGTCTGCTGTGAGCACCGCCTTGGGCACTCCGTTGCGACAGCCATGCCTGCCTGACAAACGGCGACATCTTGGCAAACACCGGACGCTGCGCGTTCGCTTCTGCCACAACGAGCGTCAACAGTAACAATGACAACCACCTGCCCATTGCCAATAACATAATTAATGATGTGCGTAAAAACAAATATGGGGAACCGCGGAAGACCGCGTCTTCCATGGCTCCCCATTATTATTGACGTAAACTATCGTTTAGTCGGCTGCGAGCGTGTAACGCTTGTAAGCCACAACCTTCAAGCCCTTGGCCTGTGCGTCAAGCCACTGCGCAACATTCTTCTTGTCGCCTTCCTCAAACTGGAACTCCTGGTCGACCAAGCAGTTCTCCTTGTAGAACTTAGCCATACGACCCTTGGCGATGTTCTGGATCATGTTCTCATTGAGCTTGCCGGCAGCCTCTGCGCCAACAGTCTTGATGATCTCACGAGCCTTATCGGCATCCTCCTGAGTGAGCCAGCCCTTGGTAACGTTAGAAGCGATGTGATCGTCAGAGTCGACGAGGTTGGCGTTGATGCCAGCCTTCTTCAAGGCCACGTTCACCTGGCGCTGAACCTGCTCCTCCTTCGTCTTCTCGATAGCCACCTTGAGCTCCTCGTCCTTCACGTTCTGGGGCACGCTGGCCTCGTCGAGCGCTACGGGCTTCATGGCAGCGACCTGCATGGCCACCTTGTGACCGGCATCCTCATTGGCAGCGGAGAGCTGCACCATGGTGCAGAGCGTGTGGCGACCCATATGGTCATAGGTGTAGATGTTGTCGCCCTCGAGCACGTTGTAGCCATCGAGCTCCATCTTCTCGCCCACGACACCCGAGCGGCGCGTGACAGCGTCGGCCACCTTCACGTCCTCACCGTCATAGTTGACGGTCAACTCCTTCACCTCATCCAAGGTGTGGGCCTTGGCGGCGATGGCAGCATCGAGGATGTCCTGCGTGAGCTTGATGTAGTCGGCACCGTTGGCAACGAAGTCGGTCTCGCACTTCAAGCCGATCATGGCGGCGAAGCCATTCTCGCTCTTCACGAGCACGCAACCATTGGATGTGGCGCGGTCAGAGCGCTTGGCGGCAATGGCCAAGCCACGCTCACGCACAAGCTCCACAGCCTTCTTTATATCACCATCAGCCTCGGTAAGAGCCTTCTTGCAGTCCTTCATGCCTGCACCGGTCATTGTGCGAAGCTTCTTGATGTCTTCAATTGTAACAGCCATAATGATATTTTACTTTATTAAGTTTGATGTATAAACGCTTTGATTACTCGGCAGCGGGAGCAGCCTCCTCAGCGGTGGGAGCAGCCTCGGCGGCAGGTGTGTCCTCACGGCGAGCACGACGGGGGGCGCGGCGGCGACCCTCAGCGGCTTCCTCGGACTGCTCAGAAGCTGCCTTCTCGTCGGCCTTCTCTGCCTTGCGCTCCTCCAAGCCCTCTGCGATAGCGCCGCAAACAGCATCGAGGATGACCTCAATAGAGTCTTTGGCATCATCGTTGGCAGGAATCATGTAGTCCACATTGCTGGGGTCAGAGTTGGTGTCGACGATAGCGAACACAGGGATGCCCAGGCGGTTGGCCTCCTTCACTGCGATATGCTCCTTCATGACATCCACCACGAAGAGGGCTGAGGGCAGACGGGTGAGGTCGGCGATGGAACCAAGGTTCTTCTCGAGCTTGGCGCGCTGGCGCGTGATCTGCAGCAGCTCGCGCTTTGAGAGGTTCGAGAACGTGCCATCATTCATGAGCTTGTCAATGTTCGTCATTTTCTTGACAGCCTTACGGATGGTGGGGAAGTTGGTGAGCATGCCGCCCGGCCAACGCTCGATGACATAAGGCATATTGACAGAGGCGGCCTTCTCAGCCACAATGTCCTTGGCCTGTTTTTTAGTAGCGACGAACAGGATCTTCTTGCCACTCTTGGCAATGCCCTTGAGAGCCTCAGCAGCCTCGTCAATCTTGGCGACGGTCTTGTTGAGGTCGATGATATGAATGCCGTTGCGCTCCATGAAGATGTAAGGAGCCATGGCGGGATTCCACTTGCGCTTCAGATGACCGAAATGGCAACCTGCCTGAAGCAACTGGTCAAAATTTGTTCTTGACATTTTCGTTTTGATTTTAATTGTTTACTTTCCTTTTTAATTCTTGTTAGCCGAGGACGTGGTCCCCAAGCGTAACCGACCTTTCGGCCGTTGCTTAGAACCAGCAGACGGGTAGCCTCACCTAAGCGGCGAAGAGTCCTGCCTGTTTGGATGCTAAACGTATCCCGCAACTCCCTTTGGAGGAGCCATCGGAGATATTAACGCTTACTGAACTGGAAGTGACGGCGAGCCTTGGGCTGTCCGGGCTTCTTACGCTCGACGGCACGGCTGTCGCGTGTCAGGAATCCGTGATCCTTGAGGTTCTTCTTGTCTTCAGCGTTGATCTTCACCAGCGCGCGTGCGATGGCGAGGCGGAGGGCCTGGCTCTGGCCGGTGAAACCACCGCCGTCGAGGTTGGCCTTGATGTCATACTTCTCAGCGACCTCGAGCAGCTGCAGGGGCTGCTTCACTACATAACGCAGGATGGCTGAGGGGAAGTATACAGTGATGTCCTTCTTATTGATTGTAATCTTACCGGTGCCCTCTGTGACATAAACACGAGCCACAGCGCTCTTGCGGCGACCGATTGCATTAATGACTTCCATCTTATCTCTTCTTATTTATACTGGTTAATATCAATAGTCTTAGGCTTCTGTGCCTCCTGCTTGTGCTCAGCACCCTCATACACGTAGAGGTTGTCCATGAGCGAACGGCCAAGGGGACCCTTGGGCAGCATGCCCTTCACGGCGTGACGGATAATCTTGTCGATGCCGTTTTCGCGCTTGCGGAGCTCAGCAGGCGTGTTGAAGCGCTGGCCACCGGGATAACCAGTATAGCGAGTGTAGACCTTGTCGGTCTCTTTCTTGCCAGTGAAACGCACTTGGGCTGCGTTGATGATGATCACGTTGTCACCACAGTCGACGTGCGGAGTGAAGGTGGGTTTGTACTTGCCACGGAGCAACTTGGCAACCTTCGAGCAGAGGCGGCCTACAACCTGGTCGGCAGCGTCCACGACTACCCACTCCTTTTGAGCTGTTTCCTTGTTGACGGAAATAGTCTTGTAACTTAAAGTGTCCATTTTAAAAATTAAATTTACTACTAAAAAACGTTTTTACCTTTTGTTCTAAACAGAGACCTCACGGCGCCTCCAGTCTAAAAGAGACCATCCATGGCTTTCGCTCTGTTGCGCAGACGATTCACAAACCACCGTGTCTGGCCAAAGGCACAGCTATTTACACTTCCGCACGTGGGACTCTAAGTGTGTCCCGAAATAAATCGGTGTGCAAAATTACACATTTTATTCCATATGCGGACCACATGCCACAGACTGCTTCTTTGAAATTATTCTATTTTAACAGTTTTAATACTATTTAACCTGCACAATTTCCTTACCGCCCCATTGTCACATCCCGTGTACCGCGAGGAGCGTTGCCCTGCCAACAATCAATGGCGAAGCAGCTTGCGCAGGTGCTCCAGTGCCTTGGTCATTGCGTTGTCGCGCTTATCCTTGAAGTAGGTGTTGTAGGTTTCGGGGGCAGGGATGTCGGGCATGAAGCCATGGCCGACAAAGTCGGTGCCATCGGGCGCATAGTCGTGCTTGGCGCAAATCTTGGCATAGCACACACTGGGTATGATTTCCACGCGCACGCTATTGCCGGTGCTGCCACCCGTGGGTTCGCCCACGAGGGTGCAGTGTCCGGTGGCACGCATGTAGCCCGTGAAGTCTTCGGCGGCAGAGAACGTACCGCGTCCGACGAGCAGGGCCACGGGGCGGGTGTAGCGCTCCAGCGAGTCGGAGGCATCGGCGCGGACAAGGTTGCCCTCCTCGCGGTAGGTGCGTTCCTTGTATCCCCACGAGGCGAAGGCGGGAATGTACTCACGGCTCTCCCAAGCCCCCGTCCGCACGCTGTCGGCGACAAAATGGTAGGCGATGTAGTCGCCGTTGCCCGAGTTGCCGCCGGGGTTGTCGCGCACGTCGATGATGAGCGCGCGCGTCAGGAGGATGCGCGGGTAGAGCTGGTCAAACAGGTTGCGGAGACGACTGTCCATGAAGTTCTCGATGCGCAGATATCCGATACCGTCATCCAGTAGGCGGAACGACACGGGTTGGGGGTGCTCGGGCCGCAGGTCGAAGCCACTGCCGTCGAAGGCATAGCTGGCGCTCAGCTGTCGCTTGCCGTCACGCAACAGAAGGGTCATGGCGCGCTGTCCCTCACACCGGGTGAGGCTTAGGTCGTCGTACATCTCATGGATGAGCCATTGGGGCGTGGAGGCCGAGACGTAAGGGGCCAGTTCGCGCTGGGCATAGACATCGGGCGCCTCACCGTTGACGGCCAGCACCTCCTGTCCGCGGTGCACGCCCTGCTTGGCGAAGGCGGAACTGTAGACCTGGTCCACATACACCTTGCCATCCACCCACCGAGTGGTGAGGGGCATAGTCTGGGTGTGGCTACTTTGGTAGCCATAGACATAGGTGTGGCCGTCGCCCAGCGTGGCCGCCATGCGCTGCAGCAGTCTCGTAGCCTCTGCATCAGTGCTGACGGCCTTCATCTGCGGGATCATGGCCACATAGAGACTGTCCCAGTCGACCTTCACACGATCCATGAACACATAGTTTCTCTTCACGGCATTCCACAGGTGGCTCAGCCCAAGCAGTCGCTTGGTAGGAGCATCGACAGCTGCCCAGTAGTCGGGTCGCGGTGTCGGTCCCTTGTAATAGTCGCGCGTAGCCCAGTCCTTGGGCACGGTGAATTCATCGCCTTCCTTGCGGGCCTTGAGAAAATAGAGAGTGTCGCCTTGCAACCTCATGCCATAGAACAGGCGGCTGTCGTTGAGCCCCATGTCGGCTCGCCCATCGTCCATGCTCACGCGGGTCTGCTTCTTATATTGCTCGAACACCTGCCAGTATCGGTCAAACTCCGTTTGCTTCACACCCGTCAGCCGCAGGCGATTGCCAACAGTCCAGCCGCGCCCCTGCCCCTGGCTCCAGGCAAAGCCTGTCAGGTCTTTCGACCACGAGCCCGTGTAGCGCACAGCGGTCTGCGTCACTCCCGGTTGAGCCAACAATTGTTTGTAAATAGCATCAATGGCCAGGGTATCGACCTCGGCGGCCCTTGCGCCTGTCACAGCCACGAGGGCCAACGAGAGCAATATGGATTTTCTCATCATGAAAAGTGTTAACGTTATTATGATAATAACGTGCCAACGGGCTATTTACAAACAAGAATCTGTTGTTTTTTATCATTATTAACATTTCAACGCCCCGTCGTAACTATTCAGCGGTAGG
>DJOD01000001.1 GCA_002437115.1 Prevotella sp. UBA6447
CAAATTAATAGAACCTACCTTTTATATGATCGAAAAAATGGATACCATATAGGATGGGCCAATTATATGTTTGGCTACCTATATTCTGGGTATCCAGGCTTTTTTTCTTTAGCCCTTTTGGGAGTTGCAATTAAAGTTATTGGAAACCCTAATGGCTTCTTAATGATGATATTAATAGGTATTCCAATAAGTCTTGGTTATATCCCAGCTTACAGGGCCGTGTTTTCTGGCGACCGATATTTAAAATACTTCAAGCAATTTGAGAAGGAGGACGAAGCTTGGCACAAGAAATGGAATCGAAGGACAATTGCTTTTGTGTGGGCTCAGTCATTGCTACGCTATTGGGTATTGCTGCCGCATTTACCATTGCTATCTTGTAGCGCAAACGGAAAGGAAAAGTTGAGGAAATAATCAACGGAGAGTATAGTTGTGAATAGTCTTTTTGTTTTCACCGACCGCCAGGGCAACATTCTCTCCGTCTTCGACGAGAACGGCATGAAGATCTTCGACGCCACCTATGACACGTGGGGCAAGCAGACCGTGACGCTCAACGCCATCGGCCTTCACCGCGACTACACGAGCCACGAGATGCTGCCCGAGTTCGGGCTCATCAACATGAACCGAAAGTCACTGGCGTGAAGCGGGGAAAGTAACGGCCGCCTCTATGACCCCACGCCCGGCATTCTAATCCGTCCCATGCCGCTCTCTTCCTCACACCACCGGCGAATGCTTCAAGGTGGGCACATCCGAACTGTTCTGTCGACTGATCACGGCCACTCCCGAGCGGATGCCCACCAAGTGACGACCGTGCGGTGAGGCCCATGACTTCGGCTACCCTCACGTGTGACAAAACGAATAACCCAAAACATAAAACTTCAAAAACTTTCTCCCTTATTGCAGTTTTTCGGGATGTTTTGGTTACTTTTGCATTGATAATGTAAAAACGACAGCACACATGATACTCATCAAGTTACTCCGCAAATGGCTCACCACCTTCGGCAGCTACCTCATCCTGATGGGCCGTTCCTTCTCGCGCCCCGAACGCATGCGCATGTTCATGAAACGCTACGTCAAGGAGATGTCGCAGTTGGGCGTCGACTCCATCGGCATCGTGCTGCTCATCTCGTTCTTCATCGGTGCGGTGATTTGCATCCAGATGAAGGTGAACATCCAGAGTCCTTGGATGCCCCACTGGGTGACGGGCTATGTGACGCGCGAAATCATGCTGCTGGAGTTTTCCTCATCCATCATGTGCCTTATCCTGGCCGGCAAGGTAGGCTCGAACATCGCCTCCGAGATCGGCACGATGCGTGTGACCCAACAGATCGACGCGCTCGACGTAATGGGCGTCAACTCCGCCTGCCACCTCATATTGCCCAAAATCTTAGGTCTGGTAACCATCATGCCCTTCCTGGTGATTTTTTCATCGACGATGGGCATTGTGGGAGCCTACGCCACAGCCTACATCGGCCACATGATGTCGCCTGAAGACCTGACGGCAGGCATGCACCATGCCTTCAACTCGTGGTTCATGTGGATGAGTATCATCAAGAGCCTGTTCTTCGCTTTCATCATCTCCAGCGTGTCGAGCTACTTCGGCTACACCGTGGAGGGCGGCTCCGTGGAGGTCGGAAAGTCATCGACCGATGCCGTTGTGAGCTCCAGCGTGCTCATCCTCTTTTCCGACGTATTCCTAACCCAACTGTTGTCCTAATCCCCTCACATCAGCAACCCATCAGCCATCATGATTGAAATCAAGCAACTCACCAAATCGTTTGGTGACAAGACCGTACTCAAGGGCATCAATGCCGTCTTCGAAACAGGAAAGACCAACCTCATCATCGGACAAAGCGGATCGGGAAAGACCGTGCTGATGAATGACCTGGTGGGGCTATTGGAACCCACGTCTGGGCAAATTCTCTACGACGGACGCGACTACGTGAGCATGGACAAACGGCAACGAATCATGTTGCGACGCGAGATGGGCATGACCTTCCAAGGATCAGCATTGTTCGATTCGATGAATGTGCTGGAAAACGTGCGCTTCCCGCTCGACATGTTCTCATCGATGAGCAACCGAGAGCGCAACCAACGGGCCATGGAATGTATCGAGCGAGTGAACCTCTTCGGGGCGGAAAGCAAATTTCCAGACGAGATTTCGGGAGGCATGCAAAAACGTGTGGCAATAGCGCGAGCCATTGTGCTCAACCCGAAATACCTTTTCTGCGATGAGCCGAACTCGGGATTGGACCCGAAGACATCGCTGGTAATCGACCACCTGCTGTCGGACATCACGCACGAGTATGGCATCACAACCATTATCAACACGCACGACATGAACTCTGTGATGGGCATTGGCGAGAAGATTATCTTCATCTACCAAGGCCACAAGGAGTGGGAAGGAACGAAAGACGAGGTTATGGGGTCGCAAAACAAGCTACTCAACGACTTTGTGTTCGCATCCGACCTCTTCCGAAAAGTTCGGAAAGCCGAACTCAACAAGGAGACGGAATCCAGCAAGCAATAAAATCCACTGTCAGCGCATATACCACACACCTTCACGTTCTACCATCGGAACGGAAACCTGCTCTTTGGCACTGTCGCCATAAGCAAAGCCAAGGAAGACAGTGGCCACACGGTGTACCGTGTCGGCAGTGGCACTGATGACACGCACCGACTTGATGCCACCATGTTCATCCTCTTGTTGCCCTACGAACATCTTGGCATTGGCTATGAGCTGCTCGCGATAGCTCCCCGGTATAGAGTCGGGACGATAGGTTCCGTCAACGAAACTGGCATAATCGCCCCGCAAAAGTTGCTCGTAATAAACTTTCGCCGCTTGCCCAGCCAAATCGGACGCGGTCGGCCCAGAAGTACCTCCGCAAGCCACCAAGAGCACAATGGCGAAAAGGGAAAGTATAGCTTTTTTCATCGTTTTCAATTAATTGCTCCTCAGACCGACACCTCTGTAGGTCACAACGCCGCCCCAAAAGAGCCACGCGCCTGGACAGATTGCCTCCTTGACAAGGTGTCAAGCTGTCGCTGACAAAACATATAAGCGTCCAGCTTACACCTTGTTAACCGTTATTTCTGCCGAATAAAGACGTTGATGGGACAACCATGGAGCGACCAGTTCTCGCGTATCTTGTTCTCAAGGAATCGGCGATAAGGTTCCTTGATATATTGCGGCAAGTTTGCGTAGAACACGAATGAGGGTATCTTCGTGTTAGGCAATTGTGAGCAATACTTAATCTTAATATACTTGCCCTTGGTCGATGGGGGTGGGGTCTGCTCGATAATGGGAAGCATCACCTCGTTGAGCTTGGTTGTGCCAATTCGAATCTCACGGTTGAGATAAACCTGCTTCGCCGTTTCCAGCACCTTGAAGATACGCTGCTTGGTGAGAGCCGACGCGAAGATAATGGGGAAATCAACAAATGGAGCCAAACGGTTATAGATAGCATTCTTGAATGTGTCGATAACCTTCTGATCCTTATTCTCCACAAGGTCCCACTTATTGACTACCACCACAAGGCTCTTGTTGTTTTTCTGTATGAGCTGGAATATGTTCATGTCCTGTGCCTCTATGCCTCGTGTGGCATCAATCATGAGTATGCAGACATCACTGTTCTCAATGGAACGGATGCTACGCATGACGCTATAAAACTCCAAGTCCTCGGTCACTTTGTTCTTTTTGCGGATGCCAGCCGTGTCAACAAGGTAAAAATCGAATCCGAACTTGTTGAAGCGTGTGTAGATGCTGTCGCGTGTAGTACCAGCTATCTCAGTCACAATGTTGCGATCTTCGCCTACAAAAGCATTGATGATGCTCGACTTTCCCGCATTGGGTCGTCCAACCACGGCAAAACGGGGAATGTCGTCATCAATGGCCTCCTTAGCCTCCTTGGGGAGCTTCGACACCACAAGATCCAGCAAATCGCCCGTTCCGCCACCCGTGGCTGCACTAATGCACTGCGGGTCACCCAGTCCTAACTTGTAAAACTCAGCAGCCACATACGCTTCGCCACTGTTGTCGACCTTGTTGGCCACGAGGATAACGGGCAGCTTAGCGCGGCGTAAGATGGTCGCCACATCCTCATCCCAATCGGTGAGGCCTGTCTCCACATCAACGAGGAAAAGCACCAGGTCGGCCTCTTCCGTGGCCACCTTCACCTGCTCGCGGATGGCACCCTCAAAGATGTCATCAGACTTGACAACCCATCCGCCCGTATCGACGATGGAGAACTCCAGCCCGTTCCACTGGCACTTGCCATATTGTCGGTCGCGCGTGGTACCAGCGGTATCACTGACTATGGCTTTGCGACTCTGCGTCAGACGGTTGAAAAGGGTGGACTTGCCGACATTGGGCCGTCCTACTATCGCTACTAAGTTTGGCATATTACGTACTGTTGTTTTTGTTATTTTGTTGGGTATATTAGAGGCTATAGAACTTGGGTCTTACTGCGGATTGTAACCAAAGTTATTGAGTTCGCGGTCTGAGTTGCGCCAATCCTTATCCACCTTGACGAAAACCTCAAGGAAGACCTTCTTTCCAAAGAATTTCTCCAAGCTCTTGCGCGCCTCTGTCGACACCTTCTTCAAAGCCACGCCCTGATGGCCAATAATTATTCCTTTTTGCGAATCGCGCTCCACATAAATGACCGCATTGATTCGTATATGCGTGTCGCTCTCTTTGAACCGTTCCACCACCACTTCCACCGAATAGGGAATTTCCTTGTCGTAATAGCGGAGTATCTTCTCACGCATGATTTCTGAGACAAAGAACTTGGCAGGCTTGTCGGTGAGTTGATCCTTGTCGAAGTAAGCTGGACTTTCGGGCAACAACTCGCGTATGCGCTTCATGAGCATATCTATGCCGAACTTGTTCTCGGCAGAGATAGGAAGAATCTCTGCATTCGGCAAGAGTTTGCTCCACTTGTCCACCAGCATACCCAGGCGCTGTGTCGCGTTGGACTCTCCTTTCTTGGACGCAACAGAAGGCTCCCCCAACTCGTCTATCTTATTAATAAGCACTATGACGGGTATGGACATCTCGCGCACTTTCTCAAGGAAGTCCATGTTCTTTTCGGGTGCCTCCACGACATCTGTCACATAAAGCAACACATCGGCATCTGCCAGTGCCGACTCAGAGAACTGGAGCATCATCTCCTGCATCTTGTAATTAGGCTTCAGCACGCCTGGAGTGTCAGAGAACACAATTTGTGAGTCGGGCGTGTTGACGATGCCCATGATGCGGTGCCGCGTAGTCTGAGCCTTGAAAGTGGCAATGCTAAGCTTCTCGCCGACGAGCTGGTTCATCAGCGTCGACTTCCCCACATTGGGGTTGCCAACGATATTTACAAATCCTGCTTTGTGCATGAGTGTTTGGTATTGGGGTGAAGGTTAAGTTGTATGAATGGGGTGTTTGGAATAAGATAGAGTTGAAAAAGCGCAAAGATGATAAGAAGCCAAAAGCCCAGAAGTTCAGTCGCTATGCCTGGGCGAATAAGCCTAAGACCATCGCCTGTTGGAATGACTGGACTTCTGGACTTCCTGACTATTGTCGGCGTCGCTCTATCGCTGCTATTTTCCAACGGCAGCTGCTGCGCCGTCGTATGCCCACTTGTAATAGGCTGCGCCATGCACAAAACCTGCTCCGAAAGCAGTGAGAATGAGCTTGTCGCCTTTCTTGAATCGACTTTCAAAGTCCCACATCGCCAAGGGAATGGTTGCTGAACTGGTGTTACCGTACCTGTCGATGTTGATGAGCACCTTGGACGGGTCAATCTCCGCACGCTTAGCCACGGCCTCCTCAATGCGGAGGTTAGCCTGGTGAGGAATCACCCAATCGACATCATCGGCCGATAGGTTGTTACGCTTCATGACCTCCACCACATCGTTGCTCATGTCGGTCACCGCATAACGGAACACCATGCGTCCCTCCTGATAAAGGTAGTGCAGACGATGGTCGACCGTAAAATGGGATGGCGGGCACACGCTTCCGCCTGCCTTCAAGTGAAGGAACGGCAATCCCTTCCCGTCCGTACGGAAGAATGAGTTTTGCACTCCGACGCCTTCCTCCTCGGTGGCTTCCATGAGCACCGCTCCTGCACCATCGCCGAAGAGCACACATGTCTGACGATCCGTATAATCGACCACCGACGACATCTTGTCGGCACCGATGACAATAATTTTCTTGTAGCGCCCACTTTGAATCATCGACGCAGCCATATCCATCGTATATAGAAATCCACAACACGCAGCCGAGAGGTCAAACGCGAACGCGTTCTTTAGCCCCAGCTTTCCCAGCACAATGCTGGCCGTTGAAGGAAACTTATAGTCGGGCGTAGTGGTGGTGACGATGAGCGCGTCGATGGTATCGGGATCTGTGCCTGTCTTATGCAGGAGCTGCTTGGCTGCCTTACGAGCCATGTAGCTTGTGCCAAGACCTTCCTCTGTGAGGATACGGCGTTCCTTGATGCCCACACGCGTCTGTATCCACTCGTCGCTGGTGTCTACCATGCGCGACAATTCCTCATTGTTGAGCACATAGTCGGGCACATAGCCGCCAACGCCGGTGATAATCGCGTTGACCTTGCTCATTATTCAGCTGCTTCCTTAACGATAGCGACCTTGCCACGATAGTAGCCGCAAGTGGGGCAAACCGTGTGGTAAACGTAATAAGCCCCACAGTTGGGGCAAACAGCCAATGTGGGAGCTACTGCTCCGTCGTGTGTTCTACGCTTAAGGGTACGAGTCTTTGACTGACGTCTTTTAGGATGTGCCATTTTGAATGATAATTTAATTTGTTATTTTTAAATTTTTCAGAGCCGCCCATCGGGAATCCACGGTTTTCTCTTCATCCCTGTCACCGCTTCGGGCGGCCGAATGTTCCTTTAGGATATTCATCATGGCAGGATTGCATTTTCCAGGTGCATGCACATGCCTGAGTGGGATGTTGAGGACTATGGACTCATAGACGAACCACGCCACGTCGAGTATTCCTTCTTCCTCGCTGACCATGACGACATCGCCCTCCTCCGAGTCGGTTTCGCCGAGCTGTGCGGTGAGCCTGTCGCTTGTCTCTATGGGTTGGTCCATGTCGTCGAGGCAAACGTCGCAAGGCACCGTCACCTTGCCGGTCGTGTGAAACTGCAATTCAAAGACATCGGCACGGCGTTGGATGGTCAGCGTGGTGTGCAACTGCCCACTCCGCACGCCAGACGCGTCGACGGCCTCAAAAAAGTCATCGCCAAGGTCGCGTTCCATGGTGGTTTCGCCTTCGGGAAGACTCCTCAAGTCAATCTTAAATGTCTCTAAACTTGGCATATCTACACTTTGGACTGCAAAGTTACCACTTTTCCCCGATATAAAAACACTTTTGAGGAAAAAGTTGTTCTTGCCAAGTCAAAATCACCATAAAACAGAAGAGTTAATCATTTGGGCATTGGCGGTTTCCGCCCCGCTGGCCCAAGCCCGTGCATACGCATTTTCTCGTCGTGATAGTTTTTATCATGGCCAGGGCAGGAAACACATACAGCCGGGAATCCAGCCTCCGCAACCTCACGCAAAAAAAACTTTTCTTTTCTTAAAGAATATGTAACAACTTCTTTTTTTTGCCACAAACCACTAACTTTGTTGCATAAAGCATGAAAATAACAGACCGAATTCAACAAGCGCTAAGCCTTGTGGCTTGCCTGCTCATCCTTTCATCGCTTGCCATCGTAAAGCAAGGCGAATTGTTAGGGCACAAATTCGCGCCAACCCAGCCAAGCGTGCACGTCGCCAACAACGACACCATGCGCATGCTCGCCAACGGAGCGGTAGTAATCAACACCTCGGCATTGGCATCCGACATCTCTGGGTATGGAGGCGCGGTGCCGCTTGAGATCACCATCAAGGACGGCATTGTGGAAAACGTGAAGGCGCAAGCGAATGAAGAGACCAAGGACTTCTTTGACAGAGCATCCACCTTGCTTGACCAATGGAACGGAAAGACAATAGGCGACGCCGCCAACCTGAAGGTTGATGCCGTGTCTGGCGCCACGTTCTCGTCCAAGGCAATTATTGGGAACATGCAAAGGGGATTGCAATATGCCAAGGCCAACGGGATAGGCTCCTCATCGGTCCAAGGCGCCGCGGCATCTTCCAAGAGCGACTTCCAATCTCTCTTTTCCCCGAAAAACATCGTCGGGCTCTTGGTCGCCCTCATGGCAGCAATCCTGCCGCTGTTCGTCAAGAACAGGACGTACCACCTTTGCCAGCTGTTTCTCAATGTCATCGTGCTGGGCTTCTGGTGTGGCACATTCCTGTCCTACATATCCTTGCTGGGGTTTGTTTCCCATGGCATGAATGTGCTTACATTGCTGATTCCCGCCGTCATGCTTGTCACAGCCTTTGTTTACCCCCTATTTGGAAAGAAGTCATACTACTGCGCGCACGTTTGTCCCTTTGGTTCTCTGCAGCAGCTCACAGGCAAGTGCGTGAAGAGAAAGCTCGCCATCTCGCCAAAGGTTCTGAGGAGCCTGGACAGGTTTCGCCAATGGTTGTGGGTCGCATTGATGTTGTGCATTTGGGGAGGCGTCTGGAGCAACTGGACGGACTACGAGCCTTTCTCGGCTTTCTTGTTCCAGTCCGCCTCCTGGACAGTCATCGTGATAGCCCTTGCGTTCATCACGCTGTCGTTTGTCGTGTCAAGACCTTACTGCCGCTTTGTGTGCCCCATGGGCACATTGTTGAGGCTCAGTCAAACATCAAAATCTTAAAGGTATGAAAGCATCTAAATTCCTGAATATCGTATTGGGCATCGGCCTAGTCGTGGTATCCGTCAGGCTGGCAATGAGCAACAAACCAGCCAGCAGCCAGGACACCGGTGCGAGCATTGACACTGCCGCCATTGTTTACAACAACATCATGACTCGCGCATCGGTTCGTTCCTACCAAGACAAGCCTGTGGAAGACGAGAAAATAGACCACCTCCTGCACGCGGGAATGGCCGCGCCATCCGCAGTCAATTTACAACCATGGCATTTCATTGTCGTGAAAGACAAGGCCACACTTGAGAGAATATCCCAAGTCACGCCAAACGCGGGGATGGCAAAAGATGCTCCTTTGGCAATTGTGGTACTTGGCGACATGAGCAACGAAAAAGAAGGCATGGTGCGAGAGTTTTGGAGCCAAGACGCCTCTGCTGCCACCGAAAACATTTTGCTGGCCGCACACAGCATGGGACTGGGCGCAGTATGGACAGGCACCTATCCTGACCCGAAACGCTGTGAGTCCATTTCAAGACTTCTCAAACTGCCGGAGCATCTCATTCCTTTTTGCACAATCGTTGTAGGTTATCCAAAAGGAGAAAACAAGCCCAAGGACAAATGGAAACCCAGAAACGTTTCCTACGAACGGTTCAGGGGTGACAAAGATGCTTAGAGCCGCGAAATCAACAGGCTTTTGATTTAGTCAAAACGGGCTTTCTGCTACGGCAAGCGGCAAAGTAGAGCGCTGCCCGCGCGCCTAAGTCCTAAACTTGAGGAGACTCTTATTCTTTTTCGAAAAATAATAGCTTAAATTCGAAAAATAATAGCTCCTTAATTCCGCAATACAATTTTAGTACTTTTATCACCACACAAAGTTTTCTATTATGAAGTTGCACATGATATACCTATTTTTTTATACTTTTACAGCAAATAAAAAACGACCGTATATGAATATAAGAACTATATCGCTCTCGCTTGTGATTTTGTTTGCCGTAGCGGCACAAGCAAAAGTAAAGAAACCTATTGAACGCGGAATGAGTAAAGAGCAGGTGGCTGATATAATAGGCAGCCCCTTGACAACAAGTTTTGATGCCAACAGCGAAACGTGGCAATACACAAAGCAGCGCGGCGGTCTGCTCTACCCATACACAGTATACATAACAATAAACTTTGACAACAATGGAAAAGTAGTGACTTACAACGAAAAGGTGGAAGACCAGCCTTCGCCCCCCACCCCTGTATCTTCTTCCGCTTCAAGTAACTGCCAACAGCATCCAGCTTTTGGGCACCGCTTTGTAATGCACAGCCTTTCTGACAACGATTTCAATACTCTGCTGTCTAAGGTAAAGGCTGCCTCATTCGAGAGTGCCAAGCTTGACCTTATACAAGTAGCCTCACTGGGTGGTTACTTCACATGCCACCAGTGCACCTCGTTGCTCACAGTATTCTCGTTTACCGATGCTAAGATGAAAGCCCTGTCATTTGTTGGCCCTCATATTGTTGATTCACAGAATGCAGCGGAGATATACAGACTGTTCACATTCAGCTCAGACAAAGACAAGGCTGCGGAAATAATAAGCAGGACATGTCAATACTGAAGACACCTGTAACTTGTGCAAGACGTTGGTATAGAAGTCGCTGAAGGACATCACAAAAGTCACGCCTACAGTATCTTTATGCTCCGTGGAACAGGTACTCCTCCTGAACCTTCTTCGTAAGATGCGTGAAAAGTGTGTTGAGCAGCTCCTTGCTGAAATCATAGGCACGCTTCTGCATGGCGATTCCGGCTTCGGTGAGAGCCTCAACAGCATTGTCGGGAGCATCCTTGTATGTGGCGAGATACTCTTTCTCGATATCCTTCTGGGTCTCATCAAACTCCTGTTCAAGTTCGGCGTATGCCTTCTTTATTATCGGCGCAAAATAGTTGTAGTCGGTCATGCCAAGGGCTGCAACCTTGCGGAAGGTCCAGTAGGCAGAATCGTCATCGCTCTCGCCGCTGGCACGGCGTGTATATACTGCGTCAACATCCGTCGCTCCCTGATAGAACGGGATGAACACGCTGAGGTCTGCCATGCCCATTGCTACATATGCCACTTCACCTATAGCCTGTGGCAGCGAGGGACGTACTTGCAGAATATGTGTCTGCGTAGTACGGAATATGCTCACCGGACGGTATGGCTCTTTGCCGTTAGAATGGAGATAAGGGTCATGGTCGGTATTGTCATAATGGAAGCGGAACGATTTGCGCAGGTCTTGCAGACTGATTTTCCTTTCTGCCTCGGCATACACAGGGAAGGTGTTTTTTGCGACATCATTCTGTACGGCCGGCGAGAACATTTTCTGCAGTCCCCACACGCGCGGATAGTTGTAGGTGATGTCGAGCTTCTCGTCCCTTGAATAAGCCTCATGGAAATCAAATTCGCCATCGGCTGGATTATAAAGTCCATTCTTCTCGGCAAACTCTACCAAGTCTGCCGATGCAAGGAAATGTTCCTTGTTTGCCGGGTCATAATGGCGGTAACGGCTCTGGTTACCGGTCACGAAATACTTGTCCTTCGGCATACGGCACGCCAGCCAGCGGTGTCCGCCAGCGTTCTCCAGATACCAAGTCTCCTTGCTGTCAATGAAACCGATGCCAAAGCCTTCTGCCGATCCGTATTTCTCTATCAGCGCGCCAAGCCGCTCCACGCCTTCTCGCGCTGTATGTATATAAGGAAGGACGATGTTGTAGGTACAGTTCTCGGCAAGTCCGTCCTCAACATACGGGTCTGCCTTCAATGCTTTCTCGCTGCTGAATATAGTTTCCGTGGAACTCATGCCCACGCCTGCCGTGTTGTATCCGGCACTCCCCCACTCTCCCGGATAGCTGTAGTCTGGCAGACCGGTATATCCAAGGGCTTTCTTGGGCAGCGGACAGCGGAACTTGCTGTCTTTGGCAACAAACTCCTTTGGTCCGTCGTCAGTATCGCGGTGCACCTCCACATTGATTGCCATCAGCGCATCAAAATCGCTTGAACGGCACAAGTATCTCGCCCCGTCGCTGCTCTGCTGTTCACCCACTATGATAGTTGTACATTCTGAAGGAAGTTTTCCTGAAATCTTCTCACTATTTTCCATAATCATTGCCTTTAATATGATTCTGACAGCAAAATTATATAAAATATGAATACGGAGATAATAAATCACACTTTTTTATACCCACATTGTGAGCAAATCATATAAGATGCGTCACCTTTATCTTCTTGTACACCTTATTTGACATTTGACAGTCCCAGCTCTGCCAAAGTATTGTCCTTGATAATCAGCTCTCCCTTCTGCAAACCGGCAATGGCTTGTTTAATTTCCTGGAAATCGCGCCCCGACACGCCAAAGAGGTCTTTAACCACGCTGTCGGCAATGGTCTGCTGCTTCATAATGAGCGGATATTGAGCATTGGCATAGAAGTCAAAATGCCTGCTCTTGAAGCTGTCCATATTCTGCGTGGCAAGAATAATGTTCAGTCCCTTGCTTCTGCCCACGGCAATAAGGTTGTGAAGAGGGTGGTCGCCGAAGTCAAGCATATAATGAGCCTCATCAATGATAGTGAAATGCCGGATTTGCACATAATCGTCGCTCACCGCCTGTTTAGGCAAATCCCCATATATACTGTTAAGCTTCGATATGATGAAATATACAATACCCTCGGCTATCGAACCGTCCTTTGGAAAGGCATTCATCTTTACGATAAAGCACTCATTCACCAGGCTCACCTTGTCTTCCGAAGCAAAGAGATTGTTTCGGATAAGCTGTTTCAATACCGACGTCACGCTGTCGTCCTTATCTGGATTAGGCATCTTTTCCTGATACTTCTTCAGCATCATGCTGAAAGTGATGGGCTTTCCGGCATTCTGCTTATAGGCGCTCACGATAGCCTCACTCAACCGGTTGCTCATCGATGCCCTCACCGTAGCCCGGTCTATGGAACACAGTGTGCCCACCATCTCCATAGAATATAGATTAATCTCGTTGATGGTCTTGCCAGAGAAATCCTTGAATGGCGTGAAAGGCAGCGGTGCCTGAACGGGATTGAGAATACAACTTCTGTCTACGTCAAACAGGGAAAGCCAATTGGCATTGGCAGGGCCTTTTTTTCCTGACATCGTGAGGTAACGGGTGCTGTGCCCCTGCCTCACGACGTCAGGAAAAAGCCAATTACTTCAGCACCTTCACGGCCTTGCCATCCTGCTTCAGGATGTAGAGACCCTTCTGTGCGGGCGACGACACCTTCATGCCCTGCAAATTGTAGCACTCGGTCGTCCCACGCTTGGCATCTGCCACGCCGTGTATACCCGTGGCATCAGACACATTGGTGAAGTCGGAATACGTTGTCTTCACATAAGGCACATACGAGGATTTTCCGTCGTAGTCGTATTCCACACACTCCGTCATCTCGCCATGCGATCCATCGTACTTGTACTCATACTTGTAGCCCTCCAGGAGTGCCGGCTGGTTGGTGTCGTCATCGTTCTCGTAGGTCTCTTGCAGAGTTATGTTGCCCTGCGCGTCGACGTTGCAAACCGTGTACTGATCCTCCGTGTAGAGATACTGCTCGTCGTAGGTCACGCTGCCCGTCGGATTGTAGTAGGTGCTCTGTCCTGTCTTGAAGCTGCCGTTGGCATCGGTGGTCTTCTTGTAGAGCACCAGCATAAGGTAGTCGTTGCCCGGCAACTTGACACAGTAGTGGAAGTCGCCGTTGGCCTCAACCTCGGCCGTGAGGTTGTAGTCGCTGATGTCCTCGCCTTCCACCTCATGCATGTGGGCCGAAGCCAGCACGTTGTCGTCCGACACCCATGCCTCGCTGAGGTCGCTGGTCAACTGTCCGTTGCATTTTTTCCACACCATGTCGGAATAGGTCACCGTGTAGTCGCCCTCCGTGTAGACGCAGGTTGTGGGCGCGTTGCTGCCAGCCGCGTAGGTGTAGGCCAACTTGCTGGTCTCATCCCAATTGACACCATCGTCGTTGATGGTATAGGAAGTGCAGCTCGTGATGTTTCCGTCAGCGTTGCGCTCTATCACAAGCTTGTTGGCACCGCCCGAGCGAGTCCACGCTTTCTCGTCGGAGTCGAATGTGTAGCTGTCGTACATCGTCACGACCCCCGTTCGCGCATCATACTCCTGCGTGCGCTTCACCACCTCCGTGTAAGTGGTTCCGTCCTCCGACGTGTACATGTGTTGCTCCGTCACCTTGCCATCGCTGTTGTAGGTGTTTACGAGCTTGGTGTATTCGCCATAGGAGAACTGCACTTGCGTGAGGGGGTTGCCCGTCACGTCGTAGGTGTAGGTGTTCTCCGCCGCCTTGCTCCAGCTGCCATCCTCATAGTAGTATTCCACATCGTGTGAGGGCAGCCACAGCTCGCTGGCCGTTGCTGCATGGCGTGGTGACAGGGCCTTTCCGAGGCGGGTCGTAGCCTTGGCGGCCTTTGTGGCATGAGCCAGCTTGGCGGCCACTGCCTTGAGATGGTGTGAAGCCGAAACAGGAGCCTGCGCGTAAACGGTTGTGGAGAGTGCGAGCGTTGCCGAAGCGAATGCGAGTGTAAAAATTCTCATAAGCTTGATGTTTTTGTTTTGTGTTGATAAATGTTTTTTGATTCTGTGTTTTCTATTTCAGCACCTTCTTGCCGTTGACGACATAGATGCCCTTTGGCAGACGGCTGAAGTCGTCGCCTACCCTCATGCCTTGCAGGTTGTAGACCCCAGCGACGGCAGCCTTACCGTCCTTGTTGTTGACGATGGCACCGATGCTCGCCGCCACGTCCACAAAGTCGTCAGACACCACCTTAGCTCTCAGTTCGTAAGCCTTGTTGTTGGCGTTGTAGCTGTAGGTAACCGCTTCCGTGACCTCGCCATGAGGGCCACCGTAAGTAAACTCGTTCTTCACGCCATCGAGAACCGTCGGGTTCTCAAGCCCACCGCTTTGGCTGACCTGGCATTCCTCATATACCTTCTCATTGCCCCACGCGTCGTAGTCCACTTGCATGGTGGTGCCGCTGTACAGGTCGGCTTCCGTGGCCTCTTCGCCAGCCGTGTTATAGTAGATAAGGTTGCAATACCTGAAGCTACCATTGTCGTCGACCACCTCGTATCGCATCTTCTGCTTCTGCGAGACCATGCCCGCGTAGGTGTTCCACACCTCAAATCCCTTGTCGCCCAGCTTGCTGGCCGTGAGCGTCAGGCCGCCATACGTGTTGTCTTCAATGATGGCCGACTTGAGGAAGTTGCCGTCCATGAACCAACTGAGCGAGTAGGCATTGGCCAGTGGTGGCGTAAACTCGTCCCACACCATGTCGGTGTACTTGGTGTAGGTGCCAAGCACGCCATTCGTTGCCACAAGATACTCGTAGCCCGAGGGGCATTGCTCGCCTTCGCGGAATGTAAACACAATTTTCGACTGGTCGGCATAAGCACCGTCATAGCCCAGCACCTGCTTAGTGATGCTGGTGATGTTGCCGTCAGCGTTGCGCTCCACCACGCGCTTATAGCAACTCCCCGGGAACAAGGTCCACTCGCCGTTGGTGATGGTGCTAAACTGGAACGAGGTGGCCAGGTCGAAGATTTCGGGGTCGTACACATATTCCTTTTTCATCCTCGGCTTGTAGGTGTCGCTGTCCTCGTCGGTGCGGTAGGTCGTCTCAGTCAGCAACTGACCTTTCGCATCGTAGGTGCTAACCACCCGGGTGAACGTTGTTCCGTTGTCGATGACCTGCGTGAGGATGTTGCCGCGCTCGTCGTAGGTGTAGCGGTTCTCGCTCTGCAGCGTCCATCCACCGTTTCCGTCGGGTGCATACACGGTTTCGTGCTGCGGTTTGCTGGTCACGGTTTTCCAGGATGGTTGCGACTTGCGCTGCGGCATAAGGTGCCCGTCCTTCGCATCACCGACTTGGGCACCCGCACTTGCAGCGAAGAGCAAGGTCATGGAAACCAATAATGTCTTTTTTCTCATTTTCTCCCTGTTTTTAAAACAGATTATTCATACTAACCATAATTCGGTTGCAAATTTACTATATTTTTTCTAACAAACGTTACAAAATCGCAACAATCATCAAACCAAAAAGCGTGGAATGTAAAAAAATACATTCCACGCCTTATCATGCGAACCGATGACGCGGTCAAGCCGCGTCAAGGGCTAAGAGATCATTTTACGGCAAACTTCACATTGGAAACCTTCCCGTCGAGCGTAGCGTTGAGGTGATAAACACCCGCGCTGACGCTAACAGCCAGTGTCACTTTGTCGCCAGTGCGAAGGTTCCGTGCAGTCTTCTCGGCAACGAGTTGGCCGGCGTTGTTATAGAGGCGCAACACGGCCTCTGCCACATTGCCGTTCACCACGACACCTATCGAACCGTTGTTGTCGGTATCGATCGTGATGTCGCCCTTGTCGCCGTAAACGCCGGCAATACCCGTCGATGTTTTCACGTTGACCGTGACCGCATGGCTTGTCACACCCTTGTTGGTATCGGTTGCCGTGAGTGTCAGCACAGCGGTACCCTCCTTCTTGGCATTGACGATGAGGCCATCCTCTGAAACGAAGACGCTGGCCACCTTTGCGTCGCTGGAGACGGCCGTGCAGGTGAAGTCGTCACCATCCGGGTCACTGAAGAGGGTGCTGAAACTGATGATACCCGACTGCTGCCCCTCAGCATACGTGAGCTCGTCTTGCCCGACGTATTCCGGGGCGCGGTTGGCAAACACCACGCTGTAATTGACCGAGGCCGTGGCGGCGTTGCCGCTCGCATCGGTTGCCGTGAGTGCAATCAGGCCGTTGCCCACCTTGTCGTAGCCATACTCGGGATGCACCTGAAGGGTGGCCTTGAGCTGCTTGCCGGCAGGCACGCTGAACACACCGTCCGCAAGGGTAACCCCGTCTGCCTCGTTGTAGCTGGCTACAGACGTGTAGCCCTTCGCGTCGACATAAGAGAGGGTGAATGCCTCGCCTTCGGGCTCAGAAGCGGAGATCGCCACCTTAGTGTCGTCACCTTGGTTGGTGGCCACGACAGATGTGGGAACCGTGATTTGCGGAGCACCGTTCTTGTCAAGGTAGATGTGGTAATTGACCACTTTCTGTGTCGGGTCATCGCTGTGGATGACCAGCGTTGCCTTGTTGTTCTTCGTGAAGTAGCTTTGCTTGGCATCAATCCCGAAGTTCACCGCAAGGTCTTCGCCGACGGCAAGCTCGCCGTCCGTGTCAGCATTCAGGAGCTTCACCCAGGGCTGTCCCTTCTCCGTTTCCAGGCACGTCATGAAATAGCCAAAGGCACCGTATGAGTAGTACTGGTCGTACATGTCCTCAATGTCAACCCATCCGCCGAGGCTCTCCAGGTTGCACATATAACGGTTGGGCGTGAGCTCGCCCTGCTTGCTGGCCATCATGGCCGACTGGCCGTAGCCAGCAGGATACTTCAACACCACGTAGAACGTGTCGTTTGGGTTGATGAAGACCGGCTTGTCAAGCTGCAAGAGCATGGGCTTGCCGTAGGTCTTCTCCTGGTCGGTGTTGGGCTCCGTGATGTGGAGCTTGCCATGGCCGATGTTGCGGTTCTTGGCATTCACCTTCGAGCCCTGCACGACAGTTGCCTCAATGTCGACATTGGTCAAGTCGCCCGTGGTGCCCACGAAGTAGATGTGCGAGAGGTTGAACCCTTCGGCAGGAGCCTCATAACGCGTGGCCGCGATGAAGTTCTGGTCGAGGGCCTTGTCGCCTGTGCCCATGAACGCAGCACGCGCGTTGGAGATCGGGTCTTTCACCGGGTGGTAGAGAATGTTGGTGTAGTCGATGTCCGTGGGCACGTCATACACATACTTCTGGTTGTCCTTCACCTTGGCATAGTGCTTCATGGCCTTGGCCAGGACGTTGAAGGTCACAGGCTGCGCCATCTCCTCGATGGCTGCCTTAGCTTGGGCCTTGGTCATGGCCGGTGCCATGACTGACAACAAGCCTGTGTCGCCACCGTCTCCGTTGCTCTCATCCTCAACGGCCTCATCGTTTCCGGTGGGGTCGAGACGCAAGCTGTAGTGCAACTTGTATGCCCCGTCGTTCTTGATGTTGAGCGTTTCGGAACCCGTATAGTCGGCTGGCACGTTCTTGAGCCAGATGCTCTCCTTGTCGAAGGTCATGTGCGGAGCCTCAGTGATGTGGATGTTGACAGGCACAGCCTGCTCGCTTGTCTCGCCGTCGACCACGTTCATCAGCGTGAAGAGAATCTGGCTGTCCGGATTTTTGGCCACGGTGAAGGTGTCGTTGGGCGTGTCCGTGTAGTTGTAGACCAAGCGGAACTTCACGGGCTCAAAGCCCACGCTGATCGGGGCGTTCATACCCGGCGTATAGAGCTTCCATCCGCTGCCATCACCCTCGCCGAAGTCATCTTGCAGCGAGAGTGGACCCGGATCGATGCCGCCCTCGTCGCTTGAGGGGTTCGGGTCGTAATACTGGAGGGAGCCATACTCGCGTCCGAAGTTGTCGTCCCATTGGAAGATGGACGAGTTGGCATCGACGATTTGGAACGCCTTGGTGCCATTGTTCTTCACCTCAAACTCGATGGTTGCCGGCGTGCCATCATTGTACACGGCTGTGTAGCTGATGGAGTCGGGGAACTCGGCCTTCACCTCTCCGGTGATGTTGAGTGCCACAGGAATCTCAAACTGCTCCTTGTTGGGAACATTGGTAGTCACCTTGAAGGCGTTCTGGTAGACATCGGCGATGCGGTGGCCGTCAATGGTGACAGGGACGTCGGTCGATGTGCCTGGTGCCACGACATAGCTCATGTAAGGAGCAAACTCAATGGCGTTGCCGCTCTTGATGTTCTGCTCGCTGTAAGGAGACACGGCACGTGTACCAGTCTCGTCCATCACGCCACAAACGCCAAACGCAGACACAAAGATGCCATCAGGATCCAGTTTATACTGGAACTTGAACGTTCCATCCTTGCGGAGGATCACCTGGAAGTTCATGCCGTCCATCACGGAGTTGCCATAGTTCTTGTAGCTCACTACCACATAGTCGCCAAACGACTTGTAGAACACGCCGCATGTCGAAGCGGGGTCGGGCGTGTGGTTGCCCCAGTAAGGAGCTATGAGGTTGTTGTAGAACGACTCGGTGGATGGCAAGCCTTCCTCGGGTGGTGGTGGGAACATCTTGTAATCGACCGATGGCTTTGTGAATGACACAAATCCCGTGTCGTAGATGTACATCTTCTTGTACTTCTTGCCGTAGAACGGGAACTCGAAAGGCAACTCAACCTCCTTGTAGTCGGTCTTGTCGTTGAAATATTCAGCAGGCATGTGCTCCACGCCGTCCTCGTCGTCGCCCGTGATGTCTATCCAGTCGTAGCTGACGCTCGTGTCGTAAACTTTCGACTTGTAAGTGTAGCCCACCTGCGACGTCTTGTTGTCGGCCAGAAGGCTGTCGAACTTGAACCACGTGTCGTTGGTGATGGCAAACGACATCTTCTCGTCGCCATTGTTGGCAAACGAGAGGGTCTTCCTCACGTCTGTTCCGTAAGCCGTCTCCTCCTCGATATTGTCGGGCGTGACGGCCACTTGCGGGCAACCGCCCACATGGGCTTTCAGAACCACGTTCTTCTTGGTGCCGTCGGCGAAAGCGATGACCATCGTGTCGACAACATCCCCGGAGTTCTCCGTGTTGAGTTGCACGTCGATGTCCTTGGTGTTGCCTGCCACGACGGCGAACGCCGACTTGACAGCATCGTCTATCGCAAACTTCTCCTCGTTGACGCTCACGCCAGCCACCTTCAGCGTGTCCCTGCCCTCGTTCTTAAGGTTCAGGGTGCGCTTCTGCGTGGATGTGCGATACACGTCGCCAAAGTTGAGTGTGTCGGCGCTGAGCACAGCCTGAGGCTTGAGGTCACCGATGATGTTGGCCTTGAACACCACGTTGACCGAGGCTTTCTGCGGGTCGTTGGTGTTGAGCACGAGGTTGTTGGTGAGCGCGCCAGCGTTGAGGTCATTGCCTGCGGCAAACGTCGCGGTAATGTCCTTCTGCTCGCCTATGCCGAGATAGCCGTCGGCGCTCGACACCGACTTGATCATCTGGCGGGCGGGAGCCGTCAGCTTCAGCACACATCCCGTCTGGAGGTTGCCCAGGAGCGTCTCGTCGGGATCATGGTCACTGTCGATAACGGTGTAGGGATCCTTGGCATCGGGGTCAACCACGCCGATGTAGGTCTGCGTGCCGTTGTCGCGAAGCTTCGACGGGTCGTAGAGGTCATAGTAGATGGTGGTGCTACCATCAGGGGTCAGCACCATGTGGAAGCTGACAGGAGTGGTGCCACCCTGTCCTTCGGAATCATACGTGAGCACGTTCTGGAAGTTGACATACAACTTGCCCTCGCGGTGCCCGTAGCTGATCTTCGAGTCGGGGCCGGTGATAACCGACGGACCCACGAAGCCAGCAGCAGAGATGTAACCGCCCAGTCCCTTTACACAATCGGCCGAGGGTACAGAGCAACCAATGGTCTTTCCGTTGGCTGAGCCAAACGACAAGCCACCAATGGAGCAAATGTACAGTTGGTCAAACTCCTTGTCATAGAACGGGAACTTAAAGCCGATGCTCACAGGGTCTGACTGCCAGCTGTACTCGTCGGTAAACTTGTCTGTGATGTCTTTCTCGTCCGACAGCTCGGGCATTGGCTCATAGACAAGGTCCGACTGACCGTCGAAGCTGCTCTCCAACGTGTAGCCAAAACGGTGTGCCAGACTACTGGTGCCCTCGATGGTCTTCGAAGAGAACTTCGGGAACACATACTGCAAGGGATACTTGCCGTCGTTCTTGATGGTGAACACCTGCGTCTTCTCGGCTCCGCCGACCTCCAGGCTGCCAATGTTCATGGCCGTGTCGGGGGTTACGACGAGCTTGGCCGGCTCAGTGGCCGAGCCACGCACGGTGAACGAGTAGGTCAGGCCGCCCTGGTCCTTCAGGGTGACGGTGCCCGTGAAGTCGCCGCCCTTCGTGGGCTTGAACGTCACGTCCATCGTGCCGTTGGAGCGTGCGGCAATCCTCGGGCAGCTTGTGACCTTAAACTGGTCGGACGATACGGTGAGGGTCTTCGTGTAACTGTAGAAGGGCGTGCCGTAACGGGTGGCAGCGAAGGCGCCGAAGCCCGAGTTGGTGAGCTCCACGCTGAGGGTCTTCTCCTCGCCCACGAGCACATTGCCAAAGTCGATCATCTTTTGGCTGGTGATGCTGGGCTTGTATCCCTTCACGGTCATGCTCACCTTCACCTGGTTGTCGGTCTTGGTTGCCTCGTTGGTCTTGAGGTGCAGGTTGAAGATGTAGTTGCCGTTGGGCAACTGTTGGCCGTCGTTCTTGAGCGTCACCTTTTGGCTCTCGCCGGCGCGCACCTCGCCACTCACAGGGTCGGGGTTGAGCACCGCACTCCAGTCGGGGTTCTTGCTCAGGGCATAGACCGACCATGTCAGTCCGGCCACCTTGGCGGCGTAAGTAGAGCCCTTGAGGGCCTGGTCGAGCTGCGTCCACGTGGCACCGTTGTCGAAGCTGGCAAAGCTTTGCGTGAACACGCTGTCCTGGCGCGAGTAGGCCAGTCCGAGGGGCTTCGACTGTCCGGCGGGGAACTTGGCCACCACCCAGATGCTTTTGCCCGGGGCGACATAGATCTGCTCATTCAAGGGGATATCGGTGTTATAACCCCATTTCACATCCTGCGACTTGTAGTCGACCGTGGCCAAGAGCGTCGCGGTGGAGATGGAGCGCGACCCGTCGTAAATCTCAATGACGGGGTTGGTGCCATAGGCGCCGCCGAAGCGAAGGTCGGTGATGTTGAAGCCGTTGGGATGCGTCTTGGCATTGACCGTAAGGCGCTGGGCCAAGGCGTTGGGGAGCTCCGTGTCGTTCTCGCCAATAAACGCGTAGATCTTGCTGGCATAGGTCAGCGTGTCGGGATAAGCGGTCGCCTTGTAGCCCGACGACACAATCTCGTGGTTGGCGGCGTTCTCCATGGCCATGTGTCCGCTGAACGGTGCCACCTTGCCGGGTGCCACCTGCTGCTTCTCCACGCTGCTGGTGGAATAAGACGGGGTAAGCGCCTGCGTGGCCGACTGCAACTGGTACTTGAGCACGCCTTCGCGGGTGTTCGAGATGGTGAACTCGCCTTTCGCCGTGCTCGCCTTGTTGGCGTCAACGGTCATCGTCACCGATGACTTGTCAACCTTGGCCATTGGCCCCGCGTTGGTCGTGGCCGACTTCACGGCAGAGCGGGCCGAAGCCTTTCCCCACCGGTTATAGGCAACCATACATATATAATAGGTGGTGTTGGCCGACACGCCCGTGAGCTCGTAAGAGGTCTTATCGCCCGAGGAGAGAAACTTGGTGTCCACGCTCACGGAGCTGAGGCTCTCTAGCTTGGTGTCGTCGGTGATGGGCGACGTGCTGTAATAGATGACATGGTGGTCGATCACTCCTTCGGTGCCGCTCGCGGGGATGGTCCATTCCACGAGTATGTTGTCGTGCGAAGGCGTCAGCGTGAAATCGCTTACAGCATCTGGCACGGTTCCCTCCTGGCCTTGCAGGGCCTTGTAGGCGTCGATATAGCCGGAGCCCATCTTGCCCGCGTAGGTCGGGTTCTTCGAGTAGAAGTCGTTGACCGATGAGGTCAGCAACGTGCGCAAGGTCTCGTTGGAGAAATTCTTGTTGCCATACTTCGACAGGATCAGCGCGGCGATGCCCGAGACGTGTGGGCAAGCCATCGAGGTGCCCTCGTTGTAGCCATACTGTCCGTTGGGCAGCGTGGAGAGCACGCCCAGTTGCTCGCCATAGTCCTCCTGTCCGCCAGGGGCCGTCACGTCGACCCAGCTGCCATAGTTGGAGTATGTGGAGGCTGTTCCATCGCCGTTCATGGCTCCCACAGCCACGACATCGGGAAGACATCCAGGGTAGTAGTTGCCCTCCTCGCCGTTGTTGCCAGCGGCGAAGATGCAGAGTCCGCCTTTCATCTTGTCGCCTCCGCCATACTTGGTGAAGTATTTCACGGCTTCCGTGGTGGCCTTGTCTTCCTCATCGGCCACCGACATGCCCCATGAGCACTGGGCGATGCTGGCGCCACGGTCGGCGGCATAGACCAGCGCGCCGGCAAAGTCGGCCACGGCCTGATCGCTGGCACGCGAGTCGAACACCTGGCAAACCATCATCTTGACACCTCCGGTGCCGTCTGATCCGCCGGCCACGCCGGCCACGCCAATGCCGTTGTTGTTGGTGGCGCCCACGGTTCCTGCCACGTGCGTTCCGTGCGAATGGGCATTGATGTTGGCCGAACCCACCACGAAGTTGTAGCCGTAAATGTCGTCCACGAAGCCGTCGCCGTCGTCGTCAACGCCCGGTTGGCCCTTGAGCTCCGCCTCGTTGACCCAGACATTGTCTTTCAGGTCGGGGTGGTCAATCTGGAAACCACCGTCGACGATGGCCACGATGACATCCTTCGAGCCTGTCACGCCACTCTCCCAAGCGGGAAAGACGTTGATGTCGTAACCGGCCAAGGTGCCGTCAATCGACCCGTCGTTGTGGTAGTGCCACTGCTTAGCCAGGAAGGGGTCGTCGAAGGGCAGCGTTCCCATGGCTCGCTGCGCCCACGTGACATCGGTGGCCGAGGCGGGCTTGAAGCTCTCGCCGCCATAGGGCTGATACACGGGCACGCGCTGGGCATACTCGACGCCAGCCGTCGACGTGTAGAGGTTGCGGGCCTGGGCCGGCGTCATGCCGTCGGCAGCGTAGGTGATGTCATACCATCGGTCGAGGCCGGCGGCCTTGTGACGGGCCTCGTCCTTTCCCGCGTATGGGAACACACGCTTCATGCTCACAGCCTTCACTCTCTGCGCAACGCGGTCAAGCGTCGTCGCGCCGGTCGTGACGTACTGGGCTCTAGCTTTCTTCCGGACGGTGCCGTCGGGAAGGGTAGCCTTTTGCAGCAGCGTCGCGAGCTCCGGCTGGAGCTTCACGCGCACCACCCCCTCCGCATAGCGGGGTCCGGATGCAGCTGAGAGCTTTTGTGCGTCTGCAGTGGTGACACACAAAAGGAGCATCACACTGCAAAGACCCAAGATAAAGTTCTTTTGCATTTTTTGTTGGTTAAATAAAAAATTAAGATAATTGAAAAATAAGACGGTTCGCGCCTTGCAGGGCAAGGGCGCGTATGTTGATCGCTATTTACTTCTCTCCTACCATAATGTTATAAGTCGATATTCTCTTTCTCTGAATACATTCTATCTGGCTTGCAAAGCCCCTGTCCTTCCAGACTATTGCCTTCCTGCATTTTATCAACGTGTTAAGAAAGCATTGCTTTCTGATTGCAAAATTATAAAATATTCATCAGTATACCTAATATTTAAAAAGGAAAACCTGCAAACTATGAAACATTTAACATTCTTCCGCACCCCGCGTCTTGCTTGTCTGCCTACCCTATCGTCCCGATTGCAGGAACCGAAAACTGCACTCCTTTGCGAATGGCTATCTTAACGAGAAAAATAACAGCTTAAATTTCCGAACTAATAGCTATCATTTTTAAAATTTAAGCTATTATTTTTCGGCTTTCCTTACTCGTTGATTGACAGTGGGGTATGTTCCCACGAATTATCTGGGGCAAATCGGGCATCAGAACTGGAACAGGCGAACGGACGTGGCGACCACTCTGCCACACCGCTGCTACATAGCCGATGGAAAGCGACTTGTGAAAGCGGACATTTCCTTCCGAATAATCTTGACGGCATACAACGCCAAAAAACCGTGCCACGCCATCCATGGGAGCTGCTACAGCGTCAGCGTGCAAATCCTTAAAAACCGAAACGGGGGGGGGTACGAATTGTACGGTAAAGTTCCCAAAAGCAATTTCCGAAACATGAACAAGGATTAAAAGGGGCTTTTCATGATATGGTTTTAGCAAAATGTGTGGTGCAACAACATCATACATACTTAGTTTTCAAGCATCTACAAACGATAGAGCAAATGGTACAGGTAGCGTATTTTACAACTATTTCCTCAAATTTCACTGCTCCAAGAGGAACCGTTTCGCTTGATTCAAATCAAATATTTACAAAAAAGTTGTTTTTTTTCGATGATTATATAATAAGTTTTCAAACAAATTAGTAATTTTGCGCCACAATTGACAAACAGAGCGCATTTAGACAATCTAAGAATATAACTTTCATTAATAATAAACTTTTTATTGGATGAAAAAGAATTTATTCAACCTGAAAGCCCTCTCATTCGTTAGCCTAATGACATTCATTGGGGGGGGCAATGTTTTAGCAGGTGAAATCGCAGAAGGAGGTTCGATTTCAACTGTCAATGAAACCAAGACGAGTGTTACCATCTCTCCAGCCACAGGAACCTTCAAAAAGGCTCCGGTAACCGTCACCATCACAGCACCAGAAGGTGCTTTCGTAGTTTACACCACTGACGACGCAAGCAATGACATTTTACAATACAAAGGGCCTTTCCAAATCACCAAGAGTGGCACATTGGTAAAGGTCTCGGCTTTTACCACAACAGGCCGTATTAGCACAAATGCCACTTACACCATTGTGCCCGACCAGCCTGTGTTCAGCGCTGAGTCGAAGACCTTTGAGGACGCGTTCGACGTGACGCTCTCCCTCCCCGCCACAACCGATGCTTCTTCCGCCATTCATTATGCCATCGGCGAAAAGGCCACGGTCGAGAGCCCTGTCTACACGCAACCTGTTGCCATCTCTGCCAACCATGATGGCGACAAGGTGGAGCTCCACGCCGTGGTGGTCGACGAGTATGGAAACGTGGGTGAGGAGAAGACCTGCACCTACACCTTCTCCAAGAACGCTTCGCTGGCCTTCAAGGCGCAAGACATCGACGGCAGCTACTATGCCACGTTCAGCGCAGCCGAGGATGTGGTCTTCCCGAAAGACGTGGTCGTGTATGCCGTCAGCGTGAAGGACGGAAAGGCCGTGAAGACCGCCCTGAAGACCGACTATTACGAAGTGACCAACACCACCGTCGGTGAAGGCACAGGCATCGTGGACGACGGCTATTACGTTCCCGCCAACACGGGTGTGCTGGTGATGAGCCTCACACCATCAGTTCCCTATTATTTCCCGCAGGAGGCACAGACCACGACCCTTCCCGACAACCAACTGAAGGCTGCCATTGAGGGTGGCGTGTTCACGGCCGAAGTAGGCAACAAATACTACAAGCTGGCCTACGGCGACTATGCCGCCAAGACGGGCTTGGGCTTCTACTGGGGTGCCGACAATGGTGCAGCCTTCAATGTCAAGGCAGGAACGGCTTACCTGGCCGTGCCGGCTACCGAGACGCTGGAGGCCAAGGGCTACAGCTTCAGCGGTGAGACAACGGGCATCAACAACCTGAACGCCAACGGCAACAAGGCCAAGGCCATCTACAACGTGAACGGCCAGCGCGTGGAAACCCCATCGCAGACAGGCCTCTATATCGTGGACGGAAAGAAAGTAGTAATCAGAAAATAAAAAAGTGAAAGGAACAAAGACATGGAAAAGAAAGTTTATGTAAAGCCGAGCATCAAGGCAAGCGTTATCGAGTGTGAGACGCTGATGGCTGGAAGTGGTGTCACCAATGTCACTGACGGCCGCCCATCGGGCGAAACAGGTGACGGCGGAGACGAAAACCAGTTTGCCAAGGAGAACAACAACTTCTCTGTCTGGGACGAGGACTAACCCCCTCAACAACTGAAGAGAACCCATCTACAAGCGGGTGTGCCAAGCGGTTGGCACACCCGCTTGTGCGTTTTCCTCCCCATGGCCGCACACCACCAACGCCTTTTGCGGCACGTTCCATCTCGCTTTGCCTGACAAACGGGCTGGGCGAACCGATTTTTATCCGTAACTTTGCAGACGGAAAGGAATGACCATGAAACAACAAGGAACGATACTTGTCGTAGACGACAACCGAAACATCCTGGCTACCGTGCGCATGCTCCTGAGAGACGTGTTTGCCCAGGTGGTGACGCAAGCAAGCCCCGTCGGCATACCCGCACGGCTGCGCGAGGACAAGCCCGACGTGGTGTTGCTCGACATGAACTTCAAGAGCGGCATCAACACAGGCAACGAGGGACTTTTCTGGCTGCACGAGATCAAACGGCTCAGCCCGCACACAGAGGTGGTACTCTTCACCGCCTACGCCGACGTGGAGCTGGCGGTGCGCGGCATGAAGGAGGGGGCACACGACTTCATCGTGAAGCCCTTCGACAACGAGAAGCTCATCGGCACGCTCTTGGCGTGCCTGCCCAAGAGGCACAAGGCAAAGGGGCAAGAAGCCACCGAAAGCGCAGCCACCAAGGGGGGAACCGCCGAGGGCATCATGTTCTGGGGCACGTCGCCCGCCATGCGCGACCTGCAGATGATGGTCGACAAGGTGGCTCCCACCGATGCCAACATCCTCATCACGGGCGAGAACGGAACGGGCAAAGAGGTGCTGGCCGCCGAGATACACCGCCTCTCGAAGCGGGCTGGCGGACAAGGAAAGGCTTCGGACGGATCGTTCTTCCCCATCGACATGGGAGCCATTTCGGAGACGCTCTTCGAGAGCGAGCTGTTCGGACACGTCAAGGGTGCCTTCACCGACGCCAAGGCCGACAAGCCTGGCAAGCTGGAGATGGCCGAGGGCGGCACGCTCTTCCTCGACGAGATTGGCAACCTAAGCTACGGCCTACAGGCCAAGCTGCTGACGGCCCTGCAACGCCGGAGCATCGTCAGGGTGGGCGGAGCCAAGGCCATCCCCATCGACGTGCGCCTCATCTGCGCCACCAACAAAGACTTGCAGCAGATGGTCCGCGAGGGGCTTTTCCGCGAAGACTTGCTCTACCGCATCAACACCATCCACCTGAACCTACCACCGCTACGCGAGCGAAAGGGCGACATCGCCCCGCTGGCCAGCCGCTTCCTGCAACGCTACGCCAGCCAATACGGCCGGCAGGGACTGACCCTCTCGGCCGAGGCCGCCGACCTCATCGAGCGGATGCCGTGGCCGGGCAACATACGCGAACTGCAGCACGCCATGGAACGGGCGGTCATCCTCTGTGAGGGAAACACCATCACACCGCGCGACCTGCCGCCGGCTCCCACGGACCCGCAGCCCACCAATGACCCGCAGCCCACCACGCTCGACGGCATGGAGCGGCAGCTCATCGCCAAGACCATCGGCGAGTGTCAGGGAAACCTCTCGCAGGTGGCCGCGCAACTGGGCATCTCGCGGCAGACGCTCTACAATAAAATCAAGAAATACGGACTGTAGCCATGGCATGGATGATTGTGGCGCTCGCGCTGGCCGGGTCGTTGGCCGCCAACCTCTTGTTGTGGCGGCAGAACAGGCATGTCGTGCACCGTGTAAGATTCTTGTTTGACGCCATCGACAGCGGTGACTACGGTTTCCGCTTCCCCACAAGGGGGAAACGGGGAACCACACTGGCGGTGAACGACACGCTCAACCGGGTGAAGGACGTGCTCAGCCATGCCCGCGACGAGCAAATGGAGAAGGAGAAGTTTTATGAGCGCATACTCGACTCGGTTGACACGGGCATCCTCGTCGTGGAGGAGGAACGGGGTATCGTCGTACAGTCGAACAAGGCCGCCAGGCGCATGGTGGGGCGCGAGGCCATCACGCACATCAGCCAGGTGAACGACGCGCTGCGGCGCTACGCATGCCGGCAATCGCACACCCTGTTGCGTGGAAAGAAGATGCAGATCGTAGCCTTCAGCGACATACACGACGAGCTGGCCAACCAGGAAATAGACGCCTGGGCGAAGCTCACACGGGTGCTCACCCATGAGATCATGAACACCGTGACGCCTGTCATATCACTCTCGGAGACACTCCTGGCCGAGGCCAGCGGACCTGCCAAGGAGGGGCTGGCCGTCATCCACAAGACCAGCACGGAGCTGGTGAAGTTTGTGGAGAGCTACCGCCAGTTCACGCGCGTGCCAACACCCGCGCCCAGCCTGTTCTACGTGAAGCCTTTCCTGGAGCGGCAGGCACAACTCGTGACCCACGGAGTAGGCGGGCAGGCAGCGGTCAGCGTGACGGTTGTGCCCGACGACCTGCTGGTCTACGCCGACGAGGCACTGGTGAGCCGCGTGGCGAGCAACCTCCTCAAGAACGCGACTGAGGCCATATCGCCAAACGGGCGCATCACCATCCGCGCCTACACAGACAGCCATGACAATGTGACCATCGACATCGCCAACGACGGGCCGGCCATCCCTGCCGACGTGGCCGCGCACATCTTCGTGCCGTTCTTCACCACCAAGGCCAACGGAAACGGCATTGGACTCTCCATCTCGCGGCAAATCATGCGAGCCAGCAACGGTGCACTCGAACTGGCCGAGAACACCGACGGGAATGTCGTGTTCCGCCTCATTTTCCTCTAAATGGGCACAAAAGTGAAAAAAGTTTGCACTTAGTTAAAGTATGTGATGAAAATTATTTAACTTTGCAGTCGATAAAGGATTAAGATCAAACATTATTTTCAAGAAAGACTTTTTCAGGAAAAATAAAGCCTATGATTTTTTTTACAAGTAAGTTGCCAGCAAGCTTGAAGCGCGGTGCACTTGCCGTCATGCTTGCATGTGGTACACTCAGTGCCACGGCACAGCGCGTGGCGCTGAAAACCAACGCCCTCTATTGGGCAGCAGCCAGCCCGAACCTGGGACTCGAATTGAGAGTGAACCGACATGTCACATTGAACATGGAAAGTACCTTCAACCGCCTGAAGGTGGGAAAGATTGACACGCGGGGCTTCATGTTTGCACCTGAGGCACGCTACTGGTTTAGCGCCCGGCCACAGGCTGGACATTTCCTCGGCATCATGGCATTGGGAGCCAACTACAACCTGTCGCTCGACGGCCACCACTACAAGGGCGACGCGCTTGGCGGCGGACTGACCTACGGCTACAGCTTCGTGCTGGGCAAGCACTGGAGCCTGGAGACCACGGTGGGCGCGGGTGCCATTTACAGGCACGAGAAGAACTACAAAGAAGCCACCGAAAAAGAACCCGACGAGGCGAACTTCAAAAAATGGCAGCTCTTCCCGCTCAAGGCGGGCGTGAGCTTTGTGTATATCATCAAGTAGGTTGTAAAGGAAACACATGATTCGCAGATTATGAAATCACACGACACAATGAATGTCACACGACGCTATTGCACGGCGATCATCATGTTGATGCTCGCCATGACTTCCTTCCAGGTCAACGCGCAAAGCGTGATGAGAGTGGCGGGTGAGGTCGTGGCCAAGGACGACGGCCAACCCCTGACAGGAGTGAACATCACCGACTCCCGCACACAGCGGCGACTGGCCGGCACAGACATCGACGGCAAGTTTGCCTTCAACGTGCATGAAGGCACCACGCTGAAGTTCAGTATGGTGGGCTTTGACCCGAAGACCGTCAAGGTGAAGAGCGGACAAAGCTACCTCACCGTGAAGCTCGAAGAGAAAAACGTGACCATCAAGGAGGTGCTGGTACAGGCCAAGCGCATCACCAACAAGGTGGTGCCCGAGCCCACCGACATCATCATCAAGGGCAACTACCTCCATGTGTCGACACGCGTGAGGGTGCCACGCGAGATGTTCGGACACGACACAAGGCTCGTCGTGCAGCCCATACTCAACAACGTGACGCGCAACAAGCTGCTGCTCATGCGCCCCATGGTGTACGATGCCAAGGAGTACAACCAGACACAAGACAGGCTCTACAACTTTGACATGAACAACCCGGCAAGCGGCGACCCGCTGGCCAAGTATGTCACCATCAAGACACCGGCCATGCGCGAGAAAGGACGCACCAACGACATCATCGGCTACAACGACTCGGTGTATGTCGACAACGTGAAGGACGAATACACGTGCGACGTGTACATGGCCATCGAAGACTACACGCACATACAGTATCGCGACACCACCATCATCGCGCGCGGAACCATCAACCCGCTGCGCTGGCTCGACTACTCGTTTGCAGCCAAGCACATCTCTGACCCAAGCTACCTGCCAAAGCCTGAGAAACAGCTGCGCGACAGCCGGGGTGAGGTGAACTTGAAGTTCCCACTGGGCATGTCGTCGTTCAGCACCAGCGACCCGCAGAACGCAAGCGAGATTGCCAAGCTGCAACAGCAAATTTCGGATATCGCACACTCGGAGGGTGCGTCGCTCCAGTCGATTTCGCTGGAGGGAACGTCGTCGCCTGACGGAAAATACGCCAGCAACCTCAGGCTGGCTCAACGCCGTATGGACTTCGCAGCCAACTACCTGCGCTCGCATATCCCAGCCGACTTGGCACAAGGGGTCAAGTTTCAAAGCTCGGCCCATGTGGCACCCTGGACAGACGTGGTGGAGCTCATGAAAAAAGACACACTCAACGAGCAAGTGGGACAGATGAACGACATCATCGCCAGCACACGCAACATCGACAGGCAAAGCGCGGCCATTCGCCGGCTGCCCTTCTACCGCTCGCTGCTGCAAGCCACGTACCTGCCGCAACTGCGAAAGGTGAACTACACCTTAGCCTACTCCATCATGCGCACGCTCACCAACGACGAAATCTTGCAACTCTACAAGAAGGACTATCGACAGCTCTCAAGATACGAGTTCTACCAGCTCTACTCTGGAACACAGGACAGCACACGCCGCGAGGAATACATGCGCAACGCGCTCAAGACATACCCGTCGTTCATGGTAGCTGCCAACGACCTGGAGGTGTCGCTGGTCAACCGAGGACTGTCGGACGAGACGCTGCTTGAACGATTCGTGGGCAAGGACGCGCCGCAAGAGGTCAACTGCAACCAGATGATCGCCTTGCTCAACGCCGGACATTACACCAAGGCCGACTCGGTGGCTGACTTCGTGAAGGCCAACGACGACTCACGCCTACTTCTGGCCGTCAACGCGGTGCTCAACGGACGCTACGACGACTACCAGACGGTGGCCGCCACGGGGAAGCGCAACGAGTGCTGCCTGTTGCTGGCCATGAAGCGCAACGAGGAAGCCATGAAGCTCGCGAAACAGTTGCCGGAGGGCGAGGCGCTCACCCACTACCTGCGAGCCATCTGCCTCAACAGGCTCGAAAGTCCCGAGGATGCTTACGACCAACTGAAGAAGGCATTTGAACTTGACCCATCGCTGAAGAAAATCGCACGGGTGGACGGCGATGTGAACAACCTCTTGCTTGACAAGGAAAAGGAGAAAAAGTAGAAGGAGTGAGCCTGACACGAAAAAGAGAAAGACTCGCACATAAAGAGACGACACATTAAGATCGTTTGAATCATGAAACACAAGAATTTACATACACACAAGAAAGTGGTGGCCTTGGTCGTGGCGACCCTGACCTCTGCCACCCTCATGGCACAGGTGCCAGGCAGCGCGCTCAACCATATGTTGCAAAGGCCGCGCGTGAGCAAGCTCTATAAGCACAAGCGGCCTTTCGACCACCTGTTCGTGGATGCTGGCGTGGGACTGAACGGCATGGGCACATCCAGCACTCGCCTGGGTGCACAAGGTGCCTTCAGCCTCGGCGACTGGATTACACCCGAACACGGATTGCGCCTGAACGTGAATGGCGGGGTGTGGAAAGTGCTCGACAAGAAGGTGAAGTTTGCCGACTTGTCGCTCGACTACTTGCTCAACATAACAGCCTTGTCACAGCCTGGAACCTACTACACACCCCGACGGTTTGAGCTGATGGGCATTGTGGGTGCCGAGTGGGCTTGGTCAAGGCACGAAGGCAACTGGCAGAACGGGCTGGGCGTGCACATCGGACTGCGTGGCCAATGGGCGCTTTCCAATTTCACATACGCTTTCTTGGAGCCGCGCATCGGCTTGATAGATGACCAAGTTTCGCAGGTGGAAACATGGCACGGATACAGACCCTACGGAAACGTTGTGGTGGGATTGGGATACAGGTTGCCTGAGAGCAGGCTCAAGAACAGCTATGAGGGACACGGATTTTCAAACGGATTGTTCTTCAGCGTGATGGGCGGGCCTGCGTTCCTGGCCAACAGCCACCCAACAACCTGGGACGACCGCTTTGGCGGACGAGCCATGGTGAGTGTCGGCAAATGGTTTGACGCCTTCAACGCCCTCAGACTTTCAGCCAACGCCACCAGTATTCATCAGTACAACTCAACCAACAACCTGAAGGCCATCGGACTGCAGCTCGACTATATGGCCAACTTGCACAACATCTTTGGAGGCTTGAATCCAAACCGGAAATTCTGGGTGAACCTCGTGGCAGGAGTGAGCTACAACCGCTCGGCCGACAAGAGCCATGTGGCGGACAACGCTTTTGGCGTGGGCGGCGGACTGCAAGCCAACATCAAGCTGGCTCGAGGACTGGCTCTCTCACTGGAGCCACGGATCGACCTCTACGGACAGCACTACGCGCCTCGAACCTCTTCGTTTGACAACCACGATATGACAGCCTCGTTCCTTGCCGGACTGACTTACACCTACAACGACCGGCGTGCGGCACAGGTGAAGGATGTAGATGACATACACCACAGTTCCATCACATTAGTGGGTGGCTTGGCTAACCGACTTAACTACTTGTCTAACGGAAAGATGTATGCGCCAATAGGCCGCATCAGCTTCACACGCTGGTATGCTCCTGCCTTCGCTTGGCGAGCCAATGCGCAGGGCATGATGCGCGGCAAGCGTGTCATGGGCTACAACTTCGCGCAGGCCGTGGTTGGTGCCGACTGGATGGCGGATCTCACAGCACTAAGCTGCGGCTACGATCGTTCACGCGTATTGTCGTTCAAGACCATCGCCGGTTTCAGCCTTGGTCTCGATTATGCCAAGAAAGGCAAGCACGCCACTTACTTCTCCCCCGATGTTCACGCGGGTGGACAAATGGCCGTACGGGTGTCCGACAACTTGCATATCGTAGCAGAACCGCAAGTGGCTTACGAGTTCAGCCAAAGGCTTAAGCCTTCGCACGTCGGACGATTTGTACCTTCATTGGCTGTCGGTCTGGAATACAGCATGCATCGCAACGGAGCTACGAGCAAACCTGTTAGCATGCCAGACAAACCTCATTTCGTGTCAGCAGCCATCGGAACTGGTCTTTACACGGGCAACTATGGCGAGATGCATCCCCTGAACAACCGCTTCTCCTTTGTTGGCGAGGTAGCCTATGGCCAATGGCTCAACGGTGTGAGCGGCGTGCATGCGGCTATATCGAACACCACGGTGCAACGAGCACGCGGTAAGGGTAACCAAAACATCACGTCACTGAGCGCGGGATACATGATGAACATCAAGTCGGCTGTTACAGGAGAGAGCACCGATAACGATGTGTTCCACCTCACAGGTATCGCTGACCTGTCGCTTGTGGGAAGCAGCCGCAAGGAAAAGGACATGAAGGTCACCATAGGCGGAAAGCTCGCCCTGCAAGCTGGTGTGGCCTTGAGCAAGAGTGTAGAGGTCTACCTGGAGCCTGCCGTAGTGATGTACGGAAAAGGCGTGGAATTCAACCCCATGAAACATCACCCGCTGGAGGGAGAGGCCCGACTGAGCCTCGGAACCAAGGTGAACTTCTAAAACAGCCATAAAAAAGCTCCCAACTCCATGTTGTCAAATGGAATTGGGAGCTTTTATTTTGCGTGCATCTTGCGGATCACAAGTACCTGCAGTGCGCAAACCAAAAGCTCGAGCAACGTTACATCACAGTGGGTTGGAAGGAGTGTAAGCAATGCCATGGCAAGGGATGGTTTGGTGAATATGGTAAAAGCAAGGAAGAATGCCGCAAGAACAAGACTCTTGCCGATCCATGTCCCTATTGCAACGGCAAGGGTAAAAAAGAAATAAAAGATTGGCGCTGGGTGTGCCCGCGCTGCAAAGCAGTGTACGCCAAGTGATGACACAACAGACTTAGGGCTGGCACCTCACAGAAGCGTCAGCACTTATGTAATCTTCCAATTACAGCATGGCGAAAAACGCAAGAAGCCCGAAGACTCAACTTGAATCTTCGGGC
>DJOD01000046.1 GCA_002437115.1 Prevotella sp. UBA6447
ACCTACCGCTGAATAGTTACTAAGATGCTTTATCCATAAGAATATAATTAGGATGACCCAATCAGGCTTATTGTTACAAAGGTAGGCTAAATGTAACGATTAGCCAAACTTATTAGGACTTCTTTTTGCTTTTCATTGAATTATTATTGGCTATTATTGGCATGTAGGGAAATTTATAATATCTGCCCATCATTCCGTAACACCCCATTTGCGAAAATTACCTACCTTTGCAATCATAAGACAATATTCATTCAACAACAAGTTATGGGGAAAAAAACTTTTGCCGTGAGCGGCATGATGTGCGAGCATTGCAAGGCTCGTGTGGAAGGAGCGCTGAAAGCTCTCGCTGGCGTGATGAGCGCCGAAGGAAACGTGGCCGACAAGACAGTCGCCGTGACCTATGATGCCGATAAGGTGACCGTTGAGCAGATGCAAGAAGCTGTGGCCAACTGCGGCCGTTACGAACTATCTCTCTGACGTCCAGATGAAGCAGACCCTTCCTGTCGTGGGCATGGCGTGCGCCTCATGCTCGGCCAATGTGGAACGCAAGCTCAACTCGCTGGATGGCATCCGGAGCGCATCGGTCAGCCTCGTGGGGCGAAGCGCCCTTGTCGATTATGATCCCGCCCGGATATCGCTGGCCGACATGAAACGGGCCGTCAATGATATAGGCTACGACCTCGTGATCGAGCAAGACCGCTCGGCCGATGCCATCCGGCGCCGTGAGTATGTGGTGTTGCGTCGCCGCGTGTTACTGTCGTGGTTGCTCTCCTTGGGGGGCATGTGCGTCAGCATGCACTGGGTGAACGTGGGCGGAACGGCCTACGCCAACCAGTTGGCGTTGCTCCTTGCCGTTGCCAATATGTGGGCTTGCGGGCGCACGTTCTATGTGAGCGCCGTCCGACAGTTACGCCACGCCATGGCCAATATGGACGTGCTGGTGGCTCTCTCCACGTTGGTGTCGTTCCTCTTCTCTGTCTACAACACCTTTTGGGGCGATGCCCACCTGACCTATTTTGACTCTTGTGGCATGATAGTCACCTTTGTGTTGACAGGCCGCTTGTTGGAGGAAAAGGCCAAGGATGGGACTGCCACGAGCATCCGTCGGCTGATGGGGCTGGCGCCCAAGACTGCCCATGTGGTGAGCGCAGACAACGAAGATGGCGTGCCCACGGTTGAAGACGTGCCTGTGTCCACCATCAGCGTGGGTGACGTGGTGGAGGTTCGTCCAGGCGAGCGAGTGCCCGTCGACGGTGAAGTCGTTGAGGCCGAGAGCTTCATGACCAGCGATGCCGCCTATGTCGATGAGAGCATGATTACCGGTGAGCCCACCCCTGTGGAGAAACGGCGTGGCGCCCGGCTGTTGGCCGGCACCATCCCCTTGCAAGGCAAGTTGCGCATGCGTGCCCGTCAGGTGGGGGAACAGACCACCCTGGCTCATATGATTCGCATGGTGCAGGAAGCTGAGAACTCCAAGGCTCCCGTGCAGCGCATCGTCGACAAGGCCGCGCGCGTGTTCGTGCCTGTGGTGTTCGGTCTGTCGCTGCTCACTTTCCTGATATGGATGGCTGTAGGTGGCACGCCCCTGTTGTCCCATGCCGTGGTGTGTGCCGTAACGGTATTGGTGGTGGCGTGCCCGTGCGCCATGGGACTCGCCACTCCCACAGCGCTCATGGTGGGCATTGGCAAGGCAGCCGAGCGCCATGTGCTCATCAAGGACGCCACCGCCCTGGAGCGCATGCGTAAGGTGGACGTTCTGGTGACTGACAAGACTGGCACGTTGACCACGGCCAACAGCCAGGTCGATTTCACCCAGGCTGACCTGTTGTCCCTCGATGAGCGTGAGACGCTGAAGCCCCATGCCCACGAGGCTTTGCAAACCCTGCAAAGCCATGGGGTGGAGATTTGGATGATGAGTGGTGACAAGGAAGAAGCCGTCAGGTATTGGGCGGACAAGGCTGGCATCGCCCATTATCAGTCTGGCTGTACGCCGCAAGACAAGGAAGCGCTTGTCAGGCGCTTTCAGGCGGCGGGTAAGCGAGTGGCAATGATAGGAGATGGGGTCAACGATGCGCAAGCCTTGGCGCTGGCCGATGTCTCGGTGGCCATGGGCGACGGTACTGATGTGGCTATGGATGTGGCACAGGTGACCCTCATGACCGATGACTTGCGCGCCTTGCCCTATGCCATGCGCCTCAGCCAAAAGACGGTGGCTATGATTTGGCAAAACCTCTTTTGGGCCTTTGTCTATAACCTTGTGTGTGTGCCGCTGGCCGCTGGCGTGCTGTGGTTATTCTACGCCGAACCGCCCATTCAGCTCACGCCCATGTGGGGTTCCGCACTGATGGCCTTCTCCAGCGTCAGCGTGGTGCTCAACTCACTACGTCTTCGGTTCGTGGCCGATTGGTGACAAGGCGTGCTTGCAACGTCTTACGTGGATGCACAAAGTTTACATGTCTCCCATGCCTTAGTTGTTCTGGGGCATGGGATAATTGTATTGTCCCCAATAGCCTATGGCGCTCTTGGGGTACCAGTCCTTCTCTACGGACAGTTCAACAGAAAGCGTGGGATTGGGCGTCCATCTGACGGCAGCGCCCAACTTGTCGCCCAGGTCATTGTCCAGGAAGGGCGAATATCCCCAGCCGTAGAAGCCGCGGCCGTAAAGCGGGAGACCTGCCTGGCGCCCCCCCTGGTTGACCAACGACTTCTGCCCGTAGATGTAGGCCGACCAGTGGTCGTCAAACTGATAACCCAGTTCGGCCGTCAGTCCTCCGCTGGTGTAGCTGTCGCCTCGCCAGTTCAGGTGATTGATGTATCCGCCAGCGGCCACCCATCCGCGCTTACCCAACGATTGCAGCCATGTGGCGGTGAGTCGTTGGCCGAAGCCGCCGCCCTTTGCATGTTTGCTGAAGGTGGCGAAGGCGCTCATGTCAAGACTCACGTTGAGACCTTCGTGCAGAGGGCCATTATTATAATAGGTGGAGTAGGGGGTCGGGTACCATCGGACGCTGTCGAGTTCCTCCTCGTGAGTGGCATGCTGCTCAGCCTGTTTTCGTTGACTACGAGCTGGAACGTTGGGCGCTGGTTCCATGGACATCGAAGGCGAGGCCATCAGTTGGGGCTGCATGGCCTGTGGGCGTATGGCGTAGGCGGAACTTAGGGGCTTCATGGCCGATGGTGTCTTAAACGTCGACAGCTCACTTTGGGCCATGAGCGTAGAGGCCATGCTGGTGGCAACGACAAGTGATAAGAATCTTTTCATGCGAATCCTTTCTTTGGCTGCAAATATACACAAGCTCCTGGTTTCACCCATTGGCGTTTATGCTTTTTTATCGTTGTTTTGGTTAAAAAGCCTTAATGCTCGCATTTCCTTGTTTACATTTGTCACTTTTATGCGTTTTTAGCGTAATTATGATTAAAAGGTCGGCATGACTTGGCATAGTGAAAACGCGGCACCTGCTAATGCCTTTCCATGTCCGATGGTGCTATGTGGCAATCGGTTGCCAAGTAGGGCACGACGATGAAAAAACGTATACATCACAAGTGTGCCGCAATCAAGAACACTATGAAACAATTCAAATGGAGCCTTCTCGCATGTGCACTTCTCTTTCCATTGACAGCGACCTTCGCCTCATCCAAGCATGTGGTGGTGAAGCAACCGGGAACCTTGGCTCAGGTCCTCACCGCCAAACAGCAAAAGAGCGTGACGCGCCTCGCTGTGGAAGGCGCACTTGACGCCAGCGACTTCAAGGTCATCCGCCAGATGGCCTGCAAACAAAGCGGCAGTCTCATGTCGCTCAATCTCTCCAAGGCACGCGTCCTGTCGAAAGGCGACGTCTTTGACGTTCCCGACAGCCTGTTTGCCCATTGTGACGCGCTTACCGACCTGGAGATGCCTGACAGCTTTCAGGGCATGGGTCAAAATAGTTTCTACGGGTGCTCGTCGCTCAAGAGCATCACGTTGCATGACATGGAATATTTGTCTTACACCCTGTTTCGCGACATGCCGTCGCTTGAGCGGGTTACGGTCACAGGCACGGTGCTTCACATGGACGGAACACCTTTCTTGAACCTGCCCAAGTTGCGGAGCGTGGTCTTTGGCACCTCGGTCAGCACGGGCGGGCCCTTGTTGGCCAAGAACTGTCCGCAACTGAAGGACGTGACATTCAAAGGGATGGTGCTCGACTCGCATCTGCAGCAACTGGACGGTTGTCCCCTCTTGACAAAAGTTCGGGTGGATGGGTATGTCGGCTACAGCCGTTCCGACTTATATGTGGGGCGCTCACTGGAACAGGGCGGAACCGTCATCGCCGACTCCGTTGCCCACTTGTTTCAGCGCGCGATGCCAATGGCGAAGAGCTCGCAATTCTTCTCGCAAGTTCTCGCCGGGACAGCTTACAATGTGGCTTGCCTTTATTCCCTGAAAAACGACACCGCCAACGCCCTTCGCATGTTGGACATTTCTTATGGGTTTAATCCCGTGCAAGAGTCGTATGCGCATATCCTAAAAGACACAGACCTCGACAACGTGCGCCACACGCCCCATTTCGCCCAGTACGCCGAGCGTGTACGCCAGCATACGGACTATCTCTATATCCTTCGGCAGAGCCCGGCTTATTGCATGGGCGATGGCAAGCAAAACCGCCGTTTCACCTACGCATCAGCCTTAGACCCTCCCCTGAGGCGCGTCAGGGAGTACTTCAAGCTCGATAGCATCACGGGCAATGGCGATGAGATTAGTCGTATCAAGAACATCATGTATTGGCTCCATGATGCGATTCGTCATGACGGCAGTGGCGGTATACCTAATGTGCCTCGCACGGCCATTGACCTCTACAAGACGTGCAAGGATGAGGGACGAGGCTTGAACTGCCGCGGATTGGCCATCGTGCTCTCCGAGCTCTACCTGGCCATGGGCTATCCCGCCCGCTTCATGACTTGCCAGTCGAAGGCCTACGACACCGATCCCGACTGCCATGTGATCTGCGTGGTGTGGAGCAATGAACTGAACAAGTGGGTGTGGATGGACCCGTCGTTTGCAGCCTACGTGAGTGATGAGAACGGGCAGTTGCTCAGCATAGCCGAGGTGCGCGAGCGTCTGCGCGACGACAAGCCCCTTGTGCTCAACGAAGATGCCAACTGGAACCACCAGTCGAAGCAAACCAAGGAGGAGTATCTGGACAGCTACATGGCCAAGAATCTCTATTACCTGTCGTGCTACATGGATTTGGGGGCCAACACGGAGGACGGCACCCATGAATCGGTGTCGCTCCAGCCCAGTGGCCATCATGCCCCAATCAGCGATGTCGTCACCTGTGATGACGCCTGGTTCTGGCAGGCGCCCGATGTGAAGTGAGACGGAGGTTGCTTGGCCTTTGGTCACAATCCGCTGCCGACAAACCCGCAGTAAACGGGCGTGGCAAGGGCCAAGCCGCCTTTTGAACTTGTGAAAGAAAATTTGGAAGTTTTCTTCAAAAATGTTTGTCTGTATCAATAAAAAGTTATACTTTTGCAATCGTAAACAATAAAAAGAGACAATAACATGAAGTCTTACGCATCTTTTTACGCTTATTATTTTTACTTTGCATTACGATGTGAAGCGGGAAGTTGCGTGTAGAGTTCAACTTAAGGAAGATATTAAAACCGAAGAGAGGTTTGCATCCAATTCCCGTTTCATGTAAGTGAGACGGGATTTTTGTTTGTAAGTGGCCTCCTAAAACGAAGAAGATGAAAAGAATAGCCATACAGGGAGTACCGGGGTCGTTCCACGACATTGCCGCCCACCAGTATTTTGAGGGCGAACAAATCACGCTGATTTGCTGTGACACGTTCGAGGAAGTGTTTGAGAACATCAAGCGCGACCCCACGGTCATCGGTCTGTTGGCCATTGAGAACACCATAGCCGGTAGCCTGTTGCACAACTATGAGCTGCTTCGGGCCAGCGGGACGACCATCGTGGGTGAGCACAAGCTCCACATCCGCCACAGCATCTGCTGTCTGGCCGATGACGGCTGGACATCCCTTCAGGAGGTTCATTCGCATCCCGTGGCACTGATGCAGTGCCGCTCCTTTCTCGCCAACCATCCCGACCTGAAGGCCGTGGAGGCCGAGGACACCGCTGGAAGTGCGGCCTACATCGAGAAGCACCATTGCCATGGCTGGGCCGCCATCTGCCATGCTGATGCGGCGAGGATGTACGGACTGAAGGTGCTGGAAGACCACATTGAGGACAACAAGCACAACTTCACGCGCTTCCTCGTGGTTTGCGACCCGCGCAAGGCCGACTTCCTGCGTCCCCAAAGCCAGTCTAACAAGGCCAGCATCGTCTTCTCGTTGCCCCATGCGGAAGGTTCGCTGTCGAAGGTGCTCACCATCCTCAGTTTCTACGACATCAACCTTACCAAGATACAGAGCCTGCCCGTCATCGGCCACGAGTGGGAATATCTCTTCTATGTCGATGTCACCTTTGGCGATCTCATCCGTTACCGCCAGGCCATTGACGCCATCACCCCCCTGACAAAAGACATCAAGATTATCGGAGAATATCAAGAAGCTAAAAACGAACAGATATGATCAAACCAGCAGAGAGAGTAAACTCCGTACAGGAGTACTACTTCAGCAGGAAGTTGAAAGAGGTGGCCCGGCTTAACGCTGAGGGCCAAGACATCATCTCCTTGGCCATCGGCAGCCCTGACATGCCGCCCTCGGAACAGACGGTTGACAAGTTGTGCGAGGCGGCCCGGCGCCCCGACGCCCATGGCTACCAACCCACAGCCGGACTGCCCGAGCTGCGCCAGGCCATGGCCGGCTTCTACAAGCGCACCTATGGTGTGGACGTTGATTGGGCCAGCGAGCTGCAACCTATCATCGGTTCGAAAGAGGGCATCATGTATGTGACCCTCGCCTTCTGCAATCCTGGCGACGAGGTGCTGGTGCCCGATCCCGGATACCCCACCTACACGGCCATCAACAAGATATTTGGCACCCGCATCGTGAACTACAATCTTAGGGAAGACAACGGGTGGCAACCCGACTTTGAGGAGCTGGAACGCATGGATCTGAGCCGTGTCAAAGTGATGTGGGCCAACTATCCCAACATGCCCACAGGTGGCAATGCGCGCCGTGAGACCCTCGAACGGCTGGTGGACTTCGCCCGAAGTCACGACATCGTAGTGGTCAACGACAATCCCTATTCGCTCATCCTCAATGAGCATCCCATGAGTATCATGCAGGTTCCTGGGGCGAAAGAATGTTGCATAGAGCTCAACTCCATGTCGAAGAGCCACAACATGCCGGGTTGGCGCGTGGCCATGATGGTCAGCAACAAGCAGTACATACAGTGGATGTTCAAGATACAGAGCAACATTGAGAACGGCACGTTCCGCGGCATACAGCTCGCTGCGGCTGAGGCCTACAACACCAACACGCCCGAGTGGTACCGCGAGAACAACATCGAGAACTACGGACGGCGCAGGGTGGTGGCCGAACAGATCATGACGATACTGGGCTGCACTTATGACCCGTCGCAGGTGGGCATGTTCCTTTGGGGACGCATCCCCGACAAGTATGCCGATGTGGAGCAACTGACGGAACGCGTGCTGCATGAGGCGAGGGTGTTCATCACGCCCGGTTTCATCTTCGGCAACAACGGACGCCGATACATCCGCATATCGCTCTGTGCCAAGGACGAGAAAATCAAGGAGGCCCTTCGCCGTGTGCGGACCCTCACGTGGTGACATCCCGACCGACAGCCAACAACATAGTAAACCAGCATAAAACAACAAGACATTATGGATAATAATTTGGAATTAGAGCTCGAGCCGTTGCAGTTGCCGAGCGACAATGAGCGCCCGTTTGTCATAGCGGGTCCTTGTAGTGCCGAAACCGAGGAGCAAGTGATGACCACCGCCCGCCAGCTGGCGGAGAAGGGATGCCACATGTTTCGTGCCGGCGTGTGGAAGCCTCGCACCAAACCCGGAGGATTTGAGGGCAATGGCGAGAAAGCGTTGCCCTGGATGAAGGCCGTAAAGGAAGAGACGGGCATGCTCACCGCCACCGAGGTTGCCAAGCCCGAGCATGTGGAGCTCTGTCTGAAGTATGGCATCGACATCCTGTGGGTGGGTGCCCGCACCTCAGCCAACCCCTTTGCCATGCAAGACCTGGCCGACTCATTGCGCGGAGTGGACATACCTGTGTTTGTGAAAAACCCCGTCAACCCCGACCTGGAACTGTGGATCGGTGCCATGGAGCGCATCAACCAGGCAGGCATCAAGCACATGGCGGCCATCCATCGCGGCTTCTCCAGCTACGACAAGAAGATCTATCGCAACCTGCCCATGTGGCAGATACCCATGGAGCTGCATCGCCGCATACCCAACCTGCCCATCATCTGCGACCCCAGCCATATTGGTGGACGGCGTGAGCTGATTGCTCCCCTCTGCCAGCAAGCCATGGACTTGGGCTTCGACGGTCTCTTGGTGGAGAGCCATTGCTGTCCCGACGAGGCATGGAGCGACGCCAAGCAGCAGGTCACTCCTGACGTGCTCGACTACATCTTGAGCCTCCTGGTGGTGCGCGACGAGAAGACGACGACCGAGGGCATCCAGGCCTTGCGCCGCCAGATCGACGAGCTTGACAACCAGGTGATGGACGTCTTGGCCAAGCGCATGCGCGTGTGCCGGGAGATAGGCCAATACAAGAAGGAGCACAACATGACCGTCTTCCAGAGCAGCCGTTACAATGAAATCCTGGAGAAGCGCGGAGCGCAGGCCAGTGTCTGTGGGGTCGACCCCACGTGTGCCGCCCAGATCTTTGAGCTCATCCACCAGGAAAGCGTGCGCCAGCAGATAGAAATCATCAACCAGTAAACGCCAGAGACAATGAAAATACTGATCATGGGAGCGGGGAAAATGGGCTCGTTCTTCATCGACCTGCTCAGTTTCGACCATGAGGTGGCCGCCTATGAGCACGATGCCAAGCGATTGCGCTTCACCTACAATTGCCAGCGTTTCACCTCGCTCGATGAGGTACGTGACTTCGAGCCCGAGCTGGTCATCAATGCCGTGACAGTGAAATACACCATACCGGCCTTTGAGGAAGTGCTGCCTTACCTGCCTGAGCACTGCATCATATCCGACATCGCGTCGGTGAAGACCGACCTGAAGGCGTTCTACGAGAAGACGGGGCATCCCTATGTCTCCACGCACCCCATGTTTGGCCCGACCTTTGCCAACCTCAACCAGTTGTCGGAGGAGAATGCCATCATCATCAAGGAGGGCGACTACATGGGCCGCATTTTCTTCAAGGACATCTATCAGCGGTTGGGGCTCAACATCTATGAGTACACTTTCGAGGAGCACGACAAGACCGTTGCCTACTCGCTGAGCATTCCCTTCGTCTCGACCTTCGTGTTCTCGGCCGTCATGAAGCACCAGGATGCCCCGGGAACGACCTTCAAGCGTCACATGAACATAGCGCGAGGCGTGCTCTCGGAGGACGACTACCTGTTGCAGGAGGTGCTGTTCAATCCTTACACGCACGACCAGGTTTCGAAGATACGCACGGAACTCAAGGAGTTGCTGGACATCATCGACAACAAAGACGCCGAGGGCATGAAAGCCTATCTGACCCGCATCCGAAAGAATGTTTTCGAGTAGCAGACTGGTGTCCAAGACAAATCGCTACTTCTTATAGAGCAAATATCAAGGGTGGAAATTGCGGAAATTTCCACCCTTTTTCGTATTTATTATAAACCATTGACAGTGAAAAGAACCCTTTTGCTCTTCCTGCTGACCGCATTGGTAACCGTCTTGTGCGCGCAGACTTATGTGCGAAAAACCAATTTGCCTTGCATATATGTCAACACCGAGGGGCACAAGGCTGTTTCGAGCAAAGACACTTACATTTATGCCACCATGGTCTATGTCGATGAGAACGACCAGCAGACCACATACGACAGCCTGCAGATACGCGGCCGCGGCAACTCCACATGGAACATGCGCAAGAAGCCCTATCGCATCAAGTTTCACGACAAGGAGAAATTTCTTGGCAAAGGTTACGCCAAGGCCAAGAGCTGGACGCTCCTGGCCAACGCCGCCGACAAGACCATGATGCGCAACGCCATCACGTCGGCCATGGGCGACTTCCTGGGCATGAAGTTCAACCCTGCCGCGAAATTCGTGGACCTGGTGATCAATGACGTCTATCTGGGCACTTACCAGATCAGCGACCAGGTGGAGGTGCGCCCCCACCGCGTGGACCTCACCGAGCAGGACTATCCGCTCACTGACACGTCGGACATCACGGGCGGCTATCTGCTGGAGGTAGACCGGTCGTTTGACGGCAACTATTTCTACAGCTCCACCTATCGGCAGCCGGTGAGGATACATTATCCTGATGAGGATGAGATTAGCGCTACGCAGCAATCATGGATTCGCAACTACGTGAGCCAGTTTGAGGTGGCCCTGGTTTCGGCCGACTATCAGAATGCACTGAAGGGCTACCGACCCTTTGTCGACTCCGTGTCGCTTGCCAACTGGTATGTGGCCACAGAGGTGTCGGCCAATGTGGACGGCTTCTACAGCACATATTTCTATAAGGAACAAGGCGACCCGCACTTCTATCGGGGACCGCTTTGGGACTATGATATAGCCTACAACAATGACAACCGGACTGACCGCGGCGGTAGCAACACCACACGTCAGCTGATGGCCGATGTGGACACCACCGACACTCGCCAGTTGTGGGACATCATGCCGCAGGGCACGGACGGCTACTACAATTTGCGCAACGTGCATACCAACCACATAGCCAACCTGTCGGGCGGAAGCTCCGATGCCTTCGCGGGCATCTTGAGCTATACCAACGACTCGCGCAATGGCACCAGCAAGAACCGCCTGTGGTACTTTGCAAAGGGAGAGAAACTGTCGCCCTGAGGCGACGGGCATCGGCCTTGTGGAGCCCGACGAGTATGCGCTGGCCTACAACTGCGCCCAAGGCTACCTGCACTTTGGCAGCGAGACACCAGAGCGCCTGGTGTTCACCGCTGATGTCTACGACACGACAGGCCGCAAGGTTACGTCCTTTCTGGCTTCCGAAAAATGCGACGTGAGCCCCCTGCCCGCGGGCGTCTATGTCGTGAGCTGGACGGTGGGTGGGCATCGCCGCAGTGCGAAGTTCAGCAAGTGATTCCACGATGTCCCTCACGCCTGACTCAAAATCGTTGGTCAGTATGCATCTGTAAGTGTATTCCCCCTCCCATATGTCAAGGCTGCCGTCCATCCGCCTCTGCCTCTGTATGACAAGACGGTACGGCTTGCCCTTCCATTTCTCAACAAGGATGGAATTCAGTTCGAACCCGATGCCGTTGATTTCCTCCTTCTTCCAGCCTCTCAATGCGGACATGGTGTCGTAAAGGGAAGCGCATCTGTTGGCGCGGATATAGAAATGTCCGCAATGCGCCTCCACCGTCTCCACTATTTCCTCCGAGCATGAGCCACAGTCCATACGGGCGCGTGAAATGCGTATCCCAGAGGACTCCAGTCTCTTGAATATCCTCTCCAGTGTCTCTTTCTGGTTGAAACGCACGTTGGTGTTCCCGTCCCGGTTCTCAATGCCGACAATCATGTCGTCAATGACTGCGACGCCAGGCCCGTAGCCAAGGAACTTTTTATATGTGGACTTGGCATCGTATTTTTCCGTCTCAATGAACTGGTGGTCGAAATCAAAGTCGTATTCCCTGTTGGACTTCAGCTGCCCGGTTGCGAGCAACGCGTTGACCAACAATTCGTTCATCGTGT
>DJOD01000047.1 GCA_002437115.1 Prevotella sp. UBA6447
CTATAAAAGTACGGCTTTTTTGCGTAATACGCAAGTAATTCACTGAATATTAGCACTTTAATTTATAGAACATCCCAAAAAAGAATTTAATTCCTTTCGATTTTTTCTTCGTCTATCAACCAATTTCTTTTGAAATGATTTTGTAAAAAACAACTTTGCAGGGGGAATAAATAACGTATCCATTATTTTCCACACACAATTATCAAATTTTATGTCCATAAGCCAAATGCAATAATGCATTGCATTCAAGAAGTATTCCCATTTGTTACTTTTCATGTCTCTATTCATCTACCGTAAATGTAATCTATTGCTTGTTCACCTAACATACTTCCTCCAAAAGATCCAACAACCCATCCTATTGCTCCACCAATAATGGCGCCTGGAATAGCACCAAATCCACCAAACCATGCTCCTAATGCGGCTCCAGCTTTTGCGCCTATATAACCACAGGCGATACCCGCTGCAGCTCTGGCAGTGTTATAGCCATTTGGGTATCCTGCTTTATAATCCAAAACAATGCCTTTGCCAAAATCATATAATTCCAAGGCATGTCCAATTGGACCTGCAACATTACTAATTCTGCTCCCTATTGCAGATAATTTTGTTGTTGTCACATATTGGTTTCCATAGAAACCTTGTCTGCCTTGAGTATGCCAATAGATTTTATAGTTGCTTCCCCATGTGGAGTTGCCACCATGATTTTTCAGTGATGAGCCAACACTACCCACTACGGTGTTTGCCGTTTCCGCGATTGCAAACAAGTCTGTCTTGTCCGTTGGGGTTACCACAATTTCTGAGATGGTTCCACATTGGTTGCCGTCCTTGTCGTGGTAATACCTGATGCCGAAGCCGCCGTCATGCATCGCATGGTTGAGCAAGCCAATCTGAAACCCATTCAAAGCTCCTTGCAGAAAGTCACTGCCTGTAGCCCAGGCCACCCATGGCAGCGGAAGACATGGCCATCATGCCGGTGCTCATTTTCATTCTTTGGGCGTACGAGCCGATTCCCGAGGCGACTGCACTGGAGACAAAGGAACTGAAGAAGTCGCCGTCATTCAAGACTGACAACGTGGCATCGGCCAAACCATGCGCACCCGCACGCAATAACTCATGGTCAAAGCTTCCCGTCTGTCCAAAGACGGCGCCTACGCCATAACTTGCAGCGGAAGTCAGAAGACTGAAGGCGCCTGCCTTCCACACGCTTTTACCCGAATAGGCCGCGCTGATCATGCTGTTGGCCGCGCTGAGGCCCGCAAAGGCCAATGCTATGCCAAGGTCGTCTATTCCGAACAGTTCCCCGCTGGGGTCGGTGTACTTCAACGGGTTGTTGAGGCAGTAGCTGTACCGGTTGAAGCTCTGGCTGTTTTCAGGCTCCTGCACGTAGTTGTCGGGACTGAGGAAGCGGCCGAGCGTGGGGTCGTAGAGGCGCCCGTTCATGTTGACGAGGCCATATTCGCCCATCATCTCGTGCCCCGTGTAGCCGCGGCAGAGGCCGATGGTGTTGAGCGTCACGGTCTGGCGGCCCCAGGCGTCGTAGGTGGCGTCGAAGACCTTCACGCCGTTCTCGTCGAAGACGGAGAGGACGCTGCCCTGCTGGTCGGTGAAGGCAGCATAATAGCTCACCGTGCCGTTCTCGCGGATGGCGAGGATGTTCCCGTCGAGGTAATAGTACTCGAGCGTGCGGCCGCCCTCGGTCACCTTCTCGTAGGCATCGGCATAGACCGTACGGCGCGTCTCCTTCCCGTCGCGGGACAGCACCGAGAACCAGCGCTGGCGGTCGGGACCGTAGGCGAGCGTCTGCTTGAGGCCCTGTTCCTCGTCCTCCACCGTCTCTATCCTGTTCAGGTCGCCAAAGGCGGTGAGCAGGTCGGAACTGGGGATGGAGCCATCGGCGTTCTCCACCTCCGTGACGGCATGCGGGCGTGTCTCAGCGTCATAAGAATGCGCCCACGCCCGTCTTCGAGAGGATGTTGCCGTTGGGCGCGTACGCCATGCGGAGGGTCTCGTCGTCGGACATGGTCACGCCCCGCCCTTGTTGTTGCCCTTTCGCTTCACGCCCCTGACGGCCTCTGCCTCCAAAGGGTTATCGGGCCAATGGTGTTTGGGGTAGCGACGTCTCAGTTCCTTGCGCACCTCGAAATATGCGTCTGTCCAGAAGCTGCGCAGGTCTTGGGTCAGCTGCACAGGCTTGAAGCCTGGCGAGAGTAGTTCCATCAACACAGGACGGGTGCCGTTGTCCACGCGCGGCGTGTCTGTCATGCCGAAGCACTCTTGCAGTCGAACACTGAGCACGGGTGCGCTCGCTCCCTCGCGATAGTCAATCCTGATATGGCTGCCTGTAGGCACCACGATGCGCGACGGTGCCAGGCGTTCCACCGCCTGTTGTTGCTCATAGGAGAGCTGCGCCCACAGCACGGCCGCCATGTCTATCTTTTTCAGTTCTGCGGCGGTGATGGTTTTCCCGACATACAGTGGCAACCACTCTTCCGCCTTGTCCATCAGAGCGTCTAACGAGACATCGGGCAACGCGAGCTCCGGGTGCCATTGGGCGCACGTGCTGATGCGCTGTTGTAGTTGCAGGAAGCTCTCAGGGAGGCAAAGTAGGCTGCGTCCTTCCTTTTTCAACGTTTGCGCCACGATGGCAATGGCCTTGTCGTGAGGGATGGTCTCCATGGTTTTCGCCGACAACACGATGCTCCCAACGCGCCATTCGCGTGTCGCCATCACCCGCCCAGCCGCGTCGTCCCACGCTATTCGGTCGTGTGTGCTTGCCCAATGGGCGATGGCCTCTTCGGCAACCGGCGCCGCGAGAAATATTTTCCTGCCCACGGCAGCAATGGCAAGCAGCCGGTATCCGTGCAGGCTGTCGTTGGAGTCGAGCGTGGCACGCTCGCCGTTGGCGAGCTTGTAGGTTCCGTCAGGCTCTGTCATGGCAATGCGTTCGGGGTATGCAGTGGCTATTAGCTGGCCGGTGTCGTAGGGCGATGTGGCTTGGTTGTCTTCGCCTATATGCACCATCCGCCTGTATTGATCGGCTATCAAGGCGATGCGTTTCCATTTGCCAAGCGCGTGTTTCCGCCGCGCTTCCCGCAGCTCGATGATTCGGCGGTTGAGGTCGGCCTCGTTGTTGGCAGACAAGGGGTCGCGCTCTTCGAGCAAGGCTGCGATGTCGGCAGCCAGTGCTTTCAAGGTGTTGTTGCTCGCCTTAATGAGCATCTGTGCTATTCTTGGGTGGCATGGTAGTTTCGACAAGGCTCTTCCATGTGCCGTAATGCGCCCTCGCTCGTCAAGAGCGCCGAGACTTTTCAGCAGCAGCTTGGCACGTTCGACATGACGGACAGGTGGCGGAGTCATCCAAGGCATCTGCTCCATCTCGGTGCCGCCCCATGCGGCCAGGTCGAGCATCAGGGAGGTCAGGTCTGCCGTGAGAATCTCGGGTGTCCTGCAAACATCCATCCGGGCTTCTGCTGCCTTGCTCCACAGGCGGTAGCAACGACCTGGCGCGACGCGCCCAGCCCGTCCCGCCCGTTGTCGGGCCATGTCCATGGATATGCGCGCAGTCTCCAGGTGCTCCAGGGCGTTGCGTGGGTCGTACACCATCTTGCGGCATAATCCAGAATCGATCACCACCGTGACACCCTCGATGGTGATGGACGTCTCGGCTATGGGTGTGGCCAGCACCACTTTGCGCTCACCACGCTTCGGAGGGGCGATGGCCGCCCGCTGCTCTTGGGCAGACAGGCGTCCGTAGAGCGGATAAAGCACGGTGTCGGCCGTGAAGCCCCCTTGGAGCAACTCGCAGCACCGACTGATTTCCGCCTCGCCTGGCAGAAAGGCGAGGATGCTTCCATTCGTTTCCCTCCATGCTCGGCACACCGTGGCCGTCACCTCTTTTGCGCATTGGCTGGCGGCGATATCGTCGCCATACGAAACCTGCACGTCAAACATCCTGCCGCTGCTCTCCACAAGCGGTGCCTCCAGCGCGTGGCAGAGGGCTGAGGCATCGATGGTGGCCGACATGACGACTATCTTCAGGTCAGGGCGTATGACACGTTGTGTCTCGCGCACAAGTGCCAAGTCGGCATCTGTGATGATGCTGCGCTCATGAAATTCGTCGAAGATGACCACCGAGATGCCGTCGAGTGTCGGGTCGTCCACCATCATGCGGGTCAGCACGCCCTCGGTCAGCACCTCTATGCGTGTGTCCGCCGACACGTGGCTCTCGAAGCGCACCCGATAGCCCACCAGGCCTCCCACGGCCGTGCCGGTCATCTCAGCCATGCGCTCCGCTATCTGCCGTGCGGCTACTCGCCGGGGCTCCAGCAATACCACCTTGCCGGTGCCTTGGGCCATGCCTTTGTGTATGGTCAGGGGGAGCAGGGTCGACTTTCCCGCTCCCGGAGGCGCGGTCACAACCACTGCGGGGTGATGTCGCAACGCGTCGTTGACGCTTCCTGCCACCTTGCCCACAGGCAGCGTGTGCAGGTAATAGTCGAATGAAGGGCTTGTCATGAATTTTGCCATGTTCTGTTACTCACGCAAATTTAACCATAATCAATCAGAAATGAGTGGAAAACGACCTGAAATCTTTGGCCAGAGGCTCAAATCATGGCATTTCTTCCTAACGGCCAACTCTCGTGGGCCAGCCAATTTGCTTTTTTGACGACACTTAACAATCATCTGCGAGGCATTCTTCTTTTTTTTTCGTATTTTTGCAGCCAAATCAGACATTTATGACAGAGACAACAAGCACTTCCGAAGAGCCCCGGCTGACACGCGCCGAGATAGACCGCATGAGTCCTGAGGAGGTGGAGAGGCAGCTCGACACACGCTTGAAACACAAGATGCTCCACACGGAGGGGCTTGTGAAACGCTACGGCAAGCGCACGGTGGCCAACGGCGTGACCATTAACGTCAAGCAGGGAGAGATAGTGGGACTGCTCGGCCCCAATGGAGCCGGCAAGACCACATCGTTCTACATGACCACCGGATTGGTCATTCCCAACGAGGGTCATGTCTTCATTGGCAATGAGGAAATCACGGGCTACCCTGTTTACAAGCGTGCTCGGGCTGGCATCGGCTACCTTCCCCAGGAGGCCAGCGTCTTCCGAAAGCTCAGCGTGGAGGACAATATCATGGCGGTGCTCGAGATGACCAAACTGACCCATCAGCAGCAACTTGATAAGTTGGAGAGCCTCATCGCGGAGTTTAGATTGCAGAAGGTGCGCAAGAATATGGGCGACCGACTCTCGGGTGGCGAGCGCCGACGCACGGAGATTGCCCGCTGCTTGGCCATCGACCCGAAGTTCATCATGCTCGACGAGCCGTTTGCGGGTGTCGACCCCATTGCCGTGGAAGACATCCAGCACATCGTGTGGCGCTTGAAGTACCGCAACATAGGCATCCTCATCACCGACCACAACGTGCAGGAAACGCTATCAATCATCGACCGGGCCTACCTGTTGTTTGAGGGACGAATCCTTTTCCAGGGTGAGCCGGAGGAGCTGGCCGCCAACAAGATAGTCCGCAAAAACTATCTGAGCGACAATTTTGTTTACCGTAAGTTTCAGTCGAATGAGGAAGACCGTGCCTTTGCCATAGAGGCTCGACGCGATTTGCTGGCCGAAGTGTATGGTTAAAAAACAAATTTTTACCTTTATATAGGGTCTTATTCATGATTTTTGCGTAATTTTGCAAATCATTCATGAATAACGCCCTGTTGCTGACTAATCATAAAAATAAAAATACAACTTAAAAGATGAAAGTTTCATTTGAAAATCCTGACAAGATCAATGGCCTGTTGACCATTACCATTGAGGATGACGACTACAAGCCCGAGGTCGAGAAGACCTTAAAGGAATACCGCAAGACGGCCAATGTGCCTGGCTTCCGTCGCGGACAAGTGCCCATGGGTATGATCCGCCGCCAGTTTGGCAATGCCGTGAAGATGGATTCCATCAACAAGGTGCTCGGCGAGCAGTTGCAGAAGTATATCGCCGACAACAACATCCAGATGCTGGGCGAGCCGCTCGCATCGGAGAAGCAGGAACCGCAAGACCTCGAGAAGGACGGTCCCTATACCTTCATGTTCGACATTGCTGTCGCACCAGAGATAAACATCACGCTCGATGCCAACGACACCATCGACTACTACGAGATTTCTGCCGACGACAAGCTCATCGACTCACAGGTCGACATGTTCGCTTCTCGCTTTGGCAAGAACGTGGAGGCCGACAGCTATCAGGATGGCGACGTGCTCAAGGGCGACTTGCGCCAGCTCGACGCTGAGGGCAACACTGTGGAGGGTGGCCTCACCGTTGAGGGTGCTTCCATCATGCCCAAGTATATAAAGAACGACGACCAGAAGAAGCTCTTCGACGGCTGCAAGCCTGGCGACATCATCACCTTCAACCCCAGCAAGGCTTATGAGGGCAGCGACTACGAGCTGGCTTCGCTGCTCAAGGTGGATCGCGAGAAGGTGAAGGAGTATGAGGGCGACTTCAGCTACCAAGTCACCAGCGTGCAGCATTTCGAGAAGCACGCAGTCGACCAGGAGCTTTTCGACCTCACGCTTGGCAAGGATGCCGTGAAGGACGAGAAGGGGTTCCGCGAGAAAATTGCCGAGGAGCTCAAGGCTCAGCTGGAGCTCGACAGCGACGTGAAGTTCCTGCAGGATGTCCGTAAGTATGCTGAGGACAAGGTAGGCCAGCTCACTTACCCCGACACGCTGTTGAAGCGCGTCATGAAGCAGAACAACCAGGACAAGGATCAGGAGTTTATCGACAAGAACTACGATCCCAGCATCAAGGAGCTCAACTGGAGCCTCATCCGCAGCAAGATTGCCGTGGCGCAGAATGTCAAGGTCAATGACGATGACGTGAAGAATGCTGCCCGAGAGATTGCCAAGGCTCAGTTTGCCCAGTATGGCATGACCAACGTTCCTGAGGAGTATGTTGACAACTATGCCGACGAGTTGCTCAAGAAGAAAGAGGCCCAGCAGCAGTTTGTGGACCGTGCCATCGACGCCAAACTTGTTGAGGCTCTCAAGAAGGTTGTCACACTGAACAAGAAGCAGGTCACACTCGACGAGTTTAACAAGATGATGGGCGAGTGACCCGAATCGTTTGCATAAGACAATATCCCCTGAGGACATGCGTTCCCCAGGGGATTTTTTTTGGCTGGCCGGTTGTGTTTGAGTACGAGCCGTGAGAATGAAACAAACGAGGCCGCACACACCACCTGATGGCACCTTGTCACACATGAGCTGGTTGGGTGTAAAAAATCAGACAACAGCCCCTAAAATCCAGGCGTTTTTTTTCACCGCAAGAATTTTGGTCGCAAATACGCGATTCTGAGAGAGTTTTATATAAATATCTGATTATTAGTGTGTTAAACTAAAATAAAAATTAAAGAAACTGCCTGAACGTCTAAAGTTTTGAAAGATGATACTTAACGCCCCCCTCTTCTAAGCATCTATTGAGTCTCTTCTAAGCATCTATTGAGTCTCTTCTAAGTATCTATCGACCCTTCGTTAGATATCTCCTTTGGAACAAAAACACACGAATTAACCGTTGTTAGGACTTTTAATGAAATTTAATCGGATTAAATTTGTTTTTTCTTCTCTATAAGGCCAACTCTGGAATATCTAGATTTTTCAGAATTTTCGAGACAAACGAGGGGGTGGCAAAAGCCAACAGGCGATAAACTTTATTAAACCGCTCACGCTGTAATCAATTCATGATTAGATAACGGTGGGTTCTATAAATTACCGCCTTTAGGTAACAAGTCACAGTAGGGGTTATGTTTTGCCATCTTTTGGCCTCTTTTTGGTTCATAGCGCCAGTTCGTTCGGTCATATAGCCCGCTATACTCCCTCACTCACTGACACTATGACCTCAAAAAGAGCCACAAAATCTGACAAAGCTAATTTGTAGAACCCACCTTAAGCGAAAACCATCTTTTCCAATTGACTTTTTCATCTCCCACGTTGTCTGGAAGCAAACTTATGTGTAACTTTGCGTCAACACACGGCAACCGCCCCCTGGCTTCCACGCGAGGCAAGGACCCAGGCGATTGTCACCCAAGCTAAAAGAATGGAAAAGACGAAACAGATACCTTACCGTGCCATAGCCCTTGACCTGGACGGCACGCTGACCAACCAGGACAAGGTGGTCACCCCCAAGACCCGCGAGGCACTCCACCAGGCGCGGGCCGCCGGAGCGGTCATCATCCTCGCCTCAGGAAGGCCCACCTATGGCATCATGCCCGTGGCCGAATGTCTGGAGCTCACACGGCGGGGAGGATACATCCTCTCCTACAACGGCGGCAACATCGTGGACGCGAAGACGGGCGAGAAGTGCTTCGCGCAGACGTTGCCCGAGACCGTGCTGCCCCTGTTGCACGACTACGCCCAGCAGAAAGGGCATGCCCTCTTGGGATATGTGGGGAAAGAGATTGTGACCGAACAACCCGACGACCCTTATGTCAAGGAAGAGTCGCGCATCAACAAGATGGGCATCCGCAAGGTGGAGAACTTGCTGGAAGCGCTGGAGCCCCACCCCACCAAGCTGTTGATGACTGGCACGCCAGCCGACATGCTCAGGGCCGAACAGGAGCTTGGCCACACGATCGGCGACAAGATGGATGTCTTCCGGTCGGCACCTTTTTTCCTGGAACTGGTGCCGAGGGGCATTGACAAGGCGCGTTCGCTGGCAAGGCTGCTTGCCATGATCAACCTCACCCCCGCCGACCTGATGGCCTTCGGCGACGGATACAACGACCTCAGCATGCTCAAGCTGGCTGGCATGGGCGTAGCCATGGAGAATGCGGCACCCGAGGTGCGGGCCGAGGCCGACTATGTGACCCTGTCGAACGAGGAGGACGGCGTGGCGGCTGCGCTCCAGCACTTTGGCATGTGACATAAAATGCGTACCTTTGCAATCGCAAAAAAGCAATGTGGGCGCAAGCCCGCCAACCGTTACGTTACAACTGACATGAACCACTTCAAGACACTCTTGGGCTTCGACCCCAAGCAAACCACCGTGAAGACCGAGCTGGTGGCCGGCCTCACAACGTTCCTCACCATGTGTTACATCCTGGCCGTCAACCCCACCATCCTGGCCACCACGGGCATGGACAAGGCTGCCCTCTTCACCAGCACCGCCATCGCCTCGGCCATCGCTACCCTGCTCCTGGCCTTCATGGCCAAGCTGCCCTTCGCCCAGGCTCCCAGCATGGGCCTCAACGCCTTCTTCGCCTTCACGCTCTGCCAGGCCATGGGCCTCAGCTGGCAGCAGGCCCTGGCGGTGCTGCTTATCGAGGGGGTCGTCTTCCTGCTCATCACGTTCTTCAACATTCGCGACAAGATCCTCAACAGCATACCCAGCAACCTCCGCTATGCCATCTCGGCCGGCATCGGCATGTTCATAGCCTTCATCGGCCTGAAAAACGCGGGCATCATCACGGCCAACGAGGCAACTTTCGTACAATTGGGCAAGTTCACGCCTGTAAGCATCCTGGGGCTCATCAGCATCCTGCTCAGCGGCATGCTCATGGCACGCAAGGTCAAGGGCTCGCTCTTCTACGCCATCATCCTCTCGACAGTCATCGGCATACCCATGGGCGTCACTGAGATTCCCGAGGGATGGATGCCTCTGTCGGCTCCCCATAGCGTGGCACCCATCTTCTGCCAGTTCGACTTCACGGGCTTCTTCACCCCCAAGATGGTCATGGTCATCTTCTCTTTGTTGCTGGTCAACATCTTCGACACCATCGGCACCATCGTGGGCTTGGCCGAAAAGGTGGGAGTCACCAAGCCCGACGGCACCATTCCGCACGTGAAGGAGGCCATGATGAGCGATGCCATCGGCACCACGGCGGGCGCGTTGCTGGGCAGTTCCACCATCACAACCTACGTGGAGAGCGCGTCGGGAATCGCCGAAGGTGGCAAGTCGGGCATGACCTCTTTCTTTGTGGGCGTGATGTTCTTACTGAGCATCTTCCTGGCACCCATCTTCCTGCTCATCCCCGGGGCGGCCACCAGTGGCGCGCTGGTCATGGTGGGCGTGCTGATGGTCGACGCCTTCAAGAAGATTGAGCTCGACGACATCTCCGAGGCTTTCCCCGCCTTTGTCACCATGATTACCATGGTGCTTTGTTACAGCATCGCCGACGGCATCTGCCTTGGCATCCTCAGCTATGTGCTCATCAAGATGATGACCGGCAAGTTCCGCGACCTCAATGCCACACTCTACGCGCTGGCCGTGCTGCTCATCATCAATTACGCCTTCGGGTAAAGCGGTGTGGCAGAGAAAGCCAAACTGTTGGCAACGCCTGCCCATTCTTGACATAGAGGATGAACAGAATAAAAGAAGAGCAGCGTGTCGTGGAGCAAATGATACGTCTATACTGTAGGAAGAAGGAAGGTCATAAGGAGCTGTGCCCTACTTGCAGAGAACTGCTACAGTACGCTACAGCAAGATTGGAACGATGTAAGTTTGGCGAGACCAAGACCACTTGCAAGAAGTGTTCCGTCCATTGCTATCGTTCTCTAATGAAAGAACGAATGTGCAAAGTGATGCGTTGGGCTGGCCCAAGAATGATTTTGTATCACCCAGCTGCCGCCATCAAGCATATCATAAGAGAATTATAACAAAAAGATTATGGCTCTTGATATAACAAACCTCTGTTCGCATCTTCAAAAGAAGTTGTTTGAACCTGAGGGAACATACTATCCTATCTGGAAAGCCATACAGAACGATGAGGAGTTGACAGCCGTAGCTCGCTCACGTCAACTCCACATCTACCGCAACGGTAAGAAGGTTCTCATTCTTGCCGGCAAAGCTCAACCGAAGATCATCAGAGAGGACAAACTGATTGAATTAATAACAACATAAACAGAGAAGCCATGGATTTTCCAGAAATATACTCAGCAGCAGGCATGATGGCATTGATTCAGGAGATAGGCTTCCTACCACTCCTCGATAGCGGCATGGAAGGGTTCTCGGCCGAAGACATCGTGACGGAAGACTGTCGGTACGTGACATTCCCCGAAGGCGGATGGGACTGGCCGCTTTGGAAATGGAAGGGCGAAATTGTGCGGGAAATGCCGTGTATGTACGGAAAGTTCTTCAACAAGAAAGCGGGATTCATCAGCATGGAATGGTGGCCAGACTTCTGCAACTACAGAAGAAGCAAACACCCTCATCCAGTTGAAGACTCTATAGAAGGAGCCATTCTCGACACCCTCCTATCATCGGGCAGTCTCATCACAAGAGAACTTCGAGCCGCCTGCGGATTCACGGGCAAGGGAATGAGATGCAAGTTTGACGGTTTCCTCACCCGACTGGAAATGGCGACTTACATCGTGACCGAGGATTTCGTATACCCTCGCGACAAGCATAACCATGAATATGGCTGGGGGTGGTCGCTGCTGAACACGCCCGAAGCGCTCTATGGCAGGGAAACTTGCCAATGCCATCGAACGCCCGATGAATCTCACCAGAGGATTTTCGCACACCTGAAAAAAATTCTGCCTGATGCTTCAGACAAGCAGATAGAAAAAATAATCGGATAAAAATGAGAAAGGTATCAAGGGAAATGGACAGTCAATGGGCACTGGAAGTAATGCACAAGGCACCATATATTACTGTAAGTTTTATGGACGAAGACGGCAAACCATACGGCTTACCGCTGTCACTCGCTTCCAATGATGATGTAAACTGGTATTTTCATGGCGCCTTGGAAGGCAAAAAGCTGAAGTCCATCATGGCTCACCCCGAGGTTTGCCTTTCTGCCGTAACCCGTTGCACGCCTACGGTTGGCCCGAAGGATTACAGTTTCACCCTACAATACAAATCGGCCATTGCATTCGGCAAGGCAGAAATCGTGACCGACGATGCGGAAAAGATTCATGGGCTCCGACTGGTCTGCGAACGTTTCCTGCCTCAACACATGGATGCTTTCGACCAAAGCATCGCCCGTTCCTTATCACGCACGGCAGTAGTGCGCATCACGCTTACCGAACCACCAACTGGCAAGCGCAAGCAATATGATAAGGAAGGAAGGGAAATGAAATATGGCAGAATGGAATAGCCACCCCATCACGTCACATCAATATCTTGGCAAGGAAGCGGCTCACCACGTCGGCCACCCGTGTTTCCTGCCCTGTAAAGCCATGGTCGGCATTCGGCAAAAGGTTCCACTCACTCTTGGGGTTCAGGTAGTGAAAACGTTGGCCATAGGTGTAAGGCACCACACGATCGGCTTCTCCATGCACCACACACTCCACCGACTGATAGTTCTTGGCCGTCTCGTATATGGGCAACCCGACAGCCGTGCGCACATAGTCGCCGCCCAAGCAGCGACCATCCCACATCTCAATTTTCTCAGGTGGGTTCTTGGGATCGTAGACCTTTCCAAACGTGTTGCCACGCAAGGCATCGTCGCGCAATACCGCAGCCGGAGCGAGCAGCACCAAGGCGCGTAGCTGCTTGATTTTCGGATTGCGACGCAATGCCAACTGCCCAGCCACCATCGATGCCACCACGCCACCTTGCGAGTGACCACCTATGGCCAAACCGCTCACCCACGGCAGCGACGAGGCGTAACGCAGCACGCACAAGGCATCCTGTATCTCGTTGGGCACCGTCATGTCCTCAAAACGCCCCTCACTCTGCCCATGGCCGTTGAAGTCGAAGCGCAACACAGCAATGCCCACGCGGTTAAGGCTATCAGTGATGGCATCAAAAAGCGCGCCGCCCTTGTTGGCACCAAAACCATGGCACAAGACAAACAGCGGCATAGTGCAAGACTTGGGCTCGGGCCGATCAATACGCACACTGAGCATCCCGTGATCGCCCTCAACGGTCGCGGTTTCACTAAAGCCCTGCGCGCTAAGATCCACTATGGAAAGCGCAACCAGGAGAAAAAGTCTTAGTTTTCGCATATTATTAGGATTTTTCTGACACAAGGACAAACCGCCCGCCCTCATAGCGAACAACAAGCCCTCCCTAACGAAAATATCCTTGCGGCGCGCCTATCTCAGCTGCCTCGCAAGGACATTCGTTATCATAATTCTTAAAAGTGGGTGGTGATGGATTCGAACCACCGAAGGCAGAGCCAGCAGATTTACAGTCTGCCCCATTTGGCCACTCTGGTAACCACCCTTAACCTGCTTATCCGCATATGTTCGGAAAAGCGAGTGCAAAGGTAACACTTTCCTTCGGCAATCAAGCACAAATGGCCAACGAATTTCTTGTTTTAACATTTTTACACAAGAAAAGCCATCGTTACAACATCATGACATAAAAGGCACAGGCAGCCAAGAGCATGGCCACGACCGTATCAACCATGCGCGCATGGCGGGAGAAGAGCTTCTGGAGCGCGCCTCCAGCCAACAAGTAAGCCAAGTTGGCACCTGGCCCAGCCAGTTCGAGCACCAAAACGAGCACAAGGAGGTCGGACAAGCGGTCTGAATAGGGCAACACGAAGGTAGAGAAAGCCATCAAGTCGAAGAACACCATCTTGGCATTGGTGAGTTGCACCAACAAGCCCGAGAGAAAAGAACAGGTCTTGTCGGCCACCTGGGGATGGCATGAGCTACGGTAAATCTGCCAGGCCAGGCAAAGAAGGTAGGCTCCGCCCACATACTGCAGCACGAACACATAGCGCCCTATCACGCTGCCCAACCAGTGGGTGGCCAGCGCAGCACATAGCGCCGCGAGGGTAAACCCCATCGCCAAGCCCAGCCACATCACAAGGCTACGCCCCACCCCATGCCGCATCGAACAGTGGAGGGCAAACAGGTTGGCCGGCCCGGGCGTATAGCCCACAAGGAGAATGGCCAACAGGAGCGATGGCAGGAGGGATATTGGCATGGGCCTACGGAATGGCTATGTCGCAAGGGAACTCACGCTCCTAAAAACTGTAGGAGAAGCCCAGCGACGTGTACTCCTTGAACATCCAGTAGCCGTGGTGGTCGTCGCGCTGGCGCGAGTCGTCGAAACGCGGGTAGACAAACAACTTGGCCGCGATGTAACGGTTAAACTGGAAGCTGAACGTGTTCTCAAACTCCATCTCGGCGCGCTCGTAAGTGGTGTAGCCATAGATGCGCGAGCGCCAACTGATGTTGTTACAGAAACGCCACGTCACGTCGACGGTGACCTGCGAACCGAAGTCGCTGAGGGCATGGCGGCCTTGGTCGATGCCGTAGCGCGTGGCAAGCCCCAAACGATCCACAAACTTAAAGTTGTAGGCCAACGGAGCCAGGTGGACACTTCCCGTGAGCCTGCCCTTCAGCCAGTTGAGGTTGTAGTCCATACCGATAGACACATTGACATTGAGCGGCGAGAGGAAGTCGGAGTATACATAATGGCTATTGGTGGCAAAGTTGCGCATGAACTGTGTGGAGGCAACAACCTGGAACGTGTAGTACCATCGCTTCGTGGCCTGCAAGCCCAGCTTGCCCGTGTAGCGCAAAAGGTCTTCGGAGGTCTTCAGGCTGTGGAGCGAGTCGCCACGCGAGGTCTGGAAACCGAGCTTCATCTCGAGGGTGTTGTCCCACCTCACCTTCTGCTTGTTGTTGTAATTGGCACGGAGCGTCAGCGCTCCCACCATCGAGTAGCTGCTTTGTCCGCCCTTGTACCAGTTGGTCGACACATAGTTTTGTAGGAACTGCAGGTAATGGTCGCCGCTGAACGACCAGAAGTTGGGCTTCAGCACAATGATGTCTATCGGATCGGGCATGATTTCCTTGGGTTGGCTTTGCGGTGTCTCCACATCGGGGCGGTCGGTGATGGTCGTAGGCTCAAGCACTGTGCCCATCTGGTCGAGACGCTTCTGTGTGACCGACACCAGGTCAGGGCGCGAAAGGTACACGTGCAACAAGTGGTCGCCTACGTCCGTGAGGGAGTCGCCCAAGGAGAAGGCCATGTGCGCCACGTCCTTGTAGAACGTCATCGGCAGGAACATGGGAGCCAAGTCTGTGTTGTCGAAGGTCACCGGGGCAGTCACCGAGTCGGCATAGAGCGAGTCGGCAAAAGCGCGCAGCGAATCGACGTAGAGCACGCCCACCTTCGTCGCGAGTGACGATTGTCGATGAGCGGTGCGCCCGTAACGCTGGCCATTTGCCGCACCTGGCGCGGCAAGCCAAAGCAATGTCAATAGTATCGTGGTGTAAAGTTGTCGTGTCATACAAGCATTTCAGGTTGAAGGAGCGCGTTCCGCACGAGGAAATGCTGCACTCCAAGTTTGGTTGCAAAGTTAGCAATAATCGCGGAAACGATGCGTGTTGCCCGCACATTTTTTGCCAGATCGCGGCCTCCAAGGGCATTTTCATTGTGACAGCACGCAAGACATCCGATTCGCAAGATTAGAAAGGGACGACCACAACCATGTCATTGAAGATTAGAGGTCAAAGATACGAAAATTTCAGAATGTTTATATACAGCGCGACAGCCTAACAATTGTCCATAGGTTTCTCTCCTGGGCCTACGAGCGAGGGGGGGGGAAAAGGGACTGCGCTCGGCTTCGCGGAAGCGAAGTGGAGCGCAGCCCTTACGTATTGATTCAAAAGAAATTGTGGTCAAAGGCCTGAGGTCTTAGCACACTTTCTCGAGCTTCTTCATGAGTGCCATCATAAACACAAAACTCAACAGGCAGAGCACGATGAACACGCCCCAAACCACCCAGAGGGGATAGCCACCCCAAAGGAATCCACCCACACTGACAAGCAGGTTGCCGGCGGCTGTGGCCACAAACCATCCGCCCATCATGGCACCCTTGTACTTGGGAGGTGCCACCTTGCTCACGAAACTGATGCCCATCGGGCTGAGCAGCAGCTCTCCGAAGGTGAGCACGAGATAGGTGCCCATGAGCCAGTTGGCCGACACGAAGGTGCCGTTGTCACCGGCCAGGCGTTGATCGTCGGGAGTGTTGAGTCCCAGCGATCCCACGAGCATGATGCCATAGGCCACAGCGGCCACCACCATGCCATAGGCAATCTTACGGGGCGCCGAGGGCTCCTTGCCCTTGCGGGCGAGGTAGCCAAAGATGGCCAGGCTGAAGGGGGTCAACATCACCACATAGCTGGGGTTGAAATGTTGGAAAATGGGAGCCGAAACGGGCACCACCGTGTCTGCTGTGTGCACATAGTCATAAACGAGATAGGCCGCCGACAGCAAGGACACCACGGCGGCGATGGCGCGTCCCTTGGCCGTCTTGCTCTGGAAGAGGGCGAAGAGGGCATAGACGATGAAGATGAGCGCCACGAGGTTGAACACGTCAAAGGCCATGGCCTGGACTCCTGTGGAGGTCTTCTCCGTAAACTCATCGGCAAAGAAAGTGAGTGTCAGTCCGTTCTGCTGGAAAGCCATCCAGAAGAAGATGACCACGGCAAACACCAGGCAGAGCGCCACGATGCGCTCGCGCGTCTCTGCGGGCGTGAGCTCCTCCGCCGTGCCTTCCTCCTTGGCCATCTCGGCCGAGGTGCCCTCCACCTTGCGGAAGGTGGAACGACAAGCGTAATAGATGATGATGGACAACACCAGCGACAAGCAGGCCACGGCAAACGCGAAATGGTAGGAGTCGTTCTCACTGTAACCGAGTGAGTGCTGTGCCCAGTCCATGATGCGCACGGCGGCTGTCGGGGCGAAGAGCGCGCCTATGTTGATGGCCATGTAGAAGATGGAGAAAGCCTCATCGCGGCGTCCTTGCAGGGCGGGCGTGTCGTAAAGGTTGCCGACCATGACCTGTAGGTTGCCCTTGAAAAGTCCTGTCCCCACGCTGACGCAAAGCAACGCGCCACACATGAAAATCATGGCAAAGGTGTTGCCGCCAAGGGGAATGGCCAGCAGCAGGTAGCCCACGAACATCACGAAGATGCCCAGCGTGACCATCTTGCCATAGCCAAACTTGTCGGCCAGGATGCCACCCAAGAAAGGGAAGAAATAAACGGCACCCATGAAAATACTGTAAATCAGGCCGGCGGTGCCTGCGCTCAGCCCGAAGTTGGCTCTCAGGAACAGGGAGAAAACGGCTATCATCGTGTAATAGCCAAATCGCTCGCCTGTGTTGGCCAACGACAATGCGAAAAGTCCTTTGGGTTGTCCCTCAAACATAATAACGTGAATTTAATGAATGTGTGAATATGTGAAGCTCCGCCCGTAGGCGGAGCTGTTTGCCATTCGGAAAAGGGCGAATGTAGCCCCCCTTAGGCGGTGACGCGCTCGAGCCACTTCACCATGCCGAACATGACGGCCATGGAGATGAAACACACCAGCATGAACACCAGCCAGCACTCCCAGAGGGGCCACTTGTTGTACATGAGCGGTCCCACCCACAGCAGGCTGTTGCCCACAGCGGTGGCCCCGAGCCACAAGCCTTGGCAGAGGCCCTGCAGGTGCTTGGGCGCCACCTTCGAAACGAAGCTCAGCCCCAGCGGCGAGATGAACAGCTCGGCCACTGTGAGGAAGCCATAGGTGAGGATGAGCACCCAGGGGCCAGCCTTCTGGGCAGCGCGCGCCGTGGGGTCGAGGGCGGTGAACGCCTCAGCCGACGGCCAGCCGTTCACCATCGAGAGCACCATCAGAAAGCCATAGGCCAGACCGGCAATGCCCATGCCATAGGCAATCTTGCGCGGTGTGGAGATGGGATGTCCCTTCTTGGTGAGGTAGGCGAAAATCCACATGATGACCGGTGTGAGGAAGATGACGAAGAAGGGATTGACGGCCTGCCATATCTCGGGTGCAACAGCATCGGTCTTCACGAAGTCGCGCGCGAAGAAGCTGAGGCTCTGCCCGTTCTGGTGGAACGAGAACCAGAAGAACACGGAGATTCCGAGCACGGCAAACAGGGCATACATACGCTGCTTGATCTCGGCAGCCATGGTGCGCTTCTCCTCTTCGGTATACTGTTCGACGACCACTTCCTCCTTCTTACCCGGCGTGGGGAAAAGGTGCTTGGAGAAGAAGAAGATGGCCAGCGACACGAGCATCATGGCCACGGAGGCGATGAAGCTGTAGTGGATGCCGGTGTTGAAGGCGTCGAGATAGTCTTGGCAGAAGGCGGCCATATCGGTGAAATGGTAACCGGGGAGTTGCACGTTGGAGGCCAACGTTTGCAGGTTGGCGCTGTCGGCTCCGCTCAGCGTGCCGTTGATGAATGCGTGGCAGAGGCGCGGCAGGTCGGCGTTGTAGCTGAGCTGGTGCACGTTGAGCCACCAAGAGCGCAACAGGGGGGCAATGAACGGCGCGGCCAGGGCACCCACGTTGATAAACACGTAGAAAATCTGGAAACCAGCGTCGCGTTGTCCCTGCGCCCATTTCAGGCGGTCGCCGCCTTCGCGCGCTGCGTCGCGCTCAAAATTGTCGTACATCTGTCCGACAATGGCCTGCAGGTTGCCCTTAAACAGGCCGTTGCCACAGGCGATGAGCACCAGGGCGAAAACGGTGAACGAAAGCAGGGCGGTGGTGTTCGCGGGCGTGGCCAGCACAGGAATGGAGAGGCACACGTAGCCCAGGGCCATGACCAAGAGGCCACTCATAATGGTACCCTTGTAGTTTTGAGTGCGGTCGGCAATGATGCCGCCCACAAGGCTCATGACATAGATGGCTGCCAGGAACAGGGCGGCGATGAGGCCACTCGTCTCGTCAGACAAGCCAAACTTGGAGCAGAGGAAGAGAGCCAGCACGGCGTTCATGATGTAATAGCCGAAACGCTCGCCCATGTTACTGAGGGCTGCGAGAAGCAATCCTTTGGGATGGTTCTTAAACATAGATTTATGGGTTTGATTGTTAATGTCGGTTGGTGTCGGGCCTCAGCGCCGGAGACGAGCCCCGGCAACAGGCCGTCAGTGGGTGATGTCGAACAGATATGTAAGTTTGATGGTGATGGTTCCAAAGTTGGAGCTTCCGAAATAGTCGCGCTTCGAATCGCCAAAAATGTTGCCAAGACCATAGTAGTAACGACCCTCAAGGAGAAAGCGCCCCACCTTGGGGCACGCCAACTCAACGCCGGCACCGGCGGCAATGCCGTAGTCGAACTTGTTTTCCACGGCCATCGTGTCCTGCGCGCAAACAGAGTTGGCGCGATCGGTCATGTTTCGCTTGTCCCAGTCGAAGTTCATCTGGGTTGCCTCACTGACATAAACGCCAAACTGCGGACCCGCGTTGACAAAGAAGTTGACACCACGGTTCTCGCGCCCCCACGCCAAGTGGGCCATGATGGGCACCTGCACGTAGTTGATGGTGCGCTCATAATGCTCAGCCATGCCTGTGGCGGCGTTGATGACGGGCTGGTCGTTGAGGTCGCGTATCTTCTCCTTCCATCCCATCTGGCCGTAGTTGACCTCGGCCGCAATCGACGCGATAGTTGAAAAGTATTTCTCCACGGTATAGCGTACGGAGACGCCACCCGTGACACCACCTTTCATGCTCTGCACCACCTTGGGGGTGAAGCGCACTGTGGAGAGGTTATAACCACCATTGACTCCCACCGAGAGGGTGTTGCGGTGCTGGCCAATCTGTGCCAGCGCGCCAAGGGGAAGGAGCAGTAAGAGCAGTGTGATGATGTGTCGGTTCATGGTCATGGTATGTGACAATGACGGTTAGTAGGCCACCGACTCGATGCGATGGCCTGGTGTGTAATGAATGAGCTGGAAGTTGTCGTTCTGCATACCAGCGTCGCCCACCTGCCTGAAGCGCAACGGTGTCTGCACAGGCGTGTAGGCACTTTGCCCGCGCGTGCCCCGGAAAGCCTTGCCATGTGTGGCCAGTCCACGCAAGAAGAACTGGGCGTGGTCGTAGCCCGTGAGGGCGAAGCGGGGGTTGTAGGTGGTCTGCAAGCCCTCGTGGAACCAGCGGCGGTAAGCCTGCTCCACCTGACGCGTGCGACTGCTCAGCGCGTTGTAGTAGAACTGCGCGGGCACGTAGGTGTCGAAACGGAAGAAGTTGTCGAGGTCGTAGTCGGCATAGAGCAACCAGTCAGTGTAGCCGAAAAGGGTAATCCTCAAGTTGGGGTTTCGGTTCTGCAGACCCTCGAGCTTAGCCAGGGCCACCGTGAGCTCGGGCATGCGCCCCGTGTTGAGGATGACCACGTTTTGCTGACCCGCACGGAAAGCCTTGGCAAACATTGCCTCGCTACTGTTCAGGTTGGTGATGTTGTAGGTGATGTTTTTGCTCTCCAAGCGGTTGCGCAAGCCAAAGGTGAACGCGCCTTTGCGCGAAGTGGTGTCGTTGCAGTCGATGAACACGGGGTGAGCCTTGGGGAAAAGGCGCAGGTAAGCCTCAATGGAACTGTTGTTGAGGCGGTCAGGACTTTGCCACACCTGAAACACCTGGCGGTATCGCGACACGTCATCGCCACTGATGGAGAAGGGTATGACCATACGGATGTCTCGAGCCTTACAAAACTCGGCAAGAGCGCGCACCTGGTGGGTATAAAGGGGACCGAAAATGATGTCGCAACGGGCCGCAGCGGGGTCGCTTGTAAACTTGCTGATGTCGTCGTCGATGGTGACGTTCCAAGCATGGATGTCGATGTTCAACCTCGCGCGCTTCAAGCTGTCGCAAGCCATGAGGAAGCCTCGGTAATATTCTTTCATGCGTCGCCCGTCGCCATTGACGTTGTGCAAAGGCAGCATGATACCCACGCGGATGGTAGACAAGCCGCGCTGCTGGGGCTTGGCGGAGGCTGGGGTTGTTGTAGCGCGCTGGGACGTCGGGGCGGTAGAAGGCCATGGAATGCAGAGACGATCGCCCTTCTTCAGGCTGTAACCTTCGGTCTGCATCTGGGGGTTAGCGGCCCGGAGCTGGGCTTCCGTGAGACCGTATTTCTTGGCGATGCCATAGATGGTGTCTTTCTTCTTGACCTTATACATATCGCGCCACTGGGGCACCTGTCCGACCGCAGACAGCGTGAGGCAGCACACGGCAAGGAGCAAGAGAAACCTGCATAACTTTACCATAAACGTGTCGTTTTAATTCAAAATCAATTGCAAAAATACAAAAAAATAAATATAACCTCAACAGTTTTCAATAGAAAATCACTAACTTTGCATAAGGGCGGCTGCAAAAACAGCCTTCCACTTAACACGTTTGCAGGATGAAATCGAAAATCATGTCAACGCTACTCTTCACGCTCATCGCCATGGGAGCGTGGGCGCAAGACACATACCCCACCATCAACCCCACTGCGACCTACACCGACAAGAACGGAGAGACGCACACGGAGACCAGCATCTCGGAGTCGGCACCACTTGACGTGACACTCAATGCCAACGCGGAGAACACGGCGGGATGGGCGGCTCACTACGAGTGGCGTTTCTACAAGGATGGAAAGCGCGAAGCGCCCTACCTCATCCGGTACGAAGAGAACACGCAGTACACGTTCACACAGTCGGGTGCGCACGCCGTGGAGCTCTGGGCCACGTTTACCCAGGGCACCGACACCGTGGCCTACACTGACAGCTACTGGGCCTCGGAGACCTCACCGCTCATCATCTCCATCTCGGAGAGCAAGCTCGAGATGCCCAACGCCTTCTCGCCCAACGGTGACGGCATCAACGACATCTACAAGGCGAAAAGCGGCTACCAGAGCCTCGTGGAGTTTCACGCCTACATCTTCAACCGCTGGGGGCAGAAGCTCTACGAGTGGAGCGACCCCGCCGACGGATGGGATGGCAAATACAAGGGAAAGGACGTGGCGCAAGGTGTCTACTACGTGCTGGTGAAAGCCAAGGGGGCCGACGGCAGGACGTTCAACATCAAGCGCGACGTGAACCTGCTGAGGGGCTACACCGAGAGCAACTCTGCCAATCCGTGAGCGCAGACCGGAATTGCCAAGTCACAATAGGTGTTTGCAAGCAAACGGCAGCAAGCGGCAGAGAGGAATGGACAAAAAGAAGGTAAAAAGACATTTTTAGGAACACACTTATGGCACTGTCAAGGGTTATCGGGAAAGACACGGAGTGGATCAACGTATGGGGAGCACGCGTGCACAACCTGAAAAACGTGGACGTGAAGATACCGCGCGGCTCACTGACCGTCATCACCGGACTGTCGGGGTCGGGTAAGTCGTCGCTCGCCTTCGACACCATTTACGCCGAGGGGCAACGACGATACATCGAGACGTTCTCGGCCTACGCCCGCAACTTCCTCGGAAACATGCAACGGCCCGATGTCGACAAGATTTCGGGACTGTCGCCTGTGATCAGCATCGAGCAAAAGACCACCAACAAGAACCCACGCTCCACCGTGGGCACAACCACCGAAATATACGACTACCTGCGACTGCTCTTTGCGCGAGCGGCCACGGCCTACAGCTACGTGAGCGGCGAGAAAATGGTGAAATACACCGAAGAGAAGGTCATCGACATGATACTCACCAACTACATCGGCCACGCCATCTACATCTTGGCACCCCTGGTGAGACAGCGAAAGGGACATTACCGCGAGCTCTTCGAGAGCATGAGAAAGAAGGGATACCTCTATATCCGCGTGGACGGCGAAATCAAGGAACTCACGCGCGGCATGAAGGTGGACCGATACAAGAACCACAACATCGAAGTGGTGGTGGACAAGCTCAAGGTGCAGGGCAAGGACGACGAACGTCTGAAGAACTCCGTGAGGGTTGCCATGCGGCAGGGCGACGGGGTCATCATGGTCATGGATCGCGACACGGGCGAGGCGAAGAACTTCTCGAAACGGCTCATGGACCCGGTGACCGGGCTTTCCTATGGCGAGCCAGCACCCAACATCTTCTCGTTCAACTCACCCGAGGGGGCATGCCCCCACTGCAAGGGATTGGGCTTCGTCAACGAGATCGACCTCAAGAAGGTCATCCCTAACAGCAAGCTGAGCATACACGACGGGGCCATCGCGCCCTTGGGAAAATACAAGAACCAGATGATTTTCTGGCAGATTGATGCCATCCTGAAGAAATACGACTGCACACTGAAAACACCTTGCGCTGACATACCCGACGATGCCATGAGCGAGATTCTTTATGGCTCACTCGAAAACATACGCATCGACAAGGATGTCATACATACCTCAAGCGACTACTTCGTGGCCTTCGACGGAGTCATCAAGTATCTCAAGACGGTCATGGAGAACGACGACTCGGCTTCGTCGCAAAAATGGGCAGCGCAATTCCTGGCCGAGGCGGAGTGCCCGGAGTGTCATGGCAAACGACTGAAGAAAGAGAGCCTGGCCTACAAGATTTGGGGCAAGAACATCGCAGAGGTGGCAAGCCTCGACATGGCCGAACTGAAGGAGTGGCTCGACCAGGTGGAAGACCACCTCGAGGACAAGGAGGCGAAAATCGCGCACGAAATCATCAAGGAACTCAAGTCGAGAGTCAACTTCCTGCTGGAGGTGGGGCTCGACTACCTGTCGCTCAACCGACAGTCGGCTACCTTGTCGGGCGGCGAGAGCCAACGCATACGGCTGGCCACGCAAATTGGCAGCCAGCTGGTCAACGTGCTCTACATCCTCGACGAGCCGTCGATAGGACTGCACCAACGCGACAACCAGCGGCTCATCAACTCGCTGAAGGAGCTACGCGACATGGGCAACACGGTCATCGTGGTGGAACATGACGAGGACATGATGCGCGCTGCCGACTGGATCGTTGACATCGGTCCCAGGGCGGGACGCAAAGGGGGCGAAGTGGTGTTTGAGGGAACACCCGAACAGATGTTGCACCCAGCCAACACCCTCACCGCCCAATACCTCACGGGGGAGCGCCAGATAGCCATACCCGCCACCCGCCGCAAAGGAAACGGAAAGTTCATCAGGCTGCACGGATGCCGAGGCAACAACCTGAAAAACGTTGACGTGAACTTCCCACTCGGCGAGCTCATCGTGGTGACAGGCGTGTCGGGCTCGGGAAAGTCGACACTCATCAACGCCACCCTGCAACCCATCCTCTCGCAACACTTCTACCGAAGCCTCAAGAAACCCATGCCCTACGAAAGCATCGAGGGCATGGAGAACATCGACAAGGTGGTCAGTGTGGACCAGAGCCCCATCGGGCGCACGCCACGCTCCAACCCAGCCACCTACACGGGCGTGTTCGGCGACATACGATCGCTATTTGTCAACCTGCCCGAGGCAAAGATACGGGGCTACAAGCCTGGCCGTTTCTCGTTCAACGTGAAAGGCGGACGATGCGAGGCATGCAAAGGAAACGGATACAAGACCATCGAGATGAACTTCCTGCCTGACGTGATGGTGCCCTGCGAGGTGTGCCACGGCAAACGCTACAACCGCGAGACGCTGGAGGTGAGGTTCAAGGGCAAGTCGATTGCCGACGTGCTCGACATGACGGTTAACATGGCTGTGGAGTTCTTCGAGAACGTGCCAGCCATCCTACCAAAGGTCAAGGCCCTGCAGGACGTGGGTCTCGGATACATCAAGCTGGGACAGAACGCCACCACCCTGTCGGGCGGAGAGAGCCAACGCGTGAAACTCGCCACCGAACTGAGCAAGAAAGACACGGGCAAGACGCTCTACATCCTCGACGAGCCTACCACGGGTCTGCACTTCGAAGACATAAACATGCTGATGTCCGTGCTCGAGATACTGGTAGACAAGGGCAACACGGTCATCATCATCGAGCACAATCTCGATGTCATCAAGCTGGCCGACCACATTATCGACATGGGTCCCGAGGGCGGACGAAACGGTGGGCAAGTGGTCGCAACGGGGACACCCGAGGAGGTGGCCAAATGCCAGGAGGGCTATACGGCCAAGTATATCCGCGAAGTGCTCGACAAGCAAAGCCTTCGCTAACGACTCTCCCGTTTTTGGAGGTGTTTTATGACAGCAGAGGTTAAGATTGGAATAAGGATAAAAGTGAAAAAAATAACAAGTTCAACCTTTTTAGCAGGAGTGCTGATGTGCATGGCAACAGAAGCACCTGCACAAGACAACGATTCCATAAAACACAAATGGATAGACGGCAATTTTTACACCGAGGCCAACTACGGCTACAACTTCTTCGGTGACAACCGCAACACCTACGACTTTCCACATGCCGTGGTCGACCTAAACATACATTTGGGCAAAGGGTGGCATCTGAGCACAGAACAAGAGTTTGAATACCTAACCGAAAACGGTGACTGGCCCAAGCACTTCTCCGACGAATACAGCGTCAACTGGGCGTATGTGAAGAAAGACTTTTCTCCCAAGCTAAGTGTCATGGCTGGCATCTTGAACATTCCGGTAGGACTAATCAGCTCCTATTACAACACGGGGCTGACCGTCTACGACCCACTCTCAGAAAACCGCGTGCTACCCATGAAATGGCATGAGACCGCCATAGCAGCAACAGGCAGACTTGGGAAGTTTGAGTATTGGCTGGGCTATCTCTCACACCTCGATACAGATGTGGAGGACTATGAGAATCATGGAGCAGCCGCCAGAGTCAACTGGTATCCCAACGATGCCCTGCGGCTTGGCGTAGCTGGATTCGTAGGGAAAGGCGAGTTTCTCGATGATGAGTCGGATGCCGAAAGATGGTGCAACTACGCCGGCTTCGACTATAATTACGATCACGGCAAATGGATTTCCAGCGGAGAAGTGGTCTATCAGTCGGAAAGCAACGACATGGCCATTGGAGCGGAGGTCGGCTATCGGCTTGCCAATTGGCTCCTCCCATTTGTGAGATACGACCTACTCACCATTGCAAATGAAAAAAACTACCGCGTGTCAACTGTTGGATTGAACGTGGGACCGTGGCATGGCTTTGGCGTCAAGCTACAAATATCACAGGAAGGGGGCAACGCGAGGTTCGACTCCAGCCTGACATACAACCTGGGGTTTTAGGAATTCCTTAAAACCAAATCAGTCATTAGAAACAGCTGTTCTTGTTTTCAAAAACTTTGAATTGCAGGGCGCGGTTACTTTGTCCCTGCTAATGATTTAGGTTTATTGTTTTCGCAAATGAATAATTGGATATGGTTTGCCATCAGCATCCGTAAAATGTTTGCCTGTGACCTTGTAACCTTGTCGCAAATAGAATTGATATGCCTCCGAGTTTTGTTCGTTAACATCAATCTTGCGGATATGCTTATTAGTAAGAGCAAAGTTGAGCAACGAAGAACCATACCCCTTACCTTTCTCAGACGGAAGCACAAACAACATTTCCACCATCTCGTCACTCAATCCCATGAATGCCACAATATGCTGCATTCGGATGACATACAACTCTACAGCCTGAAAATAGATATCCTTGATGCGAGCCCGATAAAAGCGCAAGTCTTCTTCCGAAAGGAAATGATGTGAACTCCTTACGGATTTCTCCCATACTTTTATTAGTTCTTCTTTCAAAGCATCGGTAAGATTATCTATTCGTTCTATTCTATAGCAACCTTCCATTGTCATTATATTCTCCATACATGATTATAGAGTCAACCAGCAAGTGCAAAATTAAGAATAAATTTTAAAAAGCTCTTCTTTGGTGTAGAAAAGTTCAGTTTTTCCCCTGGTCTCCTGTTAATTTTCGCTTGCATGGAAGATATTCTCTTGTCTGTCACACTACTAATGTCCACTCCCTTCGGTATGTATTGTCTTATCAGTTTATTGGTGTCTTCAACAGTTACGAAAATGAAGATTAAGACTACCGATTACAAAGTTACTGCTTTATTTTGTGTTATTGTTACCCACCGCTTTGAGCCTACCTCCAAGTATGTTCTTCTTTTCATTGGTGGCTTGGCTCTATCTCTTGTCTTCTCCATTTGGGGTAATCTTACCCAATGGCGAGAGAAGATTGGGAAGAGGCAGACTTGAAGTATCGAACATTGCGAATGGTACTGCCATCTGACGACCCGAATATTCGTTATATCGAAAAGTACTTCTCAGTACAACGTGATGATGATGTTATCAATAATGTTAGAAATCGTGTCGCAGTTTATGAGGATTCTATTCGCAGACACCATGAAATGGTTGAAATCGCTGCTTACAAAAATAGCATTGCGAAAAAGCTATCACACGAAGCAGATGAAATTAGGAAAACGATTGTAAAATAAGATTACATATGAGAGTTGTGTAAGAGGAATATCCACATACACAACCCCATTTCTATAATATTCACCTCCTTAATATCAGGTGCCATCAATGCCTGTCACCACCAATAATCTTATTCCCTATCAGCAATTCAAATGAATACCATCGTGAACTGCTCAAATAACTACTTAGGTATATGGATGATGAATGATGTCCTTTTTCCACACTAAAGGTTGTGGAATTAGAATAGGAATAATTACCATCAAACGCTCTTACTCCCAATGTAACAGTCTTTTCGTAATAGCCATAATACTCAAATGACAAATAGCCAGAATTGAAGTTGAATGATGTACTTTTAATAAATAATGGTTGCTGTTCCATATAGATATTCTTCAACGTATTCAATTCCGTTTCTGCCTCTTCACGCTTACTTTGTTCCAATGATAAAGAGGACTCTAAGTTACTAATATTTCCGTTAAGAACTGTTATGTCTGAATTTAGTTTTTGGATAGTTTTGCCTTTTTGAACGTTTTCGTTTTGAGACTGTTCAAGTGTTTGTTGAGTACTGTTCAAAGTATCATTTAGAAAGAACAAACCAACGCCACAAAATACTACTATCAAGCACAAAATAATAACATTTTTGTACTGTTTCTTTTGCTTGTTCAGTTTGTCGTATTGGGTCTTTAACTTACCATATTCGGAAGACAACTCGTCTTTTTCTTTGTGTAACTTTCTAATGATACCTTTATAACCAGAAAGCGAAGCTGTGTCGTATCCTTTATCTTTAGCTACATAAGTATAGGCGTATTTGTATGAAGCATCAATGATGGCATCATTGGAATCACTATATGCAAAGACCTTCTTCTCTGTATTGGATATAGAATAATTGACAGGTGGAAGAGACTTTGTATAAGATTCTATTCCGTCCATTCCATTTCTTATGATAGCTGTAACTGTATTCACTTCTTGCATTTTATTGGCAAGACTATTTGTTGTCGATACAATGTCGCCTTGTTCGTTGAATGCTATTATATCACCATGAGAAACCAACTCTGCTATGGCATTCTCAAATACAGTAAATAATCCACTTAAATTGGAGAACATCATGCCATTGAGAAGTACGCAGAAACCTATAGATTGTGAATATTTGTCTAATTGACGAATATACCCATAATACATAAGTTCTTTATCTCTGTGTATTATAATTTGGGACTTAGAACGTGCTTGCGCAATAAAATTTTGATATATTTCCCTTGCGTAGTTGTCGGGATATTGTGTATACCCGTTATCAAAAGAACCAAATATATAGATAGAACTGTTTACCATTATTTCAATTTAAAGATTAAAACCTCTTGCTCATTGTCTATTTTGATAGTAGCAAGCCTGTCTAAAATCTCATTTCCAAGCAATAGCGGTGCATTGATATTGTTCGATACCGTAGCTTGCACATTAGGGCAAGAGATTTGGTCATTGATAACAACCTCTTTTAAGTTCACCACCATATTTTCTACAACACTTCCGTCTGCTATTTGAGACGGGGCTGTTCCGAGGAAATCGTCTTTAGTCAGTTTACCTTTCTGATAGAGATAATTTGCCTCAGCTACAGAAATGAGCGTACCAGAGCAACCTGTGTCGAATATCATATCGAATCCAACTCCATTGACCTTTACTTGTACATACTTTACTCCGTTCTCATTTCGGAAAGGGACGACAATCTCGTCTCCACTTTGAGCATAAGAAGCATCATCTGTCTCCTCGGTAACATTCTCGGTTTCTACGTATATAGGCTTTTTCTTATCACCACCACACGAGGTAAGTGTGATGGTGATAAATAAGCCTAAAATGAATTTAGTCATGTTCATATTCGTCCTGCTAAGGTTGTACCATCAAAGAACGGCTTGCACTTTCTCCATTGGCATTCTGATAGGTTAGAGTAACCTTGTCTGATTTTGGAACAAAAGTAACCTTAGCACCATTGTCTCCGTCAACAATTTGTCCTCCCTCAATACTCCATTTAGTGCCTTCGTTAGTTGTTGGGACCTGTATGGTTGCACTATACACTTTGCCAACTTTCAATAATTCGCCACTTTTCTCATTATATTTTGAGACATCTATTGTTACATTTTTATGAAAATCGTCTGCCGACTTGTTGCCACCTTCTGAGGAAGAATGCTGATTTCTCAATTCTTCATTTTCTTCTTTCAGTTGATATATTGAGTCCTGCAAGCTCTCTAAAGACTTATCTGGCTTGCTTTCTTTTGGAGAAGTTTTGAATAAGAGAAGAACCAACACCAAAAGAAGAATAACTAAATTCACTAATGGTATCAAACGTTTCAAGAAAGACAACTCCCCCTTCTTCTGCTTAACCTTTTCCTCATGTCTATTTCCTCTTTGACCTCCTAAGATGCTTGCAAGTTCAAGGACAGGCTCTTTAATAAGGTCTATATTCTTCGTCGCCTTTTGATTTTGTCCTATCTGCCTATTTAAATTAGCTATGGCAGCATCTTTTTCCCCTATCAATTTATCTTTTTGTGAAACAGCTGCTTGCAAGTTTGTACATTCCATTTGCTTAGATGTCAAAGAGTCATTAAGAGAACGATTCCTTTGGTCTTTAGCGTTAAGTTCTGCATTATATCTCTCTTCGTATTGTTGCTTTACAGACAGCAATTTAGATTCATATTGCTGAGCCAGACTATCTTCTCTGACTGTAGGATAGTATGGAGAAAGAGCTATCTTGCCATATTGTTTAACCGTTGCCTGTACCTCTTGGGGTGTTATTTCATAAAGATTTCTTGCAGTAACATTATTGCCTCCAATGGTAAACCACTCAAGCCACAAATATCATCTTTACGTTTACGGAGCATGGATACAAGGGAATCCCAAATAGTTTTTTTAATAGAATCCATCAGGTGAGATGCACTGTCAAAATTCGCAATATCATATTTATACTTTCCCTTCTGAAAATTCAAAATATTATTCAGAACATGAACAGTAAACACGTAATCCAATATTTTGTAGATTCCAAGGAAATCTTTTAAATACACATCAGATCTGATGGAGAGCCCGAAATAAGAACCCTCACGCCCATCATTTCCGACAACATCTTTACAGACTATATAATTGTAATAACAATAAGTTTTACCATTTGATGAGCGTGTCTGTATTAAGAACTTCACTACATCGGAGTTGCTCTGAGCATAGAAATTGCCAAAGTAATTGCGGTCATCCTCCTTGCCCCAGAAGCTCTGACCATTGGGTACTCCGTGAACAAAAATTTCTATATCCATATTATCAACCTCTTATGCGTTTTAGTATAAAATTCCACAAGTTTCTTGGATAAGCATCAGGACCTTGCTCAAAAGTAAGCGTACCATCCGAGGCTTCTGAAAAATCACCCGTTTGAAATGCCACAAAATCAAAATTGTATGGCTTCCATAATTTTGTAATTGGATTTACGTTCATAAATGGAGCAAAAATACCAGGGTATAAATATTCCGTATGTTGTAAAGCTTGACTGTATCTGATGTTACCTGGACTAATGACGTATGGGGTCTCATCAATTTTATTGAATACAAACATAACCTTATCCTTAGGAGCTATGCGTGTCTTCAACTTTTGAAGTTTGACTGCATATTGCCTGCGAGCCTCTACGTCCATTCGCTTGTTAGTCTTGTCCGGCTCAACCATAATAGCCCAAATCTTTCTGTTAGGACTACTGATAATAGCGTTGACATACTTAGGAAAACTTTCTTGTGGGTTCTCTGGATAGAAATAATACTCTCCAGGTCCTTCGAGTATCTGGCACAAAGGCTTACCATCGCGCAATACTTGCACAAGCATAAAATTTATCTTGCTCGTTGACTTTGCCGCATCCTCGCTTCCTATCATCGAGTCGAATTTAGCGCACATGTCGCTATAGTTCTTGTCGTAGGTTGGTCTGAACGAAGTCACAGGCTCTATGGTGTACCCTTTTCCCTGCAAGTATCGTGTCAAACGAATCAAGGTCATAGTTTTTCCACAAGCTGGTGGTCCGAAGAAAACCACTAAAGGAGTCTTGTAATCGGCAATCGTCACCTTTATCTTGTTGGCATCATTCAGTTCCTCTGTGCTCATGCCCGCTTCGTTTACTTGCATGTTTGGTGCAGAAGCATCTACTGTAGAGGCATCAGCCTCCTTTGGAATCTCGTTAGTAGTTGTTCCCTCTGGGATTGGTGTAGCTACATTTTCCGTGCTACCGCCTAAATTCATTTCTGCCATATTCCTTATTATTAAATTTCACTTTTCTTGAATGCTAAATCAAAGAAGATGAATGCTGCTATATCAACCAAGATGGATATGATTATCCAAAACATGAATCCATGTCCCGCATATTCACCTGCCATAAAGTCCTCCCAAACATCAAAGACGCTTATCATACGTTTCACTTTTGTCACAGGATTGTCTGCGGTATAGTTCGCCTCGTCTGTTTTGGATGAAAAGTTCACAAAGTCACGATTTTTCTTTACCGTATTATATGCAGTGTTGAGTTTGTCACAAACATCTTCAATGTCTTCTGCATCATTGAGGTTGATGGTCTTATCCTCAATATATTTCTTCACTAAAGCTAAGTTCTCATCATCTCGCTTTACCTCTTTTATATTGTCAGAGTTGGGTGAGAGAATGTGTGCCATTATATTGTTTGCTCGATTTTCTGCAAGAATGTAGATTTTCGTGCGATAAGCATCACAAAGTTTATCACGGTCTTGTTTAGATGTACCCTTATAACTCAATGGCTCTATCTTGTCAACTCCCAAGAGTGTAGCAAACTTGCGCAATATTTCTTTAGATTTTGGTCCGAAACCTGGATTAACCTCATTCTTAATCTCAGCTTCCAATTCACCTAAGAGAACATCCACATTGTTTTTTAGTTCATTGACTTTCAATGTCGCCTGAGTCTTATTGTTGGTATTATTCTTAATTTGGCTCAAATATCCTCTTGTCGTAGAAATATCCGTATTAACCTTATCGTTAATCACTGTACGATAAAAGAAAGTATGCGTATTTGTCGGCATACTACAGATTAGCCAGAATATGAGAACGATAACAATTCCACCGACTAAACGCAAGCCACGCTTTTCAAGATAGATGTTTTGGTTGAGACTATCGACAATCATCTTTGTTCCCAAAGATGCAATGATAAAAAATCCGACAGTAACAACCCAACACATAGCTAAAGGCCATGAGGATAACAATAAATGTAGTGATTCTGCTGTTGCCCAACAGCTGACGGCAGCGAAAGCTAAAAATGCAATCGTCCAGATCAATTTTAAATAATTATTCTGTTCCATTTATCTTTAGAAAAAGAGGATTATCTCCCAACTTGTTCCCAGAAGCTGCATTAGTTAATAAAGTTTCAATGAATTGGCGTGGGACTATTGCATGCTATTGACATAGAGGTTGTGGAAAGACCTAACAGAAAATAACAAACAATAGCCCACGCCAATAGGTATATTATTCCTTGTCCAAATTGACAAGACTCAATAATCCTACGGCGTGAGCAGAATTGCTTGCCATCCATTCTGTTTCGAAACTTCCACATTTCTATGTCTGGACAACGAACAATACGCTCACTCATAGTGTCTTCTACGCTCGCGCTCAATTGCGTTCACTCCTACACTGCCACAAAGTTATAAAATATTCTTAGAACCACCAATATTTTATCAAAAAAATATAATTTTTGCTGGAAAGCAGATTATATTGTTATCGACTTGATATGCCCCTTGAATGGAGAGGCGGATTCCAAAAGCAAGTGCAAAATTAATACGAACGTTTTTAAAGTTACTTTCTCCCACGAGCTACATGGATGCACAAAATATACCGGACAATACTTGCGTACGTTATCCTTTAACACCCCTGCCATTGGCTACAAATACCGACATTTATGGCACACTCGGGACTTTAACACGTTTGGCAATTCACGCCAGGCTTTATCAAAGAAGCCTTTGGCCATTCTGACCAAAGGCTTTTTTCCAGTTGTAGTGGATAGGGGAATCGAACCCCTATGCCAAGATTGAGAATCTTGTATCCTAACCATTAGATGAATCCACCAAAGAGCAAAATTCAAACTTCTTTTGTACTCGGTATGAGAATCGAACTCATATGCCAAGATTGAGAATCTTGTATCCTAACCGTTAGATGAACCGAGCATACGTTTCAAAAAACTCTTTGCAAAGCAATCATTTTTGCGGAAGCTGGGGGATTCGAACCCCCGGTACGCTAATTGCGCACGGCAGTTTAGCAAACTGCTGGTTTCAGCCACTCACCCAAACTTCCTTGGCTTTGTAAACCTTAACTGCACCCGTTTTCCAAATGCGTTGCAAAGGTAGCACTTTTATTCGTAACTTCCAAATATTAAGCCCACTTTTTGCCCCTGTTTCTGAAAACTAAATAAAACATAAGGAAAAAAATAAAGTTCATCAGAAATAAGGAGTGATCAGGCTTCTGTGATTTTAAACATAAACCAGTATAAGACGTCCTACGTGGAGGGATTCATCTGGCCCATGACAAAAGACAACGAGCTCCGCGTTGCATTCGTTTGGAGCCTCTATCCTCTGTAAAGTTGCCTCTCATTGCCTCTGTTGGCGTAAAATTCATTTTGCTGTTTGCATAGAAGCGGAGTACATGCCAGTTCAAAAAGTCCTATCGCTCCGGCCCCCGAAGAGCAAAACAGAATGAAGGATAAAGTATACAAGTTGCGCTTCCACATGGGATTATTACCCATGTCACTTATTGGCAGTTGTTAGCTTGAAAGCCACTCCATCCTTAAACCGCATGATGAACATGTGCGGCAATTGTGATAAGTCGAGCAGCGCATTGGCCTTGAGCGTTGCCAACTTTTTGCCATCCAGCGCGAAGATATGGGCAGGAGCCTTTACCGTCAACCTTTGCCCGTCAAGTAAGTAATACTTATTAGCTTCCGCCGCGATAACCTGACTTATCCCCATTGTGGTCACAGCATCTATAGTAACTATAAAGGAGCCAAACACAAACTTAACATTCCCCAAGTCGCTCTCTTGTGGAGACAGCCAATGACCATAACCCACATAGGAATCCGTCTGCAACGGGGCCACCACAACGCCCGCTCGCGCAGGCTCATCAGCGGAAACGGCAAGCCAACTGAAAAGGGAAAACAGCAAAGCAAATATTCTCATAACGAATCTTCTAAAAAAGAAAACAATTATCAATGACAACAGAAAACATCAAACAGGAAAGAATCACACTATTGCTTCCACAAGATGACGTTGTCGCCCAGAAAAGCATCGCATCCGCCCAAACAAAGCGAAAGTTCCTCCTTGTCATATACAGAGAAAGCCACATACTTACGTCCTGTCTTTGAGCCTTCTGTAATATCAAATGTCACAAATCCCAAATTGTTTACTTTCCATCGACCGCTACTAATAAGCTCATCATCATCATAACCATAAGAAAAGGTGCCATCCGCTTTAAAAACAAATATTTGCGGATCATAATCCTTTTCCTCTGTCTTAGTTAGCCAAGTGCCACAAAGTACATCCTTTGTTACGACACCATCTACCGACGCAGCACACAAAGCAAAAGGTACGGACTTAACTTGAGAAGCACCCAAGGGAGAGCCGTTGACATAAGCCTTGAGAAAATAAGCTCCTTTCGACCAGTCCACATTCCTGAAATCCAAGCCTATCGTGCAAATGCCCGCCTGGGAAGAAGTAACTTTCCCGTCATAGATCCAAACAATCTCACCGTTCTCAGAATTTAGAAGAAGTTCCACGCGAACAGATAATGACGTGTTAGCAAGGACCTTCCCTGTGGTAGGGTCAATAGCCATCAGCTGGTAATCCATCGTGGACGGAACTTGAGAAGACACATTCAAGGAAACCGCTACACAAAACAGTAACATCAAGCACCGTAAAAAAAACTTTTTTTCCATATTCATGAATTTAAAACAAACCAGCCAAGTCTCGCAAACGTAAACAGGCAAGTTCAAAGAACAAATATAGAACAAAAGTAACAAGAAAAAAGAAAACTCGCAAACCAACAATTCAGCCATCCTGCTTAAATGGTTGAGAAAAAGGATAACTTGCTATAAAACAAGCCTAAAATAAGAAAAAAGCGAAAGAAAACACACCATAAAAAAATAAGCGAGGCTCCAATACGCAAGAAGCCCGAAGACTCAACTTGAATCTTCGGGCTTCAATCCTCTTTGAAAGAAGGCGGCTACCT
>DJOD01000056.1 GCA_002437115.1 Prevotella sp. UBA6447
AACGAACTGGACACCCTACTTATTTTATAGCCACCGCTTCGACCCCGAGACACCTTTGGAGGAGACCCTTCAAGCCCTTGTTGATATCGTTCGTCAGGGAAAGGCGCTCTACATCGGCATCTCACGCTGGCCACTGGAGGCTCTGCGCGTAGCCCATGACTACCTGAACGCTCATGACGTGCCCCTGCTCATCTATCAGGGACGAGTGAACCTGCTCGACCGCGAGCCTATTCGAGAGGGCATCCTTGACTATTGCCACGAGCAAGGCATCGGTTTCATCAGTTTCTCGCCGCTGGCGCAAGGCTTGCTCACAGATCGTTACTTGCACGGCGTGCCCGCCGACTCGCGCATGGCAAAAAACCATTTCCTCAAGAAAGACTGCTTGACTCCCAAGCTGTTAGTATACCTGCAACAACTCAACGACATGGCCACAAACCGTGGCGAAACCTTGGCCGAAATGGCCTTGGCATGGATTCTTCACCAACCAGGCATAACCAGCGTGCTGGTGGGAGCCAGCAGCGCCGAGCAACTGGAGAAGAACTTGCACTGTGTCCACGCCGACCCATTTCCAGAAAGCGTCAGAGAGATGGAGCAAGACAACTGAAAGTGCTGGGAGAAACCATAAATGACAATACTGCATCACTCATTAAAAAGGGCAGGGAACAAATATGGTTCCCTGCCCTTTTTAATGGGCGATACCCAAAAAGCGAAATAAAGAAAAACTGCTTGAAATGTATGTCATCATAACAACAAGCTCACTCTTTGCTGAATGGAGCTGTGGAAGGCAAGTCTTCAGTCAGAAAAGCCTTGGCAAACTCCCAAATGACAATTCCAGCGGTGGTGCTGACGTTGAGGCTATGCTTGGTGCCAAATTGGGGTATCTCAAGGCAACCGTCGCTCATGTCAACGACAGTCTGCTTAACGCCTTTCACCTCGTTGCCAAGGATGATGGCATAGCCTTGCGGAACCTCGGTGACGACCTTCTGGGCCAACACGCCAGCGAGGTGCTGCAGTTTGGTGGAGTTCTCCACCTGCTCAACGCTCCACACAAAGAATCCCTTGTCGTGGAGGACGCATACGGCATCCTCAGTGTTAGCAAAATAGCGCCAGTCGACACTGTCCTCACCACCGAGAGCCGTCTTGTGTATCTCGGCATTGGGCGGGCAAGCTGTGATGCCACACAAGTAGACACCCTCCACGCGGAAAGCGTCGCCACAACGGAAGACACTGCCCACATTGTAGAGTGACCGGACATCGTCGAGCACCACGATAAGTGGCAACTTGTGAGCATCCTTAAACTGCTGCACCGACAGACGGTGCATCTCAATTGTCCTTAGTTTGCGCATGACAGGTGTTTTTGCAGTAGCGACAGGCAAGAGGTTCATTGCTTCAAGCTATAGGCCAGTGCATAAGCCTTGATTTGCTTGATCATGGCCAAAAGGCCATTGGAACGAGTGGGAGAAAGGTGTTCGCGCAGTCCGATCTCATCGATAAAATAGAGGTCGGCATTGAGTATCTCTTTCGGCGTGTGCCCGCTGAGCACACGCACAAGCAGCGCGATGATGCCCTTGACGATAAGCGCATCGCTATCGGCAGAGAAGACAAGCTTCCCGTCCACATAGTCGCATTGCACCCACACGCGGCTCTGGCAGCCATCAATGAGATTCTGCTCAGTCTTGTATTTATCGTCGAGCTCACCCAGGTCGTTGCCCAAGTCTATGAGCATCTGATACTTATCCATCCAGTCGTCGAAGTCGCTAAACTCCTCAATGACCTCGTCTTGCAATTCGTTGATTGTCTTAGCCATGATACGTTATTCCTTCTGTTTTCGGCCACAAAAGTAGGCATTTTCATTGAATAGCCCAAGCATACACCTTTTTTTTCTTGTTTGCGACGTGGTGGTCAGTCGGCACGGTCGATGCGAAACACCTTATCGTTGGGGCGCACCTTACCCGGTACGGGAACGCTGACGAGCGTATGTTGGGGAGCCTCTGCGATGGGACCGTTGTCTCCATGAATCTCGGTGGCCTGCAAGTACATGGCTCCTGTGGTGTTTCCAGTGATGAGCAGCTTGTCGCCCTGCTTGAAGGTGGAAGCTTGCACGGCTATCTCGCCCACGCCAAGACGGCTGAAATACTTGTTGACCCGACCCACGAGCACCTTTTTCTCCGTTGCCAACGAGCCATACTCCTTGTTCCACTCACCAAGGGTTTGCCCCTGATAGTAGCCATCCCAGAAGCCGCGATTGAAGACGGTGGCCAGCCGCTTGTCCCAAGCGTCCTTGCGCTCTTCGGTGAACGTACCGCCGAGCACTGCCTGTATGGCCTCCTTGTAGCAGGTCACCACGGTGTAGACATATTCGGGACCACGCGCGCGACCCTCAATCTTGAAGACCCGCACGCCAGCGTCCATCATCTTGTCGATGAAACGGATGGTCTTCAGGTCCTTGGGACTCATCACATACTTGTTGTCGACCTCCAACTGGTGACCCGTCTCATTGTCGGTCACGGTGTAGCTGTGACGGCACACCTGCACACACTGCCCACGGTTGGCGGAGCGGTTGGCAGCGTGGAGGCTCATATAGCACTTGCCCGAGACGGCCATGCAGAGGGCACCATGGCAAAACATCTCAATGCGGACAGGTTGACCATTGGGGCCACAGATTCGTTGAGCTTCGATCTGCTCGTGGATGTGCTTCACCTGCCCAAGGGTGAGCTCACGGGCCAGCACACTGACATCAGCAAACTGGGCATAGAAGCGGAGGGCCTCCACGTTGGAGATGTTGAGCTGGGTGGAGAGATGCACCTCCACGCCCACCTCACGGCAGTAGGCCATGACGGCCACGTCGGAAGCGATCACAGCACTGACACCCGCCTCCTTGGCGGCGTCGATAATCTGGCGCATCGTGTCGATATCCTCATCGTAGATGATGGTGTTGACCGTCAGGTAGGTCTTCATCTGGTGCTCACGGCAAGTAGTCACTATGTCGCGCAGGTCATCGAGCGTGAAGTGATTGGCGCTATGCGACCGCATGTTGAGCTGGCCCACACCGAAGTACACAGAGTCGGCCCCAGCCTGTATGGCGGCCGCCAGGCTCTCGCGTGACCCTACGGGAGCCATGATCTCAAAGTCTTCTAATCTTGCGTTCATGCTGCAAAGGTACTAAGTTTTTTTGGTACATGGCGCGTCGTGAAAAGCCAAAACCCTGTCTTTTGAAATAAGGAAAAGAAAGAAAAGAGGAATTTGGCCCAAATAGAGGCACTTTCAACAGCGTGAGCGATTACGCCCTCTAAATGTGTAGTGGGTAACGTGAAGCATATCACCCACTTTGACTACCATTGCCAGTATGCAGTTTTTCTCTTCAATGGGAGTAGCATGTTGAGGAAGGGGTATTCCCAATGTCCGCCTATAAATGATACAGGCTAAAAGGTGCATTCGGCCGAGTCCTGTTCTTCAGAATTTTCAAGACAAGAAATCACTCAATTTTTCCATACACGTATGGGATTACATAGTTTCTGCCGTTGTTTATGTTGATGAAGATCATTTTACTAAAATAACCCTTTCTGTTTCTTGGAGTGAGTATGACTTCTATGGAGATGGAGTCGTCGACATTTATTACACTACCATGATAGTTAAACGACAAGCAACTACATCCTGCCGACACTGCGCTCAGTAATACTTTCTTGTGGCTTTTGTTTTTAAGAACTAATGTCCTTGAATATTTTCCTTTTGAATTTTTGAGTTTGCCAAAATTCAAATCATGAAACTCTATAAATGTAGCTTCAACAGGGCATTTGTTATCAACAACAGTTGTGGTTTTTCTTGAACTATGAGCCGAACATCCATGTATGAGCAGAAGAAGGGCTACCCCTACCACAACCTTTGAGAATTTGAATAGCATGATTGAGTAATAGCTTAGGATAGACTCATAAGCACTTTATACGAATAGATAGATAATGAATACGATTAACAAAAATAGATTGGTAATTAATGTAAAGCCTAATTTAGCTTGGTTATATCCTTTGGGCATTTTGAGCGAAACTTGCACTTATTTAAAATGCAAGCTATATTGATAATTAAGCCTGTTGTTATTATGTAGGATAATATTAAGATGGGATGTTCGAAATAGATTACGCCAAGTATGATGATTATTCCCAACATCAATTTCTCTGATAATAGTTTATCCATATATTTACATCCAGTTTATAAAATCATACACGCAAACAGCCGCCCCAATGAGTCCTATATAACGCAAAGCCATTGTTCGACATAATTGTAACGCAAATCTCCAACTAATCATTTCTCCCAAGTTGGCTAATGATCTAGTTCCGGATATATAACTACTTACATTTGCTCCGATTCCGACAGCATACCATAAACAATCTAACACCTGTTTCTTTGATACGGAGCCTGCCAATAATTGTTCGGAGTTTTGTATATTTGACACAACAAATGATAAAAGAGCTATTTTCTCTTCTGGTAGAAAAACAATTATTGTATGTCTTCAAGAGAAGCTCCGTCTATTTTCATTTCCTTTATCATCTGATTTTGTAGGATTTTGCAATCATTCAGATAAGGGGTGCAGATTTCTTTAGCTTGACTTTCGGATATTTCAAATTTTAGCGGTGCATCGGAAAATTCAGAGCTAACTGTGGAGAAGGCACGCGCTTGAGGGGTTACATATTTCATCAATTGATTATTGACAGAAGCTATGTCTTTACTTGTGAGCGTACTTTTGAGTACAACCATGTCATTAGCAGTATGCTCATTACTGTCGGTTGAGCAAGCAGTGATTAAAAAACAGCTCATACAGGCGATTAAAACTTTTAGGAGCTTCTTCATGAATATTGGTTTTTAGTTTTATGGGGATAAAAATAACATTTAGTATTGTAATTATCGCGAGATTTTTTTGTATTTAGCAAAACATAATTATTGAATTGCGGAATAATTACGGTGCAACCGACAGCTCATTTTTCACCGCGCACGCTCCGCGTTTTACCATTTCTTTGTAACTTTGCATCTATATGAAGAAACTGTGGATATGGCTGTTCATCATCAGTTTATTGGCAGCCTGTGGCCGTCCGGCTCCCCGGCAAGTCTCCCCGGCCCCAAAAGAATTCACCAACGATCTCGTGCTCAAGACCACACCTGTGCGCGACCAGGGACGCAGTCCGCTCTGCTGGGCCTACGCCATGGTGGCCACCATCGAGACCGACCGCCTGATGATGGGCGACTCGGTGACACTGTCGACCGACTACGTGGCGCGCCTTCTGCTGCAGGAGCAAGCGCGCCGATTCTTTCTGTCACGAGGACAGGAGAACGTCACGCTACGCGGCATGCCGTCGATGGTGCTCGACGTGATGGCCCGGCAGGGCATACTGCCCTTCGACTCCTACTACCAGAACACCGGCACCGACATCTACACCAGCGGCCTCAACTATAGCGTGCTCTGCCGCAAGGTGGCGCAGGTGGCGCGCGCCTCCACATCGCTCGACATGACTGACCGCCATGTGAACGACCTCCTCGACAGCGAGATCGGGTCGCTGCCCCGCGTCATCGCCATGTTTGGCATGGCCTACACACCCCTTGAGTTCGCCAACAGTGTCTGCCTGCCGGGCGACTATGTGGCGCTCACCAGCTTCACCCACCATCCCTTCGGCGAGCGCTTCGCCCTGGAGACGCCCGACAACCGCTTCCACGACACCTTCCTCAACGTGCCCGTCGACACGCTGATGCGCCGCGTGGTGGCGTCGTTGCGGTCGGGACATGCCGTCTGCTGGGAGGGCGACATCAGCGAGCCGGGCTTCAGCTTCGCCCTGGGACGCGCCACCCTGCCCGACGGCATGCCTGCCACCCAAGAGGAGCGCCAACGCCTCTTCGACCGCCTCAAGACCACCGACGACCACTGCATGGAGCTCTGCGGACTGGCCCACGACCGACAGGGCCACCGCTTCTTCATCGCCAAGAACTCATGGGGCAAGGACAACCCTTACGGAGGCTTCATGTATCTCAGCTACGACTATGTGCGCCTGAAAACCATCGCCGTCTACATGTCCAAACTATCGACAGAACGAAGCGCATAAATAGAGTTTTCCAAAAACTAAGGTGGATTCATAATTGGCCTGTGGAAAAAACAGACTATATTTGTAGAATAATATTAATATACGGCATATTATTATAGGTGAGTTCTAAGAGAGAATGTTCATGAAGCGAATTATTTTGTTAGTCTACCTTTTATTGTTCCTTTTGTCTTTTGGCCAAAGCAAAACACGCTACGTATACGATGCAACAGGTACATGCCTTCTCACAATAACTGTCAACAATACGAGCACATGGAAGGTCACCCGAAAATGACAAAGGCGCGGAGGGTCTTGTTGTTCATCCTCTTGCTGACGCTCGTCCACCTCACGTGCGCCTGGGCCTTTCTGCCCAGTCGTCACGAGACGTTCCCTTCCACGCAGTCCTTCTCCCTCTTGTCGCCCTGGCGTACCACCCTGGCTGACACAACAGACACCACTGACACGCTGTCGCCCGCCTCGCCACAGATTATCGGTTCCATCGAGCCCGCCGCCCCCAAACTGCCCGCCGACTCGCTATCGTCCATCCTTCCCTTTGACTTGCTCATCCTCTAGCCCCTCGGCCCCAAGGGTTCCGTGGGTACGCCCGCTGTCGCCGTCTCCGTGAGCGAGACGGGCGCGGCCAGGCGCATGTGGCCGCTTGGCACGTCACCAAGGGCACGGACAGCCACTCGAACACCATCACCTACACTTACATCCTCTCGGACCTCTGCCTCCGTCCCGTGTCCATCACCTACGGCACCAACGAGGCCCGGCCGCGCGGTCTCACCGGCAAGGTCTCCTACGACGACCTTGACAGGCTCACCAGCGTGCGGCGCGACGGCGACGAGCCCCTCCGCATGGCGTACGCGCCCAACGGCAACATCCTCTTGAAGACGGGCGTGGGAGCCTTCTCGTATGACGCGGAGACGCGCCCGCACGCCGTCACGGGCGTGGAGAACGCCGACGACTCCATCCCCGGCGGTGACCTGCTCACCACCTTTGGAGACCTGGACAGGATCGAGACCGTGGAGGACGCGGACGGGGGGCTCAAGGAGACCTTCTCCTACGGCCCCGACCGGCAGCGGTGGCTGTCGGTGCTGATGCGCGGCGGCAAGGAGGCGCGCCGCACGGTCTACGCCGGCGACTACGAACGGGTGACGGAGGACGGACGGACACGCGAGTACTACTACCTCGACGGGAACACCATCGCCGTCCGCGAGAACGGCGTGAAGGTCTTCGATGCCACCTATGACGCCTGGGGCCGCCAGACCGTGACACTCTGGCACCATCGGCCTCTGCCGCGGCTACACGGGGCACGAGATGATGGGCGAGTACGGCCTCGTCAACATGAACCGAAGGTCACTGGCGTGAAGCGGAGAAAGTAACGGCCGTCTCTACGACCCGACGCTCGGCCGATTCCTCAGTCCCGACAACAGCCAGAGCTTCAACCGCTACAGCAACTGCCTCAACAACCCGCTGAAGTACACCGACCCAAGCGGGGAACTATGCGGATAGATGATGCGGCATTAGCATTAGACGTTTTTGGCACTGCCGTGAACATGACCCACAGCATGCACAATGCCGCACACTCCTGCCAAAGCATTTGGGAAGTTGATGCCATGAGACTGTTTTCGCCTCACCTGTTTTGAAGGCCTTTGAGTTTACAAATGCATTTTTTATAAAAATGAGACGAACTTTTCCGTAATCGGAGAAAAAACGCTATTTTTGCACCGCGAAAAGGTCAGATGACCATTCGGACCGTCTCGCACAGGCGGAGAAACCACCAAGAAGGTGCGACCGCCACACCACCAAAAACAGACAACAAGACGATATGGGAAAGATTATTTTGACCGGCGACCGCCCCACGGGCAAGCTCCACCTGGGCCACTACGTGGGAAGCCTGCGCCGCCGAGTGCAACTACAGAATGAGGGCGACTACGACCGCATGTTCGTGTTCATGGCCGATGTGCAGGCACTGACCGACAACGCCAGCAACCCTGACAAGATCAGGCAGAACATCGTGGAAGTAGCGCTCGACTACCTGTCGGCCGGGCTCAACCCCGACAAGTGCACGCTCTACATACAGAGCCGCATACCCGAACTGGCCGAGCTCACCACTTACCTGATGAACATCGTCAGCGTGGCGCGCGTGCAACGCAACCCAACGGTCAAGACGGAGGTCAAGATGCGCGGTTTCGAAAGCAACTCTGTGCCCCTCGGCTTCTTCTGCTACCCCGTGTCGCAGGCTGCCGACATAGCCGCCTTCAAGGCCACCACCGTGCCGGCTGGCGAAGACCAGGAGCCCATGCTCGAACTGACACGCGAGCTGGTGAACCGTTTCAACCAGATTTACGCTCCCGTGCTTGTGGAACCCAACATCCTGTTGCCAGAGAACGCCACTGCACGACGTCTGCCCGGCACCGACGGCAAGGAGAAAATGTCAAAGAGCCTTGGCAATTGCATCTACCTCTCAGACGATGCCAACACCGTTTGGACGAAGGTGAAAAGCATGTATACAGACCCCACACACCTCAACGTGTCTGACCCAGGCCATGTGGAGGGAAACGCCGTGTTCACCTACCTTGATGCCTTCTCGACCGACCAGGACTTTTCCGACTTCTGGCCCGAGTACCAAAACCTCGATGAGTTGAAGGCTGCCTACACCCATGGGGGAGTAGGCGACATGAAATGCAAAAAGTTGCTTAACAACGTCATCAACCGCATGCTCGACCCCATACGCCTACGCAGAGCCGAGTATGAGAAGGACATCCCTGAGATTTTCAACCTCCTTAAGAAGGGATCGGCCAACGCACGCGAAGTCGCCGCACAAACCATGGACGAAGTACGTCGCGCCATGCGCATCGACTATTTCGAAGATGCGGAGCTCATCCGCGAACAAAGCGAAAAATTCAAGCATTAACTTAGGCTAATATCGTCGTTACATATCATGATAACGCCCTCACCTTGGTCGACAAGGCGAGGGCGTTTCGAGTTGTGGGGAATGGAAGGGCACGTTAAGGATGGCCACACGCAAAGCCACATACCTTGCCTACCATATATAAGGAGCATCTCATGGGAAAACAGATGTAACACGAAAAACATATCAAAAAAATATGGGTGTATAAAACGGCCAAACCCCAGTCTCTTCAACAGAGACAGGGGTTTGTCATTCCTGAAATCAATCTAATAATTACCTAAAATCTAACTAACAACCTAATGAAATAACCTAAAAACTTTAATCTAAAAACCTAAAAACTAAAAACCTATATGAAACAATCTACTAACCTTAAACCTATTGAATCGAATGTCAAGGATTTCACTTCTCACGAGGTTACTTATTTCCTTTTGACAATGCAAAGGTAGTATGATTTTCAAATTCTCGCAATAGCTCGAGCAAAAAAAAATGCAATTTTATGGGATTCTTGACATAAATCAATCATTTGTGTGCGCGCACAACACTTTTTAAGACTTATTTAGGCCTCTTTACGCCCCTCGGCCTCCACAATGGCTCGTGCCATGTGGGAGGGTAGGGAAACGGTCACCGCTTCAGATACTCGGAGAAATCTGCCAGCCGCATGTCGCCCTTGCGCAAGAATGTGTCGTGGAAAGACAAGGCTGCCGTCATGCTCTGCGGCTCGTGTCCCATGGGAGCCACATGCTCCAGATAGTCGCGCAACAGGGGTTTGTAGTCGGGATGGGCGCAGTGCTCGATTACCTCGTGGGCTCGCCTAATCGGTCCCTTGCCACGAAGGTCGGCCACTCCCTGCTCCGTGACGATGACATCCACATCGTGTTCGGTGCTGTCCACATGGCAGCACATAGGCACGATGCACGATATTTTCCCGCCCTTCGATACCGACGGTGTGGTAAAGACACTGATGTAGCCGTTGCGCTCATAGTCGCACGAGCCACCAATACCATTCATTAGGGCTGACCCACAGATGTGACTCGAGTTCTCGTTGCCATAGATGTCACACTCCACAGCCGTATTGATAGCAATGACCCCCAACCGTCGAATCACTTCGGGCGAGTTGGCCACCTCACTCTGTCGGATGGTGAGATGCTTGGAGAAGTAGTCCATCTGGTCATACACATCATGCAGGCACTCGTTGGTGACAGTCATGGCCGTGGCCGAGGCATCGATGATTTTACCCTCCTGCATCCAACGGATAGCCGCATCCTGCACCACCTCACTATAGACATTGAAACGAGGGATGCGCGGATTGGAGCCCAACGCGGCCAGCACGGCATTTCCCGTGGCTCCCACGCCACTCTGTATGGGCAGGAACTGTGGTGGGATGCGCCCTGCTTTCATGTCCGACACGAGGAAGTCGGCCAAGTGATTGCCGATGGCCGACGTGAAGTCGTCTACAGCCTTGAAGGCACGGGCCTCCTCAGGGATATTGCTCTCGATAACACCCACGATTTTCTTCGGGTCGATGCTAATGTAATTGTCACCTACGCGGTCATAGGGGCTGAGCACCATCATGGGGCCACGCCCGGCACCGTTGTCGCCCGGCTCCCACGTGTCGTGGAGATATTTGGAGTTGGGGTTGTGAAACGTGTTGTGCTCCAGGATGACCCGCTTGGCCAAACGCACGGCGGTGGTGGCGATGCCACCAGCCGATGTCAGGTAAGCACGACACTCCGTCTCGCCCTCATCGAGGTCAGACACCTCGATGACAGCCCAGTCGAACTCACCATAGAAACCATGGCGCATGCGCTCGGCCATGTGGCCCAGGTGCATGTCCTCATAGTCTATCTCGCCCAGATTGGTGTGGGTGCGGAAGTCCTTGTTGGTGGAGAAGGGTGCGCGGAAGAGCAGTGCGTGCGCGTTGGCCAAGTCGCCCTCGACGCTCTGACACGACGATGCACCCGTATAGACGCCCAGGGAAAATGGGCGACCGGCCTCATGTTCCCTGACAGCACGTTTGCTGAGCTCACGGAAGATGGCTTTCGGGTTGCCATTGGGAGTGAAGCCACCGAGGGCCATCTTGTCGCGGTCGTGTATCATGGCAGCTGCCTCGGCCGCCGATAATCTGGGATATCTCATGATGAATGATTATGAGGAATGATATTTTGCCTGCCTGCCAACATACATTATCTTATTATAGCGTGTCGGCCTTCACGTCATCGCACGCCAATGTGCATGAGCCAAGGCTGCGCGACTATGAATGTAATTACAAAAGTAATCTTTGGTGACGGAAGTTAAAAAACTTTAACGTTAATTATCCTTAAAGACGTAAAACTTGGCGAACTTATGTAGCCCCTGTCGTGCACGACCACTGCTTCCAAGCCTGCAAGTGATTCCTTTTGTGGCTTTTTGCCAACAAAAGAAAGACGAAAGACCCTGTTTCTCAAGATTAATGGCTATCTTTGCAACTATCAACATATCAGCAACACATTAGCAATCATGAAACAGGATCTTTTGATTTACAATACGCTGACGCGCTCCAAGGAGCTGTTCAAGCCTCTTCACGCCCCTCATGTGGGCATGTACGTATGCGGCCCAACGGTCTACGGCGACCCACACCTGGGACATGCGCGCCCAGCCATCACATTCGACGTGCTCTTCCGTTACCTGAAACACTTGGGTTACAAGGTACGCTACGTGCGCAACATCACCGATGTGGGGCACCTGGAGCACGACGCTGACGAGGGCGACGACAAGATTGAGAAGAAGGCACGGCTCGAGCAACTGGAGCCCATGGAAATCGCGCAATACTACACCAACCGCTACCACAAAGCCATGGAGATGCTCAACGTGATGCCGCCAAGCATTGAGCCACATGCCACAGGGCACATCATCGAGCAGGAACAACTTGTGCAGGAGATACTCGACAACGGATACGCTTACATCTCCAACGGGTCGGTATACTTCGATGTGGAGAAGTATGACCGCGACCATCACTACGGCATCCTGTCGGGACGCAACCTGAAGGACATCATCAACAAGAGCCGCGAGCTGGCTGGCACGTCGGAGAAGCACAACCAGGCCGACTTCGCCCTTTGGAAGAAGGCACAACCTGAGCACATCATGCGCTGGCCCTCGCCCTGGAGCGACGGCTTCCCTGGATGGCACTGCGAGTGCACGGCTATGGGACGCAAATATCTTGGCGCCCACTTCGACATACACGGAGGCGGCATGGACCTCATCTTCCCGCACCATGAGTGCGAGATTGCACAGGCTGTGGCGTCGCAGGGCGACCAGATGGTGCACTACTGGATGCACAACAACATGATCACCATCAACGGGCAGAAGATGGGCAAGTCGCTCGGCAACTTCATCACCTTGGAGCAGTTCTTCAAAGGTGAGCACGAGAGCCTCGAACAGGCTTACTCGCCCATGACCATCCGTTTCTTCATCCTCTCGGCCCATTACCGCGGCACCGTCGATTTCTCCAACGATGCCCTCAAGGCCGCACAGAAAGGCTACGACCGACTGATGAAAGGCATCGCCGACCTGGAGCGCGTGCAAGTGGCCAAGGGCTCTTCGCCCGACACACAGAAGGTGGTGCTCGCCTTGCGCCAACGTTGCTACGACGCCATAAACGACGACCTGCAGACACCGCTCGTCATCAGTGCACTGTTTGAGGCGTGCCACGTCATCAACCAGCTTGTGGACCACAAGCTCAAAATATCTGCCGACGACTTAAAGGAACTCTCGGAAACAATGAACCTCTTCACCTTCGACATCCTTGGGCTGCAAACCAATCGAGGCACCAACAATGAGGAGCGCGAGAAAGCTTACGGAAAGATTGTCGACATGGTGCTCGAGATGCGCCAAAAGGCCAAAGAGGCCAAGGACTGGGCCACCTCCGACCAGATTCGCGACGCGCTCACAGAGGCAGGATTCGTGATAAACGATACCAAGGACGGAGCAACCTGGAAACTCATGTAGACGTGTGGACATCTGGAATGGCCACATTGGCGCTAACGGCAAGGTAAGCTCCTTGCTTCCGCAACACAAGTACCTTCTTGCATGAAACGGACAAGAACACAAGGCACAAAAACTTGCATGCTGCCCCTCCGGCTTCGACTGACGGTGCTGCTTGCCAGCTTGTGCCTTGCAGTGCCGGCACAAAACAACGATACTTGGGAGGAGCTGTTCGACCAGACGGGGCAACTGGAAGATACGGAGTCTGACCAATGGGAGCAGGTCTATGAAGACTTGAGCGACCTGGCCGCAGACAAGATAGACATCAACCGCTGTACACGCGAAGAGCTTGGTGCTTTGCCTTTCCTCTCTTCACAGCAGATCATGGACATCATCGAGTATCGCGACAAGGCCCGGCGCTTCGAGACCACCCTTGAGCTCCGCCTTGTGCCAAGCCTCGACAAGGTTACAGCCGACCTGCTGGAGCAGTTCATCACCATAACCCCCGACAGCGCACGCGACCGTTTTCCCACGTGGGGCGAGTTGACGAGGCACAGCCATCATGAACTTGTGGGCACATTGCGAGTGCCCTTTTACCAGCGCAAAGGCGACCACAACGGATACCTCGGCTACCCCTACAAACATTGGTTGCGCTACACCTTCAAATCTACAGGCCATGTCAAGGCGGGTCTTATCGCCTCTCAAGACGCAGGTGAGCCTTTCTTCTCTGGCCATAACGCTGCAGGGTACGACTTCTACTCGGCTTACTTGCAGATAAACCGATGGGGAAGGCTGAAGACAGCAGTCATTGGCCGCTACCGCCTACGCTTTGGCATGGGGCTCATCCTCAACAACTCCTTCGGCATGGGAAAGCTCAACACGCTGGCATCGCTGGGGCGATCAACCAGCCATGTCTACGCCCACAGCAGCCGCATGGAGGGCAACTACCAGCAAGGCATCGCCGCCACAGTGAGCCTCACTAAGCACATCGACCTCACGGCCTTTGCCTCCTGGCGCAAGATAGACGCCACCTTGGGTGCCGACTCGGCCTCCATCGCTACCATCCTGAAGACAGGCTACCACCGCACAGAGAGCGAGATGCGACGGCGCCACAACGCCTCCACAACGCTTTGGGGTGGCAACCTCAACTGGTTCAGCAACGGATGGCACCTGGGTCTTACTGCCTTCGCCACATCCTTGGACAAGCCCTTGCATCCCAACACCAACCAAGTTTACCGCCGCTGGTACCCCAATGGACGACAGTTTTGGAACGCCAGTGTCGATTACAGTTACATTTCCGACCGCCTCAACATCTCGGGCGAGACGGCCACGGGCAATTGCGGACAAGTGGCCACCATCAACAGCCTAAGCTATCAGTTATGGGGCAACCTCGCCCTGCTGGCCTTACAACGCTACTATCCTTACCAATACTACTCCCTTTACAGCAACAGTTTTTCCGAAGGCGGCAACGTGCAAAACGAGAGTGGGCTCTTCGTGGGTGCCAACTGGGAGCCCTCCCGAAACCTGTCAATAAAAGCCTATACCGACATGGCCTACTTCGCTTGGCCCAAATACCAAGCCAATGCGCCCTCACACAGTTGGGACAACTTCGCACAGGCCACATACACCGCTGGGCGTTGGGCGTGGATCGCGCGTTACCGCATCAAGATGAGGGAGAAAAACCAGCCTTCGACAACGGCACAAAGCGGAGAAACAGAGAAGCATAAGGCACTCTCAATGAAGACCGAACAACGGGGACGGTTGGCTCTCTTGTACGGCAACGAGACCTACGACCTGCGCTTGCAGGCCGACATGGCTCTCTGCCACTTCGTCGAAAAAAACAGCGTCGGCTGGATGCTGACGGCCTGCGGCTCCACCAAGTGGCGCTGGCTCAGCCTCGCCGCGACCACCAGCTACTTCCACACCGACGACTACGACTCGCGCGTCTATGCCTATGAGCGTAGCGTCCGCTACACGTTCTCCTTCCCTTCTTTCTCGGGCGAAGGCCTCCGGTTGGCCCTGCAAGCGCAAGCTGACATGTCGAGCCACTGGATGGTCATAGCCAAGCTGGGGCACACCCGCTACTTCGACCGCTCGACCATCGGCACCGCGCTGCAACAGGTCAACGCCCGCCAGATGACAGACCTCGACCTCCAGGTGCGTCTCAAGCTATAAGCGGAGCTATGCCCTCCCCGCCATTGCGTGAGCAGTTTGTCAAAATTAATGGCCAAGGCGTGTGGGAAGGCGGCGACAGACGCCATGCCTCGCCCCCTTTGGCATGAGCCCGACAGTGATTCCCACACGACTGGGGTTCATCCCGGTTTTTGTCTCCTAAGCAAACGTCATCATCCCATTGGTCATTCTGGATATTACTTCCCGTTGGTCTGTGGGTCTTCGGCAAATCTCGAGATAGTCGTGTTCAAAAAAAAACAATTCCGCATCTATGGGAAACGACAAGACACAATAATTGAGAGCGGAGTGATCTAAATCCGAAAAGGGGCATTTCGATAAGACCATTTATCGAGAGCGTCTCAATGAGGATGGACTGCAGTTGCATTATCCGCCGACACGTAACGGAAGTCGGTGAACGTGGCCTCGCCGACCTCACCGTGATTGCCATAGGTGTAAAGCCCCAGGCGGTCACCACGGTAGTTGCCCCACTCCAGCCGATAAGTGGTGCCTGTCTTATGCCATTCCTCGCCATTGAGGCTCCAGGAGTAGTGGCTAATCCCGCTCAAGTCCCATGTAGAGCGCAGGTAGACCCACTTGTCCTTGAGTTGGTCCAGGTCGGTCTGCAGCACCTGGTCTTCTCCACGATGGTCGTGATAGTACAGTTGGTGTTCCGAGCCTTCCATCCTGATGCCAAATTCGGACCACGCACTTGAGAAATGGCAGATGCCGCTACGCTGTCCCTCATGCATGTCACGGAAGTCGATGCGGACTGTCACCTCGTTGTAGGGTGTCTGCCATGAGCGGAGCGTAAGGGTGTTGCCGGCTTTCAACAGGTCGTTCTCACGCAGTGGCTTGAAAGCCTTCAAGACAAGCCTCTTGGCCGTGCGCTTGTAGAAGCCCTCACGAGGATGGTAGTTCCATTCCCAGTCCTCGGCCATGAAACCGTTGACAACGACCGCCTGGCCCATCCCCTTGACATCGTCCTTGCTCCAGGAGGACCGCTTCACAGGGCGTCTGGCCACGGGCATCTCGTGCCGCCACACCATGAGGCCCACACTGTCGCGGTCGGGCTGCCCGATGATGGGCCACCCGTCGGAAGTCCACGTCACCGGCAGGAGGCTCACCTCTCGACCTCCCCAGTCTCCGTGTCCATGATGGGTCAGAAAGAACCACTGGCCCTTGGCATCCTGCAGGTAGCCGCCTTGGTTGGGCTCGTTCCACTCGCGTTGCGTATGGCAGAGACGACGACGCTCACCGTAGGGTCCCATGGGGTGGTCGGCATGCTGCATGACAAGATAGCGCCCGCCATCGCGGTCCTCGCTGAACAGGTGGTAGTACTTGCCGTTCCACTTGTATAGCTTGTTGGCCTCACGGCCGTACCCCTCATTGATAAGCACCTTGCTGTCAAGGTCCACGGTCTTACCGTCGGCCGAGAGCTTGAACACGTAGGTCTTGTAGCCATCGGCAAAATGGGTGGCTACGAAATAATTCTGGCCGTCCTCATCAAAGAGGGGACAGCAGTCATTCCAGCCACCCCCGATATTCATCTTGGTCAATGGGGCCCAAGGCCCTTCGACCCGCTTGGCGGTGGTCATGAACATGCCCTCATCGGGACAGCCGAAGTAGACATAAAACCTGCCGTTGTGCCAGCGGATGGCCCCCGCCCATATGCCGCGCGCATAACAGTCCATCATCTTCCAGGTCTGTGCCTCGCCAATCTGTGATATGTCGGGCACAGCGTGGCTGTAGACACGCCAGTTCACCATGTCCGCGGAGCGCAGAATGACCATGCCAGGCTCAAACTGGAACGTGCTGCTGATGGCATAGTAATATCCATCGTGCTCTATGCAATCGATGTCGCTGTAGTCGCTTGGGATGACTGGGTTCTGGTAGGTGTCGGTCGTCTGTTGGCCCCAGGTCTGCCAGTCGCCCCAAGCGGTGGGGGCGAAAGACAATTGGGCATTTGCGCAGAGCCCCACGCAAATGCCCAAAAAGACAGTTGTAATTCTACTTGTCATTTGTTAAAGACCATTTTGTGTTGGTTCACAACATATACGTCTGCCTTGTGATGATCAACCTTGCGCCCCGACAGGTCATAGATGTCGTGGGGCTTACAGTTATCGTCCTCCAGGCCTCCAATACGCGTTTGGGTGCCTGCCTGCAAGAGCCGCACCCCCTTCACTCGCATCTCAAGCTGGTCGGTGAGGTCTGCCTGGAAGCCAAGAAGCACCTCCGCCGGCTCTTCCAGCGTGAAGCTGATGTCATTGAACTTGCCGTCGCCCATGAGCGTGGGCAGACTTTTAGAGGCCAGGGAATGAGAAGGGATGTCAGCTGTCGCGAGCGGTCCGCCACTGACGAACATATATCCCGCAGGCTATTGCCAAGGTGTGTCGAGCGACAGTCCGAACTTATAGGTGCCTTTCGGCAACATCACGCGGCGGTAGATGCGGCAGTTGTCGTTGTTGCCGGCGGTGTTGTCATCGCCATCACCTCACAGCCCCAGGTAGAGACAGTAGAAGCCAGGGTATTTGTCGAGTCCGCCCTTTGTGCCCGACCCGTCCCTCTGCAGTATGTTGAAATTTTCGACCGTCCAGTGCTTTGGCGACGAGAAACGCTTGGTGAGGTCAGCTCCATCCACGGGTGTGAAGCCTGAAGCCTCCACAAGATACCGTTCGGTGATGTCGTTGGCGGCAACAGTCTCGTCCTGTCGCAGGAGTTTCACCTCACTGACGCGGAACTCCTGTTGCGTGTAGCCTGACAACAAGTCGGCTTGGAAGCCCAAGGTGACTTCTTGGTCACGGTCGAGAGTGAACGTGATGCCGTAGGGAAACTTGGCTCCCACAAGGTCCTGGAGCGGGCAGGAGGCGATGCTTGCGTCCTGCAGCTCGGCCGTAGCGCAGGAGTCCGTGGCCACATAGATGTAGCCGGTTGGGATGTGCCAGTTGTTCTCAAGAGTGGCTCCGAAGAAATAGCGTCCCGCCTGAAGGTGCACCTTACGGTAGATGCGCGCGTTGGCCAGGTTTCCCTCCGTGTTGTCCTGCCGGTTGTCCCACACTCCGAGGTTTAGGCAGTTGTAGCCTGGATAGTTATCTATACCATGGCGAATTCCCAGACTTCCATCTGGAATGTTGTAGTTTTCGACAGTCCAGTATTTGGGTGTTCCGTAACGTGTGCCAGCCTGGTCCGAACGACTAAAGTGATTGGCCTCCACGAGCAGTTCCTTCGTCATGTCATTGGCCGCCACCCAGGTAGCCACACTTCCGCCCACCCTCTCATTGGCTAATTTCTGGTAAGCGGCTGCCAAAGCCTCGCGCATCGTGTTGAGCCTGGCGGTGCCATCCTCTTTTTTGCAGGCCAAGGCTTCGTCTACCAGTTTGGCCAAGGCCTCATAGTTCTTTTTCGACCGTTTGCCCGTGTTTTCTGAGACCGATGCCTCCAGCGCGGCTATTTCCTCGTTTACCGCCTGTAGGGTCTGCTGCAGGTTGTCCCATACCGTGCCCTGATTGCCGAATGTCATTTGAAACACGGGGGCAATGTCGTTGCATCTCGTGGAGGGAATATCCACATACAACCCGTCTGCGTCTTGCCGGAAGCTGACAGTGCCGTGTCCTAACAGTTCCACCTTATCCACTTTTCCGCTGTACGACGGAGCCAGCGATCCGAAAGCCTTCAGGCGATAGCTTCCTGCCTCGGGCCACGCCATGATGGTGGCAAACACCGTGTCATGGCACTCCACGTAGCGCACGTCAGCCGACGAGTAATTGTTGCCCTCGTTGAAGCCCTGCGCGTTCAGGGGTTGGGAGGCTTCGGCCAATGGTCCCTCGCCAAACGTCTTCCATGTGCGGGTGCCATAGATGCTCGCACCGTTGACACGCATCCATCTTCCTATGTCTTCCACGATGGCCCGCTCCTTCTCGTCAATGGTTCCGTTGCCCTTGATGGGTATGTTGAGCAGCAGGTTACCATTTTTCGACACGATGTCGACCAGCATGCGGATGACCTGCGAGGCAGGCTTGTAGCCGTTGGCGTTGTAGGTTCCTTGGCTGTAGTGCCAATCGCCAATGCATGTGCAGGTTTGCCAGTATTTGTTCTGAGGCCTGTCCGGGATGCCTCGCTCCACATCCCATAGTATACTTTCCTTTTGCTTGTCATCGAGAATTTTTCCCATCACGACGGCTTCGTTTTTTCCGCCGTGGCGAGACATGCTGGTGTTGTAGAAGTCGGCGAGGATGTTGAGCCCGATGGTGTCGATCACTCCGTAGAATGGTAGCACGGTGTCGTCGAAGTAGAGCATCTGCGGGTCATAGTCGCGCACCACCTGCAACACGCGGTTCTGGAACTTGCGCATGTATTCCGCCGAAGGTTGCGCCGCCCCATTGCCCCATGCCCATTGACTATGAATGGTTCCGCTGTTGTCCCATCCCTTGCTGTGCGGGTGGTTTTGGGCGTAGAGATCTTGCGGGTCATAGCCTTCCCACCATGTGCCCTTGCCATCGGCCTCCGTCAGGTTTCCATCGTAAGGCTGCGAGGGCTCCAGCCATGTCCAGGCATGGCTGGCATGGATGCTCACACCAAGGGGCAAGCCATATTTCTTGCACGCTGCACTCCAGCCTCCAAGCAGGTCCCTCTTCGGTCCCATGTTACAGGAATTCCATGGTTGATAGGGTGAATTCCAGAGGTCAAAATTGTCGTGGTGATTGCCCAAGGCCATGAAGTAGCGCGCGCCAGCCTCCTTGTAAAGCTTCACAAGCTCATCGGGATTCCACTTGTCGGCCTTCCAATTGTGAATGAGATCCTTGAGCCCCACGCCGTCCTTGGGCGATCCGAAATGGCTGGTCTGCCAGTTCCACTGCAGGGTGCCGGGATAATAGAGAAAACGGGCATACCAGTCGCCGTCCTCGGCTTCGCATTGCGGCCCCCAATGGGCCCAAATGCCAAACTTGGCGTCCTGAAACCATTCTGGGCAGTCCCATTGGCTAACACTTGTCCACTCTGGGGTGTAGCAGCCTGCTTTTAGGGGCATGTCGGCTTCTTGTGCTACCACCGAAAGTGAGAGGGCCAACGAGGCGGCCAGTAATGGAAATCGTAGGTTTTGTTTCATCGCTAAAAAGAAATTATAAGATAGGTTGTAAAGAAAGAGATTTCTCTATGCATGTTGTTTATTCGCTTGCAAAAATACAAACTTTTCCAGCCAAGGCCATCGCATTTTATTTACTGATAATAGGACAATCTTGACACAACCCATACAAGAAAATCCCTTATTTCCCCTTTGCCCCCTTATGTTATCAAAATCGTTCACAACTTACAGAATCTGTATTCCTGTGGCGTCAGCCCCGTGATTTTCTTGAAAAGGCGGATAAAATAAGACGCGTCGCTAAAGCCCAACTTGTATGCTATCTCCTTGCAGGGCAAGTCTTCGGTGATGAGCGTGATCTGAGCCTTTTCTATTTTCTTCTTGTTGATATATTGTAGGGGAGTGGTGCCGAAGGTGGCACGGAATAGGCGCACAAGGTAAGGTGTGGAGACGCAAGCGACGCTGGCGAGCTGGTCCAAGGTGATGGGCTCGCACAGGTTTGCGCTGACATACGACAGGACCTTCATCATGCGCTCATTGAAGGTCCACGGCTTGAGGGTGGCATTCCTGAGAAAATCGGACATGAGCATGAGGATCGCGCTGCGCAGGCGCATCTTCTCCCACTGTTTCATCATGTTGTAGCGTTTCACATAGTCCACAAAGGTCGCCATGTTGTCATACGACTGGGGGTTACTCTCAGGTAACTTGGCCTCGGGATGCTCTTCGCACATGTTGCCAAAGAGTGCCACGTCGAGATCCCGGGCCGTGACTTCGGTCGGGAAACAGTAATGCTCGAAGAGATCAACCTGGTCCCTGAAGCCTTCGTAGACGTGTAGGTAGTAATGGTCGAAAATGCCATGGCACTCATAGGAATGCACCATGTGAGCCGGTATCATGTAGAGGTGGCCTGGAATCAAGCTGATGGTGCGCCCGCTCATGTGTACCTGCGCCTCGCCCCGGGTGACGCAATAGATGCGCGTGAACGGCGAACTGACATCTGCCAGTTCCAGTCGCCATCGTGGTGGGCGAACCCCACATTGAGCATCTGCAAGTTGAACGATTCTATAGGTATTTGCATGGTGAATGTAGAGGGAAGGATGTTAGCTTTCCAATAGGTATAATCCTCTCTTGGGCAAAATTAAGGATTTTACTGGTCACGACCAAGTAGAAGAGTGAGAAAACAGGCGGCCAACGCATTCGTTAGCCGCCTGGATGGTTTATGGTCTATTATTTATTGTTGCATGTCGTGCAGTTTCTTGTAATAGCCGTCGGCCGCCAGCAGGGAGGCGTGTGTGCCACGCTCCACAATGCGTCCCTCATGGATGACGCAGATCTCGTCGGCGTTCTTGATAGTCGACAGACGGTGTGCGATGGCTATCGTGGTGCGCGTCTTCATGAGCTTGTAGAGCGCGTCTTGCACCAGCCGCTCACTCTCGGTGTCGAGGGCCGACGTGGCCTCGTCAAGGATGAGAATGGGCGGATTCTTGAGAATGGCGCGCGCGATGCTGACACGCTGTCGCTGCCCGCCCGACAGGCGTCCGCCCCGGTCACCGATGTTGGTGTCGAAACCATGCTCCGACTCCATGATAAAGTCGTAGGCGTTGGCTATTTTCGCTGCCCGTATCACGTCATCCTTTGTGGCACTGTCCACACCAAAGGTGATGTTGTTGAGGAACGTGTCGTTGAAAAGGATAGCCTCCTGGTTGACATTGCCGATGAGCTGTCGCAAATCGTGTATGCCCAGGTCCTTCACGTTGATGCCGTCGATGAGCACCTCTCCCTCCTGTACATCATAATAACGGGGTATGAGATCCACCAGCGTCGACTTTCCACCGCCGCTCTGCCCCACCAGGGCCACGGTCTTTCCCTTGGGAATGATGAGGTTGATGTCGCGCAACACCCACTGTTGGTCATACTTGAACCCCACGTGGCGAAACTCTATCTCATGCTCAAACGAACGGATATGCATGGGATGTTCCTTCTCCTTGATGGTCACCTCTGCCTTCAGGATCTTGTCGATGCGCTCCATCGAGGCCAGTCCCTTGGGGATGTTGTAGCTGGCTCTGGAGAAGTCTTTCAGCGGTTGCAGGATAGAGTAGAGCACCACCATATAATAAATGAACGTCGGACCCGTGATTGTCTGGTTGTGGAGTACCAGGATGCCTCCAAACCAAAGCACAATGACAATCATCACCGTGCCGAGGAATTCGCTCATGGGGTGAGCCATCTGCTGGCGTATGTTGACGCGCATGATGTCGTTGCGGTAAGCAGAGTTCACCTTGTCGAAACGCCTGTTCATCTTTTCCTCCGCGCAGAAAGCCTTGATGATGCGCAGCCCGCCCAACGTTTCTTCCACTTGGCTCATGGTGTCGCTCCAAAGTGCTTGCGCCTTAATCGACTTGGCTTTCAACTTGCGCCCCACATAGCCCATGAACCACCCGAAAACCGGCACGAAGAGAATCGTGAAGAGTGTCAACTGCCATGAGATGACGAGCAATGTGGTAAAATAGACAACGATGAGTATGGGGTTCTTGAAAATCATGTCGAGCGACGACATGATTGACGATTCGATTTCCTGCACATCACCGCTCATGCGAGCAATGATGTCACCCTTCCGTTCCTCACTGAAGAAGCCCAGCGAGAGCGAGGTGATTTTTTTGTAAAGCTGGTTGCGTATGTCGCGCACCACGCCTGTTCGGATAGGGATGATGGTTGCCGACGAGAGAAAATAGGCACCTGTCTTCAGGAAGGTCATGAACGCCAGGGCCAGTCCGATGAAGAGTAGAGTAGTGGTGGCTCCCACCGAGGCGATGAGATCGTTGACATAAAAGTTCATGTTGTTCATCAGCACCTCCTTGTCGAGCGCCCAGGGCATGAGGCTTGTAGCCGCCTGTGCGTCACCCGTTTTAAACAGGATCTGCAACAGGGGAATGAGCGTGGCAAAGGAGAAGATGTTGAGCACCGCCGACAGGATGTTGAACAGCACGGAGAGTGCCAAGTATTTCTTGTAAGGCGGCACAAACCGCCTGAGCACTTGCAGGAATTCTTTCATGGGTGGGTCTAATTATGCGTGTGGCCGCCGAAGCGCCTCCTTATTCGTTCACTACCTCTTCGCCCAGGAGCGTGGCCGATGAGCTGCCGGTGATTCTCACGCGGATCGTCTCGCCGATGTGGTGCTGCCCCTTGTTAATGACCACCGCTTTGTTCTGCGGCGTGCGTCCCATGAGCTGGTTGTGCCCTCGCTTGGCGAAACGCTCCAGCAAGACATCAAACACCTTGCCCTCATCCTTGCGGTTCTGCTCGGCCGACACCTCCGTCTGCAGATGTATCAGCTCATTGAGACGGCGTATTTTCTCCTCCTCGGGCACATTATCGGGCAAGTGCTTGGCCGCATAGGTGCCTGGGCGCTCACTGTACTTGAACATGAAAGCGGCGTCGAAGCCCACCTCCCTAACGAGCGAGAGCGTCTGTTGGTGGTCTTCCTCTGTCTCGTCATGGTAGCCCACGAAGATGTCGGTAGTGATGCCACAGTCGGGTATGATGCGGTGTATCGCCTCTATCTTGCCAAGATATTGCTCACGGGTGTACTTGCGGTTCATGAGCTTCAGGATTTTGTTGGAACCACTTTGCGCAGGGAAATGAATGTGGTGGCAGAGGTTGGGCTCGTCGGCGATGGCATGTAGGATATCCTCGGTCATGTCCTCGGGGTTGCTGGTGGTGAAACGCACGCGCATGGTGGGCACCTCGCGTGCCACCCGCCGCAACAGTTCGGCAAAGCTGCACACGTGTAGCTCCTGACCGCCATCTTCCTCGATGATCACACCGTTTTCAGGTCGTTTTCCGTTAGGCAACAGCCCATAACTGTTCACGTTTTGTCCGAGCAGCGTCACCTCCTTGAAACCCTTTTCACGCAAGTCGCGCACCTCGGCAAGGATGCTCTCTACATCGCGCGAACGCTCACGTCCTCGGGTATAGGGCACGATGCAGTAGTGGCAGAAGTTGTTGCATCCACGCATGATGCTCACGAACCCCGACACACGGTTCCCCCCAATGCGCTGTGGAAGTACATTGCGGTAGGTCTCTGTGGTGGAGAGATTCACGTCGATGGCCTTCTGCCCCACCTCGACGGCTGCGATCATCTCTGGCAGACTCAGGTAAGCGTCGGGGCCACACACAAGGTTGGCGTGGTGGTTCTTGATGAGGTCGTCCTTCACGCGCTCGGCCATGCAACCCAGCACGCCAAGGATGAGTTGGCGACCTTTCTTCTGCTCGGCATGGAGGGTGTCGAGGCGGTGACAAATCTTGTTCTCGGCGTTCTCGCGCACCGAGCATGTGTTGAGAAACACGGCATCGGCATCGGCCTCCACGTCAGTGGTGTCGTAGCCAGCCATCTTCATGATGGATGCCACCACTTCCGAGTCGGCCACGTTCATTTGGCAACCGTAAGTCTCAATGTAAAGTTTCTTGTTCATAATTTCCTAAGATTTGAAGAATGTGATGAGGGGAATGTCGGTTTGCAAAGCCTCCTGTTGTCCCACCGACACTTGCCACGGATTCAACAAGCGCTAACAAGTCTTGTCGTAGACGCGTCCCCAAAGCAAATAGAAGACGACACCTGCAACCAGTCCGCCTACCACATCAATGGCGTAATGCGCGCGTATGTAGACCGTGGCAAAACAGATGAGCGTGGCAAAGGGAAGCAAGCAGAAGAAAAGCTTGCGGTTTCGGGTGCGCCACGTCAGCAACAGGCAGACCACCGATATGCCAACGTGAGAGGAAGGAAATGCCGCCGTGGGCCGCTCACCCGAGGTGTGAAGCTCGGCCACGAGATTGTAGAACGGGCCATCGATCCATCCCGGCGAGGTCATCATGTCGGTATGGGTCAAAAAATAGTCGCCCACACTGGGGAAGACTCCCTTGGCCACCTGGTCTATGCCGACGGCGTGATAGTAGTACATGGGGCCCGTGACGGGCACCACGTCGAAAATCAAATAAAACGCGAAAAACGAGGCAAGCACCACAAACGCCGCGCGCTCAAACTGCTCATAGCGGCAGAAGAAATAGAAGAGCACCGTGGTGGCGATGATGGGGAAATAGCTGGCATAAGCCATGTTCATCAGCTCGCTGAAGAACGCCTGCGGGAAACGTTGCGAGAAGAGCAGCGCGGGCTGGCATCCGAAGATTCTCTGCTCGAGCGAGGCAAACACAGGGTCGAGGTTGGGGAAGAGCTTGTTGAGCTCATAGGTGTCAGCATACCAGGTGCTGAGCAGCACCAGCTGCAACAGCACGCGCAGCAGCCTCGTGAGACGGCAGGGCACCAGCCTGTAGACCACCCACATGGCGATGGTAATGGCTCCGAGCCTCACGCGCCCCCAAACCATGGCCTCGGGGTTACCGAGCTTGGTCGACGCAAACAGCACGATGAGCAGCGTCAGGGCCACATAGGCCAGCGTGACCCACTCCAGCGCCATCAGCCCGCGGTGGGGCTTGCGCTCCAGTTCGATGTATCTTGACAATCTCATCACAACCAATGGTTTTCCTTGTACCAGGTCACCGCCTCCGCCGCTCCCCGTCGGAGGTCGTAATGGGGATGGTATCCCAGCTCATCGCACGCCGGCTCAATGTCGCATCGCCAGTTGCGCTGCCTGAGAATATTGAACTTATCGTTGTTGAGGGCCGTCATCCGATGTGTCAGGCGACCCACATACTCGCCGAAGAAGGTGACGACGCGCAACATCCAGATGGGAGCTTTGACGCGCACCCACCAAGGATTCCCAAGCTCCTGGCGCAGGTAGTCGCTGAAGGTCGTCGACTGGTAGACGTTGCCGTCGGAGAGAAAATACTTGCGACCCGACATACCATGGTCGAGAGCGAGGAACACGGCCTGCACCACATCCTTTACATAGACAAACGTGATGTCTTGCCGCTGGAAGCCCACACTGAAGTCCACGTGTTGCTTGATGCTCTTGGCCATGAGGTAATAGTCTTTCTCGCGGGGGCCGTAGACGCCCGTGGGACGGAGAACTATGTAGTTGAACGCGTTGCCGATGGAATCGAGATACTGCTCGGCCTTGAGCTTGCTGCGACCATAGGCTGTGTTGGGGCGCGGCGTGTCGTGCTCGGTGATTTCCTGGTAGGGCTGCGCCTCGCGTATGGCCCCGAAGACACTCAGGCTGCTCAGGTAGACGAATCGCCTCATCGGCATCCTGACTTTCAGGAGGGCATTGACAAGGTTCACGGTCCCTTGGTAGTTCACCCGCATGAAGTCGGATGCCTGCAGACACTTGGTAACGCCTGCGGCATGTACCACATAATCGAAATCATGTCCGTCGAGCGCTTGCGCCAAACGGTCTTCCGACGAAAAATCAAGGTCTATGAAATGAATGCGAGGGTCGCCCAGGTAGCGCCTCGAACTCGACTGGCGCACACCAGCCCACGTTTCGAAGCCACGGCGCAAAGCCTCCTCCACTATGAAACTGCCAATGAACCCACTGGCACCAGTTATTAAAATCTTCATCGTTAATGGTTTACAAAGTTACGACATTTTAAAATTCTTAGCAAAATAATCCTAACGAAATTAGGATGTTTCAATTCTTTTTAGTTAATTTGCACATATATAAACCGACGTAGCTTAAAACCAAAAAGATATGGGAAAAGGAAAGAAAGGCGGCAAGCATATCACCAAGAAGCAGCTGACCAAACAGTTGGCCGACTTCTTCACGGCACAGCCGGGAAAGACGCTGTCGTTTAAAGAAATATTCAAGTCGATGCACCTCAACACGCACCCTGCGAAGATGCTGGCCATCGACATCATGGAGGAGATGGCATGGGACGATTTCCTCACCAAGGTATCCGAAACCAGTTACCAGCTCAACACCAAGGGACAAGTGCAAGAGGGCACCTTCGTGCGCAAGGCCAACGGCAAGAACTCGTTCATACCCGACGGTGGCGACAAGCCCATCTTCGTGGCCGAGCGCAATTCGATGTCGGCCCTCGACGGCGACCGCGTGAAGGTGTCGTTCATGGCTCGCCGCCAAAAACATATCAAGGAGGCGCAGGTCATCGAGATTATCAAGCGAGCCAAAGACCAGTTTGTGGGCCGCCTCAGGGTCGACAAGGACATCGCTTTCTGCGTGCCGCAGGACAGCTCCTTCGCCCACGACATCATCATCCCGAAGAAGAAAACCAAGGGAGGCAAGACCGACGACAAGGTTGTGGTGAAAATCATCCAGTGGCCCGACGAGGAGCACAAGAACCTCATCGGCGAGGTCATTGACGTGCTCGGCAAGAGCGGCGACAACAACGTGGAGATGAACACCATCCTGGCCAAGTACGGACTGCCCTACAAGTACCCGAAGAACGTAGAGGACGCAGCCAACGCCATCACGGGCGAGATCACGCCCCAGGACGTGGCCGAGCGCGAGGACTTCCGCGACACATGGACCTGCACCATCGATCCGGCCGACGCCAAGGACTTCGACGATGCCCTCTCCATCAAGGAGCTCGACAAGGGGCTCTACCAGGTGGGCGTGCACATCGCCGACGTGTCGCACTACGTCACCGAGGGCAGCGTCATCGACAAGGAGGCCGTGAAGCGCGCCACGTCCGTCTATCTCGTTGACCGCACCATCCCGATGCTGCCCGAGCGGCTCTGCAACTTCATCTGTTCGCTCCGCCCCAATGAGGACAAGCTGGCCTTCTCGGTCGTCTTCAACCTCGACGACGAGGCCAACGTGAAGAGCTACCGCATCGTGCACACCATCATACGCTCCAACCGCCGCTACGCCTACGAGGAGGCGCAACAGGTGCTCGAGGACAACGGCGTGAAGGACGGCACCGGCCAGCCGGCGCCAACACCGGGCAAGTCGGGCTACAAGGACGAGTACGGATGGGAGATATGCACCCTCGACCGCTTGGCCAAGAAGTTGCGCGCGAAGCGCTTCAAGAACGGCTCCGTGAAGTTCGATACCGAGGAGCTCCACTTCACCGTCGACGAGAAGGGGCATCCCACGGGCTGCTACTACAAGCGCTCTAAGGATGCCAACAAGCTCATCGAGGAGTTCATGCTACTGGCCAACCGCACCGTGGCCGAGAGCGTGGGGCGCGTGCCCAAGGGCAAGAAGGCCAAGGTGCTGCCCTATCGCGTGCACGACAACCCCGACCCGCAGAAGATGGAGACACTGCGCGAGTTCACCGCCAAGTTTGGCTACAAGGTGAAAACCGATGGCACGAAGGGTGCCATCGCCCGCAACATCAACAAGCTGATGGATGACTGCGAGGGCAAGCGTGAGCAGAAGCTCATACAGACCATCGCCCTGCGCGCCATGATGAAGGCCAAATACTCTATCCACAACATCGGCCACTTTGGCCTGGCCTTCGACTACTACACCCACTTCACGTCGCCTATCCGCCGCTATCCCGACACGATGGTCCACCGCCTGCTCACACGCTACCAGCAGGGTGGCCGCTCGGCCAACGCCAAGCATTACGAGGAGCTCTGCGAGCACTGCTCCGACATGGAGCAGGTGGCGATGAACGCCGAGCGCGAGTCGATCAAGTACAAGATGGTGGAGTACATGGGCGACAAGATTGGCGAGGTCTACGATGCCCACATCAGCGGCATCACCTCGTATGGCATCTACGCCGAGATTGACGAGAACCACTGCGAGGGCATGGTGCCCATGCGCGACCTCAGCGACGACTACTACGACTTCGACGAGAAGAACTTCCTTCTCCGTGGCCGCCGCCATCACCACAAGTACCAGCTCGGCGATGCCATCCGCATCAAGGTGGCACAAGCCAACCTCGAGAAGCGGCAGCTCGACTTCACGATTGCCGATTGACTGTTTTTCCCTTCCCATTGGGGCAGCGGCAAACGAATTCCCACAAGGCGGCGTGCAGGTATGCTCAACAGAGCCCTGCACGCCGCCTTGGTCATTCTATTTTACGCTTCTTCCATGCCGTTTTCGTATCATTATTGTAACACTCTATAGTGTTGTGTTACAATTGCTTTTGTGGCGTGATATAGTTTTGTCAAATGGTATAAACATACTACTTTTGCATCGGCATCAGAAAAGTCGGACACCAACCCCTCTGGCTTCGCTGATATATAGTATGACAGAATGAGTAACATTAAAGGTTTTAATATGAAACGTAAAAATTTACTTGTAATGGCATTGCTGGCATTGCTGCCCGCTATGACGTGGGCCACAGATGTTTATTTCTACAGTGCCTCCAATCCGAACCCAGTAAAATCAGTTACTGACGTACAGCGTATCGAATTTAACCAAACAGGTGTCAACGTAGTCACTACCGACGGTAAGAGCACTCCTGTGAGTGCCATGGATTTCGACTATGTGATGTTCCGGGGCAAAGTAGCCAACGGTATCGGCTCGGTAAAGGCTTCTTCCGACCAGGGCGTTGTTTTCTCCATCAGTTCTGATGCTGTGCGGCTGGCTTCGTCAGAGCCGTTCTCTTCGGTCGAGCTGTTCGACGAGGATGGCCGCAAAGTAGCCAAAGGCAAGGTCGACGGAACGCGCGCAAGCCTTTCTCTTGCTTCTTTAGGAAACGGCCTCTATGTTGTCAAGGCTGTGGCCGATGGCAAGGCAGCAGTAAAGAAAATCGTTAAAAAGTAAATGCTATGAATACGAACAATACACTGAAAACCCTGTCTACAGCCATACTTTTGGCCTGTGGATGCATACTGAACGCAAACGCTGACGACGGAAATGTCTATGTCTATCATGCAGGACACGTTGTGTTCATGGACAGCAAGAGCAATGTTGACAGCATCGCTCTCGAAGAGAACAAGACCAAGGTGTCGTTCTATGGCAGCGACAAGACCCAACTCTACACCGCTCTTGCCAGCGACATCGACAGCATAACTTTCAACTTTACTGCTCCGGTAGCCGATATGCTCGATGTCCAGTTCGGTGAAGACGGTTCGGTTACAGATGTCTCGCCGATGCACAACCCCATAGAGACCTATGCGACAACCGACGGTGAAAATTTCAGCGAATCGACAGTCCCGACAAATTACAATGTAGAATATGGCCGCTACGTTGCCACTTACGCCAACCAGATGGGATCTTCCAAGCTCGGCACGAACGGCGTTTACAGCAAGATGGACTTCGCTTCGAACGAAGAGTTCATGCAGAAACTGAAAGACGGTCATACCCTCGAAACCATCATACGGGTCAACGAGGAAGTGCCCGACGCTGAGTCTAAATGGTTCTCTGCCCACGAAGCCGGCGGTACGGGCTTGATGATTTGCAAAGCGAAAAACAGCCTTAACGGACAGCCCGAAATTACTTTCTTGCCCAATGTGTCGGCCGACGGAACGAAGAGTAAGTGGATATGGGGTGTCAGTGGTGTCACTCCCGAAGTCGGAACCTTCTATGATGTGGTCGGAGTATGGAACAAGGAAGAAGGCAAAGCCGACATCTACATCAACGGTGAACTGATGAATTCCGTCGATGCCGCAGGCGAACTACATTTGCCCAACAATGAGGCTGCCAGATGGTTTGGCATCGGTTGCGATGCAGGCCCCAAGGGTGGACAGTGGGGTGGCAACTGGGATATTGTCAGCGTAAAAGTCTACGATGCCCCGCTGAGCCAGTATGATGTGAAGATGATGTACGACAACTCTCAACACTAAACGCACCATCCTGAAAGACGAAGCATCGCTTTGTATGCTTCCCTGGAGGTTCTATTGGATATCAAAGAAAGGCGTACCACGATTGGTACGCCTTTTTCATGCCTTGCATAACGCTGTGGTCGCATGTTGGCCTACCAAATATGTGCTCCATATTCTTTGGGGCGCACAACTGGCATTTTTTTAAAGTACCTTAAATTAGCAGACCAGGTTTGTATGTATATTCTTTAGATTTTTATCGTGCGCACGTGTGTATGTGTACTTTAAAAATCCAAAGATGCTCAAATAAAGCCACAATCCCCCCCTTTCCCACATCGTGGACTAAATTCAAAAAGCCCCAAGATTTTGGCGTTCACTACTGTCCACGAAAATCCTTTAACAATTGCTCCAACCGCTTGTAAATAAATAAGTTCTCGTTTCATTTCTTACTCGGAGGTTTTGAAACTGCTAACTTTGCAGGTACTTACAGATTGTAAGCATCCCTAAAATCAAGGCAGTTATGAATCAAGGTAGATATGTGTTCACGCAATTTGTGGATTTCCTCCCAAGGAAGAATTTAGAGTGGCTGGTTAAGAAATACGATGGCAACAAATAAAAAACTTGGCCGTCCTGCCTGTCTCTTTTTTCAGCATATCACTAAGTCTATCAAGCCAACCAACGGATTTTGTGTGTCAACCCCAACCCATTCATTGTAGGTCGCAATATCCTTTGCATCAAACAATAATGTTTCCATATACCTTGTCTTTAGTTTCATATGCAAATATAACACACTTCTTTGAGAATAGAAGTCCAATCTTCGAAATTGGTAGAATTTTGCGTTTTTTGTATACACCTAATGCGAGCAAAACTCAATAATTTTGTATTATAAATGTATGACAAGAGTTCCGTGAGGATAATTTGCAATGCATTAACCTAAAACTATAAATCACAATCATTAAATTAATAAAATTTAATATCGTTATAACCAATGAAAAAGATTAAGAAATTGAAACTTCATCCACGCCAAGAACTTGGCATGGAGATGCAGCAAAAAATCATGGCTGGTAGTAATTGGACAGGAAGCTGCCAGTGTGTTAGAGTACATAATTCTCATCTCGAAACAAAAGTTGAGGAAGTGTCAAACCCTGATGTGATCAAAGCTTTGCTTGGATCAGCAGAAGCTGCTGTAGGCTGCGTTGCTATCGCATCGGGAGTGGCTGCTTCGGGAGTGTCGTTTGGATCTTCCGTGACTTGTGTTGTGAGTGGGGTTAGTCTGATTTTTGATGGAGCTGACAAGATGATTAGTGGAGCTTTCCGTACCGCAAAAGTTAAATATACGCGAGAAATGGAATTGGTTAGTACGAATCCATGGAAACATAACCAAAAGACTATTACCAGTTCGTTGCTTTAAAACAAGAGAATGAGAAGTTATACCAAAATGTAGGTGACTTTGGTATGACTTCCCGTTTTGATATACTTACATTGAATGATGTTCGTATGGATTAACATGCCTTTTATGAAGAAGTTGTTTAATAGATTATTTCTCTTATTTCTGCCAGTTTTTTGTATGTGCACAAACATTTCGTTTGCGCAGAAGACCATGAAGGGAAGAATTGTGGACTATTTTACGAATCAAGCTGTCCCAGACTCTTCAATGCTATTACTGTTGCTGGATCAAGATAGCGTTGTCCTTGACACCTGTTTTGTGGGTAAGAGCATTGACCCAAAGACAAATCGGGTAGTAACAAACTATTTCTGCACAATTCCCAAAGAGGGAAATTACTTTTTGAAATGCAGTCATCCCAACTACAACACGGCAGTTGTACCCTTTCAAGCTAAATTCTATAAGAGGGAGGCGTATATTGAAGGGCAAGATATTCGTCTCAAACGCCCACTAAAAAATGAGAGGAATCTTCCCGAAGTAAAAGTCACGGCAACGAAGTTGAAATTTTATTTTCGTGGTGACACATTGGTTTATAATGCCGATGCATTTATAACCCAATATGGATTTGTGCTTGACGATTTGCTCAAAAAGATGCCAGGAATAACCGTGGAAAGTGGTTACCAGATTTATTCCAATGGCCGAAAAATAGATGAACTTCTTTTAAACGGAAAGGATTTTTTTAATAATGATAGGGAGTCGCTTATTGAGAATTTGCCCGCTTACATGATTAAGAAAATCCAAGTTTACGAGCATGATGACTCTTTGGGCTTGCATAAAAAATTGAATAAAAGGCCTCCACTTGCAATGGATGTTCGTTTGAAGGTTGAGTATCATTCTGCCTTTTTGGGCAACATGGATATGGGTGCGGGTACTGATGGACGATATTTTGGCAGATTGTTTGGCATGCGTATTCATGATTTATATCGTTTGACATTTTTTGCGGGCTCTAATAATATAAATCGTAATGAGGAAGCTGACAAGAACGGACAATTATACAATATGGATAACGGAACAGGAAACAAGAAATTTCATGTTTCTGGATTCAACTATAATGTGGAAAGTCCGTCCGATATTTATTCGCTTTCGGGTAAATTTCGCATCCAAGGTAGTAAGGAAATTGGTCAACTTTATAAGGTTGAAAAGCAGTTCTATGGTAATGGCGACGTGTACTCTTTTACGGATGAGAAAAGCATAGCCCGTAATTTTTCAGTGCAAACAAGTCATACCGTTGACTTGTTCCGTTACAAGCCTTACAGCTTGCGGATATCTCCATCGTTTGTGTTTATTCACACAAAGAACTATGTAGACAGAGCTTTTCTGAATGGAAATTCAAATTTAGCTGATGATTTTGGAAAAGATTTGGTCGATAGCTTAAGGAGGAAGCCGTTAGGGCAAAAAATGTGTCTTTACGGCATCAGTCGTACCCTCTCTGAGCAATCCTTGCCAAAGGATATTCTCCAAGCATCATTGGCATTGACACAAGATTACCGCATCCCACATACGGAAGATCTTTTCTCCTTTGAATTGTCTGGTGCTTATAGTGGGCAAAAAAGTAAGATGTTTGACAAGTTTGAATTGAATCGTTTGGGCATGAGTAACAGTGATGGAGTTGATACTTGGAAAAACTTGTATCAGAAATATGACAACAAGAATTGGAGATGGGGATTCTCGCCATCTTATCTGCTTGCTTTGAATGCTAAAAATGCCCTCACATTCAAAGTTCAATATCTCCATAGTTTACTATCCATTGATAAATTCTCTTACGACTTGGCCTCAATTGACGGTTGGGGGGCTGATACCCAATATGCCTTGGGCATGCTTCCTTCTCAGATAGAACTCATGAAAGTGCTGAATACAACAAATTCACATAGCTACACTGAAAAGGATGACTTTTGGACATTAGAAACATCTTATTCCTTATCTTTTAAAGGCAAATCACTATCAGTGGCGCTCCCTGTGAAGATTCAAAGAAAAAACCTGTCGTTTTATCAGGAAAACAACGATCAGGATATTCGGCGAAAGATGAATGCATTGGATTTTAATTTAAAATTTGACAAATACATGATTGGCCAAACTGGTTATAGTTATAGTTTGGCCTTTAGTGTTGCGAATTCAATGCCCGATGCCTTTAATTTTGTAAATCAGCGAAGTGACATCTACGGCATATTGGTAACAAAGGGTAATCCTAATTTGAAAAACTCCACTAATTTTGTGTTCAAAAGTAATGTGGCCTTCACCCCGAAACTGATACAGAACCACTATCTGTTTTTAAGTTACTATTACAATATCAATCAAGTGGCAACTGCGGTGGAATTGGACAAAAAAACGGGAATTTATACATATACGCCTGCTAACATTGACGGAAATCAGGCATTAACAGCGAACATGATAAATGCATTTTATCTGGATCGCAACTACAAACAGAAATTAAAAAACGACATTAGTTTTTATTACATAAAAAGTGCCGACTATAGTGGAGTGAATTTAGCAGAGATGGCTAATAAAAGTGTCATTCATAACATTGTAATATCCGAGAAATTGGAATATAGTGTGGCATCGCGTAATACCAAATACAGAGGATCGATTTCTCCTTTTATCAATTATCAACATAGTGCATCGAAACGCGTCAACTTTCAGCCGATAAATGCATGGGATTATGGTCTGTCAGCTTCTGCGTATATAGAACTTCCTGGGTCATGTCGTTTTAACACAGAAATACAAGGCACATGTCGGAGAGGCTACAATGACAATAGCATGAATGTGGAGGAGGTGATATGGAATATGGGCCTGGTAAAGACGTTCAAAAACAACATGTCGATTAGTCTCAATGTTGCTGATTTGCTGGGGCAGAGAAGCAATTATTACAGGCTTGTTACAGCCCAGGCCACCGTGGAGTGTGTGCGGGATATGCTTCGGCGATATGTGATGCTTCATTTCATTTGGCAGTTCAGCAGGAAGAGAACAAACAAGTAAAGGAGATGCCGAGGTTTCAAGTCAAATACCAAATCAACTCCATGGACTGTGGCCCATCGTGTCTTTGCATGATAGCTCAGCACTATGGGAAAAGGTTTACATTAAAGTACTTTCGTGACAGATGCCATATCACGAGAGAAGGAGTCAGTCTTTACAGCCTTAGCGAAGCCGCTGAAAAGGCTGGACTCCATACATTGTGTGCCCGCATCACAGAGCATCAACTTGCGGATGAGATGCCGTTGCCTTGCATCCTTCACTGGAATAGCAATCACTACGTGATATGCTATAAAGTCAAGGGAAAAGGAAAGAACCGACGATTTTATATTTCAGATCCAAGCTTAGGTAATTTGAAATACTCTGAAAAAGAGATGCAAAAGCATTGGATCTCAGGAGAATTGGATGGGGAAGAAGTTGGCGTTGCCATGCAAATTGAACCAGGAACAGACTTTGAAGCCATACAGCCTCAAACCATGGAAAGCCATTTGGGCTATCACTTTTTCCTGAAATATATCTTACCTCACAAAAGAGAGATTGCTCAATTGCTTTTCAGTGCTGTTGTGCTGATGGTGGTTGGATATTTCCTCCCATTCATATCTCAGAGCATTGTAGACATCGGCGTGATGGGACGTGACTTGAATATCATTATGCTAATGGCCTTCATGCAACTAATTATATCTGTTTCGCAAACAGGGGTCATGTTCCTTCAAGGTTGGGTGTCCCTGCATATGAACACCATTATCAATATCCGATTGATATCGGATTATCTGCGAAGATTGGCCAGCTTGCCTCTCCAGTTTTTTGAGATTCGCAGCATGGGCGACATTCTCCAGCGTATTGGCGATCACGATAGGATTAAGAATTTCTTGATGAATGACATGATCAGCATCCTGTTTTCATTAGGAACATTCATAACCTTCTTCTGCGTTTTGGCTGTATTCAATTGGAAAATCTTGCTGGTTTTCATGATAGGCAATATCATACACATCACATGGATATTGTCATTTTTGAAATACAGAAGGGGAAATAGACAACAAAACGTTCCAACAATCTGCCGACCTGCAAAACAACATGGTGCAGTTTATTCAAGGAATGCAAGAAATCAAATTGAACAATATTGAGAAGCAGAAATGTTGGGAATGGGAACATCTCCAGGCCAAACTATACAAGCTTAGCCGACGGGCATTGATGATAGGCCAAATACAATCCGTTGGCTCAACTGCTTTCTCCACTACCACAAACATCATTCTCACCTACCTTACAGCCAAGATGGTAGTGACTGGAGAAATGACGATTGGCATGATGGCGTCACTGTCCTTTATTATCGGGCAAGTCGCTGGGCCTATGAGCTCTTTCATCACATTTGCTCTTGATTACCAGGATGCAAAGATTAGCATGGAGCGATTGAGCGACATACATGAACAGGAAAGCGAACATAAAAATAGTGGAAACGCCATCATGAAAATACCACAGGATGGAGACATATCCTTGAACCATCTGAAGTTCAGCTATAACGGGTCGGCAAATGAACTCGTACTAAAGGACATCTCCTTATTTATACCACACAACAAGGTAACTGCCATTGTAGGAAAAAGCGGATGTGGAAAAACAACATTGATAAAACTCCTGCAAGGTTTCTACGAACCCACGGAGGGGGATATCAGTGTAGGGCAAACATCCTTGGCGTCTATCAACAAGCATTTATGGAGAGAACAAATCGGGGCTGTCATGCAGAATGGTTACATTTTCTCAGATACCATCGCAAACAATGTGTCCGTTTATGACAAGAAAGATAAAGCACGATTGGAATATGCTTTAGATCAAGTCAATCTGAAGCAATTTGTCGAATCTCTTCCGAATGGCTATAACACGAAAATTGGAAATGAAGGCTTGCAACTCAGCCAAGGTCAGCGCCAACGCATATTACTTGCCAGAGTGATATACAAAAATCCAAGATATATTTTTTTTGATGAAGCTACCAATTCTCTCGACACTCAAAATGAATTTGAGATAATGCGCAACATCAAATCTGCTTTCAGTGGTCATACAGCAATCATAGTAGCCCATCGGTTGAGCACTATCAGATACGCTGACAATATTGTTGTGATGGACAATGGATGCGTTGTGGAACAGGGAACTCACGATTATTTATTAGGCATCAAGGGCCATTACTATAACTTAGTTCAATCACAATTAAGCCAACTGGTATGAAGGAATTTGAAAATGACTTTGTAGAATATTCTGATGATTTACAGGAAATCATTGGAAGGAACAAACAATGGATAGGAACAGTATTAGTTTGCTTATCATTAGTCTTTTTGGTACTTTTCTTCGTAGGTCTTTCCCTCATTTCTTATCATAACCAAACTCTCCTACAAATATTGTCACAACCCATATTGCATTATTTTGGGATGATTTGAGTCGTCATGACAGGTCAACCCTATCATATTGGATGGCTATTCCTATTGACACCCAATATGCACCCTAAACTCATTGGGCGTGCACCCGACACTTTTCTTAAACCATCGGGTGAAATGCTGTGAGTATTGAAAACCCAACGACCAAGCTATTTCATTTACGGTATTCTTGGACGAGACAAGAGCCGTCTTAGCCAATTCTATTGTTTTTGCGTTAATAAAAAACTTGGCCGTCCTGCCTGTCTCTTTTTTCAGCATATCACTGAAGTAAGTGGGGGATACGCGAAATTCGTCAGCACAATACTGCACAGTCGGCATTCCCTTCATCTTGGCTTTGCCTGAATGAAAATAATCATCCAACAAATTTTCAAACTTCAAAAGAATATCCACATCTGCATCTTGAACTTTGCAGGTCGTAAACTGATCGCCGTAGAAGCGGTTACAATAGTCAAGAAGCGTCTTGATGCCATCTATGATGAGCTCCCAGCTATGCTCATCTACAGGATGGTTCAACTCATAGCCTATCCTGCGAAAACAATCCATAACTATTAGTCTTTCTTCCTGGCTTATGTGCAATGCGTCATTCATCTCGTATGAAAAGTAAGGATATTTACGTATGACATTTTCCAATGACGTACTGCGTACCAAATCAGGATGGAACATCAAAAGAAAGCCCGACGGCTGAAAGGCCACACCATCATCGTCTGCGCCAAACACCTGGCCAGGAGCCACAAACATAAGATCTCCTTTTTGGTAATTGTAATCATTCATACCATATCGGATCTTTCCACACTTTCCTACCCCCAAGAACACAGCATAAAAACCATACAACTTCCGTGTGGGGTGCAGGGGCTTCACCTTTGAGAAGTCTATCAAGCCTACCAGCGGATTTCGAGTTTCGGCTCCAATCCACTCACTGTAGGTCGCAATATCATTTGCATAGAATAATGAATTCATAGCTTCACATAAGATTGTTTCATTTGCAAATATAACACATAAATAGAGAAAAAACAAGAATCTCTCGAAAATTGGTAGCATTATCCAAATTTTGTATACATCAAATTGGAGAATATCACTATAATTTTGCAACATGAAAGCACAGCAAAGGTTCTATGAGTATCATTTACAATGCATTAACCTAAAAGCAATAAAACAATGAAAGTTATTAGAAAGCACTTTTCGACCGAACAACGACTGTTGCATCACATGATGCTACACTCCAAGGACTTTCCCAATCAAGGCCTATTATATGGCAGATTGGGAGTGGCTTTAGTGATGGAGCAATATGCTATGAATACTCAGTTAAAGCCTGTTCGCATACTAGCAGAAAATATTATAGAAGAATCTTTTGAACATATCAGCAGTGATGTTCCCTTAGATTTGTCTTCTGGCCTGTGCGGCATTGGATGGAGTATTGAATTTATGCTCCAAAATGGATTTATGAAAGGTGACAGTTTGGATATATGTGAAGTTATCGACAAAAAGCTCATACAAGAAAATCCGAATTTCTCAGACGATTTGAGTTTGGAAAGAGGACTGGAAGGTAAGCTCCATTACATATTAGCCCATATTCAAGGAACTAAAAATATAGGAAAACCTTTCTCAAGACAATATTTGAAAATGCTAATGGCAAAACTGAATTTTATGATTGAATCGAATATAACAATGACGATCACAATGAGAAATTTAATCAATCTGTTTACAAAAATGTACCATTCGAAACCGTGGAGCTATTCATTAGATTTGGCAAATTTTATTAGTTATGATGTAAAGAATTCAAAAGCCTTATTGGGTTTAAGAGAAGGGCTTGCTGGCTATTTCCTTACAAATTATGCGTCATAAGGAATGAAAAACATATTTGTTTTTGACGAACACTTGTCATCAAAGTTCAATGGCGTAGGGGCATTTATGAACGCAATATCCTCTTGTATCAAAAAGGGTAATATGCAATTGCATCTGATATCATTTAACGAGGAGGTAACTGATTTCTGCATTGAAAAACATGATGGCCATGTTATATACAAATACCCCATGTATGGAGGCCTGTTTGTAGAGAATGCGCTGCCTGCTCTATCGCTGTTGAAGTTATATGTTGATGACAGTCCTGAGAACATCTTTCTATCTTCTTATTGCCCAAGCCACATTCTCTTAAAGACGATAAAGACCTTATTCCCTAAGTCAAAACGGATTTCTATTATCCACGATCAAGGATGGACATCACCTTTGTAAGGAAACAGTGAATTATACAAGGAGATATTAAGTCATAGAAGATTGAAAGGTATCGATTATGGGGTACAGAAATTCATTAAGGCATTCTATAGAAAAGAGCTTGCCATGTATCAATTGAGCCATCATATCGTGTGCCTTTCTCCAAGCACAAACAGGCTTTTGCAAGAAATATATCAAGTTTCCCCGGAAAAGATTTCCATGATACCTAATGGCATTGACATCAAGCCATATGAGAATTCCATTGACGACAGAACTGAAATCAGACACAATCTTGGCATTGATGAAGATGAGAAAGTGCTGCTCTTTGCAGGTCGCGTCGTGAAAGCTAAAGGCATTTACCTATTATTGGATGCTTTTGAAAAAATTTGGCATTATAACCATAAGTTGCACCTTGTGATTGCTGGTATCACTGATAAGATTGAAGAGTATACGAAGCATGTTCCTGATAGTATATCTCATGTTACATTTACAGGGTTAATATCCAAGAGCAGACTTCATCAATGGTACAAAGCGGCAGACATTGGTGCTCTGCCGTCGTATACTGAGCAATGTAGCTATACAGGTATGGAAATGATGGCAGAAAAACTGCTTGTTGTCACTACCGATGGTAATGGCTTGCGAGACATGTTTAATGGTAGCAATGCATAATTGTCAAAGCAAATGAAGACACGATGGCTGAAGAACTTGCATGCAAACTTCAAGAGGCCTTGATAGCTACTTCTGAAGAACGGGATGAAAAGACAAAAGCTGCATTCGAAAAGGTAAAAAGAGAATTTTCTCTTGAGCGCATGCAGGTTGGTTATTCTCAAATGTTAAACCTTTTGTAGATGAAACATGATGGTTAGTATTATACTTCCCGTTTATAATGGTGCGAACCACTTAGCGGAATGCATCAATAGCGTGCTTCGTCAGACTTACTCTAATTTTGAATTGTTGGTGCTTGATGACGGTTCCACTGATGAGAGCGTTGCGATTGCAGAATCCTTTAGCGACCCTCGCGCCAGAGTCATTACATGCAAGCACGACTTCATATCAACGTTGAATCGTGGTATTGACGAGAGCAAAGGACAATACATAGCCAGAATAGATTGTGACGACCTAATGTTTACGGACCGACTGCAGAAGCAAGTTGAGGTGATGGAACATAATCCAAATGTAGCTGTTTGTAGTACCTATGCCCAAACATTTGGTATGTCTGATCAAATCATAGGTTACGGAGCAGGTATAGTTAAGAATTCGTTAGCGTCATTTCTTTTAGGCAATTTTGTGATTCACCCGTCTGTCATGTTAAGGAAATCCTTTTTGACAAGCCACTTCTTACGGTATAAGAAATATCCTTATGCGGAAGACTACCGTTTATGGGTAGATGTAAGCATTGCCGGAGGCATCTTTTATGTCATACCAAAGCCCCTAATAAAATACAATATCAGCGGCTCTCAGGTATCAAAGAGGTATCATGCTATTCAAAAAGAAACAGCCTTGCGCATTCGGCAAGAAACTTTGGAATTATTACTGGAGCAAACAAAGTTCTGCTCTGGTCAATTGAACTCATTATGTGAAAACCTGATAGAATTAAATCAACATGAGTTGGTTGACTCTGACGAAATTTTCACGTTGTTTAATAGCATCTTTACGAAAATGGCTGTTTAGAATAATAGCCTTATTGATAATTTAATAACTAAAAAACATGAAAAAAATCAAAAAGCTAAAACTTAGACCTGGTCAAAAGCTGGACGCACTGCAACAGCAGAATGTGGTGGCGGCAGGCAATAGAGACTGGCAAGGTAACTGCTTCTGCACGCAGGTGGGCAATAGTCATGTAGAGACTTGTGTGGAGCAGTCTACAGTAGTAGATTATGGAACAGCAATCGGAGGAATCCTTGTAATAGCAACGGGTGCCCTCATTGGCGCAACTGGTATTCTTGGAGAAGTCCCATCCGTTGGCACATCAACTGCCCTCGTCGGTACAGGAGCCGCCTTAATGATTGATGGCAAACTACTGACCGATAGTGCTACAAAAACATTGACCAAGACTTGGAAAAGAATGATGACGTGCACCCATGTCAAACCGCTTGTTCACAAAGCAGGAAAAATAACATGTACAAGCACTTTGCTTTAACAGCGAAACTCAATTGGCATGGCTGGCAAAGGTGGTCATGCCTATTGGAAAAAGAATTAAAAATCATTTGTCAATCTATCATATGTGTAAAAAGTTAATGTTTTTATTTCTGTATGTGGTTTCTTTTGCGGGATATGCATACGCTCAAAAACTTCTTGAGGGCAGAATATTAGATTATTATACCAATCAAGCCTACCAGGACACACTCACCCAAGTGCTTCTTCTTTCTGCTGACAGCGCAATTGTAGGAAATGGATATGTCGGGGTAGAAGCCAACCCCAAAACAGGTAAGGTGGAAACGAAATACTATATCGAGATTAATCAAAAGGGCAATTACATCATCAAATGCACCCATCCCCATTATGAAACGGCATATTATCCAATAAACATTAAGTTTTACAAGCGAGAAGATCAAATAGAAGGGAAAGACTTACGTCTCAAGAAAAAGACACCCAAGAGCCTTGACCTGCCCGAAGTACAGGTGACGGCTACCAAGTTGAAATTTTATTTCAACAATGACACATTGGTGTATAACGCGGAGACCTTTGCCACTCAGTATGGCTTCGTGCTGAATGACTTGCTGAGGAAAATGCCAGGCATCTCTGTAGGGGCCAATTATGAGATATACTCAAACGGAAGAAAAGTTGATGAGCTCTTGCTGAATGGAAAGAACTTTTTCAATGCTGACCGCGAGACGCTTATTGAGAATTTGCCCGCTTACATGATAAAAAACATCAAGGTGTATGAACACGTTGACTCCTTGGAATTGCTCAAATCGCTCGACAAGCAACCGCCTCTTGCTCTTGACGTCAAGCTCAAAAAGGGTTACAACTCCACCACCTTGGGTAACGTGGACTTAGGCGTAGGATCCGACGATCGCTACTATGGCCGATTGTTTGGTATGCGCATCCATGACCTGTATCGTTGGACAGCGTTTGCTGTGTCCAACAACACCAACCACAATGAGCAAATAGACAAAAACGGCCAACTATATAATATGGACAATGGCACGGGTGACAAGAAATTCCATGTGGCTGGAATAAACTATAATATAGACAGTCCGACTGACGCTTACAGGATAGAGGGAAATTTCAGAATACAGGGTAGCAATGAAAATCAAACATACCGTCAGATGGACGATGTGTTCCTAAGCGATGGGGATGCCTATGCTTTCACATCAAGAAACACGAAAGCTCGCAATTTCTCAGTTCAGACCAGCCATACTTTTGACCTATTCCCAAGAAAGAAATACAACCTAACGATTAGTCCTGCGTTTGTCCATGTCCGCTCAAAGGCAAATGTCGATATGGCCCAACTCAACGCTAACGAGAACATCGCTGACGTGATCGGCAGCAACTGGGCCGACAGCATCCGTTCCCAATCGCTTGGAGAGAAACTGTTGATGTACGGAGTAAACAGGGTCTTGAACAAGAAATACACTCCGACGCATTCCACGCAGATGTCACTCAATGCAAACCAAAGTTATCACATTCCTCATACTCCAGATTATGTCGGTTTGGAACTGACCGGGCTGTACACAATGCAGTCAACTGACAGTTATGAGCACTATGGCGTTGACTATATAGCCACTTCCTCCAAAGCCAACAGTTGGAAAAACCTATACTTGGACAATCGCCTTAAGGATTTCCAATGGTCTGCCAAGGCATCATACACCACATTGTTGAAGAGCGTCCATACGATTGGCATCCATGCCAGTTTTGCACACGAATACTCCAATGTTGACAAAAACAACTATAACCTTGCAACCTTGTCGGGCTGGGGTATCGACACTGAATACGAATTGGGCATGCTCCCTTCTCAACAAGCCCTTTTAGGAACATTGGAGAGAGGCAATTCCTATTCGTATCGGGAGCATCTCAACAAATACACGCTTGACCTCAATTACGCCTTGGAATTTCACGGGCACACCTTTGAGGTGACTGTGCCCCTGTCCTTACAGCGGAGAAACCTGCACTTTTACCAAGGGAATCATGAGCAAGTCGTGACCCGGCGGATGCTCTCACCTGACGTCACCATCAAGTTGAGAAAATGGATGCGTGGAAACACAGGCAGCAGCTATTCTCTTAACTTCTCTACCAAGAAGTCCATGCCGGCATTGTTCAATCTTGTCAATCAGTGTAGCGACATATATGAGGTGGCCGTTACACGGGGTAATGAGAACCTGAAGAACGCAACCAGCTACACGTTAAACGGTTCATACAACTGGCGACCGGTCCTGATGCACAGCCACGCGATTTCCGTTTCGTATAACTATTACAGAAACAAGGTCGGTACGGCCATCTATTATGACAAGACGAATGGCAAATATCTCTACACACCGACAAACATCAACGGCAACCAGAATTTTTCAGCCATCATGAACAACTCGTTCTATCTGGACAAGAGCTACAAGCACAAGTTTTCCAACGTCCTTTCATACACTTATATCCTGAGTGCCGATTTCAGTGGTACGTCAGAAAAGGAATATTTCAACAAAAGCACTGTGCACAATTCGGTCGTCTCGGAGAAAATGGAATATATGTTCGCGTCAAAAAATACAAAATGCATCGGCACGATTGCACCTTATCTGACATTTCACAGAAGTGTTTCGCAAAGGCTGGGCTTTGAGACCATCAATGCCTTTTTGTATGGCTTGCAGGCCTCTGCTCGCATCGAACTCCCAGCGTCCATCCGTTTAAACACAGAGTTGAAAAGCGAATCCAGAAGAGGGTATAGCGACCGCTCCATGAATGACAATGAACTGATTTGGAACATGGGCTTGACCAAATCCTTCAAAAGCAATATCACGCTAAGCCTGAATGCAGTGGACCTCCTTGGGCAGCGCAAGAACATCTACAAGGCCGTTACGGCCCAAGCCACGACCGAAAGCATCAGCAACGTGCTTAGGCGCCATGTGATGTTCCATTTCATTTGGCAGTTTAGTCGTAAGAAAACAAACAAGTAAAGGTCATGCCGGGGAGAGCAAGTCAAATACCAAATCAGCTCCATGGGTTGTGCACGATAGCCCAGCACTATGTAAAAAGGTTCCACCTACCCTGTCAAACAGACTGGAATTTGTCATCTCTTTTCTGAAAAAACACACATCTCCACCAGGAGGCATTTAGCGGACGAAAAGTGGGTGTGGGAAGGAAGAGCGGTGGTCAGGAGGCTCGAAAACGCAGGATGGCAGGCTACAGGTCTTGACATCGGATAGCTATCGAGATGCGTCAAGTGACAGGAGCGGCCTCAATAGACGCTGAGAGGAAACACGATTCAGCACCTATTGAGCCACGACAAGGCATCTTCTTCCAGCTTTTCGGACTGACAAGGCGAGCCGGAAACGCAAGAAAGCATGCAACCGATTGACTTACAAGCGACTACGCAAACATCGAAAAACAGCGTGTATTTGCGAGCGATGACGCTTGCGCTGGCCGCGGAGCCATTCTCCGAAGGCCTTTTGTCGGGATGTTTCACGTTTGTTCTTGGTCGACACACAGAGATTTGTTTCGCCCAAAGTTACTCATTTTTTTTGACAGTTATCAAGCGATGCTGAGTTGATTTCTGTTTTTTCATCCATGCTCCTATGGTGGTGGGTTCTATAAAAATCTGACAAAACTCATTGATAGAACCCACCACGGTGGCGAAAAGCCCTGTCGGAGGCAAGCGGCTTTTTGCCCCACATTCGCCAAAACTGTGACAAGTCACACTTTTTGCGAGTCACCCCCTTGACCGTTCTTCCCAGAATGGGCAGGGAATAATGCGGTGGCGGGGAAAGAAAAGAAATCTTTCCTTTTGCGTTCTCTACTTTTTGGAGTAACTTTGCATACATCTTTATTTTTAGGGACATCACATTTCTGACAGAAAAACAAAAACACAAGATAACACGATGAACTACGATTTCAGAGAGATTGAGAAAAAGTGGCAACAGACGTGGGTGGAGCAGAAGACCTACAAGGTGACTGAGGACCCCAGCCGCAAGAAGTACTATGTGCTCAACATGTTCCCCTATCCGTCGGGAGCGGGCCTGCACGTGGGTCACCCCTTGGGCTACATCGCCAGCGACATCTATGCGCGCTACAAGCGCCAGTGTGGCTTCAACGTGCTCAACCCCATGGGCTACGACGCCTACGGACTGCCCGCCGAGCAGTATGCCATCAAGACAGGCCAGCACCCCGCCATCACCACCGAGCAGAACATCAACCACTACCGCGAGCAGCTCGACAAGATTGGCTTCTCGTTCGACTGGGACCGTGAGATTCGCACCTGTGACCCAAAGTATTACCACTGGACGCAGTGGGCCTTCGAGAAGATGTTCAACTCCTACTACGACAACACGCTTCAGAAGGCGCGGCCCATTAGCCTGCTTGTGGAGCACCTGGAAAAGCAGGGCACCGAAGGGCTCCGCGTGGCCCAGGGTGAGGAGCTCTCGTTCACGGCCGGCGAATGGCGGCACATGAGCGAGAAGCAAAAGGAGGAGACGCTGATGAACTACCGCATAGCCTACAAGGGCGAGACGATGGTCAACTGGTGTGCCGGACTGGGCACCGTGCTGGCCAACGACGAGGTGGTCGAGGGCGTGTCGGTGCGCGGCGGCTTCCCCGTGGTGCAGAAGAAAATGAGCCAGTGGTGCCTCCGCGTGTCGGCCTACGCACAGCGCCTGCTCGACGGTCTCGACACCGTGGAGTGGAGCGACTCCATCAAGGAGACGCAGCGCAACTGGATCGGGCGCTCGGAAGGCACCGAGATGCAGTTTAAGGTGGCTGGCACCGACGAGTCGTTCACCATCTTCACCACACGCGCCGACACCATCTTCGGCGTCACGTTCATGGTGCTCGCCCCCGAGAGCGAACTGGTCGAAAAGCTCACCACAGCCGTCCAGAAGGCCAAGGTCGACCAATATCTCGACTACGTGAAGAGCCGCACGGAGCTCGACCGCATGTCAGACCACAAGGTGACGGGCGTGTTCAGCGGCTCCTACGCCGTCAACCCCTTCACGGGCGACAACATTCCTGTGTGGATCTCCGAATACGTGCTGGCCGGATATGGCACGGGCGCCATCATGGCTGTGCCAGCCCACGACTCGCGCGACTATGCCTTTGCCAAGCACTTCGACCTACCCATCATACCGCTCATCGAGGGAGCGGATGTCTCGGAAGAGAGCTTCGACGCCAAGGAGGGCATCGTCATGAACTCGCCCGCCGCAGGCAAGCAGACCCTCGACGGCTTCACTCTCAACGGATGCACCGTGAAGGAGGCCATCGCCAAGACCAAGGTGTTCGTCACCGAGCACCAGCTGGGCCGCGTGAAGGTCAACTACCGCCTGCGCGACGCCATCTTCAGCCGCCAGAGATACTGGGGCGAGCCTTTCCCCGTCTACTACAAGGATGGCATGCCCCAGATGATTCCCGAGGAGTGCCTGCCCATCGAGTTGCCCGAAATCAAGGAATACAAGCCCACCGAGACAGGCGAGCCGCCACTGGGCCGCGCCGAGAAGTGGGCGTGGGACACCGAGAAGAAGCAAGTGGTGGAGAACAGCCTGATTGACCAGAAGACCGTGTTCCCCCTCGACCTCTACACCATGCCGGGCTTTGCCGGATCGTCGGCCTACTACCTGCGCTACATGGATCCGCACAACGACAAGGCGCTGGTGTCGAAGAAAGCCGATGAGTACTGGCGACACGTTGACCTCTACGTGGGTGGCACCGAGCACGCCACGGGTCACCTCATCTACTCGCGCTTCTGGAACAAGGTGCTCCACGACTACGGTGTGAGCTGCGAGGAAGAGCCCTTCCAGAAGCTCGTCAACCAAGGCATGATACAGGGCCGAAGCAACTTTGTGTACCGCGTCAACGAGCTCAGCACGGCCGAGAAGCCCGTCTTCGTGTCGGCCGGCCTGCGCAAGAACTACAAGGACGTGACTCCCATCCACGCTTGGGTGAACCTGGTGAAGAACGACATCCTCGACATCGAGGCCTTCAAGGCATGGAGCCCCGAGTACAAGAACGCCGAGTTTATCCTTGAGAACGGCAAGTATGTGTGTGGCTGGGCCATCGAGAAGATGTCGAAGTCGATGTACAACGTGGTCAACCCCGACGACATCGTGGCCGACTACGGTGCCGACACGCTGCGCCTCTACGAGATGTTCCTCGGCCCGGTGGAGGCTTCCAAGCCTTGGGACACCAACGGCATCGACGGCTGTTTTCGCTTCCTCAAGAAGTTTTGGAGCCTTTTCTGGGAGAACCGCACCGACAAGTGGCTGGTCGACGACGGGCCTACCTCGAAGGAGTCGCTCAAGAGCGTGCACAAGCTCATCAAGAAGGTGACACAGGACATCGAGTCGTTCAGCTACAACACGTCCATCTCCGCCTTCATGATCTGCGTCAACGAGCTGGGACAGCAGCAGTGCCACAACCGCGAAATGCTGCGCACGCTGGTGGTGCTCCTGGCACCCTTCGCACCCCACATCGCCGAGGAGCTGTGGCACCAGCTGGGCGAGCAGGGAACCGTCTGCGACGCCAAGTGGCCCACATGGGACGAGAAATACCTCGTGGAGAACGAGATCCAGATGACCGTCAGCTTCAACGGCAAGGCGCGCTTCCAAAAGACCTTTGCCGCCGACGCCACCAAGGACGCCATCGAAAAGGAGACCGTCGCCGACGAGCGGAGCCAGAAATACCTGGAGGGCAAGACCATCGTGAAGGTCATCGTGGTGCCCCGTAAAATCATTAACATCGTTATCAAGTAAATGACCATCAACCATCAGCTGATCAAGAATGAGGTCGAGGACTACGTGTTCATCACGTTCGGCCTCATGCTCTACGCCTTCGCCTTCACCATCTTCCTCCTGCCCTACGAGATTGTGACAGGAGGCGTGACAGGCGCGGCGGCCATCGTCTACTACGCCACCAGGGTCCCCATCCAAGACACCTACATGGTCATCAACGTGGCGCTGCTCGTCGTGGCGCTGAAGATCCTGGGCTTCAAGTTCCTGATGAAGACCATCTACGCCATCTTCATGCTGTCGTTCCTGCTCTGGCTGGCCGGCAAGCTCGCCCCGACGAACCCCGACGGCAGCTATGTGAAGATTCTCGGCGAGGGGCAAGACTTCATGTCGCTTCTCATCGGGTGTACGATGACAGGCACCTCGCTGGCCATCGTCTTCATGAACAACGGCTCCACGGGCGGCACCGACATCATCGCCGCCTCGGTCAACAAGTTCTACAACCTGTCGCTCGGGCAAGTGCTCATCGCCGTTGACTTCATCATCATCGGCTCCTGCCTGTTCATCCCGCAGTTTGGAGAGCCCCTCGACCGCGTTCACAAGGTGGTGTTCGGCCTGTGCACCATGGCCGTGGAGAACTTCACGCTCGACTATGTGATGAACGCCCGCCGCGAGTCGGTGCAGTTCATGATCTTCTCCAAGAGATACCAGGAGATAGCCAACGCCATCGGCACGCAGATGGATCATGGCGTGACCATCCTCGACGGGCACGGCTGGTACACCGGACAAGACATGAAGGTGCTCTGCATCCTGGCCAAGAAGCGCGAGAGCACCACCATCTTCCGTCTCATCAAGATGATTGACCCAAACGCCTTCGTGTCGCAGTCGGCAGTCATTGGCGTCTACGGCGAGGGCTTCGACAAAATCAAGGTGCGCCTGCCCAAAGACAAGGGGAAGGGCAAACCAACGGAAATAACAAACGTCAACAAATGAAAATAGTATTCGCCACCAACAACCAACACAAGCTGCAGGAAATCAGGGAAATCTTGGGCGACCAGTTTGAAATTCTATCATTGGCCGACATCGGGTGCCATGAGGACATCCCGGAGACGGGCAACACGCTGGAGGCCAACGCCCACCAGAAGGCCGAATATGTGTTCGACCATTATCACATCGACTGCTTTGCCGACGACACGGGCCTGGAGGTCGATGCCCTCGGGGGAGCTCCTGGCGTTCACTCGGCACGCTACGCCGAAGGCACCGACCACAACAGCGAGGCCAACATGGCCAAGCTGCTGCGCGAACTGGGCGACAACCCCAACCGCAAGGCTCGCTTCCGCACCGTCATATCGCTCATACAGATGGAAGGCGGCAACCCTGTCTGCAGCCGAGAGTACCAGTTTGAGGGTGCCGTGGAGGGACGCATCGACCGTGAAAAGCACGGCAATGAGGGCTTTGGCTACGACCCGCTCTTCATTCCGGAAGGCTACGACAAGAGCTTCGCGGAGCTTGGCGAAGAGGTGAAAAACCAAATCAGCCATCGCGCCCGTGCCGTGAAGAAACTGGCCGAATGGCTCAAGGCCGAGGACTGAGGTTGACGCGGATTATCGAATTGCAACCGAAACATACTGTTTTTTAATATCACAAGGAGCGGCTCAAACAATAGAACCGCTCTTTTTTCGTTTATACATATATTATGTAATAATGTCGATTACCTTATATATCATGTCGATTATGCCCCACAGCCTTACAGCCAAGCCCCACATCCAACAGCATACAACCGGGCCTGGCCTCACCGTCGCCTGTCGCCCGATAATCCTTGCAAAGGCCTTTCTGACCTTGCTGTCGTTGCTCCTTCCGCTACTCGGCCACGCACAATGGAAATCGTACCTGGCCTACAGCGACCCCACAGAGATAGAACGCGCCTCGGGAAGCGTCATCTACGTGTTGGCCTCCGAAGGACTCTACAGTTACGACACCAGCGACCAAAGCCTGCAAACCTACGACAAGACCACGGTGCTCTCCGACTGTGGCATAGCGCACATCGCCTGGTGCCAGCAAGCCCGCAGGCTGGTCATCGTCTACAACGACTACAACATCGACCTGCTGGAAGCCAACAGCAACGTGGTGAACCTCTCCGACTACATGAACAAGACCATGACCGCAGACAAGACGATCTACGACATCTGCATTGACGGTCCCTACGCTTACCTTTCGACAGGCTTCGGCATCGTGAAGCTCAACGTGGCCAAAGGCGAGATAGCCGACACCTACCAACTGGGCTTCAAGGTATACTACACCTATGTGAAGGACGGATACCTCTACGCGGCTAACCGTGAGAAGGGCATCTACCGCGCCCCGCTCACCGCCAACCTCCTTGACCCCAACCAATGGAAACGCTTCAGCAACTTCGCTTGGAAGAACAAGACTACCGACAGCGACTTGCTCAACCTGGTAAAAACACTGGCGCCAGGAGGACCCAAGTACAACCATTTCGGTTTCCTCAAGCTTCATGGCGGCAAGCTCTACACCTGCAATGGTGTCTTCGGTGGTCAAGCCGGAACCATACAAGTGCTCGACAACGGCGCATGGACCGTTTACCAAGACGACATCAGCCAAACCACAGGGAGAAGGTACCAAGACATACGCGCCATCGACATAGACCCAAAGAACAACGACCATGTCATGGCGGCAGCGCGCAACGGGCTCTACGAGTTCAGCAAGGGGAAGTTTGTGGCTTACTACGACGCGCAAAACTCACCTATCCAGTCATACAACAACAGCGACATGGAGTACCAGCTGGTATCGGGGGTGAAGTATGACACCGACGGAAACCTGTGGCTGCTCAACAGCCAGGCACCCAGCCAGTCGCTCATCGAGCGCACGGCAGAAGGCGAATGGATGTCGCGGGGACGAAAGGAACTGATGGGGCTCAACGATGGCGGCCTCACCAACAAGAGTCTCGGAGACCTGAAAGGAATGATGATAGACAGCCGTGGCCTGATGTGGTTTGTCAACAACAGCTATTACAGGCCATCGTTTTATGCTTACGACTTCACCAACAATGGCATGAACAGCTATACCTCCTTTGTCAACGAGGATGGCACAGAGACCACGGTCAACGCCGTGAGGTGCGTGGCCGAAGACCACAACAACAACATTTGGATAGGCACCGACCAAGGGCCCTTCATGCTCGAGACAAGCCAGATGTCGCAGCCGTCGCCCATCCTCACACAGGTCAAGGTGCCCCGCAACGACGGCACCAACTATGCCGACTACCTGTTGGCAGGTGTCGACATTACTGCTTGTGTCATCGACGGCGCCAACCGCAAGTGGTTTGGCACTAACGGGTCGGGTGTCTACCTCATCGCCAGCGACAACATCACACAGCTGCAACATTTCACGACAAGCAACAGCCCACTCTTCTCCAACAACATTCAGGCACTGGCCATCGATGAGAACAGCGGCGAGCTGTACATCGGAACAGACCACGGGCTTTGCTCCTACACGGCCACCATCCCCAAGAGCGACGGCATGACCACGGACAACGTGTATGCCTATCCCAACCCCGTTCGTCCCGACTACAGGGGTGCCATCACCGTCACAGGCCTCGACAACGACGCTGACGTGAAGATCCTGACGTCTAACGGATCTCTTGTTAGCGAGGGAAGGGCCACAGGCGGACAATACAAATGGTATGGGCTTGACCGCGAAGGTCGCCGTGTGGCCAGCGGAATCTACATGGTAGCGGTGGCCACAGCCGAGGGCGAGAAGGGTGTGGTCTGCAAGATTGCCATCATCAACTGAGTGCCGTCATGCAGACTACCCGACAAGAGAAAGCCTTCTTCACATTGCTGCTGCTCGCAGCCACACCCATTGCCTACGCGCTGACAGGGCTCAGGCCCACGTTTGACGACTGGACCTACACCACCTATCCCAACACCGACCCAGACTTTTGGAAGTATCTCTTGCCCTACGGCGACTACTGGCGACCCTTCGACGGGGCTTTCGGCTATTTGGTGGCACTGGCCGACAACCTGTTTCCTTCGCTCAACCACCTCTGCATCTACTTGGGTCACCTCATGGCCACATTGCTGGTAGGGCTTGTGGCCCGGCAACTGAAGTTCTGCCCGCAGGCACGCCTCACGGCCATGGCGCTCCACTATGTGTCGCCCGCCATCCTGGGCACGCTGATGACCCTCGACTCGCTCAACCAGGTGTACGCCTCCTGCTGGGGCCTCGCGGCCCTGTGGGTTTACCTGCGCGGCGGACGGCGTGCCACACTGACATGGCTCGCCCTGTGCGGCATGGCCATATGGTGCAAGGAAAATGGGGCCATGTGGCTGGGCATCTGTCCCCTCGTGGCCTGGTGTTTCGGGCAGGAGACAGGCCGCGAGACCAAGCGACACCTGGCTTGGGCCACCCTGTTTTTTGCCGCCTATTGGATCGTGAGGCTGTCATTGCCCAACTATTATCACAAAGAAGCCAACGAATATCTCACGGCAGCGCCCATCGAGAAGGTGAAAAACGTCGCGAAGTACCTGCTTTTCTCTTACACCTCGCTCGACTTCGTCAGCTTGCTTCACCGCCCCAGTCGCAACCTTCCATTCCTCCTGCTGACTTTTCTGCTGTCGCTTCCCTATTTCACACTCAACCTCTTTCTGGCCTTCCGCTGTCGCCGCGACAGGCGCCTGTGGGGTCTGCTGGCTGCCTCATGGGTGGCCGCACTGCCACACCTTGCCACCCTTTTCAGCACCATGCACGCCTATGCCGGGTTGGCTCCGCTGGCTTTGCTGGCCGGATGGCTCATGCCCCAGCAAGGCTGGATGCGAGCCATGGCCATGGGAGCCTTCGGACTCTACATCGTGTCGGCACTGGCTGTTGATACCCGCCACTATGCCAAGGCTTACAAATCGGGCATGGACGGCTATCGGATGGCTCTCGAAACCATCCGGCAAACCCATAAGCCCACACATCGCGTGTGTTGCATCTGCGTGGACCATGGCGAGGAGAAATACTCGTGTTTCTGCGTCATCCCCTACGACTCCTATGGTTGGGGCAACGCTGTGGTGTGGCAGACGCGCGGCCGGTGGCCACAGGTGCTCGACGTGGAGACCGTGAAAGCCACCGACAACCCATACCAAACGGCCGTCCACAAACTAAGGGAGGGCTACGATCATGTGTGGATTGCCGACGGGAAAAACATCCAAGTGATAGAACGATGAGACAACTGCGCGACATCCTGTTCCTGCAAACGTTTGGCATCATCCTCGTGGTGCTGGGACATTCCTTCTACCTGTTTCCAGCCGACACGCCCGTCATCCGGTGGACCTATGGGTTCCACATGCCCTTGTTCTTCTTCATATCGGGCTACCTGCTGAAGTATGTGCATGGTGACTTGGCGCAATTGCACCTGTCGGGACGCTCGGGCTACCTGACCCGCAAAGCCCGCCGCCTGCTTGTGCCCTACACCGTCATCAGCAGCCTGTTCTTCGTGCCCAAGGCCATCCTGTCGCGCTACAGCGTCAGGCCCCTGCACCTCAACCTGCACGACTACCTCGACCAGTTGCTGGTGCCTTACCACAACGTGTTTGGAGCCTACTGGTTCATGCCCACCCTGTTTCTCATTTTCACCGTCTTCACCATAGCCCGAAAAGCTTGGGGACAACGCTCCGTACCCATGGGGAGCCCCATCTTGCTGCTGACCCTGGCCTTGGCCAACTGCCTCCTGCCTTTCACCAAGGACAGCCTGCTCAACCTGGCGGGCGTGGCCTTCTACTTGGTTTACTTCACGGCGGGTTACCTCTACCAGGCATCGCGCCTTGAGGAGGCCATCAAAAGAGCCAGCGGCAAGATGACTGTCATCCCGCCGCTGGCTCTTTCCGTCGTGTTGCTGTATGCGCCCCAAGGCTCGCTGACCGACCTACTCATGGCCTTCAATGGCATCTTGATGAGCATCGGACTGTCGCAAGCCTACAAACGCCTGGGTGGCCATTGGCTCGACCACCTCTTCGGCTACACCTACTCCATTTATCTTTATAGCGGATTCTTCCAAATCCTGTCGCTCCAGGTGCTGCTCCACTTTGTCAGCCTCCCACCAGCGGTGTATGTGCCGCTGGCCTTTGTCACAGGGCTCTACGGACCGTGGGCCGTGCGCAAAGCCTGGCGAAGGGTACGCGCCAAGAAAGCCTAACTCAGCTTGAGCATCCGCTCGATGGGCTTCACGGCCTCCACGGCCACCTCCTCGGGTATCTCGATGGAGGGCCACCCTTCCTTCAGCGCATTGTAAATCTTCTGCAACGTGTTTTTCTTCATATACTCACACTCATTGCAAGAGCATCCCAACGACCCTTCCGACACCTCGGGCGGCACGGGGATGAACTCCTGCCCCGGACAAGTGCGTTGCAACTCATGCAGGATGCCCGCCTCCGTGGCCACGATAAACTGGCGCGTCTCGGGATGCTCCTGCGCATACTGAAGCATCGTGGCGGTGGAACCTTTCACGTCGGCAATGGCCAGAACGGGAGCCTTACACTCCAGGTGGGCCATCACAACGGCATCAGGATGCTCGCGCTTGAGCTTCACGATTTCCTCCACGGAGAACTTCTCATGCACGTGGCAACCACCATTCCAGAGCAGCATGTGGCGCCCTGTCACCGAGTTGATGTAGTTGCCCAGGTTATAGTCGGGGCCGAAGATAATCTTGGCGTCGGCCGGGAAAGTGTCAATGACCTTCTTGGCATTGCCAGAGGTCACCACACAGTCGGTGAGTGCCTTCACGGCTGCCGTGGTGTTCACATAGCTCACCACCTGGTAACCGGGGTGCTCCGCCTTGAATTTCTTGAGATCCTCGGCCTTGCAACTGTCGGCCAGTGAGCACCCCGCTGTCAGGTCGGGACACAGCACCGTCTTGTCGGGCGATAGCAACTTGCACGTCTCGGCCATGAAATGGACACCACACATCACCATTACCTTGGCATCGGTCTCCGCAGCCTTGCGCGCCAGTGCCAGTGAGTCGCCCACGAAGTTGGCTATGTCCTGTATGTCTCCCGTCGTGTAGTAATGGGCCAGGATGATGGCATCCTTCTCATGGCACAACTTGCGAATCTCCTTTTTTAAGTCGAGCGACTTGTCGACAGGCTCATCGACAAATCCTTTTTCCTTCCAACTTGGCTTGATCATGTCTCTTGTCTGTTTTCTTGCTGCGGATGTTTTTCAACGTCTTTTTATTATTATCTTTCCTTTTTTATTTAAAAAGAAAAAATAAAAGAGTATGATGATAAGCTGTGGATATGTTGATAATAGCAACGTCTCCGACAGGCCTTTTTGCCTATCCACACATTTAGTGTCTTTATCCACAGGACTTCATCATATCTTCGGGTTGATAATCAATTCCTTAGACGTTTATCCACAATTGTTGTTTGTGTTGCAAAGTTAATAAGTTTATATCTTTTTCCCATGCAAAACTGTGGAAAAATGGTTGTCTTCTTTTTCAAAACCCTGTGGATATCCACCTTTGAGGGACTGTGGCTATCAGTGTGTGGATAACGAGTGGGTTATCCACTGTGTTATCCCTACACTTATCAGTGGGTTATCCACATGGTTATCCACATGGGGATAGGGGGGCATTAGGCATAGTGGGTATAATAGGCATAAGGTAGGTTCTATTAATTT
>DJOD01000004.1 GCA_002437115.1 Prevotella sp. UBA6447
TGATGATGTCGCCCTTGCTGTTTTTGGCCTTGATGTCCACTCGGTTGAACTTGTCGTCCTCAGCCTGCTGGTTGCCCTCGCTCTCCAGGATCTCCACAATCTTAATCGGCTCGTTGAGAAAAACAGTCAAAAAACCTTCCAAGACTCCGAAGTTGGCCTTTTGTCTGAGCAATCGCTTGATGGCCCAGTCGAAACGTATGTATTTGTCCCTAAGCTCTGTCATGTCGTTGCGCCATAATGTTTTATGCAAAGATAAGTTATTCTTACGATTGTCGCAAGCCTTTTGCGGATTTTGTTTGGCTCCCATAAATAGAAAGCAGGTTGGCCAGAGCTACTGCTCTTTGGCCAACCTGCTTGGTATATCCGTAGGTGTTTGTGAGTTTTTACTTCTTGACGAGCTTCAGTTCTGAGAGCTGCATCCACCATCCCTTTCCTGGCTGATAGAACCACAGGGTCTTGTCTGCTGGGAATGTGATGGTCGACGGCATCGCGTCGTTCTCGCCCAAAGACCAGGAAGCGGTCAGGTCGGTTGTGGTGAAGCTATTTCCGTCATCGGTAGCCCATACCCACTGGTATTTTGTGCCGTATGAAGCAATTTGCTCACCACAGATGAAGCCGAGTGTTCCCTGCTTGGTCTCTTTGTTGAAGCTGTAGCGGAAGTGCCACTCGCAGTCGAGTGAAACGCCCACGTTCAGCAGGCCTGCTCCAGTGGCGGTGAGGATATTGTCGTAGTCGGCGTTGTCCTCGTCGGTAACACCGGTGATAGTGACATCCTTGCTGAAGTCGGTAGTGCTCTCGCCGTCGTATTGCTTGCCGGTGAGTTTCCACTTGCCGAAGAACTTCTCATAGAAGGCCGCGTCGTTGTCGCGGATGACGACCACTGCCGAGGCGTTCGTGCCGACCTTGGCACCGTTGGCGCTCACGATGGTGAGCTTGAACGAGCGGTTGTCGTTGATCTCGCTGTCGTCCACCATCTTCACCTCAACGTTCATTACGCCGCTTTTCAGTGTGTCGGCCTTGAGGTTGATGGTCTTCGTGGTGATCATATAGTTCACGTCCTCCTTGGCGGGGTTGGTTCCCACCTCCTCAGCCTTCACGGTGACGGTAACGTTGCCGTTGCGCAAGCCGGTTACGTTGATGGGAATGTTGACAAGGCCGGCGCTTTCCTTGGTCACGACAGAGTCGCTGGCGAAGCTCACTGTTGCCTCGTTGGTGTTGAAGTCGTCGTCGCTTGAGCAAGCGGCAAAGAGCGACACCACCGCCAGCAGCATGAATAATTTGATATATTTCATGTCTTGTTCTTTTTTCTGTTTGTTGTTAACTCTTCTCGATTAATAACCAGGGTTCTGGACTATCTTCTTGTTCACGTCAGTCTCGTGCTTCGGGATAGGCCATGTCAGCTTGTTGGAGTTGGCGGCAACCACCATATCTGTCGTTGTGGATCCGGGCAGCAGGCATAGGTCGCGGTTCTGAGGTGTGCCACGCTTGACACCCTCGTGCCAACGCTTGAGGTCGAAAAGCCGAGTGCCTTCGCCGACCATCTCACGCTCGCGCTCGTTCTTCACCTCGGCCAACAAGGCTTCTTTGCTGGGGAACGCGGTTTCCTTATAGCCTTTGATACGCTTGGACTTTAGATCGTTGAGATACTTGGCGCCTTTGGTCAGTTCACCAGCCTGTGTGTAGGCTTCTGCAGCGATGAGGTACATCTCCGCGATGCGGAAGACCTTAGGTTCAATGCAGAATCGCGCATACTCATAACCCTGCAGCTTGTTGTAGAGGGCTCCGTGGTCGGCATATTTGTTGAAGGCATACACTGTTCCCGTAGCTCCCGTATTGGTCGTGATGTCAACCTTGTTAAAGTAGACGGCTAAACGCAAGTCGGTCGTTGAGCCAGTTGGTGCGTACAGGTCTAACAACGTCTGCGTGGGAATGTAGTCGGGTACGCTACCGTCCTGATAGGGCTGGTAGATGGTGCCTGTGGCAGAAGGAAGCTCGTCCTTTGTGGGCACGGCCAACTGTAGGATTGTCTCGTTTCCGCCATCGTTGTGCCAGAGGTCTTCCAGCTCATCGGCATCCTCAGCTAAAGTATACCTGCCACCTTCGATAAGCTCTGTGGCATAGCGTGCAGCGTTGGTGTAGTCGTGCTGAGCCAAGGCCACACGGGCACGAAGGGCAGTGATGGCATCCTGTGAGTAGTACCCGTAGCTGGCCTCACCCTTCGCAGTGATGTACTTCGCCGCAGAGTCGAGATCCTCGGTAATCTGTTTGAACGTCTGCTCCAACGTGTAACGGGCAGGGTATGTGCTGGCGTTAGAAGAGGGAGCGTAGTTGAGGCGGTATGACACGCCGCTGTTGGCTGCAGAGGCCGTCTCGGGCTCGTAGTCGGCGCAGAAATACTGTGAGAGTCCAAAGATAGCATAGGCACGCGTGTAGTAAGCGTCGCCAGTAGCTGTTTTGACGGTGGCTATGTTGTCGGCTGTGTACGAGCTTTTTGGCTCAAACTTCTTCCATCCATCGAGGATGTAGTCGGCACGGGCAATAAGTGCCTGGTAATTGCCATATACCGTTGAGAAGTAGCTGCTTCCATTGGTGAAAGTCCAACGGTACATGTCGCTTAACGTATTGCTGAAACCTACGACAGCATCGAAACCGTCGCACTGGATTTCCTGTGCGTTGTAGAAGTTGTCGCCGCCTATGCAGCCGCGAAGGCCCGAGTAGAGCCCCACGCGAGCGTTGGCAAAGTCGGTTGGCGTGGAGATGCCCTCGGTGTCGGGAAGTTTGTCGTAAGGCTCTTTGTCCATGTCGCACGACGCCAACAGACCAGCTGCCAAAGCCAACATCAAATATGTTTTCTTCATGATGGTTTGCGTTTAATAAAATTGTTAGTTAGAATGTGAGTTCTGCACCAAATGAGATCTGGAGCGTGTTGGGATAGTCGCCAAGTACATAAACTCCGTCCATTTCAGGGTCGTAGCCTTTGTAACCGGTGAAGGTCAGCAGGTTGCGCCCTGTGAAGAATACCTTGGCACCCTTGATGAAGTTGGTGGTATCGAGCCATTTCTTCGGGAGAGAGTAGGAAAGTTGCAGGAACTTCAGACGAACGAACGAGGCATTCTCTAGCAAGCGTGTGTCGCCAGAGTAATAGGTAGCATCAGCTGCGGCGATGTCGGTCACGTCGCCTGGCTTCTGCCACATGTTAAACATCGATGTGCTTTGATTCATCCTTGTGGCGAAGGTCGGGTTTTCAGTGAACCAGCGCTCGTTGTTGTACATGTAACGACCGAACATGCCTGTGAACTGCAAGTCGAGCTCAAAGCCCTTCCAGGTTAGCGTGGAGAGCAGGCCGCCAGACCAGGGAGCGATGTAGCTCTTGCGGGTCATCACGTTGTAGTCGTCGGTGGGAGCTACTTTCGTCTCGTTGCCGTTGCCATCGAGCCAGACGTTCTGTCCGTCGCGGGGGTCAACGTGGCTCCAGATGGGACCGTAGTAGTCGCCGTAGGCATGACCCACTTCAAGGCGCAGACCGCTGCTGGTGGTGTAGGAGTCGGCATCGTTGAGCAGCTTGGTGATGCGGTTCTTGTTGTAGTTGCCGTTCACCTTCACGTTCCAGAACCAGTCCTTGTTCTTGATGATGTCCACACCAACAGTGAAGTCGAAGCCGCGGTTGTACATCTCGGCGATGTTACCCCAACCCGAAGAGAAGCCGGTGGTGTAAGAGTAAGGCACCTCCATGAGCATGTTTGAGGTGGTCTTGTCGTAGTATTCGAAGTCGAAGGTCACGCGGTCGACCAGCTTGCCAGTGAGGGCGAGGTTGAAGGTCTTCACGGTTTCCCAGGTGAGGTCAGGGTTGGAAGCGTTGGCGATGGCCGTGCCACTCTGCCCGTTGTAGAGGGGACCTGAGCCCACGAGGCCGAGGGCCATGTAAGGGCTGATGCCCGAGTTACCAGTTGAACCGTAGCTTACCTTGAACTGCAGGTCGTTGAGCCAGCTGCGTGTGCCCTTCATGAAGTCTTCCTTGGTGACGTTCCACATGGCGGCTGCTGCACCGAAGGTGGCCCAACGGTTGTTCTCGCCAAAGAGCGAGCTGCCGTCGCGACGGAGCGAGAGGTCCACGAAATACTTGTCAGCGTAACTGTAGTTGAGCATGCCGAACCATGAGTTGCGTACCTCCTCAGAGATGGAGTGGGAGGGTAGCACTGCTGTCGCACCGGCCGACATGAGGAACAGACGGTTATCGGTCAAACCGTCAGCCTGGGCATTGAATGACTGTGTCTTGCTGGTCATCGATTCTTGTCCGAGCAGGACGGTGAAGCTATGGTCGCGCGCAACGTTAAACTTATACTCGGCGGTGTTGGTCACCGTCCAGCGGTAGAAGCGGCTAAACGACTCGGCTGCGCTTCCCGTGGGATTCACATCGGGATCTTCGGTGATGGTCCACTTGTAGGAGCCGCGCCGGTCGTTGGCATCGAGGCCGAGGGCCGAGCGCAGGTTGAGACCCTTGATGGGGTTGATGTTGACAAACATGTTCTCGTTGAGGCGCACGCGATTAAATGTGCGTGGCTGCCAAGAAGAAATGTAGTAGGGATTGTACGTGCCCGTTTGGCTGAAATAGTTGAGCTCGTCACCGTATCCCTCAAAGGTGCTGTTGGCATAGTCGCTGGGGTCGAGGCCGATGACCTCACGGGTGGGCTGAGTGGGAACATAGGTTCGAGCGGCAAAGGTCTTGTTGTAAGAGCTGTTGCCAGTGCTTCCCCACAATGTCTCGCGATACTTGGTGAAGGCGAGGTTGGTGTTGGAGCCAATCTTCAACCAGGGGTTGATGTTCGACTCGATGTTGGCGCGAAGGGTCTCGCGGCGCATGTTGGAGTCGTCAATGATACCTTCCGTCTTGTAGTGGCCAAACGAAAGGAGGTAAGACACGTTCTGGCTACCGCCACGCACGCTGGCATCAATCTGTGCGGTGGGCTTGCTGTCACCGAAGAAATACTTGTTCCAGTCGGTGCCGATGTTGTACTTCTTGTAGTAGGCACGCTCAGCCTGGAAGTTGGCGTTGTTGGCCAGTGAAGGGTCGAGGATCTGTTGGAACTCGAGCCACTGGTTGGCATCCATCATGTCGGCCTTGTCGCCTGTCTTGCTGGAGAGGCCATACTGAGCCGACACGCTCACCGTGGGTGCCTCGCCGAACTTACCCTTCTTGGAGGTGATGATGATGACACCGTTGGCGGCGCGCGAACCGTAGATGGCGGTGGATGACGCGTCCTTGAGGGTCGTTATAGTCTCGATATCGTTGGGGTTGAGCGAGAGGAATGTCTGTGACGAAATCTCGCTGCCATCGAGGATGAACAGGGGCTCCGTAGAAGCGTTGATGGAGGTGACACCACGGATGCGCATGCTGGCTGTGGCCGAAGGCTCACCCGATGAGGTGAACACCTGCAGGCCGGCGACCTGGCCTTGCAAGGCATCGGCCACGTTGGCCACGGGGCGGTTCTCGAGTGTCTTGCCCGAGATGGTCTCCACCGATCCGGCGATGGTGCCGAGCTTACGGGCGGTACCGTAACCCGTCACGACGAACTCGCTCAGCGACTCGCTGGCGGGCTCGAGCGTGATTTTCATGTTGTGTCCGGCCTTCACGGTCTGTGGGGTCATGCCGATGTAGGAAATCTGCAACTTGGCGCCAGCGGGAACCTTCAGTGAGAAGTTGCCGTCAGCGTCGGTGGCAGTTCCCGTGTGAGTCCCCAATACCTTGACAGACGCGCCCACCACGGGCGAGCCGTCTTCGGAAGAGGTGACTGTGCCGGAAACCTGACTTTGCGCCAAGGCCATTCCTATGCTCAGGAATAGGCAGGCGATAAACGTCATGAGTCTTTTTTCCATAAAATCTCTCTTTTTAGTAAATGAAAATATAATGTTTGTAGTGTTCTCCCTATAAAATCTCTTGTCTGCTTCCCTTTTTGCGGGATAGTTGTTACCTTTAGCCTTTCCACCTCGCGCCGCGAGGTGGATAAATACGTCATTTATATTTGTTTTTTATGCATCAGAAGCATTGTCGAAAAGCACTAAGTCTTAGCATGTTTTTAACAATCTTTTCATTTGGGTGCAAAAGTAAGCATTATTTGGTTTTTATCCAAATATTTTTTCACTAAAAGCTCTATTTGACCAACATTTTATAACAATCATGCCCGATTTGTGGTATTTTGGTAACGATTGGCAAGATAACAGTGGTTGTTTTGGAATGAAATGGTGACAATGGAAAGTTAAAGTGAAATGGCGGCGTTGGCTTACGCGACCTTTTACCGAGCAATTATCGGCTTGGTTCGGTTGTTTCATCATCTGCATGGATGCCTATCTTGCGCATGAGAGCCTCGTTGGCCAGGGCCAAGTCTTGGTCGAAAAGGCTCTTGATGTAAATCATCGTGGTTGTCGACTTGGTGTGCCCCAGTGCCTTTCCGATGAGCCCGATGTCGATGTGGTGCTGGTAGGCGATGCTTGCCCATGAGTGGCGCGCCACGTAAGACGACAGGTGCCCCTCCGCTCCCACCATGACCGAAAGCCGTCGCAGCAGATAGTTGTATCGCCGCAGCGCGTGGCGATACTGATGGTGAAGGTCTTCGGGTGTTTGGCGCGAGAGGATGGGGAACACAAAATCGGTCGTCGCAACCTCATGTCGTCGCATGAGACGCGCCATCTCCAGTGTAACGGGCACGAGAATTTGTTGTCCGGTCTTACGGCGCGCGTAGGAAATGATATTGTCCTTGACCTGCGATTTCCTCAGGTAAGCCATGTCGACGAAGGGCATGCCCATGGCCTGGAAGCCGAAGATGAACAGGTCGCGGGCAAGCCGTAGCGGGGAACCATCGGGCAATGCCAAGCCATGAAGACGCGCCATGACTTCCGCCGTGACGCTTCGCTTGGCTGTGCGGTCGTTCCCCGTGAACACCTTGGCAAAAGGGTCAGGCTCGCGTCTTCCTGTCGCGCGGTTGTAGAGCGCCCTCAGACAGCGCATGTAAGCCGATGCCGTGTTGTTGCACACGCCACCGTCGCGCAGCCATTGCTGGTAACGCCCCATCTCGTCGGCTGTCATGTCGGTAAACCGCCACGCGTCGTTGCCCCTATAACGGCTCCAGGAGCGAAGAGCCGTCAGGTAATTGGTGGCTGTCTTGAACCGACCCTCCGCCTTCATTCTTTCCACTTCGCTGAACACTTCCGCCCAGCCATCAGTCTCGTTCTTGCCTTTCGTGGCAACTTTGCCAATCCCGCTTGGGCACTTGCCAAGTCCAAACTCAATCTTGAAATACACCATATTATATTAGCACATTAATTGTTTATCCACCTCGCGGCGCGAGGTGGAAAGGCTAAAGGTAACAACTATCCCGCAAAAAGGGAAGCAGACAAGAGATTTTATAGGGAGAACACTACAAACATTATATTTTCATTTACTAAAAAGAGAGATTTTATGGTAAAAAGACTTTCAATGATTTTGGCTGGCCTATTCCTTTCCATAGGAGTAGCGCTGGCACAGTCACAGGTCTCCGGAACCGTCACGGACGAGAACGGTGAGCCTGTCGCCGGAGCTGGCGTGAAGGTTGTGGGTACCAATACGGGTACAGCAACCAACAGCGACGGCCATTTCAGTCTGTCAGTACCTGCTAACTCCACGCTCGAGATCACTTTCCTCGGCATGGAGCCGAAGCGTGTGAAAGCCAGACCCAACATGAACATTTCGCTTGTCCCTAACGACCATACACTCGATGAGGTGATGGTCGTAGCATATGGCACGGCTAAGAAGTCGGCCTTTACCGGTTCGGCAGCTGTCGTCAAGGCTGAGGATATCGGCAAGGTGCAGGCAACCAATGCCGTTGAGGCACTGAAGGGTAAGGTCAGTGGTGTGCAGCTCACGCAATCCTCTGGCCAGCCTGGCACCTCGCCCACCGTCCGTATTCGTGGTATTGGTTCTATCAACGCAGGCAAAGGTCCGCTCTATGTGGTTGACGGTTCACCCTTCGACGGTGATATCAACACCATCGCGTCCAACGACATCGAGAGCCTTACTGTGCTGAAGGAGGCTGCCGCAGCCGCCTTATATGGTGCCCGTGGTGCCAATGGCGTGATTATCATTACTACAAAGAGTGGTGCCAACAAGGGCAGCTCCAGCATCACGGTCGATGCCAAGTGGGGCTCCAACTCTCGTCAGGTGCCCAACTACAACTACATTGACAGCCCCGCAGGCTACTATGAGACCTGGTACAAGGGACTGGAGAACTACGCCATCAACACATGGGGGTACACCCAGCCGCAGGCCAACGCCTGGGCCAACTCGCACCTCACCGACAACACCAGCTATGGCTTGGGCTACAATGTCTACACGGTACCTGCCGGCCAAAACCTCATCGGCCTCAACGGCAAGCTCAACCCCAACGCCACGCTGGGCAGTTATGTGACCAATAATGGCACCACCTATTTCATCACACCCGATGACTATACCGATGCCACCTATCGCAACGCTCTCCGCCAGGAGTACACCGTGACCGCCACGGGAAGCACGCAGAAGTCCAACTTCTACGCATCGGCCAACTACCTCGACATGAAGGGCATCAGCGTTGGCTCGCAGTACAAGCGATTCACCACCCGCCTAAAGGCCGACTACCAGCTGAAGCCTTGGCTCAAGGTGGGCATGAATGTCAACTATGCCCATTATGACAACGACAATGTCTCTGACGGTGGCAACCTCTCGTCGGGAAACATGTTTTCCATGACTGCCATAGCCCCCATCTATCCTCTCTACATCCGTGACAAGAACGGTAACATCATACAGCATGAGGCGTCAGGCCGCCCTCTCTATGACTTTGGTGACGGCCAGTACAATGGCCTTAGTCGCCCGTTCCTAACCAAGGCAAACCCATTGGCCGAAACCTATTTGGACACCAACCACACCAATGGCAACACGTTCAACGCTGTCGGAACCATCGACATTGACCTGCCCTATGGCTTCCGCTTCAGCTCTACCAACAGCACCTATGTGGATGAGTATCGCGGACAAAGCAGCAGCAACCCCTGGTTCGGGAGCTATGCTTCCTATAATGGTATAGTTGCTGTAAGCCACGGTCGCACTTGGTCGTACAACTACCAGCAACTCCTCAAGTGGCATGAGCTCTATGGCAAGCACGACATCTCAGCCATGCTTGGCCATGAGTATTACCGTCGCCGCGTCTACGGCCTGGAAGGTCAAAACAACAATATGTTCTCCAACGACATCGTTGAGCTGAGCGCAGCCGTGACTACGATGGCTATCGCCTCATCGGGCACCAGCGACTACAACACTGAGGGCTTCTTCGGACAAGCACAGTACAATTATGACAATCGTTACTTCGCCTCAGCTTCTTACCGTCGCGATGCTTCTTCTTACTTTGATCCCGACCATCGTTGGGGTAATTTCTGGTCGCTTGGTGGCGCTTGGCTTGTCAATAAGGAGACTTGGTTTAACGTCGATTGGGTTGACGAGCTGAAACTTAAGGCCTCTTACGGTGAGCAGGGTAACGACAATATCGGTTACTATAACTATATCACCACCTACAATATCGTCAACTCCAACGGATCACTCGCCCTGACCCCGCGCCAGCTGGGCAACAGCAAGATCTCTTGGGAGAAGAGCGGTGAGTTCAACCTCGGCCTGGAGTTTAGCCTGCTGAAGAGCCGACTCACGGGTAGCCTGGAGTACTACTACCGCAAGACCAGCGACATGCTGTCGTGGTTCTCGCTGCCCGCCAGCTTCGGTTTCACTGGCTACTACGACAACATTGGTGACATGCGCAACACGGGTGTTGAGTTTGAGCTCCGTGGCGACATTATCCGCACCAACGACATCACCTGGTCAGCTTATGCCAACGTCACCACTAACAGTAACAAGATCCTTGAGATTGCAGACGCCAACAAGACCATGACAGTCGATGGTGTGCAAGGGTATCGGTCTGGTAACTATTTTTATGGCGAAGGCAAGCCCATTTACACTTGGCTCATGTATAAGTATGCCGGAGTCGACCAGAAGACTGGTGAATCGCTCTTCTACAAGAATGTTTACCAGAAGGACGACAATGGAAAGATTATCTACTATGATGCCAATGGCAAAGTGTGCAGTTCCACGGACAAGGGCGCTCGCCCCAAGGTCATAGGCCAGGAGACCACCAATACCACAGGTGATGCTGACGAGTATCTCGTGGGCGATGCCAATCCCGACGCTTTCGGCGGCTTCGGCACGAGTTTCTCTTGGAAGGGCTTCGATCTTGGAATCGACTTCACCTATCAGCTTGGTGGCGATGTCTATGATGGCGACTACGCTGCTTCTATGACCATGAGCAGAGGTCACGCCTTGCATGCTGATATCCTCAAATCCTGGACACCTACCAACAAGAGTTCCAACATCCCGCGCCTGCAGTTTGCCGACCGTTACGCTGGTGCCACAAGCAGCCGCTTCCTGACCAGCGCCTCTTATCTCAACCTGCAGAACATCACCCTCGGCTACACGTTGCCCAAGAACGTTGTGCGCCCGATGGGCTTGTCAAGCGTGCGTGTCTATTGCACGGCCGACAACGTGTACTTGTGGTCGAAGCGCAAGGGCATGGACCCTCGCCAAAGCGCATCGGGGTCGGTAAACAGCCAGTATTACTCACCCATTCGTAGTATTTCGGGTGGTATCACGGTCTCCTTCTAATTCGTTAACAATCAAATAGAATTATCCGTATGAAAAATATAAATAAGTTCATATGCGGTGTTGGCGTAGCCTTTCTCGGGCTGACCGCCTTCACCTCCTGCGAGGAGGAGACGCATCCCACCTCCTATGCAACTGTCGACCAGATGGCACAGTCGTCATCAGCCACGGAGGCTTTGCTCGGTGCTGTCCCAGCATCCTATAACAGCGTTTGGAATAGCTCAGCGAATCAGGGCTATTCATGGGGCTTCGGTTCTTTGATGAAAATCCGCGACGTGATGACAGGCGACTATGCCAATGCTGAAAGCGACTATGATTGGTACACTGGTTGGGCGGAGTGCTATTATATAGGAAAAGCCTATATGCGAACCCAATTTGTGTGGAACTACTACTACAAAATGGTGCTCACCACCAACAACCTCATCAACGGTATCGATTCCACCAAGGCCACCTCAGACCAGTTGGGCTACTTAGGCGTGGGTTACGCCGAGCGTGCCTCCATGTATCTTGACATGGCTCGCATGTATGAGTTTCTGCCCAATGAGAAGTTCCCCGACGGCAAGAACGAGAACGGCAACGTCGTTACGGGACTCACCGTGCCTATAGTGAAGGCTGGCATGAAAGAGGACAGCGCTCGTGTGAACCCTCGTGCCACCCGTGCGCAGATGGCCGCTTTCATCCTCAGCGACCTCAACAATGCCGAGAGGTTGATTCCCCATCTCAATGGCACTCGTAGTAAGACTCTACCCGACTTGGCTTGTGTCTATGGGTTAAAGGCTCGTCTTTACATGTGGCTTGAGGAATATCCAGAAGCCCAGGCTTACGCCCGCAAGGCCATAGATGCCTCCGGATTGACGCCTATGACTGAGAAACAGGCCTTGGATCCTTCCACGGGCTTCAATACGGCCGACCCCTGGATGTGGGCTTCCACGCTGACTTCGGAGAATGAGACTGTCGAAAGTGGTATTTTAAACTGGACCTCTTGGATGAGCAATGAAACCTCATTCGGTTACGCTTCGGCCGGTCCTTACAGCATGATAGGCAAGAGTTTGTATGACCGCATCAGCAATACAGACTGGCGCAAGCTTGAGTGGAAGGCACCTGACGACAGTCCGTTGGCCAGTCAAGTTCCATTCCTCAATGCCACCTACAAGCAGAACCTCCCCACCTACGCCTCCATCAAGTTCCGTCCCGGACAGGGAAACGATGGCGATGGCACTGTTGGCTGTGTGGTCTCTTATCCGCTCATGCGTGTGGAGGAAATGTACTTCATCGAGGCTGAGGCAGCTGCCCATCAGAATCCTACGCAGGGCAAAGAGCTGCTTGAGAAGTTCATGAAGCAGTATCGCGACCCCAACTATGTATGCCGCGTCACAGACAAGGATGCCGTCGTGGAAGAAATCGTCTTCCAGAAGCGTGTGGAGCTTTGGGGTGAGGGACAGAGTTTCTTTGATATCAAGCGTTTGAATTACTCGGTCTCACGTGCCTACAAAGGTAGCAACTTCTACGAGCAGTGTCGTTTCAACACCAACGGGCGTCCAGCTTGGATGAACTTTGTAATTGTGCAAACTGAGGAGAACAACAATACTGCCGTGAACGGTTGGAACAACCCAGACCCCTCCGACCAGTACAAACCAATTCAGTAACATTAGATAACCGATTAGAAAATGAAGACAATTTTCAAATATGCTTTCGTGGCCCTCTTTGCCGTGCTATCCTTGGCATCGTGTGGAGACGACTACGAATATACGCCAGCCGACCCGAAAGATCAGGGGGGCAACGCTAACATCGAGGTTGCAGACACTGCATACACGTTTCTTCCTGGCGAGAAGCAGGTGGTTAGCTTCATCATCTCGCGCATTGACTCCACTAAGGCTGATACTGTGAACTTACACAGTAGCAGTGAGCATTTTCCAGTGCAACCAGTCATTTTTAAGGCAGGCGAAGCGCGGAAGACTGTTACTGTCGAGGGCAGCCTGGCAGTTGGACAAAGTGAGAAAGTAACAATCGATATTGCCGATGCCGATGCTTTTCTTTATGGGACGAAAGAGATTCATTTCTCTGTCAGTGTTTATCGTTCCTACAATGGAACCATAACGTCTAATCTCTCGCGTAAACCGTTCTCCTGCGTCTTCTATGACTTGACTGGTGGTGATTTCATGATTCCCGGAGCATATGAGGCAGGGTATAACCTGAAGTTCCACATCGACTTCACCACCAACCTGGTGACAGCTCAGCCGCAGCTGGTGTGCTTGTATAGCGAAGATTATGGTCGCTTGCTCTTTAATGCAACCGCTTCAGACAAGCTGATTCATGGTCACTATGACCCAGAGACGCTGACTGTCTCCTTGGAGGACATGCAGTTTGCCCTTCCTGATATCAACAAGGCGTTTTCTGGTACTTACACCGAATACTACACCTTTGAGACGGATCCCAATGCTCAATAACTACGTTTGAGCACCGCAAAAGAAATTGCCGGATAGGACATGTTAACCTGTCCGGCTTTTTCTTTTTTCACCACATTCAATGATCTCACTTTTATGAAAAAAATATTTCTTTTAATCATTTCCTTGATGGCTATCCAATCCTTTCAGGCTCGTGAACGCACGCAGGATGAAAAGACGAAGGCTGCCCTCATGATTCTCCAATCGGCACAGTCAGCAGGAAGAAAGTTCGCTCCCTCATCACTGCAGTTGGGAGTGTTGCGCCAGGATTCAGCGCTCACTGTTATGGGTAATGAGGTGCTGGGCTTTGCCGTTGTGAGCAATGACGACACCTGGCCGGCTGTCATCGGCTATTCCACGGAACCCTTTGACATCAGTCGCAATGGCGGACTGCGGTGGTTTCTCACCACGGCAGGAGAAACCATAATGAAAAGCCGCCGACAGGAGCCTGTGGTGCCCAGCGGCGATTTCAAGCCAGCGGTAGCTCCCCTTATCTCCACGCTCTGGAGCCAGGACACGCCTTATAACGATCAGTGCCCTACGCTGACAGGAGGCAACCCCTATCCCACAGGATGCGTGGCCACGGCGCTGTCGCAAATCATGTATTACTGGAAATATCCGGTTCACGGGACTGGCAAGGCCACGCTGAGCGTGACGGCCGAGGGCACCGGTGGAATCATCTCCGTGGACTTTGGCGCGGCGACCTACGATTGGGACCACATGTTGCTCGATTATGAGACAAGCACCTATGATGACACGGAGGCGAAGGCCGTGTCAACGCTGATGCTCCACTGCGGCGTGGCCGTGGGCATGAACTACAACCCTACGGGCAGCGGTGCCTATTCGCATGAGGCACGCCACGGCATGATACAATACTTCAACTACAACCCTGGCATCAACCTGCTCACGCGCAACTATTACTCCACGTCTGAATGGATGAAAGTCATCTATACGGAGCTCAACGCTGGACGACCTGTCTATTACACGGGCGTGGATGCCAGTGCGGGTGGACATGCTTTCGTGTGCGACGGCTATGACAACAATGGCTATTTGCACATCAATTGGGGTTGGGGGCCGAAAGGTGGCAACGGCTACTTTGATGTGGCCCTGCTCAATCCCTCAGGCTATTCGTTCAGTAAAAGCCAGAACATGCTCGTTGGCATTGCGCCCACACAGGTTATGGAATATGCTTCCCATGTCATCGGCGATGACGCGCTGACCGTGAACCGCATCAACAAGGTCTTGCTCAATTTCAACGGCGGATCGATGTACAACCTGACGGGCGAGCCCTATACGGGTGAGATAGCTCTGCTTATGGATATGGGCGACAGCCTGAAAGTGCTCAAGTCGGTGTCGGTCAACAACATTGCCAACTATTACAATGTCGGCACACTCAGCGGCATGGTGCGCCTGCAGACCGCAGGACTTGCAAACGGGAAATATCGCCTTTTTGTCGGTGCCAAGTCGGACAAGGACAAAGGGTGGCAACTTGTGCGCCGTCCTGAAGGGCAGGTCAACAGTTACTGGTTGGTCATCAATGATGGTGACTATACCCTCATGCCTGTCACCAATGACGCCTGGGCTACGGGGGTCAGCCGCATCACCGTCGCTAAGCAGAAAACACGCGAGGGAGTGTACAGCCTTGAGGGTCGCTATCTTGGCACAAGCATGGAAAGACTTCGAGAGGGACTCTATATTGTAAACGGTAAAAAAGTCATGAAACGATGAAGAAATTGTTATCTTTTTTGATGCTGGTGGCTTTTGCCACGGCAATGACAATCCTAAGCTCCTGTAACAAGGAGGAGAATGACACGCCCGATGATGCTTACAGGTATCTGCGTCAATCATTTACCGGCAAGCTCGTTTGCCAAGACGAGAGCCGCACCGACTCGGTGGTCATGGACACTCTTGACGCCTCGTGGTCAATCAATGACAAGAACGTACTTACCATAATCAATGTGCCACTGGCAAAGCTGCTGGTGGGAGTGGACAACCACGATCTACTTGAGGTTGCCCGTGCAATGGCCACGCAGACGCTCACGGCAGACATCTCCGTCATCCATGTATCGCCCATTGTCTTCACCGTCTCGCCACAGCCATTGGACGTTCAGGTTCGTTTTGCAGGCTCAGATCATCATCTACGAGTCGAGTTTGCCAGTGGTGCCAATCTTAGTTGGGGATCCTATAGCATTAATGATAAGTCTGTGGTTATTAACATCATAGAGACGGGAGTTTACCTGGATGGTGACACTACCAATCTTTTGCCTAAAAGCAAACCCTTGTTGTGGTCTACCGAGCAGAAGGTGCACCCTGTGATTTGACGGGATTCTTTTTGAGGACCTGTGAAGCAAAAACTGAAGAGTGGCATGTCGGCACAAGCGGCATGCCCTTTTTGTTTCTGTTCTTATCGTTTGGTGAAACCTATCCAGTCGTGTTTGTGCGGTTTTAAAAAAACGTCCAAGCCTTACTGTTCGTTTTTTACAAAGCAAAAATATACCACTATTATCTTTGCGGCTGTTGCAATTTGGAGGATAGACTTCATGTGTCATGCTGATGGTGGTAGTGTTCATTGACTTTTTATATTTACGTTAGTTTATCTGTCCATTGGCTGGTGACTTTCAGAAAACATCAATTTATTTTTCCCACATTCATTATTGATATAATAGCATGGGCAGAACTAAGTAATAGATGTATCCGTTTTGCTATGGCTATTAAGTGACTGCTTTGGCAGGAGGCTAACTTCAAAGTGCGCAAGGATAGGAAGTTTTAGCATTTTTCTGCCTGTGTACTTGCGACAATCAGAAGAAAAGATTATCTTTGCCACAAACATAATGCCGCAAAGACATGACAGAACTAAGGGACAGATGCATACGTTTCGACTGGGCCATCAAGCGATTGCTCAGACAAAAGGCCAACTTCGGAGTCTTGGAAGGTTTTTTGACCGTTTTTCTCAACGAGCCGATTAAGATTGTGGAGATTCTGGAGAGCGAGGGTAACCAGCAGGCTGAGGACGACAAGTTCAACCGAGTGGACATCAAGGCCAAGAACAGCAAGGGCGACATCATCA
>DJOD01000014.1 GCA_002437115.1 Prevotella sp. UBA6447
AAGGAAAAGAGAAAAATTATTGCCCTTGAATGAACAACACATAAAGTTCTATTCACCCAGCATCCGCCTCATCGCCGCCATCATGCGAAATGGCTTAGCTCTTGCTTACCGAAATTGCTCAATATCTTGATAGGGCTGACAAGTTGTTCCTGTGCCACTCGGCGTGCCGTCTCGTCCTTCTTCAAATTCGGACTGACATACCCGTATTAATTTAGGCTCTTCCGGAATTTGGAGTGATGGCATATGAAAGATTATACATGCCGTTTTAGCTTTTACTTTTGCAAGTCCCTTAGTACAAGTCCTTTGCGTGTTTCTTAGCTGTCACAAATGACATTGTTCTTATATTGTATGCAAATTAAGACTTTTGAGTTCTCGTTATCATGAATATGAGGATATTATAGAAGCGTACTGTTCTCTAAATAATTGATTTCCAAGAACTATACATTATCACTCCATATGTCGGATGCGCCCGAATTTCACTAATAACTCGAATTATGCGGCGGAGGCACATGGACCAAAGGATGCGACGTCACGGATGGAAATTAGGCTCACGCTGCTGTGATTTTTTGCACACGGATCTCACAGATCTCACGGAGGCTAACAGGGAAGGAATCGGGCCGCGTTCGGCGGCGGCGAATCTCACGGATGCAAGCGAATGGGAAGGATTGGACCGCATGAGGCGGCAGTTTTGTTCGAACACGAGATTTGTCGGAGACCCACTGACCTAAGGGAAGTAATGAAGCGAATGACTCCCGAAGGTGCATTGGGCGCCTGGATGGTGGGTGATGGGGCGTGCGAAAATTATTGGATGGTCATTTTTTCGGCCTTTTCCAAACAGTTCGGAATGTGAGCCTATTTCGAACGAGTTCCACCACATTGCAGTTTTTGTCAAGCCATATCAGAAGGCTGTCGTTTTCGACATGACATTCCATAAACCCGGCCCAATCGCCCTTCAAGGAATGAGGGTCATACTGTTCGGGGATTTCATGTCCGTCGGCTAACAATCTGACTAAGCTAAGAAGGGTCGCCACAAAGGGCTTGTTGTTTTTGAAACGCTTGAAGTCTTTCTTTAACTGGGTGGTCTTTCTTACTTCCTTCATGAGGTCAGTCGTCCATTGAAGCCATGAAATGCTCAAGGCTGTCCGTTCTCACGACTCCTGCATCTTTGCCAGTCGATGCTTCTTTCATGGCATCCAATGTCGTGGCATTGGGAGTGACGTCCATCGTGACGTTGGCACTGGAAGACGTGGCGTTGATAATTTTGACTCCTTTCATGAGTGAAAGAACATGTTTCAGTTGCTCCATCAGTTAGGGGCTTTCTACTTTTAATGTCAACGTGTTGTCCATGGTCATCGGTGCTTTATTTCCATTCGACAAAGATAATAGTTTCTGAGGTAATGGCCAAACTTTTTCTTCAATTGATAAAGTATTTTTGTACGACAAGCAGAATACGCCTTTGGTTGGCCGATAGCCAACGGCTCACGCTGATTGTTTTTTTCGCACACGGACCTCACCAATCTCACGGAGGCTAACTGGGAAGGAACTGGGCCGCGTTCGGCGACTGATTTTTCGGATGCTAACTGGTGGGAGGAGGGATAGAAGGACTCTGTTTAGAACAGATAGGCATAATCCATCATCAATTCCTCATGCTGGGTTTGGTATCTGGCCTTGGTGTCATTTTCCAATGACGGATTGTCGAGTATGCGATCCAGCTCTTGGAGAATCTTGACGCCCATATTCATGATAGGGTCGAGCTTTTCCTTGAACTGTTCTACGAAAGGTGCGTAGTAGTAACCTATCTCCTTGATGATAAAGGTATAGGTGCACCATGCCTGATGGATATCCATGCGTTTTTGTGCCATTTCTGCCAGCACGTATTCTCGCAGGTAGTCGATGTTCTCGGCTTGGGCGGCTATCTCAGTGGCTGTTTTTACAGGATGGAAGTAACGGTCGATCAAGGCTTCGCGCTCCTGCAAGTTGCGGTGGTAGAATGGCTGGGTGTCTTCTTTCGATGACACTTCCGACTCCACCTCCTCGAAATGCTCGGCATGGACACCAGAAAAAGCTACGCTCATGCCGCCCACGTCCATCACGAGGCGTCGGTCCCGGTCAATGCGGATGACGTAGCCTTCCAATCCAGCCAGTTCTCCCGTGGTAATGCGGAGCAGGATGCGGTTGCGCGCATAATAGTGGAAGGGTTTGAGCAAGAAACGGATACGCTCTGGTTCTTTCTCGTTGACACGCATGAAGGGGCGCATCTGCGAGTCCTCGATTATAGCCACTCGGCCTGTGCTACAGTTCTTGCACAGGTGGGCGTTTGGGAATTTCTTGTTGAGATAGGCTTGTATCTCTTTGGGATAACCTTGGAAGAAGACCAGACCGCTGACGGTCGGCACTTCCTGATGCTGCACCCTATGTTTGCCCTGTTTCTTGAAATACCGTATGGTTTTATGCACAAAGTAGGTTCTCCCGTCTATAATCAGCTGTTCCTCCATACTCTTCACTTTGCAGTGATGCACAAAGAGATACGACCATGTGGTTCCGTCCGATTGTCGACGCTTCTTTACCTCTGAACCAGTCTTTACGTCTGGCTCAGTAACGTAGTTGCCCTTTGGAGAAACAAGTTTCTCGTCGGCTGCAGAAAAAGAACCCGTACCATCCGGTTTCATAAATTCTCTTTCTACTTTATGTCCTCAGCTGCAACCATACATGATGGTTGCGAAAGCCTGGTCAATTCGTCTTTGTTGTGCATCATCGTATCCCTATATTTGAGTACTGGCATTGCCGCCCTGCACGTGTATTATTATTTTACAAACGTCACGCTTTCTTCTGATGAAACCGTAATTATGGTGCAAATATACGGATTAACTTTAAATTTTGTATCAAATTTTATCATTTTCTATCTATGGTTTCAGGAAAATTCCTCAAATGTTTAGCAAATCTGACTCAGATGATTTTTCCACGTAGCAGATTTACACTTATTTCGACACATTTCACACTATCATTTCGGGGGCGCAAACGTGACTATTTTATTACAACTCTTTCGAGATCTTTTGATAAAAACCTCACGCTCGGCAATCTGAAAACAAGTTTTCTTTGCACTCGCTTAATCAGTTTTTCTTATTATCCGCTCGTTGGCTTTGCTACCCAAACTTGAAACAGGACAAATATGATCAGTTTCAAGGCGGAATTGCAAAATGGCTATAAAAAAGAGAGTTTTCTGATTAGTCTTAACTTTTAGACCTAATCAGAAAACTCTCTAATAAAATATGTATTGTCAACTTTTTTAAATTGTAGCTATAGTATTCTCTGACAATACAGAATCGACTACATTCTTGATGAAAAAGCAGAATTCAGGCAATCTGTTGTCTTCATCACGGGACATGATGTTTGTGAAAATCTTTCGGTTTACACCTTAATATATTTATCATCGGCATGGCGGAAAAACAGCAATAGTTCTGTTTGCCTTCTCCTACGTATAGAGGCTATCATGCGTTTTTGGTCGCCTTGCGGCAACCCTGCAGTATAAGTGTCCACAATCTCATCAACGATGTAAAATCACCGTGGGTTGGGTGAACACCACCGAAACCACTTTCTTGCCACTTGTTACAGGCAAAAACGGTATTTTTGTTCCAATCCTTCCTAATTTTGGAGTTATAGTTGTACCTTTGCAACGATAAACCACAGCAGGCATTTCAACAACCCATCCACCCCCACAACCCATGGACAACAAAAAAAGACATACGAAAGTATGCTTGCTCAAGCACAAGCCCTCGTGGAGGGCATTGACAACCCCACGGGCGCTTTGGCTAACCTTTGCGCCTTGTTAAAAGAGACCTTTCCCCATTACTTCTGGATAGGCTTCTACCTTGTGGGAGACAACAAGTTATACCTTGGCCCTTTCCAAGGTCCAGTGGCCTGTTACGCCATTGCCAAGGGGCACGGCGTATGCGGCACGGCATGGGAACGGGGGCAAACACTTGTCGTGCCCGACGTGGATCAGTTCCCAGGGCATATCGCCTGTTCCTCCCGCTCGCGTTCAGAAATCGTGGTGCCTGTGATAAAAGAGAGCAAGGTGGCAGCGGTCATTGACGCTGACAGCGAACAACTGGCAGCCATCGATACCATTGACCAGCAAGGCTTAGAACAGCTGGCTCGTCTCTGCGTGCCCTTTGTGTGACCAGCCACACGCCACGACCAACAACACCATACCGTAAGCCACATGAAAAAAGTTATTCTCCTCCTGCTGTCGCTCCTCACCCTTGCGAGTTGCAGCGAACGCACTCCACAAGAGTTGTTCGACCAATCGAAGTCGGGCGTAGTGCTCATCCTTAACGAGTATTACTATGAGATGCAATTGCCAAACGGCAACACACTGTATTTCACGGGAATAGTCGAAGACGGCAGCCTGGAAAACCTCACCACTGAAGTGAGTGAAATCAAAAGCCATCGACAGGTGTTGAGCGGCACGGGCTTCTTCATCGACGAGCAAGGCACCATCATGACCAACCGTCACGTGGCACAGCCGACCATTGACAAGACAGCGGTGAAAGAGAGCTACAACAGCCTCGTGGCTTCCATCAAGGCTTACTATGCAGCACAAATGGAAGAGCTGAACCGAGAATACCAAAACCTGTCCATGGAGAAGAGCAGCTGTTATAGCTTCGACTATGACGGCACACCCTACGAAGACACAGAGAAGATGCAAGACATCAACAACCAGCAAAGCCAACTGGAAGAACAATACAACAGCTTGCGCGACGAGCGTGAGTCGCTCGACGACCACGTGTCGCTCGACGAGCTGAAAATATCTGTCGTCTGCGAACTTGGCATTGCCTACAACAACACCTATGTCAACTCCGACAAGGATATTCTCGACAAGAACCCCTGCGTCGTGACGAAGGTGTCTGACAAGGAAGACACCGACTTGGCACTCCTCCAACTGAAAGACAAGAAAACACCCGACGGCGCGTATGTGTTTGACACCAACGGCAAGGGGCAAGAGAGCCTGGTCGACAAGGTAGCTGGACTGTTCTCGTCGCACAACGAGGACATCCTGCAAATAGACCAGCAATTGTACATGATCGGGTACAATGCTGGTCCTACGCTGGCCACCACCAAACAAGGCATACAGGTGCAGATGACCAGCGGCAAGGTGACCCAGCTGCCCGATGGTGACCGGCTGCTCTACAGCATCCCCACAGTGCAGGGATCGAGCGGCAGCCCAGTCATCGACAGCAAAGGGCGCTTGGTGGCCGTCAACTTCGCGAAGCTCGCCGTGAGTGACAACTTCAATTTCGGAATTCCCCTCACAAAGGTGCAGGCTTTCCTCAAATAGCCCACACCGCCTACCCCACCACAAAGGTACAGAACGAGTGAGGCGCGGCCTTGGCGTTCAGGTATTTCTTTTCTATCCTCACCGAGAGCAAGGCGGGCTTATCTGTGAAGTTGCCCATGGTGACAATATAGCGGCCAGCTTTGTCGCGAAACACCACCAGGGGCGTCTGGCTGTAGTCACGCCCCGCATAAGCGAGCATCTCCGTGCCAGCGTCCACGAAATGGCTGAAATGCTTGTAAGCATAATATTCAGCCGTGTAGCGCGGCTTGCGTGTCTTGCTGTCTACCTGCACCAGCGCGTTCTGCGCCCATCCCCAAGGCGAGATGCCATTGTCCTTGAGGATGAAGTTCCAGTTGTAATACTCATCGCAGCCATTGCCTAAGTTATCCGACAAAAGGAAAAAGGTGTGCTCGCCAGCCTTCCAGTCCATAGATCCGTTGCCACACTCGCTCTCACTCACCATGAAACGCAGGTTGGGATAACGCCGGCGCATCTGCGGCAAGTTGTTTCGACATTCCCACTGGGTGCCGATACCCTTGACATGGGCTTGCAACTTCTTGTCGTCAAGGATTTTCTCCACATAGTCGAGTCGGTTGGTGTTGAAGGTGCCTATCCAAAGTTCCACCTCTGGATGCTTCTTGGCCAACGTTGGGGCGAGGTATTCGTTGTTGAAGCGCAGCGTGCCCTCCGCCGTCCAGGCACACCCAGGATACGGCGTGTAAGAATAGGCCTCATTCTGGTACATCACCTTTGTTATCGGCAACCCTTCTTCCTTATAAAGTTCTATGAAGCGGCAGAACATGTCTGCATAACATTGCAGGTATCGCGGGTCTTGGATGAAATAGTCTTGCGAGGCGAGGCGACGAGGAAACACACCGTTGCGGTCGCCCAGGAGCTTCATCTCGTCAGCATCAATTTTCCGCCCATCGTCCATGTAAAGCAGGTACGCCTGTCTCTCGTCCATCTTGTTGTACTTACTTGGCGAGACGGGATAGTCGTTGTTGATTTTCATCCATGTTGGCGGTGACCAAGGGCTCATGAAGAGTTGCATGTCGGGTCGGTACTTTTGCGCGGCGCGCGCCAGGGGGATGATGTTGCGTTTGTCGTGCTCGATGTTGAAGTACCTCAAGGCAAAGTCGCCCGCCACGTCATCGCAACTATACCAAGCCCGCGCGTAGTCGTTGGCGTTCATTGACACGCGTCCTCGCGTGAACCTCAAATCGCCATCGGGCGCAAACAGGTGGCGCATGAGCTCATCTTGCTCCTTGCGGGTAAGCATGTTGAAGGCATCCCAGTCGAGCTCGTTGAACGTGGTACCGAAGGCCACAAAGGCAGTGCCACGACTGGCAGCGTCAACCTCCGCAACGAGCTTGCCATTGGCCTTAGCGGCCAGCGTAGCCTTGCCTTCGACCCAGGCAGCCGTCTCGGTGGTGGTGTACTTCATCACTTTTTGGGCCTCAGCAAACGACGGGGCCAGCAAGAAGGCCACCACGGCCATCAAAATTTTATTCATACTTCTCATTTCATGATTAAGTTTTTTGTTATCTATGCGACAGCATGGAAGCCGCATAAAGCCACCATGGTGCCGTTCTTGCCATGCGCGATTGGCATTACCTCACTACGACTTTTCGATTGCCCACGATGTAAAGGCCATGCGTGGGCTTGCTGACCCTGCGTCCCTGTGGCAAGCCGACCAGCGTCTGGTAGATAAGCCTCGAATCGGTGATGGCCGATGCTCGCCAGTGGCTGATGCCATAGCCGTCGTGCCATAGCCCACTGTAGCTGACCGATGCCGAAGCAACCGGTGAGCATACAGGTCATGGCTAAGATTCTCTTTTTCATTTCGTTGGTTTTTAATGAATAGGTTTGTGTTGCAAAGGAACATGGAATAGTGCAATATTTCCGCTTGTGATGTAACGTTTGCAATGCAAACCTATCATTTTCACCAACTTGTTACATATGTTACATTGTTTCGTTACATGGATTAGGCCCCAAGTACGACTTTTTCAGTCCGCCCCAGTCCACGATTACTTTCTGCACCATCATGCCGCTGTCTACACAAAGGAGCGAGAGAGTGTGACTGCCTTTCCGCCTGTCAATCGGGAACGTCATGTGTGCTACGGCTCCGTTCCTGAGCACCTGGTTTTTCCATGTCAAGCTGTATTCCTTAAACTGGTTGTCAAACACCTGGAGCTCGCCACCGTCCATTGCCACACCGACCTTCGTAGCAAGGCCCTTGTACGCCGGGAAGAACGGGACGGTGTAAACCGTCACCCACACACTGTCGGCATCAATGGCTGGCAGGTCATAGTCAATATGGGCTTCGCCACTGCTGACCGCATGCGCAGCAGAAGACACATGGTCGCCCAGTTGCACCACTTGCCAATCGTAGCCCAGACCTGGCACAAGACTAATCTTGCAGTCGCCTCGTTCCACCTTGTTCGCATACTTTGCCAGGTCAACGACGTAACAACTGTCTGCAGACTGCTTGCCCACTGAAAGGTCGACTGGCTCCTGCCCTGCGCCCTCCGTCACGTTGAGCTTGGGCATCTGCTGGAAACGGGCGCACAATCCTGGTGCCACCGCCATCATGCCATTCCACTTGCCGTCCAATAAGGTGTTGTATTGCTCGTTGAGCGCGGCGATGCTGTCGAACGCCTGCTGCGATTGCCGTGCCGCCCAGTTGGCTTGCGCCAAGCGACCGGCCCGGAACTGTTCGTGGTTGAGCTGCGCCATGAGGAACTTGCGGTTCATCTGGTAAGCCCCCATCACTGGATAGGCAAGCAGCTCGAAGAAAGCAGCCTGCTGGTTTTCGGGCAACTCATCCATGACCGACTTCACTTTCTCGGCGAGTTGCTCATATTCGGCCAGTCGACGCTGAGCCTCCCCGTAGTTTTGGAAAGAAAACTCCGTGTCCTTCAAGCTTGTGTATTCTTTTGAGTCCCATTCGCGCTCCCAACCCATGAACTCCGGCTTACGGCTCCACGCCAGACGGTAATAGGTGTCGAGCACTTGTTGAAGTGGTTTCACATAAGCCTTACCGAACAGTGAGCCCAGGAACTCAGACTGGTGATGATTGATAGAGTTTGGGTCGTAACCATCCACATTCCATGCCAGGTCGAAGAAGGTCTTCATGCCGAGCTCCATGGGCTTGATGTCTCCGACGTTCAACAGCCAGTAACGGTCGGCCCCAGCATGATAAGCTTTCATCAGTTCCTCATACATCAGCACAGGGGCTGTGGTGCAGATCCACAGATAGTCGTGGGGAGGCCCAAGATAGGATATGTGGTAGTAGACGCCCGAGCCGCCCTTGCGCTTTTGTTCATCAGGATTGCTCACACGCTTCATGTAACCATAGTTGTCGTCCACCCAAACCAGCGTGATGTCTTCGGGAACCTTCAGGCCGTGCTCATAAATATCGAGTGCCTCCTTGTAAGGCACGAAGATCTGCGGTATCTCCCCAATGCGCTTCCCCGTATGCTTTGTGAGCAGGGCACGCTGGTCGGCAATCACCTTAGTGATGAGCTCCACCTGCTGGTCTATGGGCAGGTTTCCACGCAGCCCCGCGTCATGGAGACCGCGCATACCCAGGGTGTAGATGTTTTCGAAGCGGGCAGCCTCCGTCAGGCGGCTGTTCCATTTGTTCCAAACAGCCTTGGCGTTGGTGGCATAGTTCCAGTCACCGTCGCGCTGCAAGTCCCACTCCTTCTTTGAGGCGTTGTTGACAAGCAATGGCTCACAGTGCGAGGTGGTGATGACAATGCCAAACGAGTCGGCCACGAGCTTGCTCTCTGGATGGGTATAGAACGCACCCGTGCACGTGTGCATGGCCGGTCCCAACATATTGCCCTTGAGACGTAGGATAAGCTCGCACACCTTGGCGTAGGTCTTCGGACCGATGTCGCCCAGGTCAGGCTCGAAAGTCTTTGAGGCCCACGGTTTCAGTCCCCAGTCCTCGTCGTTTATAAACAGTCCGCGGTATTTCACCGAGGGACTTTTGGACGTCTCGCCACCAGAAACCCAAACCGCCGGCTTGCGCTCCACAGGCACGTCGGCCCACCAGTAGTAAGGCGACACACCCATTTTCTCCGACAGCGAGAGCAGTCCATAGGCTGCGCCACGCTTATCACTTCCCACAACCACAAGGGCCTTGTCGATGCCTTTCACAGGCTTGTCCACCACCTGCACCATATAGCGCTCCCAAGCACCGCGAATGACATTGGCATTGACTTTTCCTTGCTTAACCAGCTTGTCAATAAAGGCATTGTGTCCCAATGTCCCCACCACGACAGGATGGCTTGCGGCCACCCTACCCGACAGTTTCACCTCAGGCTTATGTCCGGTCACCCGTTCCACGTCATCGGCAAACAAGGCAGCCGCCTTGTCGACCAATACGTGCTCGGAAGGTGACACGAAGACCGTCGCGCAGCTCGATTCCTGCGCCACACAGAAGGCGTTCGGACCTCCCTCTGTCTCCACAGTCACCTGGGCGGCCAATGGCAAAGCCATCAGCCATGCTACCAAAAGTAAAATGTTTTTTCTTCTCATAGGTTATCTTCATTAAAAATATTATCTCCTTATTTTGTATTTCCCGCATAGCAGCTGATAAAGCGTGTGGTAACCAACAGTTTTCTTTGCATGGTTAATTGTTTTTGGTTATGAACAACGCAAGGGAAACATATTTTTATCCAGCAGTTTAGGCAAGTAACCAACTGGCTGGCTAATATGTAGTAGACGATTGTTACACATGCCTGTTACATATGTTGATAAACAAGCCTCAAGAGTGTAAGTCATTTTTCCAGTAGGCCGAAGGCAAAACTCCAAATTTCTGCTTGAAGCACTTGGAAAAATAGCTCGGCGTGTCAAATCCGACCTTCGCAGCCACCTCGTTGATGGGTGCTCCAGGATGGCTCTTCAGCAATTGGGCAGCCTTCTTCAGTCGGATGTCGCGCATGAAATCAGAAGGGGACAGACCTGTCAGCGCCTGCATCTTGCGGTAAAGGTTCATACGGCTCATACACATATCATCACTAAACTGCTCCACGCCATACTCGCTGTCGGCAAGATGCCGCTCCATCATGTCGACCGCACGTTGCAAAAATGCCTTGTCTATCTTAGAAGCGTCAAGGTCGTCAGGCCGCAGCTCCACCTCGGTGAGCACAATTTCCTTGCGTTTCTGTTGGAGCAAACGCAACGATCGTATGCGCTTGCCGTTCCATCGCAGCGCATAGACCTTCTGCAACTTCCCATCAGCCGAGAGTCTCAGCACCTCGTCATCGACAGCTGCCCATATCCGCCCCTTCTCGTCGACCTGCAAGACCGACACATTCAGGTTGGCAAAACGCTCGCCCAGCAGCCGCTCCAAGTGATAACAGGTCTTGTCTACACGAAACAGTCCGCGGCGAGTGCCCACACAAATGCCATGGCGCGCGTCCTCCGCCAGGCAAGTCACGTCGTTGTCGGGCAATGCGGCAGCAAGATGCTTGCCGAGGGTCACAACCTGGTAACCGTCATCGCGGCATAGGCCACCACCCGTGGTGCCATACCACATATAACCCTCCTTGTCTTGCAATATACAATGAACGTTGGCCACTGGCAACTGGCTTTGGGTAGGCAGGTCGTTCACCGTGAAAAGTTGTGCGCTTGCAAGCACCGCATGGATGGCAAGCACCAAGGTCAACAGGTATTTACGTTCTGTATGGGACATGGGGAAGAACTCTGCTTTCGGAATAAATCTGGGAGCGCTCACCCCAGGTCGACCACGGTGATGCCTGCCCCGCCAAACTGGACGTGCTCATCACGCACGCTGGTGACGTTGGGTTCCGACGCGAGATACTGGCGGATGAGCTGGCGCAGGATTCCGTTGCCCTTGCCGTGAAGGATGCGCACACGGGGCATGCCTACAAGGATGGCATCGTCGATGAAATATTGCACGGCCTGCAGAGCCTCGTCGCCACGCATACCGCGCACGTCAAGGTCTTGCTTGAAGTTCTTGCGGTGGTCGTCAATGGTGTCTTGGGTCATGTGCGATATCTTGTAATTCTGCAAGCCATTGCGCAGTTCGTCCATTTTCGTGGATTCGGCGCCCGCCATGGTGGAATCGCCAGCAACAGGCGCGGCAGCCAGCAACAAACGATCCACTGGCAACTTGGTGCGCATGTCACCGAAAATCACGGTTGCCGTCTTGCCACTCAAGCTCTCAACCGTTCCCGTAGTCTTCGAGCCGCGCATACGCACGCTGTCACCCACGGCAATCACATTGTCGCGCACTTTCTGTTCGCGCACAGCAGCAGAACGCAAGGCTTCAGCGGCACGCTGCTCATCGTCTTTCTTTTTCTTGCGCCGCTCTTCGCGCCGAGCCTTGCGAGCCTTGATCTGCTCCATCTTGCGAGCTATCTTGTCGTCCTCGGCCTTGGTGTCGAAGGTCTCCACACCTTGCTTGAAATCCTCGAGCTCCTGACGGATACGGCGTGTCGACTCCCGCTCAGCCTGTTGCTCGCGTATCTCGCGTATGGTGTTCTCTATCTTGCGGTTGCTTTCCTTCAGCAAGTCCTCTGCCTCTTGCTTGGCCTTGGTCAGGATGTCGCGACGCTCCCTTTCCACAGAGCTGATATCGTGTTCATAATGGTCTATCTGTTCCTGCAACCGCTTCTCCTGCTGATGGATGGTCTGCCGCTTCTGCTCCCAGTAACGCTTGTCGCGCACGATGTCTTGCAAGTACTTGTCGCTCTGGATATAGTCGGACCCCACTATCTCCGAGGCCTCACGTATCACCTCTTCTGGGATGCCTGTCTTGCGCGCTATCTCGATGGCAAACGATGAACCTGGCTGGCCGATGGCCAACTGGAAGAGCGGGCGCATCTCGTGGCGGTCGTAGAGCATGGCACCATTGGCGATGCCTTCGTGCGAGTCGGCATAGTGCTTGAGGTTTTGGTAGTGGGTGGTGATGACACCCCACGCTTGCTTCTTCACAAACTGGTTGAGCACGGCCTCCGCCATGGCTCCGCCTATTTGCGGTTCGGTGCCCGTACCAAACTCGTCGATGAGCAACAACGTGCGCGCATTGGCCTGCCGCATCATAATCTTCATGTTGAGCAGGTGCGACGAATAGGTGGAAAGGTCGTTCTCGATGCTTTGCTCATCGCCGATGTCAATCATGAGGTTCTGGAAGATGCCTACCTTCGACCGCTCACTCATGGGCACCGACAGGCCACACTGCACCATATACTGCAACAACCCAACGGTCTTGAGGCAAACCGACTTACCACCCGCGTTGGGACCCGAGATGATGAGGATGTGGCGCTGGGGGGTGAGCGTGATGTCGAGCGGAACGACCGTCTTGTCTTGCTTCTGCAGGGCAAGCCACAACAACGGGTGGCGCGACTGTATCCAGTCCATAACAGGCGCAGCCTCCACCCGAGGCTCCATGGCACCCATCAGCGTGGCCAGTTCGGCGCGTGCCCTGACAAAATCGACATCGCCCAACAGGCGATAGGCATCCATCATCTCACGGACATGGGGGCGCGCCTGCTTGGTGAAGTCCACAAGGATGCGCACCACCTCACGACGCTCTTCGGCCTCAAGCTCGCGGATGCGATTGTTGGCCTCCACCACCTCGGTAGGCTCCACAAAGACAGTCTTGCCCGTCGACGACTCGTCGTGGACTATACCTTTGATTTTACGCTTGAGCCCAGGCGCAATGGGCACCACAAGGCGACCATCGCGCAACGTCGGAGCCACATCCTTGTCAACGAGTCCCTCGCTCTGGGCTGCACGCAAGATGCTGTTGAGCGTGCGCGACACGCTACCTTCCGAGCGACGAAGCTCCGAACGGATGTCAGCCAACGCTGGCGAGGCCGTATCTTTCACGTGGCCAAACTTGTCGAGAATCTGGTCGATGCGTTTCACAAGGTCGGGAAAGGTGAGCACACCATCGGTCAGGTCGTGAAGCGCGGGATAGTCGTAAACTCCCTCTTCGGTGCCTCGGTTGAGGTACGCCACGATGGCACCGATGGTCTCAAGCGAACGCCGCAGGTCGAACATTTCGTTCTCCTCAAGATGGGTACCTTCCAGGCGGATGCGCTTGAGAGCCGACCGCATGTCGAAAAAGTATTGCAAGGGAAAGTCTTCTGCCTCCGCCTGCAAGCTGCGAAACTCGCGCGTCTGGCTGAGAAGGGTGTTAATTACACTTGCGTCGTCGCTAAATCCCATGGCATCTACTTGGTCCTTGCCAAGCTGGCTTAGGCAACGACCTTTAAGCAACGAGCGAATCTCACCAAACTGTATTTTGGTCTCAAAATTACTCGGATATATCATATTGCAAAGTTACGCAAAAAATATCATGGACATGGCTTTATTCTTATATAGTTTTTAAGTTTTCGGTTTAGCCACCAAAATGGGCTGCGCTCAGCTTGGCCACTTGCCAAAGTCGAGCGCAGCCAACAATGCCAAGACGCAACGAGCTATATATCAACGGATAACATTCCGTAAAAAAATAACAATTATTTTCAAAATTTAAGCTATAATTTCGCACAAAAAGATAGCAACCACAAGTTTTATCTATATTTGCCATTCTAAAGAGAGAAAAACTAAAGGTGGGTTCTACAAATTAGCTTTGTCAGATTTTGTGGCTCTTTTTGAGGTCATAGTGTCAGTGAGTGAGGGAGTATAGCGGGCTATATGACCGAACGAACTGGCGCTATGAACCAAAAAGAGGCCAAAAGATGGCAAAACATAACCCCTACTGTAACTTGTTACCTAAAGGCGGTAATTTATAGAACCCACCTTAAGTGTGTGGTCTTTTCCATCCGTATTCTTTAATATAGCTGGGCGTGTGGAACAATTAGCATTTCCAGACAACGAAACTAAAAAACAAGAGATATGAAAGCAAAACAAGTGGCATGTGTGAGTGCCGTTCTTTTTGCCTTTTTCATCCAAGGGTTCTGCGACATTGTTGGAATTTCGTCTGAATATGCGCGCGAAGCCTTTGGGTGGAGCCACACCGTGGCTGGCTTCCTGCCGTCGATGGTGTTTGTTTGGTTTTTGTTCCTGGGCATTCCCGTCGGCATCAAGATGGGCACCTGGGGACGCAAGCGCACCGTCCTGATGGGTTTGGCGGTGACGTTCGTGGGCATGATGGTACCCCTCATCGGAACCAGTTGGGCCTGCCTGGTGGGCTACGCCGCGCTGGGCATCGGCAACGCCGTCCTTCAGGTGTCGCAAAACGCGTTGCTGCGAAACGTCTTTGCTGACGAGAAGATGCTCACCAGCAGCGTCACAGCTGGGCAGGTGGTGAAGGCCGTGTCGTCGTTCTGTGGTCCCTTTTTCATGCTGTTTGCCGTCAACGTGCTGGGTGGCGGCGACAAGTCCCATTGGTACCTGGTGTTCCCCACGCTGGGACTCGTCACGCTGGCCTCCGCCCTTTGGCTGGCCCTGTCGCCCATTGAGCGCGAGCCGGCAGAGGATAGTGGCGTGACGGTGGGCAAGACGCTGAGCCTGCTCGGCGACAAGACTTTGTTGCTACTGTTCTTCGGAATCTTTTTTGTGGTTGGCATTGACGTGGGTACCAACTTCGTGAGTTCCAAGGTGATGGTCGAGCGCTACAGCTGGGCGGTGACCGAGGCGGGCATCGCGCCGCAGGTCTACTTCATTAGCCGCACCGTCGGCGCTTTCCTGGGTGTGTTCCTCATGGCGAAGATACGTCCCATCTTCTATTTCCGCTCCAACATCCTTGTGTGCCTGGCGGTCATCTTGCTGCTGGCTTTCTGCCCGGCTCAGCCGCTGGTGGCTCTCGCCCTCATCGGCGCCATTGGTTTCCTCTGCTCATGCATCTTTCCCATCATCTACTCCATGGCCGTGCAGACCCGTCCCGACAAGGCCAACCTCATCTCCGGACTGATGATCACGGCTGTGGCGGGCGGTGGCGCGGTCACCCCGTTCATCGGCTGGGCCACCGACGGTGGGGGCATCACGGCTGGTGTCTGCGTGCTCCTTGCCTGCGCGCTCTATCTCATCTTCTGCGCCTTCGGCGTGAAGGTGGGGCGCAAATAAAAAAGGAGGGGGAACTGCTCCCCCTCCTTTTAGAGGTTATTCGGCTATCCACCAATCGCCATTGTCCCAAAGATTCTTGTCGGGCTTCTCATCCTCGTTCTCCATCTCTCCGTTTTCGTCGTAATTCTCGTGATAGATGTTTTCCGTTGAGTTGGTGAGCAACGACGCGGGGCGCACACAGACAATTTCAGTCTGTGGCGCTGTGTAAGTATGCTTCTTCATAGGTCTACTTCCAATTATTTTTTCACTACTTTGATTACCTTGTTGCCCTTCTTGACGAGGGTCACACCTGGTTGCAGGCTGTCGAGGCGACGTCCCTGCAGGTCATAGTATTCCGTGGGCGTTGAAAGCTCGTCGCCCACCGTGGGCACTTCAAGCCCGGTAGTGTTGCTGTCGTCAATGCTCAAAGGCGCGGACGTGGCAGACGGGGTTGCCTGGTCGGTCACGATGTAGGCACGGTAGGCATAGACCAGCACGCCCTTGGCTCCGTTGTCGAGATAGCCCTGCACGGGGCGGAACTTGTCTTGTGAGATGAAATAAGTGTTGGAGAGGTTGTCGGTCACGTTGACGGCTTCCTTCACCGTGCTCTCCATGGGCTGTGCGGTGAAGGTGACGGGGCACAGCGTGCCGACAAGGCGGTCGCCCACGTTTTTGTTCACAGGCTTGGTCACCAGGCTCACACCCTTGTCGCTCTTCACGCCTTCGATGTGGAGGGTGGTCTGGCTCGCGCTCTTGCGTTTGGCAAACATGGGCACGCCGGCCTCAACGATGCCCTCGGTCATGCGCTGCACGGGGATGCGGTGACGGTCGAGTTGCACCTCGGTCATGGGGTAGAACCAGCAGGTGTTGGCCTCGTCGGCCACGTCGATAGCAAACGGCAGGCAGACGGTGGCCCACTTGGAGTTGATGTCGCGGTCGTAGGTGGCCTGACGGGCCAGCTTCACGCTCCCGTCGGTGAGCACCAGCGTCTCCTTGTCGAGGAGGTTGAGGCTGATGATTTTCAGTGGGTTGCCGGCCGCGCCCACCGTGTGGGTGCCCTGGTTGCCCACGTTTTTCTGCAACAGGCCTGTGGTATAGTTGGCAAGGTCTCGACGGTCTGTGTTTTGGCCTTCACCCATGGCGGGGGCGTACTTGACGGCTCCCTCCAGCGACACGCAACCGTCAAACAGGTTCCACGCGCTGTTTGCGGGCACGTTCGTGAAGTCGAAAAGGGTGCTGACGTACACGGCTCGCAGGTTCTTGCACCCCGAGAAGAAAGAGTTCATGGCAGACATCTGCCAGTTGCCTCGCTTGGTCAAGAGGTCGAAGTTGGTCAGGTCGAGCTCCGTCAGGCTTTCACACTCGGCGAACATGTAGGCGAAGTTGCCCACCTTGCGCGTGTCGAACCCCGTCACGTCTATCTGCTTGAGGCTCTTGCAGCGGTTGAACATGTAACAGAACACGATGGCCGACGACGTGTCGAAATGGGTCACGTCGATGCTTTCCAGTTTCTCGCAGTCTTGGAACATGGCGTAGAAGTGGTTGGTCTTGGAGGTGTTGAGATACTCCATTCCCTCGATGTCGGTCAGGTTCTTGCAGCCGTCGAACCAGAAAGACAGGCATGTGGGGTGCGCCTGTGCGAAGCTGGGCTTGAACACCACCTTCGTGACCTGCGAGTTGATGCTATACCATGCGGGCTTTGTCATGCTCCCGTATTGGATGTCCACATACTCGGTCACGTCATACACCTGCCCCGTGGCGGGCTTTTCGCCATAATCGAAGGTGAGAACCCCATCGGCAAAGGTCGCGAAGGGCTGGTTGGTCACGGTTTCTTGGGCCCCAAGGGGCTGTGCCGCAAAGGCTGGCACAAGAAGAAACGCCAAAAGAACTAAGAAAGTCTGAAATTTACCCCGCTTCCACGCATAGGGGGTAATACTTGATTTACACATCGTTTTCATGTGCTCTTTTGAATTTATTAAAATACTTAAAAAACATTTTTCAGTTTGTCGCCAATCGTGTAAGACGAGTCCGCGGAATATCCCCAGTATTCCGCACGTTGCTTCTCGTCCAAGGCGAGCTCAAAGCATTTTTTATTTTTTTATTTTAAATTTTGCCTTCTGCGGAAGGATGGAACCCTTGCCACCCTCCCTATCAGGCTGAGAGCAAAGTTACTGCAAAATTGGTGAAGCGACAAGCGTTTCCTGCATTTTAATAGTATTTTCATGTAACAATAGTCCGTTAATTTTTTCGTAGTAGCACTGCGTTACACATAAAAACAGTATGCAACCATTCGGATTAGGAAGGGTGTAATCAATTGAAAATTAACGTTTTAGGTAACAAAATATAACATAACAAAATCGGCTATCTCGCTGATTTTCAGTAACTTTATAGATTGAAATCAAAATAAAGTACGTACTGATGACCAGCTTGATTAACCGATATATGACGCTTTGCAATGCAGCATTCGAGTTCTGCGGTGGGGCAAAGTTAAACAAAAGTATCCGAACAAACATCATGGAGATGCTTTTTCTCTTGATGGCAATCGCCAGAAAGGTGAATTTCGCACAGATGGGACGCTACGGCAAGCGTGGCGAGCAATGTTACAGGCAGACAGCCGAACGCAGCGTTGACTGGCTGAAGATGAGCACGTGGCTGTGTGACTTCGCCTTCAAGGACGGCAAGGAGCGCAAGGCCATAGCCATCGCCCCGATCTACATAAAGAAGTCCGGCAAG
>DJOD01000043.1 GCA_002437115.1 Prevotella sp. UBA6447
ATCTAACTGGACACCCTAGTTAATAATTGGTTTGCGCAATTGACTTTTGCCTTTTGCTGTTTGCAAATATACATTTTTGTGGATTAAAAACTTTTGAAACGTTTGTTTTTTTAGAAAAACATTTAAAAATCACACTTTTGTGTGAATTTGGAGATGAATTTGATAGGGGAAATAGCGAATTAGAAAGAAAAAGGTTATTTTTGCAGTGAATTATTGTCGGAGGCTGAATATGGTAAGCGAGAACCTAAATTTAGGAAAGGAGCAGGAGGTGCCGGAGTTTGGAAACTCAGAATGGGAATGTTTGATCAATGCTTCCCAGGCTTTTGGGCGAATCACCTATCAAGGAATATGCGTGGTAGATCTTGTTACCAAAAGCATGCCCTATGTGTCTGAGAATATGGAAAAGTGGTATGGTGTTTCTCCGCAGAGAATCAAACGAGCGGGTTTGGGATTCTATTTGGAAAAGATTCCGTCAGAGGAGCGAACGGTCTTAAAAGAAGTGAATCAAAAAGGTTTGGATTTTTTTAATAAGTTGCCTGTGGAGGAACGTATGAATTATGTTTTGGTCTATGACTTTCATGTGGTATGTGGAGGTAAGCGAAGATTGGTTCGTCATAGTCTTACTTCCATGGCTTTGGCGAAAAATGGACAAGTCAGGTTGGTCTTGTGCTCTGTATCCTTGTCCCCCAGACAGTCCATTGGACGTTACATGATTCGTAGGGTGGGGACAGGAACAAGCTTCGAATACTCGCTGGACAGGCATTGCTGGGTGAAAAGAGCCAGGGCGATGCTGAGTAAGATGGAACATGACGTGCTATCCTTGTCGGCTCAAGGTTTTTCCATAACAGCTATTGCGCATCGTCTGTGTCGCTCGGAAGACGCCATTAAATCATGCAGGAAAAAAATATTCTTGAAGTTGGATGTGGAGAATATCACAAGCGCCTTGGCCGTGGCAAGAAGTGAATCGTTGTGATTCTTTTGGTGTCATTTGTGGTGGCCATGGCCTGCGTGAAGTGACATTGTGCTGTAGACGAGACGTTAAAAACCGTTAGGTACGACACATTTTTAGTGTTATGTTATCCATCGTGCCGAAATTAATTAGTAATTTTGCAAGCGTGTTAATTTAAGGATATGAAACTCGATTTGTTGACAGCAATTTCTCCAGTCGATGGCCGTTACCGTGGTAAGACAGAGCCGCTGGCTGATTATTTTTCAGAGTATGCACTCATTCGTTATCGTGTGCGCGTTGAGATAGAGTATTTCATCACATTGTGTGAACTGCCCTTGCCCCAGCTCGCCTCGTTCGACCACTCCCTTTTCGATCGCCTGCGCGACATTTATCGCCACTTCGACGAGGAATCGGCCCAGCACGTGAAGGACATTGAGAAGGTGACCAACCACGACGTGAAGGCCGTGGAGTATTTCATCAAGGAGGAGTTTGACAAGATCGGCGGCCTGGAGCCCTACAAGGAGTTCATCCACTTCGGCCTTACCTCGCAGGATATCAACAACACCAGCGTGCCCCTCTCGATGAAGGAGGCCCTGCACGATGTCTACTATCCGCAGGTGGAGGAGCTCATCGCCCAGCTGCAGCAGTATGCCGACGAGTGGAAGGATGTGCCCATGCTGGCCAAGACCCACGGACAGCCTGCCTCGCCCACCCGCCTGGGCAAGGAGATCATGGTCTATGTCTATCGCCTCACGGAGCAGCTCAACGAGCTCAAGGCCTGCAAGATGACCGCCAAGTTTGGCGGTGCCACGGGCAACTTCAACGCCCATCATGTGGCCTATCCCGGCTACGACTGGAAGGCTTTCGCCAACCAGTTTGTCAGCGAGAAGCTCGGCCTGCAGCGTGAGCAGTGGACCACACAGATCAGCAACTACGACTGTCTGGCTGCCGTGTTCGACGCCATCCGCCGCATCAACACCATCATCATCGACCTCGACCGCGACTTCTGGATGTACATCTCCATGGAGTATTTCAAACAGAAGATTAAGGCTGGCGAGGTGGGATCGAGCGCCATGCCCCACAAGGTGAACCCCATCGACTATGAGAACAGCGAGGGCAACCTCGGCATGGCCAACGCCGTGCTGCAGTTCCTCGCCAGTAAGCTGCCCATCAGCCGCCTGCAGCGCGACCTGACCGACTCCACGGTGCTCCGCAATGTCGGTGTGCCCTTGGGTCACAGCATCATCGCCATCCAGAGCACCCTTAAGGGCTTGCGCAAGCTCATCCTCAACGAGGAGAAAATCAGCGAGGACCTTGACAACACATGGGCCGTGGTGGCCGAGGCCATACAGACCATCCTGCGCCGCGAGGGCTATCCCCATCCCTATGAGGCGCTCAAGGCGCTCACACGCACCAACAAGAAGATGACCGAGCAGACCATCCATGAGTTTGTGGAGACGCTCAATGTCAGCGATAGCGTGAAGAAGGAGTTGCGTGCCATCACGCCACACAACTACACGGGTATGTGAACCTGTCAAGGACGAGATTGTAGGTGAAGGGTAAACCATTCGAGACAAGACATACATTCAGAGAACAACATATCATCATCATTATTCACTAAAAAATAATTGAACGAAGAACACTGCTAACTTATCAAATTTCACTCTCCATATGTGGAGATGGTTGGTTCGGGATATATAGGGGAGCGCTTGACGCGTTGCACCCGTTATCGGAACTGCCATGGCCGGGAAGGTCGAACGGTATAGTTCATAGTTCAAAGAAAAAGACTTAAGATTATGGCAGAAGAAATGGAGAACAAGTCTCAAAATTCAACAGAGGCTCAGAATCAGCAAGGAGAGAGTGGCCGCGAGGGTTATAATGCACCTTCTGGCTACCAAAATTATCGCAGTGCCGGTCGCCCACAGCGTCCCCGTATCCACACACAGCGTGCCTACAGTTCAGACCGTGGGCAAAGACAAAGTGAGTCGGGCTTCCGTCCCGAGGGCTTCGGAGCTGGCTTGCAGGGTGGCGGCGACCAGACACGCCAGCCTCGCCAGAGTGGTTATCGCCCACGCTACAACAACAGCCTGGAGGATGGCGGCTACCAGTCTCGTCAGGAGGGCTACCAGCCTCGCCAGGGCGGTTATCGCCCACGCTACAACAATAACCAGGAGGATGGCGGCTACCAGCCCCGACAGGGTGGTTATCGTCCGCGCTATAACAATAATCAGGAGGATGGCGGTTATCAGCCCCGCCAGGGTTACCAGCCCCGCCAAAGTGGCTACGGCCAACGCCAGGGTGGCTATCGTCCGCGTTACAACAACCAGGGTGATGGCGGTTATCAGCCCCGCCAAAGTGGCTACGGCCAGCGTCAGGGTGGCTATCAGCCCCGTCAGGGTGGCTACCAGCCCCGCCAGGGTGGCTATGGCCAGCGCCAGGGTGGCTATCAGCAGCGTCAAGGCGGCTATGGCCAGCGCCAGGGATACGATCCCAATGCCAAGTATAGCATGAAGAAGCGCATCGAGTACAAGGAGGAGCACGTTGACCCCAACGAGCCTATCCGTCTTAATAAATATTTGGCCAATGCGGGCGTTTGCTCGCGTCGCGAAGCCGATGAGTTTATCCAGGCTGGTGTTGTCACCGTCAATGGCGTAGTGGCAACGGAGCTTGGCATGAAGGTGAAGCGCTCTGATGAGGTGAAGTTCCACGACCAGCCCGTCACCTTGGAGAAGAAAGTTTATGTGTTGCTCAACAAGCCCAAGGATTATGTCACCACAAGTGATGATCCCCAGCAGCGCAAGACAGTTATGGACCTTGTGAAGGATGCCTGCCCTGAGCGCATCTATCCTGTTGGACGCCTTGACCGAAACACCACGGGTGTGCTGTTGCTTACCAACGATGGCGACTTGGCCAGCAAGCTCACGCATCCTAAGTTCCTTAAAAAAAAGGTGTATCATGTGTTCCTCGACAAGAATGTCAGTGAAGAGGACTTGCAGAAGATTGCCGAGGGCATTGAGCTTGAGGATGGTGAGGTGCACGCCGATGCCATCGAATATGCCGACGACCACGACAAGAGCCAGGTAGGTATTGAGATCCATAGCGGGCGTAACCGTATCGTGCGTCGTATCTTTGAGAAGCTGGGATATCGTGTCGTGAAGCTTGACCGCTCCCAGTTTGCCGGATTGACCAAGAAAAATCTTCGCCGTGGCGATTGGCGTTTCCTCACCGAGAAGGAGGTGGAGATGCTCCGCAACGGCATGTATGAATAGTAAATAACAGAAACCATGTCTACAAGAACTAAAGTCGTCGATGCCCTTCAAAGCACCGACTATGGCAAGGAAATCACTGTCAAGGGGTGGGTGCGTTCGCACCGCAGTAGCAAGGCTGTCGACTTCATCGCCCTCAACGACGGTTCAACCATCAAGAATATTCAAGTCGTCGTAGACCCGACCAAGATCAGCGAGGACGAGCTCAAGAGCATCACTACAGGTGCCTGCATCCGCGCCACAGGTCTGCTTGTGGAGAGTCAGGGCAAGGGCCAGGCATGCGAGATTCAGGCCAGCGAAGTGGAGATTTATGGTCTCTGCCCCTCCGACTATCCCATGCAGAAGAAAGGCCAAAGCTTTGAGTATATGCGTCAGTATGCGCACCTCCGCCTGCGCACCAACACGTTTGGTGCCGTCTTCCGCATCCGTCACAACATGGCCATTGCCATTCACAAGTATTTTCATGAGCATGGCTTCTATTACTTCAACGCACCGCTCATCACAGCTAGTGACTGTGAGGGGGCTGGTGAGATGTTTCAGGTGACCACGCTCGACTTGGACCGTGTGGCCAAAAGCGGAAAAGTGGAGTATGACAAGGATTTCTTTGGGAAGAAGACCAACCTTACCGTCTCCGGACAGCTCGAGGGCGAACTGGGCGCCACCGCACTGGGTGCCATCTACACCTTCGGCCCGACGTTCCGCGCCGAGAACAGCAACACGCCCCGTCACCTCGCTGAGTTCTGGATGGTAGAGCCTGAGGTGGCCTTCATGGACAAGGACGAGCTGATGGATCTTGAGGAAGACTTCATCAAGTATTGTGTGCAATGGGCTTTGGACAACTGCAAGGACGACCTTGAGTTTCTTAACAAGATGGTCGACAAGACGCTCTTGCAGACACTTGAAGGTGTGGTCAAGGAGAGCTTTGTGCGCCTGCCCTACACCGAGGGCATCCAGATTCTCCAGAAGGCTGCTGAGGATGGCCACAAGTTCGAATTCCCCATCACGGGATGGGGCATGGACTTGGCCAGCGAGCATGAGCGTTTCCTTGTGGAGGAACACTTCAAACGCCCTGTCATCATGACCGATTATCCTTCGGAGATCAAGTCGTTCTACATGAAAAAGAACCCCGATGGAAAGACCATGCAGGGTACCGATGTGCTGTTCCCGCGTATCGGCGAGATTATTGGTGGTTCGGTGCGCGAGGAAAGTTACGAGAAGTTACTTGACGAGATTGAGCGTCGTGGCATGCGCGAACAGACCTACGACTGGTATCTTGACACGCGCAAGTATGGATCGTGCCCGCACGCAGGTTTCGGCCTTGGCTTCGAGCGCCTCATCCTCTTTGTCACGGGCATGCAGAACATCCGTGACGTTATTCCTTTCCCGCGCACTCCGAAGAACGCTGAGTTCTAAGCGTAGCGCGATAGGCCATCGATAGCAAGCCCCGCTTCATCCTCTTTCCTGGAAGATGAAGCGGGGATTTTGTTTATTGATGACGAACAGTCTGTATGTTGGTGGCGAACCAGAGGCTTGCCCGCGTTGGGTCTTACTTGCGCTTTCTTGGGAGGCGGCTCTGCGGCGCACGCCTCGGCGTGTTGGGCTGGGTGGAGGCGAGCGTCAGGCCGTCATCGGCCAGGGTGATGAGACGTTTCTTGTAGAGGTCGCCCACGGCACGCTTAAATACTTTCTTGCTCACCTGAAACGTTTGTTTGATGTCCTCAGGCGAACTGTTGTCGCTCAGGGGGCAGTGGCCGTCGTGTTCACGCATCCATTGTAGCAGTGTCTTGGAAAAATCCATGGTCTGGCGGCGGCCCGTGAGTTGCAAGCTGATGTCCATCTTGCCATCGGTGCGCAAGTTGAGCAGGTAGCCCGTGAGGCGGTCTCCTGTGTGGATGGGCTGAAAGATCTGGTCCTTGTAGATGAGGCCTCCGTATTGGTTGTCAGCGATTACCTTGAAGCCCAGGTCGGTCTTCTGCCACACCAGGAGCTGCATGGGCTTGTTTGACTCCACGCCCTTTGAGTTGCCGTCTGCATTGGGTAGGTCGGCCGTGGGGAAATTTTCTGGGCGTGGTTGACTCAAGAATTTATCTATCTTGGCGGAGGCCACAATACGGTAGCTCTCCTCATCCACATAGATGTAGACGATGTACTTCTCGCCAATTTCCATGTGTCGTTTTTGCTCATGGAAAGGGCAGAAGAGATCCTTCATAAGTCCCCAGTCGAGGAAAGCGCCGTACTCGTTGACCCATGTGCACTTCAAGTAGGCGAAGTCGCCCACTTTTGCCAGTGGCTGCTCGGTAGTGGCAATGAGTCGCTCATCTTGGTCGAGATAGACGAAGCAGGTCACCTGGTCACCCTCTTGCACGCCCTCAGGAACATATTTGGCTGGCATGAGAATCTCGCCTTCGGCTCCTCCGTCGAGGAAGATGCCGAAAGTATCCTTTCTTCCGAACGCATGAGGGTTGGGTCGCTCGGCCAGCCGAGTCATCGTGAGCGTGTTATAATCTCCAATCTTGATGGTTTTCATAGTGTGGAAATTGTGGGGTTGTCGGATATGTGGGCTTCATTCTTGGGCAGGAGCAGACCGTCTTTCATATGGATGGTGCGGTCGGTGATGGAAGCCAACAGCTCATCGTGGGTGACGATGACAAAGGTCTGTCCGAACTTGTCGCGCAGGTCAAAGAACAACTTATGCAGCTCTGCCTTGTTCTTGGTGTCGAGGCTTCCTGAAGGTTCATCTGCGAGGATGACTGCAGGCTCGTTAACCAGGGCTCTTGCCACAGCCACACGTTGCTTCTCACCGCCCGACAGCTCATTGGGCTTGTGGTTGGCGCGGTCGGCTAATCCCAAGAACCGTAGCAATTCTTCGGCACGTTCTTTGGCTTTGCTTTGTTTTTCCCCTGCAATGAAAGCAGGAATCATGATGTTCTCCAATGCCGTGAACTCGGGCAACAACTGGTGAAACTGGAATACAAAACCGATGTGACGATTGCGAAAATCGGACAGTTGGTTAGTCGATAGTTTTGACACGTCAGTACCATTGATGGTGATGGTTCCCGTGTCGGGGCGGTCGAGCGTGCCTATGATTTGAAGTAGTGTGGTCTTTCCGGCACCCGATGGGCCGACGATTGATACGATCTCGCCCTTGTCGATGTGCAAATCGATGCCCTTGAGCACCTGCAGGCTTCCGAATGATTTGGTGATACCTTGAATGTCTATCATAAGAATGAGTCTTTTCGTCTGGTTATGGCGGTGGGTGTTTCCACCTGTGATATGTCTATTTCTTGAACCAGTGCTTGTGTTCCTTTAGCCAATTACTGATGGCCTCGTAGGCCGACTGCTCTTCCGTGTGTTGCGGTTGTGCGAAGGTCATGGTGGTCTTGTCGTCGCCAAACTGGTCGGGGAAGATGATCATGATGTTCTTTCCTGTGAAATATTTGGTAATTTCTTCTGGTAGCCTTTCTTGAGCGTTCTTGTACGAAACCGTGCCTTTTCGGGCTGTCACAACTACGAAGAGGTGGTCTTCCTGTATGGTGCTGGCCAGTTTGGGCATTTCGTTCCAATGCTCCATCGACAAGTATTCGGCACGCATCTCGGGGTGGTGGTTGCGCACAAACTCGCTGATCATCATCAGCGTGTCGCCCCGCCCGTGGAAGAGAATGCGGCACTCCAGGTTTTCTGTTAGTCGTGACAGTCGCTCTAGCCAGCGATAGAATCCAGGCTCATACTGTGCACGAGAAGGCACAGCCACCTCTATGCGCCGCAAGGTTGACAATGGGTGGTGCAGGCGAGCCATGATAATCTGGCGGTTGAGGCCGTTGAACAGGCTTTGGTGAAACTGTCCCCAGAATGTGGGCGACACGTTAGCGTGCATGTGCATGCCAATGATGATTTCTGAAGCTTGGAACTCCTTGAACGCGTGCTTGATGCCATTGGCGATGTTGGCTGCCACACGCACCTGTGTTTGCAGCTTCACGTCAGATCCTGCCGCATATTGTGTAACTTGTTCAAGCAGTCGGCGACCTTGTTCCTGGTTGGCGCGCATGTTCTCATCATCGTAGACTACGTTGAGTGCCATGATGCCCCTGTTGAGCTTAGCGTTGCGCATCATGATGGCCATGGCAATCAGTTGGTTGGCATATTCGGGATATTTAACGGGCACGAGTATGCGCTCGTCATCGTGCGTGTCTTCGTTGATGGCAATGTCTTTGTCACGCAAGATGATGCGCTGGGCTGCCCATTCGGTAACGATTGACGAGATGACGCAGGTGAAGAGAATCATGATGACCACCCCGTTAAGCATGCTTTCGTCCATGAGAGGTTGTCCGTTGTCCGTCTTGAGGTTCATGCCCACCATGACCATGGCGATGGCACCCGCCGCGTGTGCGGATGTGAGGCCAAACATCATGTGCCCCGACGAGACGGGCATCCGAAACACCGTGCATGCCACATGGGCGGCCAGAGCCTTTCCCATGGTGCCGAATCCCACGATGCAGAACACCACCCAGATGATGTTCCCACCGGCAAAGAGCAACCTCAGGTTAATGAGCATGCCGACACCGATGAGGAAGTAGGGTATGAACAAGGCGTTTCCGATAAACTCGATGCGGTTCATCAAGGGTGACACATGGGGAATGTAGCGGTTGAGGATGATGCCGGCGAAGAAGGCTCCGAAGATGCCTTCCAAGCCCACCAGGTCGGCCAGGGCCGCACAGAGGAATAGCATGGCCATGACAAAGATAAACTGCATGACGGCATCGCTGTAGCGCCTTAGGAACCACCGGGTAAGTCGTGGGACGATGAAAATGAGTCCCACGCAGTAGGCCGCGAACTTTACGGCGAACCACAGCCAGAACAGTGGTGTCTCATTGCCTTCATGTGCTGACACGATGGCTGCCACGATGATGAGCGATATGAGCAGGCTGAGCATCGTGGAGCCCACGCTTAGTGTCACGCTTGGCTTGCGCTGCAGGCCGTAGCGCGATACGATGGGATATGCCACCAAGGTGTTGGAGGCCATGATGCATCCTAAGAGCAAGGCGGCCGACGCGCTGTATCCCAGCAGGTCTACTCCCATGAAATAGGTCATGGCGAAGGGGATTGCGCAGGTGAGCAGTCCGAAAGCCACGATGCGTTTCTTGTGCTTTTTCACGCCATCCATGTCCATCTCCAGCGACGCGAGGAACATGATGTAGTACAGCCCCACGCGCCCGAAGAGCTCAAAGGATGCGTCACGTTGCAGGATATTGAGTCCATACTGCCCGATTATCACTCCTGCGAGCACCATGCCGATGATATGTGGTATGCGCAGCTTGCCCATGATAATGGGAGCGAAAAGAATGATGAGCAACACCACAAAGAAGATAAGTGTGGGGTCGGTGATAGGGAAGTATGAGGCTATGTTTGGCATGCCGTTGGTGAACCTTTGTTGATGCTTGCAAAGTTAGCGATTTTTTCTGAAAGTCATGTCGATAAAAGGTGAAAAGCAAGCGTCGCGTAGCCTTGATGGGTTTCCCATCAGGCTACGCGACGCTTGGGCAAAGAGTGTGTCTTGTCAGAATTTCACCTTGTAAGTCAATCCTAAGATGTGCGTGTTGCGGTTGTCATCATCATCATCCTTATTGTTGTCTTGATACCGGTAGTAGATGCCGAGCTTCTGGTGCTTGACGAAAGTCCAGTCGAGCCCCACGGTGTAGCGCACTTTCTCCACGCTCCAGTTATTGTAGAGTTCCACGTTTGCGTAAGGCTCCACGTCGAGCCCTTTCTTGTCGTAAGATACCTGCAGCCGACTTCTCAGCACATTCTTACCTTTTCCTTTGTATGTCTTTTGCTTCCCATCCCAGTCGTCATCGTCGAAATCGTAACGCTCTGCGATGGTCTTCTCTGGTCGGTAGGTGTACTGCCAACGTTCACGCAGGTCCAACTTCCAGTTGCCTATTCCCACGTCTCCCGTAAGGTCGATGTTGAAGCGATGGCGTGGTCCCCAGTATGACGCATACTTGTTCACCTTGCCGTAGTTGGCCTTGTTGGGATCCTCGTCGTGGTAAGTGTACTTCTCCACATGGTTGTATAGAAACGTGTATCCTACGCTGGCTTTCAGCCACTTCGTGAACTTGTAATCTCCTGCAAGCCCCACCGACCAGCGGCTGTTCTGCTTCAGGTTGTCGGCTGTCCGGTATTCGGCCTCCAGCTCCACGCTGGCTTTCTTGGATAGTTTTTTCTCGGCACCAATGCTTGCCCATATGCCGAAGTCGTCGCTGTCTTGGGGTTGTCGTTGCGCTGAGGCCAGCAAGGGAGCTGCCATGAACGTGAGGGCAATAAAGATCTTTATTTTCATATTTGTTAGGATTGCTGGTTCGTTGAGTGGGTTACAAGGACATTTGCTTTCGGTCTTCGCTGGTTATGCGCAGCTTGTTGTCAAGGTCTCCATCGTTGGTGGATGCAGTGTAATACACCTTGAGTATGGCCATGTCGCGCAGGAAGTCGACACTGCCCACCTCGACACGTTGAATGTCGAGACCCAGTCGCTGTGTGAGGTCGGCCAACAGTTCATCGCGCTTGTCGGGCTTGATGAGGTCTATACGGTCGTATTGCACCAGCTTGGCTGGTTCTTGCTTCAGTCTTTTCTCGCTGATCCAGATGCACAGGATGACGATGATGTTGGTGGCGATAAGCTCCACGACGCTCACGCTGTTGGCGATGGCGTTGACCACCGAGAGGGCGATGATGACAAACATGTAAGTCATTTCCCTGACGGGCATAGCATCGGTGCGGTACCGCATGATGGAGAATATGCCGAAGAGCCCGATGCCGATTCCGATGCTGGTCTTTGCCTTGAGGTCTTCGAGCACGAAGATCATGAAGTAGACCAGGAAGAAAATGGCCACGCTCATGAGCATGAATGAAAAGTAGAAGTCGCGCCGGTGGCTTTTCTTGAAGTAGAGGCGGTCTACGATAGTCCAGGAGACAATCATCAAAATGACGAAGCGGACAATCATCAATGGGAAATCAGATGAGAATGAAAGGTCGAAGAAAAACATGTTAAAGGTTATTGTTTCAAAAAAGTTGTTTGGTTAGCTGTACGATTATATTATTGTGCCATCATCTTGGCAATCTTCCTCAACCGGGGCTTGATGCGGTTTCGGTGGAGCGTGTCGTCGGTGAGAGCTGAGCCTATGAGGTACTTGCTGAAGCCCATGGGCCTGATGCTTAGTTGCATGAGCGACTTGAGAATAGGGCTTGGCTGCAGGCCGTCTCGCTTGAGCTCCACGATGACAATGTTTCCCATGTTCTGGTCGTGCCCGGTCACAATGTTGTGGAACTGCAGGTCAAGGTCAATGGTGAGGCGTTCCGTTTTCATCTTGTTGACGAGCGTGATGCGGTTGAAGCGGTTTTCAACCTTCTCCGTGAGCAGTGTGGGGTCGTAGCCAAGGTTGACGGCCAGAAAATCGTCGTAGGCTTGTGTTTCGTTGCCGCTCGACCTGAACACGATGTTGTGCTGTGGGCATATAGGGTTGAAGCCATGCATGGTGATGCGCTTTTTCCCGGTTCTTCCATGGTTGTTCTTGGTTTTCACCTCCAGGAAGTTGAGTCCCGAGTTCACGTACGACCTGATTCGTAGCTTCTGCCTGTTGGTGTGCCCCGTCTCATGCTTGCGGTACATGGCACAGTCGGGTGTGTCGAAATAAACGGTGTAGTAGGGCGATATTCGCTCGCCGTAGATGTCCTGCACCCGATAATTGTCTTGGGCTAACAGCAGGAGCTGTCGCAACAAGGGCTTTGTGGTGACAAATTTGGTATCCGTACGGTTCATCAACCGTATGCAGCCCATCTCGTCAAGCGTTATCGGCTCGTAATGGCTCAGAATATCAATCATGTGTAACGGTTTTTAGTTCTATGTTACAAAGTTAATACAAAAAGCCATATTTGGCAAGCGAAATGCTAAAAAATGTTTCGGGAAAGTGGTTGGCCAGGGGAAATGCGATTTTCATGCAAGAAATGGGATGCCATTCTTTTCAGTGAGTTCATCAACTAATATCTGTGTGTCAGGAATCCGATTCACGTTAAGAGCCGATGGGAAAAAGGCCAAACGACCTTTCCTCCCATCGGCTCTCATGTGTGTCGTGTGTTTGCGCTTATTTCTTGATGTCGCCCTTGCTGACGAGATATTCGGCGATCTGAACGGCGTTGAGCGCCGCGCCCTTGCGTATCTGGTCGCCAGTGAGCCACAAGGTGTTGCTGAGGTCGTCGGCCAAGTCCTTGCGGATGCGTCCCACGAACACGTCGTCCTTGCCTGCGCTCTCTAGGGGCATGGGGTAGACATAGTTTTGCGGGTCGTCGACGACGGTCACGCCTGGTGCCTTCGTGAGAGCCTCGCGGATGGCTTCCACGCTGACGGGCTGTTCCGTCTCAAACCACACGCTCTCCGAGTGGGAGCGAAGTGAGCTTACCCTGACGCAGGTAGCCGACGTTCGAATGTCGCTGTGCATGATTTTGCGTGTCTCGTTGAACATCTTCATCTCTTCCTTGGTGTAGTCGTTGGGCATCATCTTGTCAATCTGTGGGATGACGTTGTAGGCCAGCTGGTGGGGGAACTTGTTGATGGTCGACACGTGTCCCTCTTCCACCATCTCCTTGTATTGCTGTTCGAGCTCCTTCATGGCGGCGGCTCCTGCGCCCGACGCGCTCTGGTAGCTGGCGATGTGCACCTTGCGTATGTGCGAGAGCTTGTCTATGGGGTTGAGCACCACGACCATCATGATGGTGGTGCAGTTGGGGTTGGCGATGATGCCACGCGGGCGGACGAGCGCGTCCTCAGCGTTCACCTCAGGCACAACGAGAGGCACATCTTCATCCATGCGGAAGGCGCTTGAGTTGTCAATCATCACCGCGCCATACTTAGTGATGGTCTCAGCAAACTCCTTGCTCGTGCCAGCCCCAGCCGATGCCAGGGCGATGTCTACGTCCTTGAAGTCGTCGTTGTGTTGCAGGAGCTTCACCTCATAGTCTTTTCCACGGAAGGTGTACTTGGTTCCTGCGCTGCGGCTTGACCCGAACAGCACGAGGTCGTCCAATGGGAAATTGCGTTCGGCGAGGATGCGGAGCAGCTCCTGGCCCACGGCGCCACTGGCACCGACAATAGCTACTTTCATAATCTTTTCCTTTCTCTTGTTTGTGATTATGACTGCAAAATTACAAATTTCCTTTCAACAATTCACTAAAATCACGGCGTTTTTGACAAATTATTAGCGTTTTGGGTGCATGATCCCCAGCGGGTGGGTGCGTAACGCGATTCCTCGCCCAAGGCTTGCCGCCCGTGTTGCCCTTGGCGGGTATCTCGGCCAGGTAGGTCTTGCCTTTGGTTGTAGACGTCGTGTTGTTTGGCCAAGTCGGAGACGATGATGGTGCCGCAGGTCATCGAGCCTGTGAGCGAGGCGATGAACAGCACGAAGCTCACCAGTCCGATGGTGCCCACCCAGGGGTGGTCGGTCCAGGTGAAGGCCATGCCTGTCAGGGTTTCCTTGCGGTCTCCACGGTCATCGGGGACCGTTGGCTGTTGTCATTGTTTTTCCGACAAAACGGGTCTCTCCAGGAGTTGTCATCTGGAGAGTGAAGGATGGTTTTCGAGGCGACGAGCGGGTGGGCGGGCGTGAAGAAGGAGCTGGCGAATGTCGTTCCGCACGCAAAAAGGTAGCCTATCGTCCCCCGTGACCTATCCTGTCGGAGCATGATTCGCCTTGAACGGCGCGACGAAAGGATAGCCATCGGGGGTCGATTCGGTATCTATGGAGAAACCGAAGGTTCTCTGGGAGTTTTCGTCTGGCGTTATTTTTATATAACAATCTGTATCTCAATGTCTTGCGAAATCCATAAAAACGTGGCGCATTTGTAGCCAAGTGTGTCTTTTGTGGCCAGCACGCCATTCTGGCGAGGCCACTTGTGTGATATTTTCACGATGTCGCCCTTATGGCGTATCATACCCACTAAAATGGTTGTAGCATCTGAAGCGTTAAACTTTCCTATAATATGCAATCAAAACCGTTCAATTTCAAATATAATCCTTATATTGCGTATAACGCAATAAAAAAGAAAACTATGAAGGATATAAATCGCATAAAAGTAGTCTTGGTTGAGATGACTATCTCTAAATATCTTTGATAAATTTGATAGCGATTAACTAATCAATTTTACACTATAAACACACTCAACTAAAATATCTTACATAGCCAATGTCGTTCAACTGTTTTAGTTTACAAAATCCCCTTTGTAAACTAAATTGGCTTACACATATCACTTTATTTGCAAAAATACAACCTATTATCCAACTCACAAAATTTCTTTTGGCCGAAAATCTATAAAAAGTTGGAAAATGATAATTATACAACGATTATGCAGACATTATTAATGCCTTTCTTCCCACGGATTCTTCCAGCATCTTTTCTGAGGCCCGTTCTGCGTATGTGCTTGCTCAGGCGTTTGCATACCAATACTACGATGAGGGCGTTCCGTGTTGTAGAAGCAGATAATACGCTTAAGCTCAATTTTGTATTGTTCCATTGATGGAATATCCATCCTGTACAGCCATTCCGTTTTCAGAATATGTATTGCCTTAAATTTGCAGACATCTTTGCAGCATCATCCAGTCATAAAAAAGCATCACCTTGTTTTTTATGTTCACTCTCAGTCCAGTAACCAGCTGGATGTCATCCTTGAAAAGACAGTCAAAGAGTTTTTGCAGTGGATGTTTCTTTGATGGAAGAAGTTGGGGGGCAATGAAAGCGGCCGGCAGTCTTGTCAACTGCCGGCCGAATGATTCGGGATGACGAAGTTTCGTCAATAAGGCGATGTGCGAGTGGTGATGGTTATGTGTGATTGTTGCTTGCAGAATTAGTGAACCCTACTTAATAATTAAACTTCACTCCTACATAGTAGCTTCTCGGCATAGAAGGACCATAGATGTAATCGGAATCACGATTCCATCCCTTGTCGAAATCTTTTTGGTAAGCATTGGTGATGTTCTGAATACCACCGTTCACCTGTAGGGTGAGATACTTGTAGATGGGGAAATCGTATGCCAATTTCATGTTGACTTGCATGAACCTTGGGGTGTTGACAGCCACAGGCTTATCCACGCCAGAACCAGCATTGTGACCGATGAGCATACTGCCAGTATAGTTGCCTGTGACAGATGCTGTGAAGCGTTTCACAGGAGTAAAACTTGCCGTGAAATAACCGTATGTGTTAGGCGTACGCATCATCTTCTTGTACTTCTGCTCAGGCACCTCTTCGTTCCAGGCGATAGCCTCGTCGTAGTGGCTCTGCTGTAGAGTGATGCCTGCCTGGAGTGAGAACCAACGGGTAAACATCGCCTTACCCTCGATGTTCAAGCCGAGCACCTTGGCACCGTATGCGTTGTAACGTTCCTGTACGGTGTTGCCCTGCGCATCTGGCTGATCCAACTGACGAAGGGCGAACACGTTGTTCAAGTCTGTATAGAAACCTTCGATCAAGAGATTGGTCTGCACACTGCCGAAGGTATGGTACAAGTCGGCAGACACGCTGAAGCTATTGGAACGCTCTTCCTTCAGGTTTTTCGCCAAGACGGTAACAAGTCGCTCGCCACCTACCACACCGACGTGCAAGTCCTCGTCGAAAGCCTGTGGAGCGCGGAATCCGCCAGCATAGGTAACGCGGAGGTTCACGTTCTCCGTAGGATTGAAGCGAAGGTTGGCACGTGGACTGAAGATGACGTGATCAACTAAGTTGTGCTTGTCCAAGCGACCACCCAAGAGGAAGCTCCACTGTTTGTTCTTCCACTCGTTCTGGAAGAAGAAACTACCGATGCGCGCATTCTGCTTGAAGTGGCGGTCATAGCCAAGTATGATATCCTTCAAGCCGTCATAGTTGTACTCAGCGCCAAGGGTCAAGTCGGAGGGCATGAAGAGCAACTTGTCGAATGAATGAACATACTGTGTGCCTGCCACATAGGTAAAGTCGTGGGTTGTACCGTATGCTTTCTCCGCTGTCTCCATATCTTCTTCCGTTCCCTCGCCTATGCCGCCATAGTAACTCTTGCGAGCCGTAGTTTGGAATGAAAAATAGGCCGACAATCGATTGTGCTCGTCTGGTGAATAAAAATTGTAGCTGGCTCCACCGCCTTGGATGTTATGTTCTATCTGCTCGGCGATATTAGCCTCATGAGCAGGCTGGTTGAGCTTGTTACCTCCACGGCGGAACTCATGGATTCCGTGATACTGAAGGCTCAACTTCGAGTATGGACTGAGGCGAAGAAAAGAATTGAGACCGAAAGTCTGGTTGTTCAACTCAGGCAACTCTGTGTAACCATCTCCGTTATAGTCATAACCTTGACGATTGCGAGTCTGTCCATAAGCATATACGCCCGCCTTATTGTCATCCGTCACCAGGGAGACATTGCCCGTCGTCACATTATCAAATGAGTTGGCGCCACCCACTGACATGAAAGTGTGTCCGAAGAATGCCGAGTTGCGAATAGGCTCCTTGGTGATGATATTGATGGTGCCGCCGATGGCTGATGCGCCGAAGAGAGCTGAACCTCCGCCACGAACCACCTCCACACGGTCTATCATGTTGGCAGGAATCTGCTCTAAGCCATACACGCCGTTCAAAGCCGAGAACACAGGACGGGAGTCTACCAATATCTGTGAGTAGTGACCATCAAGGCCATTGATGCGCACCTGGGTGAAGCCGCAGTTCTGGCAGTTGTCCTCTGTACGCACACCAGGTTGGAAGTTAAGACCTTGCGCTAAGCAAGTGGATTGGGTGATGTCGAAGAGCTTACCGCCAATCACATTCACCAAGTTTGGAGCCAATCGTCGCTCGGTCTCGTTACGGTTGGCGGAAACGACAACCTCGTCAAGGCTGAATTCGCTTGGGCTGAGAACAAAATTCAGCTCCTGGCTGGCGTCGTGTTTGATGGTGATGCTTTGGCTTTGGGTGGCATATCCCATAGACTTTGCCTCTAAGACAAACGTGCCCTCGGGCAAATTCTTCAAGAAGAAGTGACCGGTTTTGTCGGTTGTTGTGCTGATGGTGGTACCCTTAATCTGAATGACTACATAGGGTAGGTGTTCACCCGTCTTGGCGTCCTTCACGTGTCCGTAAATGTTGGCGTCCGTGTTTTTGACGGGTTGGCCGGTAACGTCGCTTTTATTGGCAGAAGCAGCCACGTTTCTGTTGAAGCCTGTTACCTGACTCTTGTTGTTCATTCCGGTCGCTTGAGCCGCAAGTGAAACTGTTAATGCACCCGAAAGAAGCATCAACTGAAAATTCTTTGATTTCATTTTTTGTTTGTTATTTTACTAAAAACAGCTTGTTGTTACTCTAAGATTTTGATGCTGACTGCCTTGAGTTGCTGCCAGCCAGATTTGTCGGTTACACGTATCATAAAGTGATAATCACCAGGATCTATGTCTTTAGGAATGGTAATATCCACCTTTGCTTCATACGATTTCAAACCCGCAGGAATCGTGTAGTCTTGATTATAAACCCAAGGGGTCACCGGATTTTTTTTAGGATCGAGCGGACAATCGCCAGCCGAAGTGGAATGGGTGTGATGGTCGAAGTTGTTGTGAATCTCCAAGTTGAAATTGCCAAGTTCCACATTGTCGGTGAACGTATAGCGAAAAGCGATGGTTTCGCCTCGCTTGTACTGTTGGCAGTCGATGGGGTTGGGCAACGCGCCATCCTCTATTTGGGGTTTCTCTTTGTCGTTGACCGTCACGTCATCGTTGTCATCACTTGAGCAAGAGGTCAGGCTCACAGCTGCGCCCATGACCGTTGCAACAAAAAACAAGTATAATAAATGAAGTGTACTTCGTTTCATCGTTCTTGCAAATTAAAAGCTCTTGGCTCGGCACCCAAGTGCCGAAGCCAAGAAACTAACGTTCTAAGTTTATCTCTCATCCAAGCCTTACTCCTTGGTAATCTGAATACCTTCGGCCTCCTCTGTCGTTGAATTGCCAGCGGCGTCGGTTACGGTGAAGTGAATGTGATATTCGCCCGCAGGAGCGTCTGCTGGAATCTCAGGATGTTCGTGGAAGAGAACAGAGGTCTCGCCCACATACTTCTCGTCTGTATAGGTGAACATATGCTCGTAGCCTGCTGCTGTGTTGTGGAACTCCACTTCTATCTTAGCAATCTTGTGGGGAGCCTCAATCTGTGCCTCCAAGTGCATCTTCTGGCCAATCACAGCCTTGTGGCTGTCATTCTCGCCCACTTCCTTGAAAGTGATGGTTGGGGCGGTCTTGTCGAGTGCCTTGATGGTCAGGTCGGAAGTGAAGGTTGTGCTCTGGCCTAACTTGTCGGTGACGACAAACGTTACCTTGTAAGCACCCGGAGTGGCGTCTGCAGGAATGTCAAGATGCTCGTGGAAGGTAGTGTTCCTGACACCGATGTACTTGCCCTCGGTATAAGATTTCCGAACGATTGTCTTGTTGCCGTCGGTTGTGGCGATGGCCACATCGATGCGGGCAATCAAGCCTTCAGCCACCAGGTCGCCTTCCAGATGGAGATCCTTGCCAGCAATGGCTTCCTTAGAGTTCTCCTCGCCTACCTCGGCAAGGGTAGCCACGGGCTTGGCTACATTCTTCGACGGGTCGTCATCATCACTGCAGGATGAAAGAACCAAGCTAAATACACAAAACAGCACAGTCGCTGCGAAAAACAAAAATTTTTTCATTGATGTTTTATTATTAAAATTAAAGGTTAAAATTTCCATGAAATCATTGCCGAGAAATTTCTTCCCGGCTCAGGTACGCCTATCAGTCGATAGTAACTGGTGTGGTCGTAGTAGTGTTTGCCAAATAGGTTCTCGCCACGTAGGGTCAATTCCAATGTGTGGTTGCCAAACAAGAATGTCTTTCCGACGCTCGCGTTCAAGAGCTGGTGTCCTGGTGTCGTCTCCTCAGGAGGTACAATCCTGTCCTGTGCCCCCACCACTTGCCATTCCAAAGCCACGAATCCCGACTTGGCAGGATCACGCGTCGGAAGAAGGTAACGAAGTTCAGCACGGGCAGACCATGGGGTAGAGAAAGGAAGGCCATAACCTTTCTTTTCTCCGTTAAGCTGACGGGCATAGAGATATTCACCCTCGGCATCCAACATCAAGCATGGAAGGATCTTCCACGACAGGCTTGCCTCGAACCCCCATCTCAACACCTTGGCCTGCGTGTAATAGTAGAGTTGCAAGCCCTCCTTGTATTGAGGGGTGGGGTTGAGATAGATATAGTTGGGGAAATAGTTGATATAGGGGGTCAACTGCACTGAAAGCACACCCCTTTCATACACGATGCCTGCATCAGCTTGGTAGCTTTCCTCAGGCTTCAGGCGGGTGTTTCCTTTCTCATAGCGGAAGAGATTGTAGTTCACGCCGTCCATCCCCAGCTCCTTGGCTATTGGCATACGGAAGCTCTTGCCCACATTGAGCTTGAGCACCCAGTCGCCCAGCATCCGGTTCACGCCCACCGACCAAGTGAAGCTGTTGAAGCTGCGCCTTAGGTTGGCGGAACGCTCCATGTATATGGAATCTCCCTGTTGCGCTGCGTAATCCTTGAGAGAATTGGAGGTTGATGCCTTCATCGGAGTCTTATACCAATCGTGATAGCTGTGTATCCGCACACTTCCACGGTCGAATCTCGCCCCGGCAGTCAAACTGAGCTTGTCGTTCAAGTTCCACTTGTCCATGGTGAAGGCTCCAAAGGTCAACTGCTCGAAATCAGGCAAGATGAAGCCCCATCCTCCACGGCGGTTGCGCTGGTACTCGACATTGGCCCCAGCCTGAAGTTCGTGCTTGCCTGTCTGCTGCATCGCCTTCACATTGGCGGAGAACGTTTGCTTCGTAAAACTTCTCTCCAAGGTATTCGGCGGTATCGGCATGTAGCCATGCGACACAGGCTCGGCGAGTTCTCGCTGACGGTTGTTCTGATAGGCGAAATTGCCTTCCAGCATACCATCCGCCCAATTCCAGTCGGTATGGTTGGATACCAAGAAATGGTTGACGGTGTGGTAAGGCAAGTCGATGTCGCGGCGCGAACTGTCATAGTCAATGTCCGACAATCTTACCTCCAAGCCGTGGGCATTGGCAAAGAAACCCGCCTTCGTGTTCACATCAGCAATACGAAAAGAGGTGTTCCATCTGTCCCCGGCATACCCGAGTATCAGATTCCCGTCCTTTTCCCGACCCGCCGTGTTGCGAAGGCACTGGTCCTTGAGCTTAATCCAATAGGAGTAATACTCGATGCTGTCGGCAGGAACCTTGTAGTCGGCATAATCCACCCATGTGGCATTGGCCTTGTACCAGAACTTGCCGTTTCTGCCCTCCAACCGGACTGATGAGCCCACCGACTCGTTGTTACTCCGGCCGAAGAGATTCACCTGTCCCGAAAACTTCCTTATGGGGAGGATGTTGCTTTTCAAGTTGATGACACCGCCAATGGCGTCGGAGCCATAGGTGAGCGAAGCGGGACCCTTGACGATCTCAGCTTGGTCGATGGCATACTGGTCTATCTCCAGGCCATGGTCGTCGCCCCATTGCTGGCCTTCATGCTTGATGCCGTTTTCAGCCACCAACACACGGTTGAACCCCAAGCCACGGATGACGGGTTTCGACTCGCCACTCCCGACGCTCATGGCGTGAACGCCAGGCAACCTACTGAGTGTCTGCATCAGCGAGCCCGTGAAATTTTCTTCTATGAATTGTCGGTTTGCCCTCTCCACGTTGAGGGTCGAATTCATCTGTGCTTCTTTGTTGGAACTTCCGTTTACCACAACTTCCTTTAGGGACACACCGTCCCGCATCCTACGCTGGATGTTGTCTGTCTGAGCTGATGTCCTCACCGTGTCTTTTGGCAAGGAGATACTTTCTCTTGCCATTCTGCGGCTATGGATTACAGTCTCAGCACTTGACGAAAGCGCATGACCGAAGTTGATGAAAAGAGGAAGCGCAACAAATGCGAGCTTCTTGTTTTCCATCGTAACTCATTGAAAACCAATTGGAAGTCAGCCAAAATTAAGCATCATCGCCCATAAGGACACAACTATGGCCAACCACAATTAAATTAACTTTCAAAAACTACAAAGACAGGAATACCGGAGGGGCACGCGTGGAAAGAATGTCACTTTGGCGAGTCTTGACAAACGGGCAAGGAAAGACTAAAGCAACATGAAAAACGGCGAAAAATATCGTCAAAATAATAGGCGTTGGCACCACGTATGGCAAACCGTGCAATTGGCAAAGCAAACATTCATGCATACTGGTTTGCTGCGACGTAAGGTGACCATCATGGTGGATATGATGCGCACAATCGTAACAATAAGGCGTTGCGGTACTGCCTTCCGCCTCCGAGTGGTGGTGGAAAGTTATGGCGAGCATCATTGGCAGATACACCAACATCAGCAGCCATGCAAACCGCATTCTTCTGTTGTCAATATGACGCATTATCCTAAACCGCTTTTACTTCTCGTCATCAGCATGAGTCTCGAAAGGCGAAAGCTCATGCTTCTTAGCGTGGACAAAGGTAGCACTTTTCCCAATACGATCATCAAGCATCTTATGAAAATTATCACTATTTAACACAGTCGGATATTTGCGGGAAAATGCTTTTTCCCCTGCTTCTTATTGTCGCTATAGGAGGGGGCTATAAATTAGCTTTGTCAGATTTGGAGGCTCTTTTGGGAGCATATATGCTACAGATTTGCAGTTGCCTTGCCATCCCGCGATGAATCGTGTGTGTCTTTCTTGGGGTAGGGAGGGGCGGGCAACTAAAACGGCCGGCAGCTTTGTCAACTGCCGGCCGTTTTCGTGATCGTCGATTGTCATGTCTTGCCCGTGAGGCGGTGGATGGCCGTCAATGGTCATCTGACAATCATCTTCCACGTCTTGCGCCCCTTCTTCACGATGACGATGCCACGCTGTGGTTTCTCCAGGCGTTGTCCGTCGAGTGTGTAGTAGGCAATGGGAGCGTCCGGGTCGTCGACAAGCGTATCGTCGGCCTCCACCTCGCGGATGCCGTTGGCCACAGGGTCGGCCAGGAAGGCGCGGATGGCAGCCCCGAGGTTGATGTAAGCCTGTCGGCACAGGGGGTACTGCGAACCGCTATAAAGATAATAGGTGAAGATGTCCTCGCTCTTCTTCAAGCTGTCGGCCAGGAAGGCACGTGCCCTCTCGCCGTGGTCGGCGATGACCTGATAGGCCAGGTTGATGGTGTCGGCCAGCAACATGTAGTTGCGATCCACGCTGACATCAGCCGAGTTGGAAATGCGGTAGCCCAGGCGGTAGATAGCGCCGAGCTCGGTGGCAAAGGGTGCCAGCATGGTGCCCTCGTCGGCCTGCATGTAGGCAGGCACGCTGGCCGTGGGCGTCAGCACACTGGCGTCGCCACGGGTCGAGGCCTGGAGCGTGGAGCCGTGCCAAAGCCCATCGAGGAGCGTGGCGACGGTGTCGGTCGTGAGTGCCACGTCGGTGGCCTCGATGGTGCGTAGGCCATTGCGGTCGGTGAGGTAGAGCAGGGGAGTCATGGCCTCCACCTCGCGCACGTTCTCCACGGTGAGGCGCACGCGCTCCACCCCGGTGATGACACGCCCCTGCATGCCATAGGGAAGCTTGGCGGCAAAAGGCATCACCACGTCGCCCCATTTGCCTGCTCGCGCGCTGTCGAGCACGAGCACGGCCTTGCGGGCGGTGAAGGCCGCCGGCGAGGCAAACTCGCTGCCAGTGTGAATCTCCAGGCTGTCGCACACGCCCTTGGCCACCACGTTCTTGGCTCCGTCGATGGGTGCTTTCGCGAAGAAGAGTGCGTTGCTGTTGGCCGCGCGGGGCTGGGAGGCCAGCTCGGCCACAGCCGTCATGTCATAGGCCGTGACAGCTGGGTCTTTGGCCAGTTCGGCAAAGCGCGATGCGCTCCAGAGACCCGTCACCGTGGCCGTGCGGCCCTGCTTGGCCACGGCTAGCGTCGGATTCTTCGCGACGAAGTAGACGATGCTGTCGGCCGTGTCGAAAACCATGTTGGAGCGCAAGCCGGCACTGACGCGCTTCGCCATCATGGCGCGGTAGAAGCGTCCCTCCAGCAGGCCCGTGAAGGTGAAGGTCGTTTCGCGCGTCTGTCCCACCTCGAAGGTCATCTTGCTCATGGCGCGTGTGGCGCACTTCTCCCACTCGCCTGTGGCCGTGTTCAGGCTGTCGAGCTGGCAGGTGAAGCTGGGCTGGCAGTAGCTGCCGTTGGCGCCATTGGAGAGGATCACGGCGATGTGGGCGCGGTTGTCGTTCACCTGCCGGTAGGTGATGCCGGCGTGGCCGACGGTCGATGTGCCCGCGTCGATGTCGATGCTGCCCAGGTGCAGGTCGGCCACGCTCTGGTTGACCTCCACCGAGAGGGTGTCGAGGATGTTCTTGTTGACGTCGGCCAGCCAGAGGTAGAGTCGCTTGTTTTGCGTGGGGCGGTAGGTGAAGCAGAAGGTGGCACTGTCGCCCGAGGCCACGTAGGTGGCCGTCTCGCTGTCTGTTGAGCGCGAGGGCAGGGCTTTCGTGTAACCGCAATAGAGATAGACGCCCTTGTAGTTGAGCGTTCCCATGTTCTTCAGTGTGGCGCGCACCTGTCCTTCTGTGCGATAGTACATCTTGCCGCACGCTATCCGTCCTTCGAGCTTCTGGCGCTTGGGCGTGATGTTGGCCAGGGCGGCCTGCCCGCTGCTGAAGCCGTTCATGCCCGTCGAGTCGTCCACGGTGTAGTAGCCGTCACCCTGTCCGCCCCATCCGAAGTTGAAGTGATATAGCCCCGTCGAGGCCTGGTAGCCGTCGAGCACCACGGCGTGTCCGCCCTGCGAGTCGTTGGCACCCGAGTAGAGCAGAGGCCGGCCGCTGCGCACGTTCGAGTAGACCATGCTTTCCCAGCCCTCCTGGCTGTAGTTCCACTTGCCCAGGTAGTCGTTGGCCAGGCAGAACTGTCCAGCTATCGACTCGCCCATCTTGTCGGTGTTGCCCGCCGTGGCCGTTCCGTCCTGGTAGCCGTAGCCCAGGTGTGCGCAGGTGCCCACGGCATACATCAGCACGGCCACGGCCGTATCTTGCTGCAGCGTGCCGTTGCCGCTGAGCTTCATCAGGTCGTAGCGCACAGGCGTGCCGGCGGGCAGCGAGAGCGTCACGGGCGCGTTGAACCACCCCTCGCTGTAGGTCGGCGTGGCGTAGAGCAGGGTGTCGGGGTTGTCTTTGCGGAAATAGTAGACAATCTGCGCGGCTGCCGTGGCCTCGCATCCCGTCAGCGTCTTCTGGCCGTTGTCGGCGCGGTTGGGCGAGAAGATGTTGTAGGGGTATCCCTGGTTCCAGTGGGTCTTCACCAGCGGTTGCACGTCAGCCCACTGGCTCTTGTAGGCGGGCACCTGCAGCCGTTGGGCCACCGTGCGCTTCGGCACCCTGCGGGCGCGCGTCAGCTGGGCTTTTTGCAGGTTGCCGATTTTCTGTTCCCAGGCACTGAGCATGTTCTTCAGGCCTTCGGGCAAGTGTGCCGGGTCGTAGTCGCCTTGGTCGGTGTAGCCTAAGATGGGGGCCGTCTCGTCGTCGCCGCTGGCTATGACGTAGCCCTTTCCGGCACCGCGCGAGAAAATGTAGAAGGGCGCGTTGGCCACGTTGTCGGTCGTCGCGTCGTCGATGCCGACAAACTGTTGCGCCACTTGGCGCGCTTCCCGTCGGCTGATAGGGTTGGCATGGGCGTGCAGGCAGAGCAGCAGCACGCATGCGGATAGTGTGTATTTGAAATTCATGTTGGTGAGATTGTTTGTTTTGGCAAAGTTACCACTTTTTGCGGAATCAGTCTTACTCCCTGCCCGTTTTTTCTGGGTTGCTTTTTCACGTCACGTGCCTGACAGTCGGTAAGCCTTGCGAACTGTTTAGCGTCACGGAAGCAGAACTCAATCTGGAACCGTGTGCAGTAATACTCCATTACGTCACGTCCGTCCATGTCCTTGTCCGTTGAGAAATAAAGCCGGTGTCCTCCACCGGGCAGGAAGTGTATGACGAGCGATATTCTGATGGAATCACTCCGTTGGCAGCCAACATACAATATATGCCAAGCAAAAAAAACGGAACGTTTCCCTTTGCGTTGTCCGTGGTTTGCCTTACCTTTGCAATAACATGACAACATATTCAAATCTTTGGCATCGGCTGCAGCCCCCATATGCCCCCGACGAGGCACAGGGGATCGTGCGCTGGGTGCTCGACGCGCTTTTCGGAATGTCGCTGACCGACATTGTCTGTGGCAAGGTAAACGAACTGCCGCCAGCCGACGGCGAACGGTTGGAAATGCTGATGCGCCGCCTGGAACAAGGCGAACCCGTACAGTATGTGGTGGGTGAGACCGTGTTTTGCGACCGCGTGTTCCGCGTGAACCCCAGCGTGCTCATCCCCCGCCCCGAGACAGAGGAGCTATGCCGACACATCGTCGGCTCCAACAGCCGGCCTTACTGCGGCCTGCAGCCCCCCATCCCCATCCGCGTGCTCGACGTGGGCACGGGCAGCGGTTGCATCGCCTGCACCTTGGCACTCGACCTGCAGCCTGCTCAAGTAAGTGCCTGGGATATCTCGTCCGACGCGTTGCTTTTGGCGCGCGACAATGCCCATCGGTTGAATGCCAAAATCAACTTCGAGTGCCACGACGCGTTGCGACTTCCATTAGGCATGACGAGGCAATCAGAGCCCTGGGACATTATCGTCTCTAATCCACCATACATTACCGAGAAAGAGCAAGTCGACATGCGCCGCAACGTGCTCAATTACGAGCCCCATTTGGCACTCTTCGTGCCAAACGACGACCCACTTCGTTTCTACCGAGCCATAGCCCAATATGCCAGCCACACCCTGCGGGCGCAGGGCCAGCTCTGGTTTGAGATCAACCCTCTGTTTTCCGATGCGCTCGAGCACATGCTCTTAGAACTTGGCTATGCCCAGATATCCATCATCGACGACTCATTTGGGCGCAAGCGCTTTGCCAAAGCCTCATGGCCAGGTAGGTCATAACACCATTCACACAAACCAGAAAATGGAAAGCAAGAAGACCATCAACGAGGAGAAAGCCTTGGCCAATCTGGCCAACCTATGCTCCAAGGCAGAGCATTGCGCTGGTGAGATGACCGACAAAATGCGACGTTGGGGACTCGACGACGACGCCCAACAACGCATCATCGATTACCTCACGACTCACCATTTCATCGACGAGAACCGCTATTGCCAGGCTTTCGTCGACGACAAGGTGCGGCTCAACGGCTGGGGGCGCCACAAGGTAGAGCAAGCGCTTTTCGCCAAGCGTGTCAGCCGTGAGGCCATGACTCGCGCGCTCGACAGCGTTCCCGATGCCGACTATCTCATGGTGCTTCGCCCCCTGCTCCGCGCCAAGTGGCCCTCTATCAAGGCGCGCACCGACTTTGAGCGCAGCATGAAACTCATCAAGTATGCCATGGGGCGCGGCTTTGAGATACGCCTCATCCGCCAATGCATCGATGACATGGACGACCTCAATGTTCCCGACGATGAGCTGTAGCTTCATAGGGCGTCTGCTTGACACCATCGCCCGGCGCCGTTGCTGCGTCTGCCGACGGCCGTTGGCCGCCAGCGAACAGTATCTCTGCACCGAGTGCAACTATCTCTACCCACGCACCGACTACCTGTCCCGCCCTTACGACAATCCCTTGGCACAGGTCTATTGGGGGCGTGTGCGCTGTGTGGAACGTGCGGCGGCATTTGCCTATCACTATGCCCATTCCGAATCAGCCCACCCTATCTACCAGCTCAAGTATTTTTCGCGCCCACAACTGGGCATAGCCCTTGGCCGGCTGTTTGGCCAAGAGATGGTATCCAGTGGTTTCAGCCAAGGCATTGACCTCATGATGCCCATCCCGCTGGCCGCATCGCGCCTTAAGCAGCGTGGCTACAACCAAAGCCTCATGCTGGCCCGCGGCCTGTCTGCCGCCACCGGCATACCCGTCGATGACACATTTCTGGCGCGCACGCAGTTCGCTGGTAGCCAGACACAACGCAATCGCTGGCAACGCGTGGAAAACGTGAAAGACACCTTTGTCCTGCGCTCTCCCAGCGGGTTGACTGGCAAACATATCCTCTTGGTCGATGATGTGGTCACCTCGGGAGCCACCTCTTGCGCTTGCGCCAACGCCCTCGAAAAGGCACACCCAGCGGCCATCAGCATTTCCTGCCTGGCCTTTGTCGACCCTGAGCATTGATGACGGCCTTGCAAGCCCCGCCTTGCCAACGATGCATCGCCGTCTTGCAAAGTGGTCATGAAAAAAGGCAAATGGAGGATGGATCGCCAACTTGTAGGGCAGAAATGTCAAAAAACGCAGGTAGAAAGCCGAAAATCTTAGTAAATTTGGACACATTATTAACAAAAACTATTTCTACGAAACACACCAGACCCTATGAGACACGCCATTCTCCTCAGCATGATATGCATGGCCACGCAAGCCTTTGCTGGCCACGTGGTCAGTCTTAGCGGTACATGGAAGGCTACGTTTGATGGCACCATCCACACCGTAACCCTGCCTGGCTCAATGCTCACCAACAACCTGGGCGACCTGCCATCGGTCAGTACCCAGTGGACGGGATCGCTCTACGACTCGTCGTTCTACTACAACCCTTACATGGAAAAGTATCGCCAAGCCGGACGCATGAAGTTTCCATTCTTCCTCACACCCAATCGCCACTATGTGGGCACAGTGGCCTATAGTCGCACGGTGGCGGTGCCCAAGCAGTGGAAGGGGCACCGTGTAGAGCTTTTCCTCGAACGGCCCCACATCGAGACCACAGTCACGGTGAATGGCCGGAAGGTAGGCCATCAGATGAGCCTCAACACTCCGCACGTGTATGACGTGTCCGACTGCCTCCAGTATGGGCACGACAATGAGCTCACGATAACCGTTTACAATGGCATTGAGAACGTCTGCGTGGGACAAGACTCGCACAGCGTCACCGACCAGACGCAAGGCAACTGGAATGGCATCGTGGGTCGCATGGAACTGCGGTGCACAGGCCGCCAGCCCGTAGGACGCGTGACTGTCTTCCCCGACATCCATCAGCAAGTGGTCCGCGTGGTGGTACCATCGGCCAAGAGCAAGCTGCGCTTTGAGCTCGACGGCACGCCTGTGGTCGCGTCGCGTCAAGACGACTCCACCTTTGTGGTGCCCATGAAAGGTGCCCAGTTGTGGTCTGAATTTACTCCGCGCGTCTACCATTTGGCCGTCTGCACACGCGACGACACCGTGCGCACCACGTTTGGCATGCGAGAGATTTCGGTCAAAGGCATGCAGGTCTTCCTCAACGGAGAACCCATCTGGATACGCGGAACGGTCGGCAACTGCGACTTCCCACTGACAGGCTTCCCGCCAACCGACGTGAAGAGCTGGAAAGCCATCTTCACCAAGTGCAAGCAGTATGGGCTCAATGCCATGCGTTTCCACAGCTATTGCCCGCCCGAGGCGGCGTTCACGGCTGCCGATGAGGTGGGGTTCTATCTGCAGCCCGAGGGGCCAAGCTGGCCCAACCACGGCGTGAAGATGAACCGTGGCATGTATATCGACACCTATCTCATGGACGAGACCAAGCGCATGACGGCTGCCTACGGCAATCACCCGTCGTTTGTCATGATGTCGGCGGGCAATGAGCCAGCCGGCGACTGGGTGACATGGGGTGACCGGTGGGTAAGCTATTGGAAGAATACCGACCAGCGCCGCATCTACGCCAGTTTCAACGTGGGCGGCGGATGGGCCTGGGACGGCGGCTCACAGTATCACGCCAAGGCTGGCGCACGCGGCCTCGACTGGGACAAGCGCGCCCCACAAAGCACTGACAACTACTATGACCAGTTGCTCTACCCGCGCAATTACAAGGGCACGGAGCCCAACAACTCGCCCATCATCGCCCATGAGCAAGGGCAGTGGTGCGCGTTCCCCGACCTCAACGAGCGGTCGCAATACACAGGAGTCTACAAGGCTTACAACTTCGACATCTTCGCCGACCTGCTCCGCGACCACGGCATGCAGCAGATGGCCACCAAGTTTCTCCACTCCAGCGGCAAGCTGCAAACCCTCTGCTACAAGTATGAGATAGAGCGCAACCTGCGCACCAAGAACTATGCGGGCTTCATGCTACTCGCCCTCAACGACTACAGCGGGCAGGGCACGGCACTTGTCGGGCCGCTCAACGTCTTCTTTCGCGAGAAGGGGTATGTGGACAGCACGCAGTGGCGGCAGTTCTGCAACGACGTGGTGGTCATGGCCGAGTTCCCCAAGTTTGTGTTCACCACGGGCGAGAAGGCCGAGGTGGCGGTCGATGTCTACAACGCGCAGGGCGCGAAGACCTTGCGGCAGGCACGCTTGTCCTATGCCATCTCACCATCGGCGGGCAGCGGAACGGTACTCACAGCCGACCTGCCAGCAGGCAAGAGCTTGAAGGTGGCGCGCGTGCCCCTCTTCACCGACACCACGAAACCTGGCAAGTACACCCTCACGCTCACCCTGGCCGATGGCCTGCGCACCTACACCAACACTTACGACTACTGGGTCTATCCCACTCTAGGAGCCGAGGCTTCGCCAAAAGGCATCTATATTGCCGACTCGCTCGACTCCAAGGCCATCAAGACGCTCCGCCAGGGTGGCAAGGTGCTCATCACAGCCGCAGGACGTGTGCGCTATGGCAACGATGTCAAGCAGCAGTACCTACCCGTGTTCTGGAACACCAGTTGGTTTAAGATGCGACCGCCCCACACCACCGGTGCCTACATCGACACACACCACCCGCTCTTCCGCGAGTTCCCCACCGACGACTGGTCGAACCTCAACTGGTGGGAGTTGCTCAACCGCGCGCAAGTGATGAACCTGTCAGAGCTGCCCGCCTCCTACCAATCGCCCGTGCAACCCATCGACACCTGGCACGTCAGCCGCAAGTTGGGCATGATCGTGGAGGCCAATGTATTGGGAGGGCGCCTTCTCATGACCACCATGGACATCAGCTCCAACCTTGACCGCCGCCCCGTGGCCCGCCAGATGCGCAAAGCCATCTTCGACTACATGCAGTCGACTGACTTCCAGCCGTCGCTCACCCTCGACGCACAGGTCATCGCCGACTTCTTCACCCAGACGGCACCACCCGTCAACATGTACACCCACGACTCGCCCGACGAACTGAAGCCCAAGCTCAAGTGACGGCGCTCGCTATGTGCCCTAAAAGGCATATGGCCTTAACAAGACTTATTTGCCTAAAAAAAGAAAAATGAGTGCAAAGTCGCATCAATTATCAGAAATATTGCGTACCTTTGCACTCAGCTTTTGCGCCCGTGGCGAAATTGGTAGACGCGCCAGACTTAGGATCTGGTGTTTCGCGACGTGCAGGTTCGAGTCCTGTCGGGCGCACACATGGAAATCCTAACTGCTTGAATAAGCCGTTAGGATTTTTGCTTTTTTGTAAAAGATAGAAATGTATCGTTTTTTGAGGTGAGACGTGCTTCATGACGGGCATCATCTTGGGTTGGAAACAGGTATGCAATGCGAGTCCTTGATTTCTCCGATGACGATGATGCTGTGGAGGCTACCGATGCAGTCGATGTTTCCGAGGGTGTTAAGCATGAAGTCCTGATAGTCTTTCATGTCGCGCGCATATACCTTGATTTGGAAGTCGTAATCGCCCGTGGTATTGTAGCACTCAGTTATCTGGTCGATGGTTTGCACCGTGTCCATAAACTGCTGGATGAGCGCATGGGTGTGTTGTTTCAACCGTATGTTGCAAAGCACGATGACATTTTGCCCCATCTTGTGGTGGTCCACCACGGCCGTGTATCGAGTGATGTAGCCCTCGCGCTCCAGTCGCTTCTGCCGTTCAAAGGTGGGCGATGGCGACAGGTTCACACGTGCAGCCAGTTCCTTGACGGTCATGCGCGAGTTTTGTTGCAACAGTCTGAGTATCTTCACGTCGGTCTCGTCGAGGGTCTCTTGATATGCCATGTGCGTATGGTTTTTGTATTGATGATATGCTTCTTGACATCGAATATCACAGAATAATATTCTGCAAAAAATCTTATTTGACTGCAAAGTTAGGAAATATTACCGAATAACAAAGGATATTTGGCGCATAAAGTTCTTTTCCCTAACTTTGCCGGCGAAAACAAGACAGCCCAACAATAAAACAACAAATAAACAATACAATCACTATGAGTAACAGAAACCAGCATTTCGATGCCGTGGGCAGCTACTTGCGCCCGGCAGAGTTGAAAGAAGCACGCGCCCAGTTTGCCGAGGGCAACCTTTCGGCCACTGAGCTGCGTGCCATCGAAGACCGCCTCATCGAGAATGTGGTGAAGAAGCAGAAGGCACACGGCCTCCATTACATCACCGACGGCGAGTTTCGCCGCAGCTACTGGCATCTCGACTTCATGTGGGGCTTGGGCGGCGTGGAGCACATCGAGCTCGACCATGGCTACCAGTTTCATGGCGAGGAGACCACGAAGGGCTCGCTCCGCCTCACGGGCAAGATCACAGGCGAGAACCATCCTTTCATCCAAGACTTCCTTTTCGTGAAACAATTCGAAGAAGCGGGTGTCGAGGCCAAGCAAACGGTTCCCGCGCCGGCACAGTTCCTCGCCGAGCTTTTCCGTGGCGACAACGCCAAGAACACCCGCGCTTTCTATCCTAACACGCACGACCTCATCCGCGACATCGCCGAGGCTTACGCCACGTTCTTCCGAGAGATTTACGCCGCCGGCTGCCGCACCCTGCAGCTCGACGACTGCACCTGGGGCATGATTGTCGACGACGACTTCTGGAAGTCGATGGCCGGAACGGGATTCACTTTGGAACATGAGGCACTGCAATACCTCACGGTAAACAACCTGGCCATCGCGGGCAAGCCCCAAGGGCTCACCATCAACACCCACGTGTGCCGTGGCAACTACCACTCGTGCTATGCCACCAAAGGGGCCTACGACCCTGTGGCTCCCTACCTGTTTGGCAAGGAGAACGTGGACAGCTTCTACCTGGAGTACGATGACGAGCGCTCGGGAGGCTTCGAACCGCTGCGCGAGGTGTCGGGCGAGAAACATGTGGTGCTGGGCTTGGTCACCACCAAGCGTGCCACGCTCGAAGACAGGGTCACGGTCATTGCCCGCATCCGCGAGGCAGCGCGCTATGTGCCTCTGGAACGGTTGAGCCTGAGCCCACAATGCGGCTTTGCATCCTGCGAGATTGGCAACAAGCTCACCGAGGCCGAACAGTGGGCCAAGGTCGACCTGGTACGCGACATTGCCGAGGAGGTCTGGGGGTAAATCGTAACCATCCGAAATTAGC
>DJOD01000060.1:0-2474 GCA_002437115.1 Prevotella sp. UBA6447
TGCACAACTTATTGAAATGTTGTTATATAATACTTTATATCTGCATCCTATCGTGTCAGGCTGAACTTCAGACTGAGGCCGAAGTCTTGTGTCGTCGTCGGGTAACTGCTGCTGCTGAGGAGCGGCGTGTTAGTCTGGCGGTCAAGGTAGAAGCTCATGGTCATGAGCTTCGACAGAGTGTAGTCGGCCATGAACGACAACTTGAAGGCTGTGTTACCACTGCTGGCCGCTGAGGCCATGGCTGCGATGTCGCGCGTGATGCTGGCCTGCTTGCGGAACGACAGGTCGAGGCGCAGGTTTAGGCTGTGGTTGGTTCCACCACGGTTCGACTGGCTGTTGGAACGGTTGTTGCTCTTCGACGAGTTGTTGCCTGAGCGGTTGCTGCCTTTCACCTGCCGGTGGTTGCGCCCTCCGAAGAGGTTGAAGTTGTTGAGTTTGTAGCCCATTCCCAACACCCAGTCCTTGCTGACGGCCTCATTGATTTGCACACTTGTCATCGACAAGGAAAGCACACGCGTCTGGCGGTATTCCAGTTTGCAGGTGAGATTGTTTTGCAAGGTGACATCTACGCCCAGCAAGGGAGAGAACGCCTCGTTGATGCTCACGGTAGACACGTTGTACATTGAGTTGGGAATAGGGTTTCCTGTTGTGGCGTCGGTGATGAAGCCCAAACCTGCGCCCATGAGCTGCATGTAGGTACTGTAGCTCTGGTAGCTGCCCACGGCATAGACGCTCTTGTAGCTGTGGTTGAGATTGACGCTCTTGAAGATTTCACGGAACCAAGGCAGTTTGCTCAAGCCGCTGTAACGAATCGTCCAATTGGGAAGCAGCTTCGTCAACGAAGGGAAGATGCTCAGGCCCTTTCCGCCCATGCTGGTGTAGCTGGCAAGGAACGCAGGCACCATCACGTCGGCACTGTACAGGTTGACACCGCCGTTGGCGGGGTCGAATTTTTTTCCTGCAAAGGCTGTTCCTGCTGGGTAGACGGCGTTGGTGTAACGAGCTTCCACACGCTGGCGGAAACTTTCGAGCGAACGGCAGAATTTCTCAAACGTGGCACTGTGGTAACCGTTGTTGGCATTGCCCATACCCTCGAAGGCTGTGCCCAGCGAGATGGTTGTCATGGTGAATGTGCCTGTTTGTGTGGTTGGGTTGCCCTCGTACATGTATTGTATGCTTCGTGCTGTGGTCTGCGTGCGTGTGGCGGTGAGGTCGATCTTGAGGTTTTTCACCGGCTCCAACGTCATGCGCAACTGCAGGTCTTCTGTCTTGTTGGTCGTTGCGGGCGTAGCCACGCTGTCGCTCATGAGCAACCATCCGTTGTCGCTCGCTTTCGTGATATAACCGTCGCCCACCAGTCCGAAGGCAAAGTCGAGTCCTGGTGCCAGGGCGTTGGCGCTGTTGTTGCGCGTCTGCCCAAAGGCGTTGCCCACGGTGGGCATGAAGCCAGGGAGGGCGATGGCGTACTGGTTGCGGTATGTGAGACTTGCGTTGCGTACCATCATGGCCACACGAGCCACCGACTGGGCTATGCGATACCATTTCTGGTCCTCCAGTGGACGCTTGGTGGTAACCGAAACTCTCAACTGCAAGGCGGAGTCTACCTTGTTGGTAATGCGTATCTTGTTGTCGTCGAGTTTCTTGAACTTCAGCTTGTAGCGCTTCCCGTCCATGGTCTTTGCCGTGACGATGAGCCGCTTCGACTTGCGCCCGTGGCTGATGTCAAGCGTGGTGTCGGGCAACAGCTTGATTTCTTTTTCAAAGGCGTTCTTGTTCTTTGGCAATTGTGCTTTCTTCTGTTGCTCTTCTTTCCTCTTCTGTTGCAGTTGCTTGATGGCTTCGTCAGGGTCTTTTCCGTCGGCTTCGGCTTGCTTTCGCACTTGGTCTTCCTCGTCCTTCAGTTTTTTCTTCTCAAGTTTCTCCTTGCTCTTGTCTTGTTTCTTCTTGTTTTGTTCCGCGCGGCTGGGTTCCTTGTCGAAACGCTCGTTGGCCGCCTTGAGGAAGGGCACATGGTTGTAGAGCTTGGTGAGGTTGAACGTCCCATTGATGTTGAGCTGGCGGTTGTTCTGGATGGTGTTGCCCAGGTTGGTGCCATCTTCCAGCTCCGTTCCGCGCACCCAGTGGTATGTGGCGTTGTAAGAAGCGTCGGCGTTAACCCAGTCGAAGACGGGCAACAGGTTGAGTGGCAACTGGTAAGACATGGTGAAAGTCTGCTGGTAGTCGAGTGGAGTTCCCATGTGCTTGATGGAAGTCCATACCGAATCCTTCCACGCTTCGTATCGAGTGGGGTAGAGGTCCTTGTTGACAGGCGTGTAAGGCTCCTCTATCTCTGCGTGTGTCGCGCTTTGGAAGTTCATGTGCAAGTTCCTGGTCAAGTCCCATCTCAGCTGGAACTCGCGGTTCCACAGGAACTGTTGTGAGAATGTCAGTGGCAGTTGCGACCCTTCGAGCGTCTCCATGTCGCGCTCTTGCAG
>DJOD01000060.1:2596-3459 GCA_002437115.1 Prevotella sp. UBA6447
AATGTCGAGCCACTTGCTCTTGCTTTTCATCTTCTTGAAAGGTTCCCAAGCCTTGTAGACAGGGCTCCAGTTGTAATTAAGTCCACCTCGCCAGTTGTCCTCATTCTCGTAGACCGTTGTTTCGCCTTGTGTATGCGCGTGTGAATGGCTGTATGAGAACGAGAAGTTTGCCGGGTCGTAAGGCATGGGATGTCGTTTGGTTTGTATGCCCACACGCACATTCGAGAGCGAGAAGTTTCGGTTAATGGTCTTTGTCACCGCGATGTTCTCCACCGAGTCGCGCTCATGCTTGTTCATGCTCTCAAGAGCGTCATCAAGTTCCATGTCGGTGTCGAGCGGGTCATACTTGGGCCTTTTCACCTCTTTCGTAAGGCTGTAATAGAGAGGAGCCGATACCTTGGCCTTGTCGGGGAAAAACTTCCCGAGTTCCAGGCTTGTGGTGAACGACAGGTTGCTCTGGTCGTCTTGCGAACGCTCGTTGACCCCTTGTTCCAATCCGCCGAACCCTTGCGACACATAACGGCCTTGCAGGTTCACGGTACCCATATCGGAGAGTTGCACATTGAGGTTTCCGTTGGCAGCCCAACCTCCCGAGTTGTTGTATTCCTTCAGTCGCAGCTCATTGAGCCACACTTCGCCACTCTTTTGTTCGCCAGCCAAGTTCCTGACACCGACGATGAGGGTCTTCACCTCTCCGAGCGTGGGGTTACCCATAATGGTAATCTTGTTTTGCGGGTGGCTCTCGTCATAAGCCTCGTAAGCCCGGTTGTATGAAGCCAATCCATTGGCCTTAGCGGTGTTGCGCGCCTTCTTGACGGCTGTGAACACCGAGAGGGGCACATCGAGCATGTTGTCTTCTGGCC
>DJOD01000060.1:3573-13041 GCA_002437115.1 Prevotella sp. UBA6447
AGTAGTTGCTCTTGTAGTCGGATCCCAAGCGGATGAACACGGCCAGCTGGTCGTCTTGCAGGTCGGTGACGTTCTGCTCATTGGCGTTGGCATGTACGAACATTTGCAGGCGCTTGTACTGCCGAAGGTCGAGCGTGGAATTTTTGTACACGCATTTCGACTCGCCCGACGAGAGGTTGTTGACGTTGATTTGCAAGGCCGCTTCATTTGACTCCACAAGCTGCGGCTGCGTGGGGTCTTGTCCGCGCTTGATGCCAGGGGGCAAGACGTAGTTGACGGGCGACTTGTCGCTGTTCTCCTCGATGTCGACCGATGCGGTTGTCATGGTTCCCGTCTGTGCCGAGTTGTCGAGGTTTTGGTCGTAGACTCGCCATGTTCCCCGCACGAGGTCGAATGTTCCGAAGCGCAAGATGACAGGGTGTTTGAAGCCCGTGAGGAAGGTTCGCATGAAGCGGATGGATGAGAAGTCGTTGATGTTTCCCACCCGCTTTTCGAACTCGTCCAAGGGTATTCGGAACTCGTACCATGTGAAATGGCCTGTCTTTCCGTTGCGCAAGGTGGGTGCCACATCCCTTTTGTCGACGATGAAGTTGCGCCCCACCACCATATCCTCGGGTCTCAGTGACACGTGGTATTGGTAATATTTCTCATACTCGTTGAGCGTGTAGTCCTGGTTGATGTCCTCCACGTCGGGTGTGCTCTTGTAGGAAGTGTCGAAGCCTCCCGAGTTGCCCTCCGAGTCGGGCGAGTTGCCCTGTGGGTTATTGATGTACTTGTAGCGCCTGAGTATGTCGGCCTCCATGCGGTCGAGGTCGTCTCCCCGGAAATAGTGGTAGTCGTCGTTGGCAGGGTCTGCCCAGATGGAGTCCCACACGGCGGCATTGACCTTTCCTTGGATTTGCGTCAGGAAGTCTTGGTAACTTTGGAATTGTTGTTCCTCCTGGTCGTTGAGCCCATTGAGTCCCACATCCTGCAATTTCCTTGCGCCGCTTGTTGTGGCAAAGGCGTAGGTTACGGTGGATTGTGTTGGGATTTTTCCCCACTGTGTGTAAGTGAAGCTCTGCGACCCGTCGACGGGCATGCCACTCTCGTAGAATTTCTTTCCGTCGCGCAGCACGTCTTCCGACACCTCCCCGAGATTGAAGTAGAGGTCTCCCCCGTAATCGGCGGCGTTGGTCTTGTCGTGGCTGTCGATGAACGGGTCGAGCAACCAGAATTCCACATACTCGATGTTGGCATTCTCGAAGTCGGTTGTCTCTAGCTTTCGCATCATTCCGCCCCAATGTTGCTCGGGGTTGTTGAGCGTTCCGTTCGCGTTGAGGTCCGGGTTGAAGTTGTAGGGGCCGCGCTCGTTGGGGTAATAGGCCAGGTTGAGTACAGGCAGCGTGGCTGTGGCTCCGCTGTACGAGTTGACGTCGCGGTTGGGGAACAGCTCGTTGACATACCATTCGCGTATGTATGGGTTGCTCAGCTGGTCAAGGTCGCTCTTGATGTGGGCTGGCGTGAGGCTGCTGCTGCGTCGGGTAAAGAGCGGGTCAATGGAGTACCAGGCCATCTGTGACCTGTTGAAGCCGCTCCGCAAGGTAGCCTTGTCTGTGTGTTCGGGGAACATCGACGGCACGCTCGACAGCACCCAGCTGTACGGGTCGAGCACGCTGATCTCGTCGGTGGTGTTCTCAAAGTCATCGATATACGAGGCGTTGTCTTGCACCCCTTGTGCCTTTCCTGCGATGAGTTGCGCAAACTCGCCCGTGAAAGAAATCTGTGAGGGTTGCGTGAGGTGCAAGAACGGGATTTTGTCGAGCACGTTGGTGAGCCATTGCGACTCATGCTTCCAGTTGAGGTTGAGCCCCCAGATGGTGTTGTTGAGAGGCTCCGAACCCATTGCCACTTTGGTGGTGAGTGCCTGTTCGGACAGGTGCTGCAAGGTGCCCGACATTTGGAAGTTTTTCGAGAAGTCGTACTCCCAGTTCATTCCGAGCATGGTTTTCCGTTCCTGCGAGTAGTCACTTTGGCTTTCAAGCGACACGTTGACCGCCGTTCCAGCATCGATGATGCTCTGGTTGAGGATGGTCACCTCGCCCGCGCTGTAGTCTACGGTGTAGTCGGATCCTTCCGTCAGGGTGACGCCTCCGGCCGTTACGACCACCGATCCCTGTGGCACGTTGTAGGCGCCGAGGGATATGACATTGGCCGCCGTGCCCTTGTATTGTCCCTGCAGGAGAAACTTGTCTTTCTCGGCAATCTGCTTTGCCACGGTCTTCGTCGAGTCGTAGAGCTCCGTGAAAGCATAGGCTGCCGCCTTGCTGGCAGGCACGCCTGCGCTGACGAGACGGTCGTAGAGGTAGCTTCCGAACGGCTCGGCCTCGGGGAAGAACACGCGTCCGTTGCTCACGGTGTAGCCTTCCACGTAGTCGAAGTAGCCGTTTGGGTGCGCCTTGTTGTTGTTGTCAAGGCGGTCAGCCCCAAGGAACTTGATGAGCGTCTGGTCTTTGACCTGCTGTTCGGGTATGTAAGAAAGGTAAACTCCAGTGGTGTCGCTTTGGTATTTCACGTCGAGCTTGAATTTCTCGCGTTCCACGGATGATGCCAGGTAGTACACGTTCTTCATCATCAGATCCCAGTTGCCTTGTTGTGGGTTGTTGCTGGTGTTCTTGAGCGACTTGACGAAGAGTGCCTTGTTCACGTCTGTGACATCGCTGGCAAACTCTCCTACTTGGTAAGTCTTTCCGCCATATGTGTACTCGTAAGCGATAGCCAGCACTTGGTCGGTCTGCAGAGAGGTGCGCAGCGACACGTAGCCAAGCGCCGTGTTGACAGAGTATTCTGATGAGCTGAGCAGGCGCGCGCTCTGCAGTTTTTCATAATCAGACCCGCCGATGAGCCCCGCCCCTTCGAGCACGGTGGATGTCTGGTCAATGTCGCGTGCGTCAGCCAGCTGGTTCACAACCGTCTCATACTCCGTGTTGGCACTGTTGGCCGGCACGGGCGATCCTCCAGCCGACCACATGGGGTTGCTCACCTTGGCGTTTTCGCCCAGGTCGGTCAGGGCCACGATGTTGCGGGTGTTGTTGGTTGTTCCTGTCTTGTTGGTTACCCAGATTTCCACGCGGTTGATGGTGATGCCTGTCGTCAGGTTAGGCAACGTCTTCATGGCCGCGTCGTAATGGCTTCTGAAATATTGTGAGAGGAAGAAATGGCGGTTTTCCTCATAGTCGGCCGCGTCTATTTCGAATGGCGTGAGCTGTGTGCCGCCCTTTGAAGACACGTTTTTCGATGAGCTTTTCTTCTGTGAGGCAACCAGTTGCAGCTTGAGCTTTCCAAACTGCAGGTCGGTTCGCAGACCGAACAGTGAGCTTGCGCCTTGCACGAGCGACGAGTTGCTGGGGAACGAGATGTTTCCGCCTTCCACAAGCTTGATGATTTCATCCTCTTTGCCGTCATACTTCAACTTCATGCTCTGCGCGTCGAAGTCGAACGTGGCATCGGTGTTGTAGTTGAGGTTCATGTTGACCTTGTCGCCCACCTTTCCGTTGACGTTGAGGTTGATCTTCTCGTCGAAGTCCATGGTCGTCTTGTTGCGGCTTCTGACGGGCAACGACGGGTTGTCTATTTTCTTGTTGGTCGCGCCGAATTTCAGCTCGGCCGTTCCTTGTGTCCGGATGCGCACGCCACCGGGGCCGAAAATTTTCTCCGCTGGCCCGAGGTCGAAGTGCATATCGGCAAAGTCGAACTTCTCTTTGCCCTTGGCCTGGTAGATCTCGTCGTTCTTCGAGCGGAAGTAAGCGTCTCGTGCGTGCTTCTCGCTCCACTTGAGGTATTCGGCCGTGGTCATCATGAACGGTGTGGCGAGATAAGAGTCGCCAAACTTGGCACCGATGACGTAGCGGTCGAGCGAATCGTTGTAGCTCACCTCGTAGCGCACGCCCTCAGGGCGTTTCAGGTCGAGCACGCCTTGGTCAAGGTCGTCGTAGGTGATGGGGGTGGTGCGTTGTATCTTCCACCGGGGGTGGAGCAGCGAGTCGGGTATGGAGTCCTCGTCTATGATGAGGTCGTTGAGGTTGCCGACCCCATTGGCCTTAGAGCTCTTGCCTCGCCCCTTGTATTGGTCCTTGCCGCTTTGCTTGCCCTTGTCTTGCTGCGTGCGCCTTGCTTGCTGGCGCGGGTCTACCTGCTGGCGCGGATACACAAAAGCATAGCTGACCATGGCGATGGCCAGCGCGATGAGAATAGATATGCCGTGTCTTCTGATGTTCATTCCTGAGATTACTTGATGCGCTTCAAGGCTTCCTTGATGACCGACTCCACAGCCATGTCGGGCTGCTCGGTCAGGATGGCCGTCACCACCTTGGCTGCAGGCGCTGGCGAAAAGCCAAGCATGGTCATGGCCGACACAGCCTCGTCTTTCACGGCGTTGTTGACCGTCGGTTGCTCCTTGCTGCCTGCGGGCACATGCAACTCGTTGGCGATGCCCGATGACACGATCTTGTCCTTCAGGTCAACAATGACACGCTGCGCCGTCTTAAGCCCGATGCCCTTTACGCTCTTGATGGCCTTTTCGTTGCTGTTGGCGATTGCGTCGCACAGTTCAGCTGGGGTCATCGACGAGAGCATCATGCGGGCTGTGTTTGCACCCACCCCCGACACGGAGATAAGCATGCGGTAGAGCTCGCGCTCCTGGCGCGTGGCGAAGCCGTAGAGCGTGAAAGAGTCGTCGCGCCCGCCCGCCACAAGCACTTCGTGCACGTAGAGGCGTGCTTGTTTCTTGCCTTGCACGCCTGTGTAAGTGTTGAGCGATATGTTGAGCGCATAACCCACTCCGCCAGCCTCGACGATGGCCAAAGTGGGGGTGAGCTCAGTGAGCTCGCCTTGGATGTATTCTATCATAAAAAGTAATCAATCTGTGTACGTACCTCTTTATAACGCACGATACGCGGTATTATTGCCTTCGCAGCCGATTTGTTCGCAAGAAATGTGCAAGGCGTCTTGTCTTGCCGTCGCTCACCCCTTTTTCCCTTTTTCCCTTTTTCCCAAGACTCCCCAAAGCTCCCCTCCAGCTTGTGGCGCGCAGCCATGCATGGACATAGCCCAGGGCCACTTGCCAAAGCAAGCATGTCCTGGGCTATGCGTCAACCTGGGCTTTGCCGCCACGGCCAGTGGCGGGGTCGAGGGGGGCTGTCAGAGAGGCCTGTCTATCTGTTAACCAGTATTTTCTTCTTGTTTACGATGTAGACACCCCTTGAGGCCTTGCGGACCTTGCGCCCCTGCAAGTCGTACATGGCGGTGTTGGTGTTACCGTCAGCGCGCGTGCCGTCGATTCCCGTTGCGCTTTTCGTGATGGTGATGACCCCGTCGCTTGCCAGGCGCGATGTGTCCCACTCATAGCCCACCCTGGGCGTGGCGGGCAGGATGGTGACGTTGCCCTTCACGATGCGGTGGCCGTCACCCTTGATGACGGCAAATTCGGCATTGCCGGGGATGTAGGAGCCCGACAGCCTCCGCATGTCGATGACAGGACTGTCGAGGACGGCGGTGCCGTTGATGGTCACGGCATCGCACGATGCTGCCGTGGAAGTCGTCCTGTAGTTGACCAGCAGGCGCGAGATCTGCCATGTGCCCGTGCCGAGCGTGCCGGTGCCGGTCAGCGTTCCGATCTTGTGGGTGTAGTTGGCCTCGTCGCTCTTTCCGGCCTTGAAGCCTGCCGCATACGAACCTTGGTCCAGCTTCAGCGTCGCCTTTGACAAGTCCATGCCTTGCACAAAGCGGCAGTTGGATGTGGTCACCTGATAGGTGCCTTCAAAGCCACTCGTGTTCGTGTAGACATCGCCCCTCACGTAGGGGAAGCTGACTTTGTACGTGCCTTTCCCCTTCAGCGCCCCGCGTATGTGGCAGCGGCTTCCGGCTTTGAAGTTCAGCGTCTTGCCCTCGTCAATCAGGATGGTGTTCAGCAACGTAGGCGCATTGCTTGATTGGGTGGTGTCGAATAGGGTCAGCGTGGAATTGGCTGTGACGTGGATAGTAGACGTCGGCAGGCCGAATGTCGTGTTGTATGCGCCCATGGCCAACGTGCCGCCATCCAGTATCGTTCCCGCCCATGTGTTGTTTCCGCTGTAGGTGATGTTCAGCTGGCCACCGCCCGTCTTTCGCAGCACGCCCTTTCCGACAATGATTCCTTTCAGTGCTGTTGTGCCCGAAGAGACTTGTATCGTAGCGGTGTCGGTGAGTGTGAGACCGCGGTTGGTAGCGGTGTTCGCGTTGTTGATTTGCAGTGTGGCCTTGCCTATCAGGAAGTTGCTTGCCGCAGCTGTTGCCGCGCCTATTGACGAGGCTGTGCCTGCGTCAGCCAGTTGCTTGACGACAAGCGTCCCGGAGTTGACGGTGGTCTTGCCCGTATAGTCGCTCTTCGTGGCGTTGAGCAGCACACGCCCCGTGCCGTTCACGGTCACGTTGGCCGCACCCGAGATGCCTCCGTTGCCCGTGATGACGATGGCCTTGCTGTCGTTTTCAAATGTGACGGAACCGGCCGACATCAGCTCGTCCACCTTGACGGTGGTGGCGCTGGCGTCATCGTTGAACACGACACCGTCGCCCGTAGCAAACGAAGTGTCTGTTCCGTCGAGCGAGAAATTGTCGGCCCGATAGTCCCAGACATTCCCGTTTTTCCCAGTCCATACGACCTGGTCGGTGGGCTCGCGCTGGTCAGCCACGCTCAGGTATATGGCCCTGTCCTTGTTGATGACGTTGCACGAAAGGCCGGTTAGCCCTCTGACGCTGAAGTTGTCGGTGCTTCCGGAGAATTGCCCAGTGTATTCTATGAGCTTGTAGGTCCCCGCTTTTATGTCGGTAGCACGGATGGTGAACACCACCGGCGCCGTGATGGCGAGGTCGCCGTTGACCTTGACGAAGGCGCTGTCGTCGGTGTTAATCTCCATATACGTCTTCTTGTCCAGGGTGAGCGTGTTGTTCACCGTTATCACCTTGCTTGGCATGATGCGGCAGCCCTCATAGTTCAGCGCGCCCTCAACCATGATGCCTCCTACCGATCCGTTTCCGGACAGCGTGCCGCGGGCGCGGAGGTCCACGGTTCCGGCGATGTCACCCTGCAGGTTGAGTGTGCCCTCCGAGACGATAGTGTTGCCTGTGGACTCGTTCTTGCCTTCAAGAGTCAGCGTCCCCTGCTGCGATTTCCACAGTTGGGCGTTGCCCTTGAGTCCGCGGAGCGTTAGGTTCTGTTTCTTGACCGGCATCATGTAGATGTTCTTTAAGCCATCGCGAGGTGTGACCGTGGCGTTGCCGTCGGCAATGCCGAATACGTCGCACTCCTCGTTGGCCTGCATCACAGGCGGCAACTGTGGACGAGGCATGTCGTAACCCAGGTAGAAGCCGGGGTTGGGACTTTGGTAATATCCCCTTGTCGTGCAGTCGCCCCGGTAGTGAGGGTCCTGTTGCAGGCAATAGATGTTGTTGACGTCAGTCGTGCTGCTGGTGCTGAGCCCAACGATGCCTTGGCAGACACCGTCAACCTGCCTTATTAGCACCATCTCCTCACGCCAGTCTCCGATGATGTCCCCCCAGAACTTGGCGCGTTTTCCGTAGCTGGTTATCAGTTGGTAACCAGACTCTTTGGCAGGCTGCACGAGACGCGTGCCGTCAAACTTCATGATGTAGACGTTGTAGTGGGAGTCGGACGACTGTACGATTTCCCTGTCCAGCTGTCCGTCCCACCAGATGCCCTCCGTGGGGTAAGTCTTGTTGAGGCCATCTATGCGGTCTCCCTTGGCGTCATACACACCGTCCATGGTAGACCACATCTCCCAGCCCAAGTGGTTGGGGTCGACATCCATGCACTCTCCTCTGCCCACGTCGCCCACCTCGTTGAGGTACCATTTCTTGATGGGCTCGCCCGTGGCGGCGTCGTAAAGGATTTGGCCGAGCATGTCGGGGGCGTATTGCTGGATGGCGAAGCACTCCAGTCCGGGGCGATCTGGGTCGATGTCGCTGATGCGATGGCGGTCACCGTGCCCTATGCCAGAGTTGTACAGGGTGGAACCGTCCTGGTCCATGGCATAGGCTCCCGACAGCATCTCGTCGCAACCGTCGCCGTCAACGTCGGCTATCCTTATCTGATGGAACACGGCACCTCCCGTTTGCTTGCTGAACAGCAGTTTCCACGCTCCGCCCTGATACGCGAAAGCCACGTTGCGGTAGTAGTGCTCTCCCTCCTTGGAGCGTGTGTGCCATTCGCCCACAATGGCGGGATGGACACCATCGTGGTAGAATATTCCCGTGTGTCCTTCATGCTTGTTGTACTCATCTCCCATCAGGGACCCCTTGTTTGTCCTGTTGTATGCCTCATCATATGCGAACTCCGCCGATGCCTTCTCCGTGCCTGTCATGCCGTCGATGACGGTCATGTATCGAGGAGGGTTTTTCGTCTCCTGTGTGTCATAGTCAATGATTCCGTCGCCGTCGGAGTCGCCCGTGTCCTTGCCAAACAGGTATTTGCCCCACGTCCCTTTCTCCTTGTCCCAAAACCGCGTGCCGTCTGATGTCTGGACGATTACCTCTCCCTTGCCGTCGCAGTCAATGTCGTACGCGCACAGGTTGTCGTTCTGCCCGTCACAGGGTCTTTCGTTCACGCCAAGATCCACGTTCCAAAGGAATGTTCCGTCGGCAAGATATCCTTCAAGATAAAAGTTCCGGGACCCATCGGTAGGGCATCGGTCGACGACGTAATCGTATTCGCCATCGCCGTTGAGGTCACAAGGCCATACAAACTTGGTAGTGTAGTTTGCCTTTTTCAGTGGAGACTTGTCAAACCTGATTTCCATGAATATGTTTCTCAGTCCGTTGTTCTTGAAAAGGAACGGCTTGCTCTTCTCGCTTTCCTTCCCGTTGTCGAGCATGGTGACGGCGATGTAACTGTTGTAGGGCACCTTTGACAGTGTGGTGGCATAGTTGGTCTTGGACAGGGGAGCGCTATTGAGCAAAGTGTATGCCCCGTCCTTCGAGGAGGACACATAGATGTTGTACTTGCAGCTTTCGGGTTCCTGGGCCAGCCTGCGCCAGGTCAGCGTGACGTTGTTGCCGTCGTTTACCGCCACGACACCTCTGCCTAGTTCCTGCACCTTACGCTGTGCCTGTCCTGCTGTTGCCATTCCGAGCAACAGGGCGCAAAGGATTGATTTTTTTAGTAGCATTGTGGTTTAAGTTAGAAATCTGCTGCAAATTTAGTCACAATGTCCGTTAGAGACAAGGTGATAGGGTACGAATAATATGGAAAAATGTACGTTTTTGGACTTTTCTACCTATTCAATGTCGCATTTTGTTTCGAATCTCACCATATGGAGGCAAACGATTGTTTATATGGTGGAAAACTGGTGGAAGTCGCCATGGGCCATGGCGCTGTTGCTACTGCTGGTCGTTGGGTGTGTGTTGTCGTTTCATTATAGGTAGGTTCTATTAATT
>DJOD01000033.1:0-261 GCA_002437115.1 Prevotella sp. UBA6447
TATAATAATCCATAGCGTGAGCAGCATTGTTCACTATCCAAGCAGATTTCGAAACTACCACATTTCTATTCTAGGATAACGCTCAATACGCTTTCGTCATTGGAGCTCTTGGGCATGTCTGTTTTTACAAACACGCTTAAACTCATTCACAAAGTTAACAATAAAATCGGAAAGTTTCAAATATTTATGATTATTTTTTTAGAATGCCTATTTATAGGCATTTTATATATTCACATGGTGCCAACAATATCAAAAAAGTCC
>DJOD01000033.1:306-501 GCA_002437115.1 Prevotella sp. UBA6447
CGCTGCTCTTCACGGCATCGCGGATTTTTTGCTCTGTTTATTTCTTCATTATTTATTGGAGTCTTCCACTATCCACTCCCCTATCGTGCGCTTGGAGCTGTCGTAGTTGACACCAATCTTCACGAGACGCTTGCCTGTGGCTGAATATGGCACGAGATAGCCTTTGTCGTCAATCTGCTTCAGGGCCGCCTCGGC
>DJOD01000033.1:518-29558 GCA_002437115.1 Prevotella sp. UBA6447
GCTTGAGGGCGGCCTCAGCCGAGCCGTCGTATTTCAACTCCATCACGTAGATGGTGTCGGGGAAATATATCACCACGTCGGCACGGCCCACGGCGCTGCACTCCTCCACGCGCACGTGGGAGCCCATGAGACTGAAAATGAGGTAGAACACGGTCTCGACATCACGCTCCGTCTTGTTCGACAACCGATAGCTGATGCTTGCCAGATAAGCGCGCATGCGCTCAAGGGCGCCATTGGCGTCGCCTTCATAGAGCAGCTCGATGAAGTCGCCAAGGAAGTCGCTGTTGTCCGTCGTCCTCGATGAGAGGTAGTTGGGAGCGAGGCTTTTGAGCATTCCCAACCGAACCTCCTTGTTTGGGTAGTCGAGGACATATCGGCCTGTGACCGGACTATATTTCTTTATCGTGAGGTACCCGCTCTGGTAGAGCAATGGCAAGGCAGAGGTCATCTGCTCTGGCGGCACGTCGAAGTCGTCCACCGACGCGCTCTTGCGCTCTATGTCGCGTATGCCGACATGAAATTTCCGCATCACATTTATTATATACGATGGCGTGCCGGAACCGAACCAGTAGCTGCCCAGCTTTTGGTTCGACATGGCGAGGATGAGACTGAAGGGGTTGAACACGTCCTCGGATTTCTCGCCGAAATGGTAGCCGTCGTAATACTCCGTGAGCCGCGAGAGCATCTCGTCATAGCTCACGCCTTGGCTCTTGGCGAAGATTTCTACATCACGGTGCATCTGAGTCGTCAGCTCCGTCTTGCTTATGCCGCAGATGGCGGAGTACTGGTCGGACATGGATATGTTGTTCAGGTTGTTCAGCTCGCTGAAGATGCTGAGCTGCGAAAACTTCGTTATGCCGGTAATGAATACGAACTCCAAGTAGGGGTCGAGCATCTTCAAAGGACTGTAGAAGTTCTGCATCACGAGTCTCAAATCGTGCAGGTTGTCCTCCTCGTGCACAACGTCGAGCAGCGGAGCGTCATACTCGTCGATGATGATAACCACCTTTTGCCCTGTCTTCTCGTAGGCGCGGCGCACGATACCTGTTAGACGATCGTTTGGATGCTTCTCCCTCTCATAGTCACCGTATATATCCTCATACGGCGAGAGCTGCGTGTCAAGATAGTCTTCAAGACGCTGCTTGTCGAAATGCTTGGCACCACTCATGTCGAAGTGAAGCACGGGGTGCTTCACCCACTTCTTTTCATAGTCGGCTATGGCAAGGCCCTCGAAAAGATCCTTACGTCCCTCGTAGTAGGCATGGAGCGTAGAGGCGAAGAGCGATTTGCCGAACCGCCTGGGGCGGCTCAGGAAGATGAATTTCAGGCCTCTCTTCAAGAAATCGACTATATATTGAGTCTTGTCCACATAAACGTAGTGACCCTCGATGATGTTTTGGAACGTCTGAATCCCAATCGGATACCTCCTTATCTCGTTCTCCATGGCTTCTACTTATTTTTCGGCTAAGTTACGCAAAAAATCCGAGAAAATGGCAAATTAGGGTGCCCGTCTTTAAAATATGTTTTGCGAGAAGAGGGCCTTGCGCACGTCTTCCTCGTGGTCATAGATGAAACGCGCCACGATACTCGAGAGGATAGACGATGTGGTGAGCGAGAGTGGGTATTTCATGCGGTCGAGTATGCTTTTGAGCGTAGGGTCAATATAGATCGTCGCCGGACGACCGCCGCCAGTCTTATATTGCTTGGCCAGGTCGAGGAAGAGATCCCAGGAGTCGGCAGAGTCGTCTTTCTGTATCTGGTAGGTCTTCATGGTATTCTCTTTCTGTGGCCTACCACGTCTCTGACCCTCGTTTTCACCATCCTCGCGCTGGCGCTCTCCGCCAATAGGCCTATTGGCGCGCGCGTCGGGGCCTTCATCTTTCACGCTCGTGCCCTCTTGCGCCTCGCTTGATTGCAGGTTGTCGGCATTCGAGCTTTCGACAGAAGGCTTTTCCCCTACCCTATCAGTTTTTGTTTTCTCCTGTGAATCAAGCGTTTGTAGCTCTTTTCGACTTTCGTCTTGTCTTGCCTTCTCCGAGGCAGGCTCTTGCGATGTCCTCACGCCTTGCGCTCCACCGTCTTGCAGGTCCCTAACCAAGTCTGCCAAACTTCCGGGCAATGTCACTCTCGTCTTATTTGTTTTTCCAGCCATAACCAAAATATTTATATCCTTGATTTTTTATATATATAGATATGTATATGCGTATTTATTTATTAGTCCCGCATCCGTCGAATCATGAAATCAAAAGCGAGCTTGACAGCATCGCGCTGCGAGGCCGATATCTCCATGGTGTTGATACGCTTCAGCGACGCGCGCGCCGTGATGCGTGGCGTGACCGCGCCGAGTTGCTTGAAGATGGCGTCGGTCTGCTTCCACATCCTGAGCTCGTCGGCGGTACCGATGCGCACGTCGATGCGGTTGGGTACGAAGAAGAGCTTGGCGCTCATGGATGGGGTAGCGGCACGAAGGGCGTTGATGACCTGCACGAAGGTACCAGTGGAGTCGAGCGTCTTTTCCTCATACTCGTAAGGGCAGATGATGAAGTCGGCATTGGTAAACATCGGCACCAAACCATCCTCCGACACGTTACCCGGCGAATCGAAGAGCACGAAGCCCTCGGTGTCGGCAGCTGAGTCCATGAGCTGCTGCATCACGTCTGGAGCTTGCACGTCGAAGTCCTGGATCTCGTAAGGAGGGTCAAGGGTAGGGTAGAGCTCCATGTCCTTCTTGCGCTGCATCTTGATGGTCTTTTGCAAGTCGGTGTCGATGACGCATACCTGCTGCTTTTTCCAAGCGAGGTAGTTGGCGAAGAGAATGCACAACGTCGATTTTCCCACGCCACCTTTTTGATTCGCGAAAACGATCTTCCTGTTCCTCATATCTATATTTATATATTTCAATATTATGCCACTAAAACATTTATATCCGCATATAAAAGATTAGATGTATAAATGAACGTGCAGTTTCTTATATAATTAAACATTTATATCTTGATTCTTATATTGTTTTATATATATGATTCTACACATTATTATATATAACTATCTTCAATCGAACACTTATTTAATGGTGTAAATAATTACATCTGCAAATTTAAGCATTATAATATAAACAAGCAAATATATTGAACATTTTTTATTGATAAAGATATAGAAACATCGATTTATAAAGTTTTTTATATATAGATATATAGATAGAACTAAATAAAGGTTTTTTTATTGTTTATGTTTATATCTTTTATTATGTTTCTATATTTATATATGTTTATATTTTATATTAGGACTTATATCATTTATTATTTATTCATATATTTACCTTTGCGCATTTATACATATCTATTTGTTTACAGAAATAAATAAAGAGTTAAAAGCATATATAATCGGTAAATTCAAATTTCGCAATATATTGGTTATTAGATATTTATAAAATGAATTATAAATAATAGGCAGAAAAGCATGATGAAGAAACAGGAGAGGAAATTAATAAAAAAGCAAACTTTATATTATATACATAGATTTATGTAGATGTATATTTACATAAACAAGCTATATAATCGTAATCCATATTCATATCTTTATATTCGTGTTTATTTATATATTACATTATTAGTATTTTATTTTTGATATTTAGTTATATATTAGTATATAGACGTGTATAAATCTTTATTGTAATAATCCTTTATATAGGGAATAGATATACGTATAATTATAATTATATGCATAGTTAGATGTATGGCGTTTTATTTATTAATTCGCATATATGTTTATATATTTATGAAGCTAATATTGATGAAATCCTACATAGAAAGCAAATGTTCATATAATTATATAAATAATTTTTGCAAACAGCATATAAATATATAAAAATAGGCGAATTCAACGCTAAACAAACGAAATATATGACCGAAAATAGTGAAAATACAGGTAGAATAAGCCAAGTGAGAAGCAAAAAAGAGAAAAAGACGAAATATAAACGGACAAAATCGCAGAAGGAAAATATAAACTGGGGATAATGGGGTAGGGCAGGAATAAAGAAAAGAATAAAACAAAATTTTTTCCAAGGATAGTTGTCATTATAAATAGTCAATAGTATCATAGATTAGTAGGGCCTCGTAACTGATTGATTCTCAATGGCTACACACCACATTCGGCGACAAAAAGGGAACATGCCGCGACAAATAGGGAAGATTGGTGCGACAAAAAGGGAACATCATGGCGACAAATAGGGAACAAATAAATGTTAACGGCGACAAAAAGGGAACATCATGGCGACAAATAGGGAGGTTGTTCGCGATTTTGTGATATTATATTTACAAAAATGCCATATTTTGCTTCGTTTTCGCGAACATAGTGATGAGATAATCGTAAATTTTAGCTTAAATACTAATGCCATAAACTTCTAAGACATAATATGTTATCATATATGTGCGACAAAAAGGGAAATTCTGTTTTTTGTCGTCGTCGCGAAAGTGCGACAAAAAGGGAGAATGCTGAATAATGTTTACGTTTTTCAGTGTCATTTTTTCCTGTTTATGCCCATTACGAAAGAACAATATATCCATAACATGGTGATTATCAACCGTGTCCCATTCGATACCTCATTTTGTCACCATCGGCTTCACACTTGAATCGCGTCGCCTTTACACTTGAATCGCATTGCCTCTACGNNTATAGAACCCACCTAAAGTGAAGAAAACCAACAAACAAGCTCCTCTTGCTACCCACAACAACATCTTCCACAACCAACCGTCATCTACAACACAAATCACTCACACCACAAATTCTCAAATTCAGAAAAACACATCTTTCTTTGAAAAAACTCCTCTTAAAATTTGGTGGAACCGACTAAAACCACTACCTTTGCACGCGCAAAAGCTTAAGGTCAACAACCTAAAGGTGGACGTACGGCTTCCAGCTATCTAAAAGATGTCAAACGATTTTTTCTTTGGAGAGATGGTAGAGTGGTNNATTGCCTCTACGCTTGAATCGCGTCGCCCTCACGGTGTAGAGGTGACGCGATTCAAGCGTGAAGGTGATGCTCTTCCAAAGGAAGAGCATGGATGATTTACAAGTGCGCTATCCACATCGCTGAAATTTCGATTTTAATGAAAATCAAAAAAAATGGCCGATTTATTTTTTTATTTCAAATAAAGTCATTACCTTTGCACTCGCTTTTCGACCAGAAGCCTATCCACAAGATAGTTTGGAGAGATGGTAGAGTGGTCGATTACACCGGTCTTGAAAACCGGCGTACCGAGAGGTACCGGGGGTTCGAATCCCTCTCTCTCCGCCAAAGTCAGCGTAACGAGTTGTAAAAGCAACAAGTTACGCTGATTTTCTTTATATACATCGGACGAATTACGGACGATTTCAGACAACATGTCGGATGAACATCTTTAGGCGCACTGAAGTAACTATTCAGCGGTAGTAAGAATGGGTCTGTTTATCATTGCAAGGCATGATAAGACGAAGAAACGCCCTAAACGAACATTGTGGGGCAAATCTGATTGGGAGAGGACTTGCGAAGAAGGTGGCAAGTTCTTTGGTTGGTAATTTTGCTACAAATTATACTTTTAGTTTATTTTGGAGCAGAATTTCTAACCAATAATTTATTTCCTTCTGATAAAAAATCCCAAGTCTGTAGTTGACTTGGGATTTTTCAAATGTCAATATTGTGGTAAAATAGATTCTTCTAATAAAAAAGGAATGACACCAACATACATTATGCCATCATCATCCGTCCATAATTTGGAGTTGCCATCAAGAATAACCATTTTCTTAAAAAAATCTCCAGAATTTTTTAGAGAAAATGTTTCTTGGTTCTTTTTCTCGACTGTATCTACATTCAATGCAGATTGGATGTAAATCTTTTCACGTCCTGTATTGGCAATAAAATCGATTTCATATTGCGACTGTTTTTTCTTACCATCAATAACACGTGTTAGTTCGACAACTCCTACATCTACGCGATATCCTCTACGTATTAGTTCTACATAAATAAGGTTCTCCATTAAATGAGACTTTTCTTGTTGGCGGAAATTCAGTTTTGCATTTCGTAATCCCATATCAATGGAATAATACTTCTGAGTGTTGTCAAAGTATTTTTTCCTTTAATGTCATATCGTTTAGCACCCAAGAACAAATATGCATCTTCAAGATAATTGATATAATTCTTGATAGTATGATCTGATGTCTTGCGCTTCATTATAGAACCGGCAGTGTTGGCCAAATTATGGGTATTGGTTAGCGAGCCTACTGCTGAATAAAGCGAATCAATAATCTTCAGCAAACGCCCTCTTTCTTCAGGTAGTCTTTATATAATGTTGATAACAGAAATGATTTGCCACAGCGTCTAATGCCAGTGATTATTTTTACCTTTCCATTACAACGCTTATTTATCAAAGCTTCGATGTATTTATTTCTTTGGATAACCATATATTACTCATATTACTGCAATTTAGGTCGTACTATTCGACTGTTTTTGCAGTACAAAGTTAAATAATTATATTTAACTAAGCAAATTTTAGGCAATTTTATTGGCACTAATGAGTAGATTATCAAGACAAAAGGTATTTTGGTGGAACTCTATACTGCAAAAACAACCGCATGTGCGACTGTTTTTGCAGTAGATATCATTTGAGTAATCACTTCTTATTGAACTCCTGTATCTCAGCAATCATATCCTTGACTTCCTTGTTTACTTTCAAGAAATTGGCATACAAGATGCGCTCTCTGGCTTCAATAGAAGAAAAACATCCTACAAATCCCAGCCGATGGCGCTTGCGCCAAGCACAGCCGCCGAACTTCCATCGAGTCCGCTAAGCAGGAACTTGGCCTTGCCCTTGTATATTTTCAGCACGTTGTCGTCGTAGCTTTTCATGAGCGGCTTCATCAGCAGGTCGCCAGCCTTGGTGAGCCCTCCGAAGAACACGAAAGCTTCTGGAGAAGAGAAGGCAGCGAAGTTGGCGCACGCCTCGCCCAGCACTTCGCCAGTGAACTGGTAGATTTGCTGGGCCAGCGCGTCGCCCTTCGAGGCCGCAATCGACACGTCGAGCGACGTGATGTCTTCAGGATTGAGGTCACGAAGCAACGACGGCGTGTCGGTCGTGTCGAGTAGCTCGCGCGCGGTGCGCGCCACGCCCGTGGCTGAGCAATAGGTCTCCAGGCATCCGTGTCGTCCGCATCCGCAGAGTCGTCCGTTCCCACGCCTGACGATGACGTGTCCCAGCTCACCCGCCATGCCATCGCTGCCGTAGACCACCTTGCCGTCTACGACAATACCCGAGCCCACACCCGTTCCAAGGGTGATCATGATGAAGTTTTTCATGCCGCGCGCCACACCATAGGTCATCTCGCCGATGGCTGCCGCGTTGGCATCGTTGGTCAGTCCGACGGGTATGCCGCCAAGGCGGTCGGAGAACATCTGCGCCAGGGGGACCGACCCATTGTGTGCCCAAGGCACGTTGGGCGCAAAGTCGATGCAACCCGTGTAGTAGTTGCCGTTGGGTGCGCCGATGCCCATGGCCTTGATGGTGCCGATGCCTCCTACCTGCTCAATGATGATGTGGAGCACGTCCATGGCCGCGTCCACAAAGTCGGACACGTTGTCGTAAGCCGTTGTCTTGATGGCCGTGGTGGCCTTGATTTCTCCACGTGCGTCAACGATGCCAAACACCGAGTTGGTGCCGCCTAAGTCGAGGCCGATGACGTATGGTTTCACTGTTTTCTGTTCGTCCATGATTGTCAAGTTAGTGTTTTAGGGTTCATGATAGAGCGGCTGCGCCATGCCAAACTATCCGTCACGGCACACACCCACTCGCAACATCAAGGCAAAGATAATGGAAAAAACTTGAACTCCCTACTCTTTTCTCGTAAAAAAGAATTTGTTTCGCAGATTTATTTGCTACTTCGTCTTATTCAAGAGGCGTTTGGCCGTTTCTCTCATACTTGCGGTGAAAGGAGAAAAGCAGTAGGAAGCCGATGACAACAAACGGAAAGCCCACCATCGCCGGCCAGGCATACCCCCACCCCCAGCTGATGGGCAGTCCGCCCAGGAAGGCTCCAGCCGCGTTGCCGAAGTTGAAGGCAATCTGTATGCAGCAGCCCCCCAACATCTCGCCCCCCTTGGAGTGCTCGATGATGAGCAACTGCTCGGGCGTGCCCATGCCGAAGAGGCAGCCGCAGCACACGAACATCAGCGCCAGGTGCACATAGCCATGGGCCACGGTGAGGAAGATGAGCAGCAGCGCCACGCCCGCCAGGGCCTGCAGCGTCGAGGCCGTGAGTCCCGCCTTGTACTTGTCCGACATCCAGCCACTGAGCAGGTTGCCGATGACCATGCCCAGTCCGGCGAAGGCCATGTAGAGCGGCAGCCACTGACCAGGCAGGCCGCCCTCGCCGACCAGTGCGGGCGAGATGTAGCTGTACCAGGCCAGGATGCCCCCGTTGCCAAACATCGTGGCCAGGATAATGAGCCAAGGGTCGAGGTGTCGCAAGAAGCGAAACTGCCCCTTGTATCCCGTGTCAGGCAGCGGGTCGAGATTGGGGATGAAGCGCGCCACCAGCCCGAGCGCCACCAGGCTGCCCACAGCAATGACTGCAAAGGCCAGCCGCCATGACAGCTCGCCCGAGAGCAGCGTGGCCACGGGATTGCCCAGCAGGTTGGCAAACGTCATGCCGGCGCACATGATCGACACCGCGCGCGTCTTGTGGCTCTCGTCGGCCAGGCGGTAGGCCACGATGGTGCCCACGCCATAGTAGGCCCCATGGGGCAGCCCACTGATGAAGCGCGCCGCCATGAGCCACCAGAAGCTCTGCGCCGTGACCGAGAGCATGGCACCGATGAAGACAAGCGACACCAAGCCCAGGATGATATGCTTCGGCCGCATCTTGTGGAGGGCTATGAGAAACGTGGCACCCACACAGACTCCCAAGGCATAAACCGAAATGGCATGTCCTGCCTGCGGGATGCTAATGCGCAAATCGCTGGCCAAGTCGGGAAGGATGCCCTCCATCACAAACTCAGCCATGCCCAACAAAAATGTTCCTACAGCCAGCACCAGCAGGCTGCCAATTCCTTTTACCATCATCGAAGTGTAATTTGAAATCCTAAAAACACTTGCAAAGATACACATTTTGCGTTGCTTGGTCCCTGTGACGACTAAGAAAAAACGTCAACGAAACGCTACCATTCCAAATATTATGCTTATTTTTGTGGTGCCAAACCCGCAACAAGCATCGCGGGGCGGCCCAGAAATCATGAAAATCCTACTTGCAATCGATTCGTTCAAGGGATGCCTCACCTCCACTGAGGCAGAAGCCGCAGCTGCACAAGGCCTTCAGGCAGTGAGCAAGGACATTCAAGTGGTGAGCGTGCCAGCGTCGGACGGCGGCGAAGGCATGGTTCACGCCTTTGTGGGCGCAACGGGCGGAAGGCTCATGAGTGCCCATGTCCACGACGCGTTGATGCGCCCCACGGAAGCCACCTACGGCCTAATGCCCGACGGCACCGCCGTGGTAGAGGTGGCCGAGGCCTGTGGCCTGTCCCGCTTAGCCCTCAGTGAGCGCAACCCGCTACGCGCCACAAGCTACGGCGTGGGCGAGCTGCTGGCGAGCGCACTACGGCACGGCTGCCGCCGTTTCGTCGTCGGACTGGGCGGCACGGCCACGAGCGACGCCGGCCTGGGCATGCTCCGCGCCCTGGTGGACCGGCTGGCACCTCACGGCACGCTCGACGACGCGCTGGCCGGCGAACTCGGCGACTGCTCGTTCACCCTGGCCTGCGATGTCACCAACCCGCTGTGTGGCTCACAAGGTGCCGCCGCCGTCTTCGCCCCACAGAAAGGTGCCACGCGACAGATGGTGGCACAACTCGACGCGCGCGCCGCCCACTTTGCCCGCATCGCGGCTCGCCATTTCGGCCGCGACTGCTCTCAGCACCCTGGAGCCGGGGCAGCGGGCGGTTTAGGCTATGCCTTCATGCAGTGCCTGGGGGCGCGGGCCGAGTCGGGAGCGCGGCTGCTACTGCGCCTGGCCCACTTCGACACGAAACTTGAAGGAGCCCAAGCGGTCATCACGGGCGAAGGCAGTGCCGACAAACAAACGCTCATGGGCAAGTTTCCACAAGCTGTGCTCCAGGCCAGCCAGGCTCGTGGTGTGCCTGTGTGGCTGGTAGCCGGACATGTGGCCGATGCCGACAAGCTGAGGGAAGCGGGCTTCGCGCAGGTGACTTGCATCAACGCGCCCAGTATGCCCCTCGACGAAGCCCTGCGCCCCAACGTGGCCAAGGAAAGGCTTGCCAACACCGTGCGGCAGATGGCCAAAGAGCAACTTACTGGCCACACGGGTCAAAAATTGAAGTAGTAATATCAAAATATCCTAGGCAAAAGCACGAAAAACACAGTAAATTTGTCACGGAAACCATAATCTACTAAAACAAGACTCAGCAACAATGACAAATAGAAGACTGCTCAGCCTATGTCTCATGCTATTGGCAACCGCCAACTTGGTGGTGGCCAAAAAGAAATCGGTTTGGCCCGACGGAACGGAGATGAGCTCTTGGTTTACAGACACCCTTTCTGTCAACATGAGCCAGCTGGGACACCGCTACGTGGTGACCGACTATGGCGTGGTGGTCGACTCGACACGCGTACAGACACGCGCCCTGCAACAGGTCATCGACCGCTGTGCCCACGAGGGCGGCGGCGTGGTGGTCATCCCGCAAGGAACCTTCCTCTCGGGCAGCCTCTACTTCCACCAGGGCACCCACCTGCTCGTGGAGCGCGGCGGACGGCTCAAGGGGTCTGACCGCATCGAGGACTTCGACCTGCGCACCACGCGCATCGAGGGCGAGACCTGCACCTACTACACGGGCCTCATCAATGCCGACGGCCTCAACGGCTTTGTCATCAGCGGCCCTGGCACCATCGATGGCAACGGCCACCACTACTGGCGGCAGTTCTGGTTGCGCCGCCAGTGGAACCCGCAGTGTACCAACAAAGATGAGCAAAGGCCACGCCTCGTCTACATCTCGCGGTCGAGCAATGTCACCGTGCAAGATGTGAACCTTGTGAACAGTCCGTTTTGGACAAACCACATCTACAAGAGCCACCACGTGCGCTACCTTCGCGCCCACATCTATTCGCCCACCGAGCGTCTGAAAGCCCCATCGAGCGATGCCATCGACATCGACGCGTGCCACGACGTGCTGGTAAGCGGCTGCCACATGAGCGTCAACGACGATGCCGTGGCTCTGAAAGGCGGCAAGGGCACCTGGGCCGACCGCGACACCACCAATGGCCCCAACAGCAACATTCTCATCGAGCGCTGTCATTATGGCGTGGTGCACGGGTGCCTCACCTTGGGATCGGAGAGCCTCATGGACCACAACATCGTCTTGCGCGACTGCCACGCCGACAACGCCAACCGCGTGTTGTGGCTTAAGATGCGTCCCGACACGCCACAACATTACGAGTTTGTGAGGGTGGAGAACATCACGGGGCGCACGCGCTCGTTTCTCGTCGTGAGGCCCTGGACACAGTTTTTCAAACCGGGCGAGCGCAAGGACATGCCCCTCTCCACGTGTAACGACATCTGCATTTCCAACATCCGCATGGACTGCGCCAACTTCTTCGACGTGGGACTTTCGGACAAGTACCAACTCCACGACTTCTCCTTCAGCCACATCGACATCAGCAACGGCAAAGGCTGCTTCGACCCCACCATTATCCCAGGTGCCAAGGTCACTGACGTGAAGGTAAACGGCAGTAATTTATAAAGTCAACCGACACACCAGCGAACATAAAGACATGAGACACCTATTATTATATGCGCTCCTGCTGTTGGCCTCGCTGCAGGCCTCAGCCCAGCACTACGATTTCGACATGACCCGCCCGCAGCCACGATACACGGACAGCACGGGCTACGGCTACGACGTGACGACCCCGCCTGTGAAAGGCGGCAAGGCTCCATTCTTCTTCAGCGTGAAGGTGCCCGACGGCAACTACCGCGTCAGCGTCACCCTGGGCAGCAAAAGCCGGGCAGCGCTGACCACCGTGCGCGTGGAGAACCGTCGCCTCATGGTGGAGCCCACGGCCACACACCGCCGCGAGCTGCGCACCGTGACCTTCGTGGCCAACAAGCGCAGCACGCGCATTGACGACCGACACCAAGTGCGAATCAAGGAGCGCGAGCGCGACTACCTACATTGGGACAACCGCCTCACCTTCGAGTTCAACGGCCCGGCACCTGCCGTGAGCCGCATCGTCGTCGACCGCGACACCACGGCCACCACCCTTTTCCTCTGCGGCAACTCGACGGTCGTCGACCAGAGCCGCGAGCCCTGGGCCTCATGGGGGCAGATGTTCCCACGCTGGTGGGACGAGGGCGTGGCCGTGTGCAACCTGGCCGAGAGTGGCCTCACGGCAGGCTCCTTTCTCGCCCAAGGACGGCTCGACTACATCCTGGCGCACCTGCGCAAAGGCGATTACGTGTTCTGCGAGTTTGGACACAACGACCAGAAAGAGCACAGTGCAGGAGCCGGGGCCTGGTACAACTTCAGCTACAACCTCAAGGTGTTTGTGGATCGCGTGAGGCAGAAGGGGGGCACCATCGTCTTCTGCACGCCCACGCAGCGCCGCTTCTTCGACATCACCCACAAGCACATCGTGGAGACCCACGGCGACTATCCCGATGCCATGCGGGCCGTGGCACGGCGCGAAGGCGTGCCCCTCATCGAGCTGCATGAGATGACACGCACCTTCTTTGAGGCCTTGGGCTACGAGGGCAGCACGCAAGCCCTTGTCCACTATCACGCAAACACCTTTCCCGGGCAGACGCAACCCTTGGCCGACGACACCCACTTCAATCCCTACGGGGCTTACGAGGTGGCCAAAATGGTGGTCATGGGCATCAAGCATCTCGGGTTGCCTATCTCCCAGCACCTGCGAAACGACTGGGCTGACTATTCGCCCGCAAAGCCCGACGACCCAGCGACATTCGTGTGGTATCCAGCTCCCATCTACGAGACGGCCAAGCCCGATGGCAACTGACCCCTTCAACAAGAAGTGGAGACCAAGGCTTGGCACTAAGACAAACTAACGCTAACTTTGCGTCCGAACAATAACAATCTACCTAAAAATTAAATCATGAAAAAACAAATCCTAACGGTTGCGCTCTTGGTTTTGGGCTCACTGACAGGCATGGCCCAACGACAGTTTGACAACCTTGACCGTGGCCTTATCGCTGTGAAGCAAAGTGGCGGCATGTACTGTTCATGGCGCATCAACGCCGATGAGTACTATGGCGTCACCTACGACCTCTACCGCGACGGCGTGAAGGTGAACGACAAGCCGCTCACCATATCGAACTACACCGATCCTAACGGAACGCTCACCAGCCAGTATACGGTCAAGGCGGTTCACGCCGGGCTGGAGAGTGAGGCAAGCAAGGTGGGCTACAACCTCAGCGACAACTGGCTGGAGGTGAAGAAGCCCAAACGCATATCCAACGACGGAAAGACCGATATCTCCAACCTGTATGAGCCCAACGATGCCACCATCGGCGACGTGGACGGCGACGGCGAGATGGAACTCATCACCAAGCAACTCTACATCGGCCAGGACCCCAACGACACCTCACAGAAAGACTTCGCCCGCATCGAGGTGCAGAAGCTCGACGGCACGTTGCTCTGGTGGATCGACTGCGGCCCCAACATGTGGGACTTCCAACAGAACGAAATCAACATCATGGCCTACGACTGGGATGGCGACGGACAGGCCGAGTGTGTGGCGCGCCTGCAAGACAACAGCGTCATCCACATGGCCGACGGTACCACCTACACCATTGGCGATGCCAAGAAAGACTATCGCGGCAGTGTCTACAACTTTCTCTGCAGGGGTGATGAGTTTCTGGTCTACATGAACGGTAAGACGGGCAAGCCTTATGTGGTGGAAGATTTCCCACTGAAACGTTTCGAGAGCGGCGAGAGCGACCTCAACGCCGCGTGGGGCGACAATTATGGTCACCGCGCCATGAAGTTCTTTTTCGGCGCGCCTTACCTCGACGGACGCAAGCCGAGCATCTTCCTGGCGCGGGGCATCTACACGCGCCACAAGATGATTGCGCTCGACGTGGATCCGCAGACCCACCAGCTCTCCGTGCGCTGGCGGTGGAACAACAATAACTCTGGGTCTGCTTGGTTCGGACAGGGATACCACAACTACTCCATCGCTGACGTGGATCTTGACGGTCGCGACGAGATTGTCTTTGGCTCGATGGTCATCGACGACAACGGACACGGCCTCTCCACCACTGGCCTCGGACATGGCGACGCACACCACGTGGGACAGTTTGACCCCTACCGCAAGGGTTTGCAGGTCTTCGCCTGCAATGAGACACAACCAGCCAACAATTACCGCGACGCCACCACGTCGAAAATACTCCACCGCCTGTCGGGCGGCGGCGATGACGGACGCTGCATGATGGCCAACTTCACCAACCGCCTACCGGGTGCCATCGGCTCGTCGGCACACGATGCCATCTTGAGCGCCACCACGGCGAAGTATGCCGAGGGATTGACCAGTGGCTATTGGTATGGCAACGTGTTCCGCGTCTACTGGGACGGCGACCTCCTCGACGAGGACAACAACGGCAACAGCATCCACAAGTTTGAGGACCAGAGCTCCATCACGCTGCCGGGCGCGCTTACCAACAACAGCACCAAGGCCACGCCTTGCCTGCAGGCCGACATCTTCGGCGACTGGCGAGAGGAGATTGTGGCGCGCACGGCGGCGGGCAACATGCGCATCTACACCACCAACATACCCACCCAGTGGCGCATGGCAACACTGCTCTCCGACAAGCAGTACCGCAACGCCATGCAGACGCAGATGAACGGATACAACCAGCCGCCTCACGTTTCTTACTTCGTGGGCGAGCTCGAGGGGATCACCGTGGCGCCGCCTCCTGAGACGACCAACGGCAAGACGGAGGTCAAGAATGGCGGAACCATCGGGACCAGCCTCAACGGCAAGCAGGTCATCATGGCTGAGACGGCCGACATGACTGCCAGCGTGGCTGAGGGCGCGCAGCCAGAAGTGTTTTTCGATGTGGCCCCCTCATGGACACAGGGGCACGACAACAACAAGAACATCACCACCTCTTATTACACGCACACACTGACGGGTGCCGCATTCACGGGCAACACGCGTGTCACCAAGCAGGGCGAGGGTACACTTGTCATGCCCGCTGTGACGCAGAGCTACTCGGGGCCAACTGACGTGTGGTTTGGCACGCTGCGCTTCGACGGTGTGATGCAGAAATCTCACGTGTGGCTCAACCGCTTCGCGGAGCTCAACTCAGACGGAGGAACCTTCCAGGCGGGCATCAGCATGGACTACGGTGCCATCCTGCGCCCCGGCGGAGAGAACCACGTGGGCACGCTGACCGTCGATTCGCTCAAGCTCGGCTTCGGCGCACGCGTGGTGTTCGACATCGACGACAACACCAAGACGGCAGACAAGCTCACCGCCAAGACGATTGTCATCGAGAAGAAAAACTGGAGTCAAGGTCCCCAGTACGACGCCCCGGTGTTTGAGATTCATCCCTCCTACCTCAACGGCAAGGATCGTCTTGAGGCTGGCACCTACGAGTTGGCCAACGTGGCTGACATCCAGGGTGATATCAACGACATCACCATCGATGGCATCAACAACCAGAAGGCATCGCTCAGCGTGGCCGACGGCAAAATCTACATCACCATAGCTGACCAGCGTGATGCTGGTGCCGTGGTGTGGCAGGGTGACGAGAACGGCAACTGGGACCTGCTCAACACCGAGAACTTCACCGTGGGCGGACTGAAAGACAAGTTTGTTAGCGGCGACCAGGTGACCTTCAACGACAAGGCCAAGACAGCCGACATCACCATCAAGGAACCCGTGAAGGTCTCCGCGCTCAACTTCGACAACGACTCGCTCAACTACACCCTCTCGGGCGACAGCATCGTCGGCACGGCCGACCTCACCAAGACGGGCGAAGGAACGGTCAACATCAACAACGTGAACCGCTTCGTGGGCACCACGCGAATCATGGGCGGCAAGCTCAACGTGGCCAGCCTGGCCAACACCGACGGACAGGAGTATGGCGCGCTGGGGGGCATCAGCAACCGCATCGAACTGTCGGGCAATGCCGAACTGGGCATCACGGGCAACGTGACCACCAACCAGTCTATCCGCCTTTTAGGAAGTGACGCGGCCGTCAACGTAGCCACCAACGCTTCACTCACCACGAAAACGGGATTTGCCTCGGTTAACGGGCGTCACGCACTCACCAAGCGCGGCTCAGGCACACTCTCCTTGGGAGCGGCCAGCACACTGAGTTGCCTCAACGTGGAACGGGGCACCGTGAACCTCTTCGACGGGGCCAACGCCGACACCGTGCGTTTCGTGGGGACAGGAACCAAGGTCTACGACAGCAACACGTTTGGCTCTTACAGCACGAACAGCAGCACATTTGTCGTGCCCGAAAAGGTATCGGGCAACTTCTGGATGGATCCTCGCTGCGACTACAAAGGCAAGCTCCTCGGAAAGGGTTTCTTGTACGTCTATGCAGCCGGTCCGCGCAACACGCTCAGCGGCGACTGGAGCGCCTTCGAGGGAACAGTGGTGGCTGGCCAAGAGCAGCGTAGCACCTACGGGCCCAGCTTCTCATGGAACAACAGCTACGGCCTACCCAAAGCCACCCTGCAGGTGAGCAGCGGCACCATCTTTGAGGCGGGAGCCAACTCCATGGCCATCGGACACGTCAAGGGCGAAGGCACCATCAACGGAACAGGCACGCTCACCATCGGCACACTCAACGAGGATATGCTGAAAACAACCACCTTGCAAATCACTGGCGCAAGGGTACGCAAGGTAGGCATGGGTGTCTGGAACATCGGAACGACAAGTGCACAGCCCAACATCGGCGCTGTGACCATCGCTGGTGGTGAGTTGCGGCTCGACGAAAGCAACCTCAAGACCTTGCTCATGGGAACGGCTGCGGTCACCGTCACCGACTCAGGATTGGTGCAGGGGCGCGGCAAACTGCAGAGCCTCACCGTCAATGGCGGCACCTTGGCTCCTGGCACCTACTTCGGCAACCACTATGGCTGCATCAAGACAGAAAGCAACCTGACGCTTTCGAAAGGCAAGCTCGAGTTGGCTATCACCAACAACCGCAATCAGGCGACCAGTCGTTCTTACCTTGAGGTGGGCGGAACGCTGACGCTCAACGACTCGGTCATCGTGAACCTAAGCGACCGTTACACACCTGCCGTAGGCGACAGCATCGTGCTCTGGACAGCAAGCCGCTTTACCGGCAAGCCCAAGGTGAGCTTGCCCGCCCTGCCCGAGGGCATGGCGTGGGACACCAGCTCGCTCTGCGCGGCTAATGGCGTGCTGAAGATTGCTGTCAACACAGGCATCTATGGCATCAACGCCGACGGCTCATCACGCCGCCTCATCTACACGCTTGACGGCAAGCGCGTGGACGACAGGCTCGACAACCTCCCTTCGGGCGTCTACGTCGTGAAGGAAAAAGGCAGAACCTACAAAGTGAACAAGCGTTAAACGAAGGGTTGACCTTTCACCACTCATCCAAGCCCATGACACCTGAAAGAAGATCCTTCCACAGGTGCCATGGGTAACAGGTTGACAAACGAATCTCATGAACAACAAACATCCATACCTTTTCTGGTTCCTATCCTTGCTGTTCGCCATGCAAAGCGTCATAGCCACAGCCAGCAGTCGGCAGAAGCTCAACTTCAACAGCGACTGGCTTCTCGGCTTGGGCGACATCCAAGGAGCAGAGGCCATCGGCTACGACGACCGTGCCTGGCAACACGTCACGTTGCCCCATGCCTGGAACGAGGCAGAGGCTTTCCGCGTGCAGATACATGAGTTAAGCGACACCATCATGTGGTACCGCAAACATTTCACCCTGCACAATGTCGCTGACAGCAAGTTCTTCCTCGAACTGGAGGGCGTCCGCTTTGGTGCCGAGGTGTACATCAATGGTCACAGCCTGGGACTTACAGAGAATGGGGTCATGGCCTCTGGATGGGATCTCACGCCTTATGTGCACGCAGGCGAGAACGTGGTGGCAATATGGGTCAACAGCTCATGGGCATACCGCGAGCGTGCCACGGGCAGCCGTTACCAATGGAACGACAAGAACTTCAACGCCAACTATGGCGGCATTCCCAAGAACGTGTGGCTCCACACAACGGGCAAGCTCTACCAGACCTTGCCGCTCTATTCGAACCTGGGCACCACGGGTGTCTATGTTTATGGTAAAGATTACGACATCAAGGGGCACAGCGTCACGCTGCACGCGGAGAGTCAGGTGCGCAATGAGGCGTCCGTACCTCGCTCGTTCACCTATCGCTGCGTGGTCATCGACCCCGAAGGCCATGAGGTGACACGCTTCGAAGGGGTTCGCTGCATGCTGCAACCCAACGAAACGCGCACCGTGATGGCAGAAGGCCAGCTCACCAATGCCCACTTCTGGAGCTGGGGATACGGCTACCTATACACCGTCAGGACTCAACTGGTGGCCGACGACGGGAGCATCCTCGATGACAACGCCCTGCGGACAGGGCTCCGCAAGACAGCCTTTCGCGAAGGCATTACCTGGCTCAACGACCGAGCCATCATGATGCACGGCTACGCCCAGCGCACCAGCAACGAGTGGCCGGGCGTGGGCATGAGCGTCCCGGCGTGGCTGTCCGACTATAGCAACCGCCTACAGGTGGAGTCGGGTGGCAACCTTGTCAGATGGATGCACGTCACCCCATGGAAACAGGACGTGGAGAGTTGCGACCGCGTGGGACTCATCCAGGCCATGCCCGCCGGCGACGCAGAGCACGACGTGGAGGGCGACCGCTGGCGACAGCGCACCGAACTGATGCGCGATGCCATCATCTACAACCGCAACAACCCCAGCATCCTTTTCTACGAGTGTGGCAATAAGGGCATCTCCGAGGATCACATGAAAGAGATGCGAGCCATCCGCGACACCTACGACCCACACGGCGGACGCGCCATCGGCAGCCGCGAGATGCTCCAGAGCAATACCGCTGAATATGGTGGCGAGATGCTCTACGTGAACAAGAGTGCCACCAAGCCCTTGTGGATGATGGAGTACCACCGCGACGAGGGGTTGCGCAAATACTGGGACGAATGGAGCTATCCCTTTCATAAGGAGGGCGACGGACCACTCTACCGTGGGGCAAAGGCCACTGACTACAACCATAACATGGACCAGTTTGCAGTCGGTATGGTCAAGGCATGGCACGACTATTACCAGGAACGTCCAGGCACGGGGCGGCGCGTCAACAGTGGCGGCGCCAAGATTGTCTTCTCAGACACCAACACCCACTATCGTGGCGAAGCCAACTATCGCTCGAGCGGTGTCACCGATGCCATGCGCATCCCCAAGGAAGCCTTCTTCGCCCACCGGGTGATGTGGAACGGATGGGTGACACCTGAGCGCGACGCCACACACATCATAGGCCATTGGAACTATGATGAGGGGCAACACCTCACCAAGTATGTGGTCTCGACTGCCGACGAGGTGGAATTGTTGCTCAACGGCAATTCGCTGGGCAAGGGCACACGCAGCCACCAATATCTGTTCACTTTCCCCAACCTTTCCTTTGTCCCAGGTTGCCTTGAGGCCATTGGCTATCGCGACGGACAGATAGTGAGCCGCCACAAGGTGGAGACGGCGGGCAATGCCCAACAACTGAAGGTGTCCGTCATCAGCAACCCCGAAGGCTTCAAGGCCGATGGGGCCGACATGGCTTTGGTGCAGTTTGAGGTGGTCGACAAGCAGGGGCGACGCTGCCCTCTCGACAACCGCATGGTGCACTTCAACCTCAGCGGTGAAGGCGAGTGGCTCGGCGGACTGGCCAGGCCACAAGGCAACCAGGTCCACCAAGCCATGAAAAACAGTGCCAACGGACAGCAGGGCATGCTCGACGGGCCAGAGACCACTGCCTCGTTTGACAACTACATCCGCTCGCTCGACCTGCCAGTGGAGTGTGGTGTCAACCGCGCCTTGGTGCGGTCGACGGTAAACGCCGGCATCATCACGCTCACCGCTGCCGCCGACGGTATGGCTCCCGTCACCGTGGAGATGCGCACCAACGCCATCGACACGCATGAGGGCGTGAGCCGTTACCTACCCCAGATGACATTGCCCTGCAACCTCAGCCGTGGTGAAACACCGGCAAGTCCTTCTTTCCATCCCGTGAACACCCAGCTGCGCGTCACCCGTGTCCTCGCGGGGTCGAATCCGGGCGATGGGAACCAAGCCTGCGACGACAACGAGCAATCAGAATGGCGAAGCGACGGCACCCAGACTGGCGCGTGGGCCACATTTGTCCTGGAGCGCGCGGCGCGTGTCAATGAGATTGCCATCAAGCTGGCGGGCTGGCGCAACAGGGTCTATCCCCTGGCCATCTACGAGGGCAAGCGACTTGTCTGGAAAGGTCTCACCTACCCCACGCTTGGCTATGTCCACATAGCCATCGACAATCCCATGCTGAGTGACCGCCTGACCATCAAGATGCTGGCGCCCAGCCAGGACAGCAACAAGCTCGGCGACGTGAAGGAGCTGGCAGGTGGCAACGCCAACGAGCTCGACCGTTTCACGGCAGCAAAAGGCAAGACCGAGCTGCGAATTGTCGAAGTGGACTTCCTGGAGAAAATCAAACCTTAAGTAACGTTCAACACAATATGAAAAAAATCTTATTCTTGTGCCTGTCCATCCTGTGCCTGTCATGCTCAGCACAGCCTCGGCAGGCCTCGGCATCGCAGCAGTCTTCAGCGGCCGCACGCCAGTTTTCCATCTCCCTCGCCGGGGGCGCGCGCCTCACGGCCTACCTGCCCGCCCATCCCAGCGGGCGCGCCATCGTCGACCTGCCGGGCGGCGGTTATGCGCACCTGGCCGTCGACCACGAAGGTCGCCAGTGGGCACCGTGGATGAACGAGCAGGGCATCGCCTTCTTCGTACTCGAGTACCGCATGCCCAAGGGCGACCGAAACATTCCCCTCAGCGACGCTTACCGCGCCATGACCACCGTGCGCGACTCGGCCCAGGCCTGGCATGTCAACCCCTACGACGTGGGCATCATGGGCTTCTCGGCGGGTGGCCACCTGGCCTCGGCGGTGAGCACCCATGCCCCTTGGGCATCACGCCCCAACTTCTCCATCCTGTTCTATCCCGTGGTGTCGATGGATGAGCGCGTCAGCCACAAGTGGTCATGCATCAACTTCCTCGGCGAGGAGGGCGCACACGACGCTGCCCTCGTGCGCCAGTGGAGCAGCGAACTGCAGGTGCGCAGCCACCTCACCCCTCCAGCGGTCGTCATCCTCTCCAGCGACGACGGCGTGGTGCCGCCTGTCACCAACGGCGTGGCCTACTATTCGGCCATGCGGCGCGCCGGCAACAGTTGTGCCCTCTACGCCTACCCGACCGGTGGCCACGGCTACGGCTTCCGCACGTCGTTTGCCTTCCACCAGCAGATGCTTTCCGACCTCAAGGCATGGCTCAACGCGCTGCCATCGCCCAACGCGCAAGCCGTGCGCGTGGCCTGCATCGGCAACTCCATCACCGATGGCATGGGCATCGACATGAGCGACACCCACGCGTACCCCGCCGCGCTGCAACGCCTGCTGGGCAAGGGCTACAACGTGAAGAACTTTGGCGTGTCGGGCCGCACCCTGCTCAACAAGGGTGACCTGCCCTACATGAACGAGGAGGCCTGGCGCGACGCGCTGGCCTTCCGACCCGACATCGTGGTCGTGAAGCTCGGAACCAACGATGCCAAGGACTACAACTGGAAGCACAGGGCCGACTTCGGCCACGACCTCCAGCAGCTGGTCGACTCGCTACGCGCCCTGCCGTCAAAGCCCCGCGTCTTCCTGTGCAGCCCCATCAAGGCTCGCGACATCTGGGGCATTTCCGACAGTGTCATCACCCAGGGCGAGATACCCGTCATCCGACGGGTGGCCAAGAAAAACAAGCTCACGTTCATCGACCTGCACAGTGAATTTGAGGAGACTGATGGCATGATGCAACACGACGGCATACACCCCACCGAAAAGGGTGCGGCCCAACTGGCACGCATCATATCTTCACACATCCATACCCAAAAATGATGATTTGCCCGGAATTGCCGCAGCCATAAGAAAGATTAATCGCCTATTTTCCGTAACTTTGCAGAAGGTTAAACACATTTTGCAAAGACAACAATGATCAAGAAGATAACAGGTGTCGTCTATGTGGCTCTCCTGGTAGTGATGGCCACCGCCACCATGGTGGAGAACAGCCGTGGCACCGACTACGCCCACACCACCATCTACGGTTCCTGGTGGTTCACCATGCTGTGGGCGGTGCTCACGGGACTGGGCGTGGCCTATTTGCTCCAGCAGCGCGTGCGGCACGCGGCCACATGGGCCTTGCACGGCTCGTTGGTGGTCATCCTGCTGGGAGCCCTGCTCACACACCTCACCGCCACCAAGGGCATGATGCACCTGCGCGAGGGCGAGACATCGAACACCTACATCCAGTCTGACGGACAGCATGGCATGAAGACCACCATGCTGCCCTTCAGCCTGAAGCTTCACAAGTTTGAGACCACCTACCACGACGGCACGGCTGCCGTGGCCGACTATGCGTCGCTATTCACCGTGACCGATGGCGGAGCGCGGCATGAGGGCCGCGTGTCGATGAACAACATCTTCTCTTACCGTTCCTATCGTTTCTACCAGTCGAGCTACGACACCGACGGCCACGGAACGGTGCTGGCCGTCAACAACGACCCTTGGGGCATACCCGTCACCTACACGGGGTATGCCTTGTTTTTCATTTCCTTGCTCTTCATGCTCATCGACCCCAAGGGGCCGTATCGCCAGGTGTTGCGCAGCCCGCTCTTGCGCAAGGGTGCTCTTGCGCTTGCGCTGCTTTTCTCTTGCGCGCAGTCGTCGCTGGCCCAGCCCACCGTTCCCCGGCCTACGGCCGACCGGTTGGGGCGTCTCTGCATGCTCTACAACAACCGCATCTGCCCCGTGCAGACCTACGCGCTCGACTTCTGCAAGAAGGTCTATGGCGCACGCTCCTACAAGGGGCTCACGGCCGAGCAGGTGCTGGCCGGCTGGATTTTCTATGGCGACCAATGGGCCGCTGAGCCGTTCATCCGCGTCAAGGGCTCCGAGCTGCGCGAGCAGACGGGGCTCGACAGCCACAGCCCGCTGGCCAGTTTCTTCGTGATGGGCCAGTACACCTTAGGCCGATGGGTGCAGGAGTATTACCAAGGCAACACCGACAAGCTACACAAGCAAGCCATGGAGACCGACAACCGCCTGATGCTCGTCATGGAGCTGCGCAGCGGCTCGTCGCTTCACCTGCTTCCCTACACCACGCCACGTGGCCTTACCACCTGGTATGCGCCGACCGACAGCCTGCCACGCTACATCGGCGCACAACAATCGCTCTACATCCACCGCGTGTTCCCCCTGATGGCCGAAGACGTGGCGGCGGGTCGCTGGGCGCGCGTCGATGAGTTTCTCGACAAGATGTTGCGCTACCAGCGGGTCTATGGTGGACGCAGCCTACCTACCGCCGCGCAATACCAGGCCGAACGCATCGGCAACGCGGTGCCCTTTGCCACGGTGCTCTTCATAGCCAACCTCACGCTGGGCTTCATCGCCCTGTTTTACATCATCGGGCGCATGACGGAGGCCCGCTGGGTGACACCCCGTCGCCGTCAGGTGGCCGACCGCCTGTTTGAAGCCCTGCTGGGTCTGTCGTTCCTGACGCTCACGGTGGCCATGGCCCTGCGCTGGATGGCCAGCGGCAACCTGCCCCTGAGCAACGGCTACGAGACGATGCTGCTCCTGGCTTGGTTCGTGGAGCTCATAGCCCTGCTCCTGCAACGCCGCTTCCGCATCGTCATGGTCTTCGGTTTCCTGCTCTCGGGATTCTTCCTCCTGGTGAGCCACATCAACGCCATGGACCCGGCCATCGGCCAGATGATGCCCGTGCTCAACTCGCCACTGCTCTCCATCCACGTCAGCATCATCATGATGAGCTACGCCTTGCTGTCGCTCACGTTCATCTGCGCCGTCATGGGACTGGCCATGCCCCGCCACGCCAGCGCGCTGCAAGCCTTGAGCCAGCTCTTCCTCTACCCCGCGCTCACAACCATGGGCATAGGCATCTTCATCGGGGCCATCTGGGCCAACGTGAGCTGGGGAAGCTACTGGAGCTGGGACTCGAAGGAGACTTGGGCGCTCATCACCTTCATGATCTACGCGATTGCCGCGCACGCGGGGAGCCTGCCGGTCTTGCGCCGTCCGCGCGCCTACCACGTGTTCATGGCATTGGCTTTCCTGTCGCTCATCATGACCTATTTCGGGGTCAACTACCTGCTCAGCGGCATGCACTCCTACGCCTGACACCCCGACCCACACACATACGAAAGGCTAAATTCAAACCACCATGGAACAAGACATAACATCCAATCTCACAAAGGTGCAGCTCCACACCTTCAACAACGGAACCGAGGTGCGCGAGCACCACGTGGTAATCACCTTGACCGACGAGGCGCGCACACGCCCTTACGCCGACCAGTTGCGTCTCATCGTGGCCTGCTTTGAGAACACGCGCAAGCAACTGACCGCCAAGCCTGTGTTCAAGCGCTACTTCCTGAGCGATGCCGCCAACCAGGCCGACGAGCTCATGGCCTATGAGCTGGAGAGCCCCGACTATGCCGTGTCGGTCGTGCAGCAGGCACCTGCCAACGGCTCGAAGGTGGCCTTGTGGGCCATCCTCATGACGGGTGTGGTCACGCGCGCCCTGCCCAGCGGCCTCTACGAGGTGAGCCACGGCTCTTACCGCCACCTCTGGACGGCCAGTTGCGCCAACCTCGCCAAGGACTCGGAGCGGCAAACCAAGCTGCTACTCAATGAGTATGTGATGCGCCTCATCAACGAGGGTTGCACCCTCGCGGCCAACTGTGTGCGCACCTGGTTCTTCGTCAACGACATCGACAACAACTACGCTGGCGTGGTCAAAGCGCGCAACGACGTGTTCGTCACCCAGAACCTCACTGACAAGACTCACTTCATCACATCGACGGGCATCGGTGGCCGACAGGCCAACCCGCGCGTGCTTGCGCAGATGGACGCTTACGCCGTGTCGCCCCTGCAACCCGGGCAAGTGGGCTATCTCTACGCCGCCGACCACCTCAACCGCACCAGCGACTATGGCGTGAGCTTCGAGCGTGGAGCCTTTGTCGACTATGGCGACCGTCGGCACGTGTTCATCTCGGGAACGGCGAGCATCGACAACAAGGGCGAGATCGTGCACCGGGGAGACATACGACAGCAGTGTCTGCGCATGTGGGAGAACGTGGAGGCCCTGCTCGCTGAGGCTGGCTGTAACTTCGGCGACGTGACAGCCATCATGTGCTACTTGCGCGACGGAGCCGACTACGAGGTGGTGCGCCAGCTCTTCGACGAGAAGTTTGGGGGCCACGGGGGGCGCAAGGCCACACCCCACCTGCTGGTCAACGCTGCCGTGTGTCGCCCTGGATGGCTCATCGAGATGGAGTGCATGGCCACGCGCGACGCCAGCACCAGCTATCCGCAATTCTGATTGCTGCCTCGGGCAGCATACCTGTCACAGGTTACGGCCTGCTTTCAACACGCCTTGCGTCTCTTCCCTGCTCGGGGAGAGGTGCAAGGCGTGTTTTTCTTTTTCCTCAATCGTCAACCTATAGGTGTTAAAAACATATAGGTCGTTAATACTATTTACTTTTTGCGAAATCTCGTTTCACGCGACTTTTAATTTGCCTTAAATATTGGCTTCTTTTTTGGAGCTGAAGCCGTCATGGCCTACCTTTGCCGTCATCACAAACCCTAAACTCTTACACAACATGAAGAAAGATTGCACAAAACCAACAACACCCCATCCTGCGTTCCGCATGACCTACGAGCAGCAGCTCGTCATCGAGGACAGGCTGGTGGAGGTGTTCAGCGAGGTGATTGACCTCCAGTGCGCGGGCGGCGAGTTTCCCGTGTGGGGATCCTCCACCTGCCAACTCATGGAAATCGTATGGACGCTGAGCCGTATGCACCGAATCATCGACCACGACACACACCGCCCCATGACCATGCTTCGCATGGCTACCCTGCTGTGTAGCAAACTACACCGGCCACTGCCTGCCAACATCTACAGCGTGGCGCGGCAGAGCCGACTGTCGGGGCGGGCACCCGTGGTCAGCTACTTTGGCCAACTGTGGTATGAGCATGGCTTGGACCTCAAGACGTTCATACAGTGGCAGAAGCCCATCCGCTTTCCCCACAGGCTCTCACGGTCGCGCAACATCCAAACCTCTCGGAAGGCATGATCAACGAGTTTGAACAACAACGGCTACGTCTCGCCAAGCGCCATGAGGCGCTCCGGCGGCTCACGGCCGACGTGCGCCACCTGGTGAGCCAACCGCCCGCTTCGGTAACGTGGAAACGCACGAAGACCGACCTCGTGGAAATGGTGCACCTGGCTTGGCTCACCCGCGAGCTGACCGACGAGTATGGCCGCCCGTGCACCCAGCAATGGCTCGCTCAAAGGGCTTTCAGCGCGGTGGGCATGGAGGTGCCCCGGTCGCTCACCCACTGGGTGTGGAAAATCAACAACCGCGTTTCCGACCGCCGCTCCGTGCTGCGCGCTTACCTCTGACCTTCGGCGACATGCCGTAGCTCGGCCGCTCCTCTCCCACACACCTACTGTTAACCTAATACATACACACTCATCAAAAATCAAAATGCCATGACAAACACAGAAAGAACCATGCTCAACGAACACTTCATGCTTTACGAGATGACACGTTCGGGTGTAGCGACCGAACACAACCTGCCCAATCGCCCCGACGCCAAGCAGACCGAGGCCTTGCGCGCCCTCTGCCAAAACGTGCTCGAACCCCTGCGTCGCCGCTTCGGCCCCATCGTCATATCGAGTGGTTACCGCAGCCTGGCTGTCAACCGCCTCATAGCGGGCGCGGCACCCGCCTCGCAACACACCAAGGGCGAGGCGGCCGACCTCGTGATTGGCTCGCCTGAACGGGGCATCGCCATGTACCGGTATATCCGCGCGAACCTCGACTTCGACCAGCTCATCTGGGAACCCATAGGGGCCGAACTGCCTCGATGGATCCACGTGAGCTACACCCTGCGGCGCAAAAACCGACACAGCGTGCTCTGACCTCACCCCTACAGCGATTCTTACGCATCCGTTGTCCTCCTTGCGACAACTTCCCCCACGTGCCCTTTCCCAAGCCAGATTGCCTCGGGAAAGGGCTGTTGTTCGCCTGTCGCACGGAGTGACAATCATGCAAGAGCCACAACGGTTCCATCTAACTAAGTTTATGAATTTTCTTGAAAAACGTTTTCGCCATTTGAAAACGTTTTTCCCTCAGGCTAAAATATCGCCCAAAAACGAGTTTTTTGGAACAATGCGTAATCCACTGTTGCTCGGCGCATTACAAATATCCTTTTGGATTTAAAGTCTCTTGCAGACATTTCTTTTAGAGACAAGGCCTCTATCGAAGCTCAATAAGGGCTTTATCTTCCCCCAAAATGAGGCTTAACCTTCCTTCAAAAGGAGCCATATCACTGGGCTTCGCACGTCAAAACGAGACGAAACACCCCCTTTTACGTAATCAGAAGGCCACGCGCATCACCTTGAATGCACCTTCCCGCCTCCAGATATCCCAGTCCACAGAGACGTAAAACGGGCAATAATCTTGACACGCGCAACGCGCCATCATAGCCATACTGCACAAAAACAAATCGCCAAACCAATTAGAGAAGATACATTATTATATAGTGGGGGCATCTTTGTTTCTTAAAAAGAGACTGAGGTGTCCCTATCATATTTTAACAAACATCGTCAATACACAATCATTATGGCAAGAAACAAGAAAACGTCAGAGTCGTTATTCACATTCATGAACCTCCTCATCGCCCAGTTGCTGAAGAACGGGCAACTTCGCACCATGCAGCATTACAAGGCAACCCTCAACAGCTATATGCGATTCAGAGACGGTAAGGATATTCCCCTCTGCGAGATAGATGCTGATGAGATGCTATCCTACGAGGCATACCTGAAGAACGTGGCAAAGGTATGCGCAAACACCCGTTCCTTCTATCTACGCATTCTCCGCGCCACCTACAACAAAGCCGTAGAGAAAGGCTTTATTCCAGCTCCGCAACAGAATCCCTTCAAAAACGTCTATACGGGCATCGCAAAGACCAAGAAACGAGCCATCTCCACAGCATCCGTCAGCAGCATCAAGCATTGGGATGCGACACATGATGCCAATAAGCTCTCCCCAAAAGAAGAGTTGGCAAGAGACGCTTTCTTGATGTCTTTCTACCTACGTGGCATCTCGTTCATCGACTTGGCACATCTGCGCAAGTCCGACCTCAAAGATGGTTTCATCTCTTACACACGTAGCAAGACAGGTCAACGAATCTCCATTCGTTGGGAGAAAGATATGCAGGATATAGTCGATAAATACCAAGCCGAGACAGCCTCCTCTCCCTATCTCTTTCCGTTTCTTGCAAGCGATACCAACCGAAAAGACAGGACAATACCAGACAAGAGTCAGGATGAATTGCGCCTATACCACAATGCCGAATCACGCATAGCCTACCATCTGAAAAAATTAGGTGCGAAGATGGGAATCCAAGGCAAGCTGACGCTCTATGTCGCACGCCATTCATGGGCAACGGCAGCAAGAGACCACAATATCTCGCTTTCCGTCATCAGCGAGGCATTGGGGCACAATTCCGAGGTCACCACACAGATATACCTACGCTCCATCCAATCCTCAGAAGTGGACAATGCCAATGCCAAGATATTGACAGCAATATGAACAAAAATAAGGGATATGGAAAAATGACCCAAATTTATGAATCTCTACGTAAGAGATAC
>DJOD01000002.1 GCA_002437115.1 Prevotella sp. UBA6447
GAAAGAAAAGCAGATAAACAACCGTTTATTCCGCACGGAAGTACATCAGTCGACACCCAAGGCAAACACGTAGAGCACGGAGTGGCACAATTGGCAGACCACGAGATAGAACAACAGCAAGGGACCCAGGGCCTTGCTCTCAGAGCAGATGCCCCGGCAGACATCAGTGAGCGAGTGGAAGGTGCCGGCCAAGAGGCCATAGAACATCGACACCGTAACACTCACGAAAGCCACGATGGGCACCAAGGCGACCGAGAAACTGCTGGGAAACAGGAGGCCCGTGACGCTCAGCAGGATGGCATGGGGCGGCAGGGTCAGGGCAGCCACCACGGCAAGCTCCAACAGCAGGAGCGCCAGCGCGGAGCGCACGGCAAACTTCTGCAACGGCGTGAGCGACGCATGACGGTGCGTGAGGAGGCGAACGCCGCACGCCACCACCCCACTCGACCGCAGGCTGCCCGTCGCCAGCACGCCCAGCACCAACCACACCAGTGCTGGGGATGCCTCATGGCCCACGAAACCGCCAAAAAACCAGCGGATGCCCTGGGAGGAGAGCAACGAGCGCACAGAGCTGTCGGGCATGGCCGCCGACCACAACCACGACAGCAACACCAACGCCACCTGGGCCAAGGCGCAGGCGAGCGTGAGGCGATAGAGTGTCTTCTCGGGATTAATCCTCATCGGGATGTAGGTTGTCTATGTCGATGATGCGCAGTTCGAGGGCACGCACCACCAGTCGGGTGGCGTTGACACCCATGCCGCCATTGCCCTCGGGAAAGAGCTTCTGCACGAGTTCGTTTTGCCGTTTCTCCAGGCTCTTCACGCCAAAGGGCATGCCGCGCAGGTTGGTGATCTGCTCCTTGGTGTAACCCAGGGCCAGGTGACGAAGGAAACGCTCGTCATACTCGTCTATCTCATAGTTGACAAGGGCCTCCTGGCGCAACAGCTCATTGTCGACGCTGCGCTTGAAACGCTCGACGATCTTCTCCAGGATGGGTTGGTTGAACACCAGCCGCTTGCCGTCCATGACGCTGGCCACATCGCCGCGCGTCAGTAGTTCGCCGGTCTTGAGGATGATGCCGTCGCAGCCCGCGTCGAGCACGTCGACCCACAACTTCTCATTGAGTATCTCGCCCGTGAAGATGAGCACCTTCACCTCGGGGTGCTCCTCCTTGACCTGCCGGCATATCTCCACGCCCACGGTGGTGGAGCCGCCCAGGCCCAGGTCGAGCAACACGAGGTCGGGCAGTTGCTGCTTCATGAGCTTGCGGAAGGTGGGCTCGCTGTCAGCGGTGCCGATGATGTGGGCCTCGGGAATGTCGTTGCGGATAATGCCCTCGGTGCCCTTGAGCTCGAGGGGCACATCCTCGACGATGATGATGTTAAAGTCTTTCATATTTGTTGTTGTCTTAATGTTCTGGATGTTGGAGCCACTTGGCGCAGACGGCGGGCATGACGACACGCACGGTGGTCACCCCACCGACGTTCTCCGCCACGATGCCACACGCTCTGAGGTTGGTGGCCTCACCCATCTCCCGCGCCGCCTGGCGGCAAAGCAGGAAGTCGAGGTGCTGCGTGTGGGACGTGAACAGATCGTGGCATTGCTGACTGGTGAGACTAAGGCGCGTCATGCGCACCGTCGCCTCTATATAGTGCGCGTCGCGGATGGCCAGTGTGACAGGTGGCGTCACGTTTTGGTTGAGCTTGCGCAAAATATCAAACAGGTAGCCCGTGAGGTCCGGATCAAGACGCGAGCCACTGATCTGCCGCATCGCCTGGAGGGAGAGGATGGCATAGAGCGACTTGTAGTAGTCAGTCAGTTCGGCAATGGCCTGCAGGTTGTCGTCGCTGCCATCGATGAGTTGGCGGATGCGTGAGGGATAATACATGGTCTCGTGTTTCAGGGTGGAGAGGCAGTTGTCGAGCACACTGTTGGAAACGTGCAGCTTGCCTGTCTCCAACCGCAGGCAGCGCAGCTCATCACCAGCCAACTCGATAGTGGCCTGTTGCGACGAGGTGCGTTCGATGGAAACGCGCAACGCCTCGTGTATCTTGCAGACCACGTCGTTGAGGATCTTCTTGTGCGCATCGGTCAGGTCAAACTGGGCGAAGTCGTCAAGAGCCTCGATGCCACGCAACTTCTGCGTGTCTGGTATCTTTTCGAGCAACAGGCGGTTCATGGCGTTGATACGGTCAATGCAGGAACGGTAGTTGAGCAGATGACGGTAATACAGGAAGTAATAAGCGGGGAAGATGATGATGAGCAGGAGCACGAGCAAGATAACGGCTACCACCTTGTTGCTCTCGCTTCGTTGCATTGCGCGCACATAATCGGGCAAAGTGCCGTCTGAGGAAGCTTCGCGAAACAGGCGCGTGTAAATTTCGTTGTAATGTCGGTAGAGGTCCCACTTGTGTAGGGCAAGAGCAGCCACCGCACTCTCGTTGCTGATATCGAGGATGACAGCGGTGTCGCTGGGCGACAGGTACTTCTGGCAACTGTCGGCAAAGAGCAATGTGCGCTCGTAGCGACCGTTGATATTGGAAAAATAAGCGCTGTCGGCATATCGCACAGCCATCGCGTGCAATTGTTCCACACCCGCCTTGGCCTCTTGGGGGCAGCACAGCAATCCACCCATAAACAAGCCGAAGGCTATCAGCAACCGCGCCATTCCCTTGGGCAAGCGGAAGAAGACGCGCGTGCCCTGCCCGCGCTCACTCTCCACGCGGATGTCGCACACTTGGAAGATACGGCTTATCTTGCGGTATTTCTCCATGATGCCACAGCAATTCTTGAGGCCGAACCCGTGGCCGCCAGTGTAAGTGCGGTCAAACACGTGGGCACGCTGCTCTTCTGTCATGCCACACCCCGTGTCGGCAACGCTCACTTCCACATAGGCATCGGTCTGCACAGCCGCTATGGTGACACGCCCGCCAGGCGGCGTGAACTTGCGCGCGTTGTCGGCAATGGTGTTTATCATAAACAGCGTGAGGGTCTTGTCGGCCTTCACGACGGCAAAAGTGGGTTCCACCACCAGGTCGACGCCTTTGAGCCGGAAGCCCATTTTGCCGCGTCCCACCATGTCGAACAACGACTGAAGGCGAAAGCTTTCGATACTTAGGCGTATGTCGCCACTGCGCATCTGAATCCATTGGGTAAGCACATTGTTGCTTTCGTTGATGCTGTCGGTGAGCTCGGTAATGTATTGGTAGCGTTGTCTTCGCACCACCTCAGGGTCGTTGCGCTCCAACAGGCGATGCACCTCATTGGCCATGCGGTCAATCAAAGGCATGACACTGTTCACCAGCTGTATCTTCGCGCGTTGCTCCAGGTTACGGCGTTTGTTTTGCGAAAGATGCAGCCTTTCCATCTCCGTCTGTTCCTGAAGCTCCTCGAAGTGCTCTTCCACAGCCTTGTTGTGCTGCTCATTTTGGCTTTGCCACTGCCTGAGGGGCGCCAGCAAGGTGTCGAGCGAAAAGCGCTCGTCGCTGCGGCGGCGCATCCTATCGAACACGAACAGGAGTGACACGACGACGAAAATCATCAGGATGACTGCGGCAATCATCACATTGAGCTGTTGCGATGAGTTTCTCAGCTGGTCGGCGCGTGCCTCCAGCAAGCGATCCTGTCGCGTCTGCTCTTGCAGATCAAGATAAATGTTGCGGTTGCGGTCGCTGTTGGCCTTGTCGTTCTCAGCCGAATATACCAGGCACAATTGCTCGCGGATGGATGCCACCAGGTCGGGAGCCTGGTTGATGGCCTTGTTTTGTTCCAAGGCTCGCGTCAAGCAAATGAGGGCCGACCGGTAGTCATGTATCTGCCAATAACACTCAGCCAACGTGCGATTGGCACCCGCTATCTGATAGGGGTCTCCGTAGCGTGTAAAGAGATCCAATGCTCGTTGGGCGAGATTGCCCGCAAGCAACGAGTCGGGCATGGAGTCGACATTGACAAACTGGATGCCAGGGGCGTAGGAACGGAGCAGCAACTGGCGCAGGTCGGGTTGCTGCAGGTGCTCACTCAAAGCCTGTAGGGCTTGGGCTTCCCAAAAGGGATAGTTGGCCTGCTGCGCTTCCACATAGCAACGCAGGAGATACTCAAACTCGCCTTGGGCTGTTTCCTTCTTTGTCTTACTTGTGATGATGCCGCCCGCGCCGATGTTATACCAATAGGATAGCAGCTGGGCGGTGTCTTGCTGGATGCGCCCATTAGGGTTGATGTCGTTGATGGCATCGACAGACGGGGCGACAAGGCCCACATAATAGAAATAGGTTGACGAGACAATGCAATACTCCGAATGGGCGTATATCACACGGCGCTTCTGGTGGGCTGACAGACGTGTGCCTTCCTCACGTATGCGTTTTAGTCTTCGGGCGGCACGCTCGCGATAGTCGTAAAATTCCTTGTTTCGGCTTTCGCGTTGGCAAAGGCGCATCAGTTGCACGTCGGCCACAAGCAGCTCAATCTGGTTGTCGGTCTCGTCTTGCACTTTCTCCAGTTGCCTTCTGGCTTTGCGATATTGCATCTTGGCCAGGCTAACAAAGGCCAAATTGTTGAGTGCCTCAGCATAACCGTCGCTGTAAGCGCCAGAAAGGTCCAGAGCGCGTTGCGCGTAAATTCGTGTAGAGTCGAGGTCGCGATAGTGCCAAGCATAAGAAGTTTCGTTCAGCTTGTCGACCAGTGACTCGTCGCCACTGCCGCAAGCCGAAAAAAGACAAGCCATGAGAATGGCCATGGATATCAGAAAAGACTTTGCACGCATCGCTTTGAATAAGAAATCGGAGGATGCCAATCAACATGGCATCCTCTGACTTATAAGATTCTTTGTCAAACAGTGGCCACCGCCCTGCAGATTGACTGGTCACCGCTTGAGATGGGAGTGACGGTTTACTTAGGCACGAGCCTCCTTGATGTAGCCCAGGGCTTCCACACACTTGTCGGTGATGGCGCTCCAGTTGCCTGCGGCCACCACGTCCTTCGGGAAGAGCTTGGAACCCATGCCCACGCAGAGCACGCCAGCCTTGATCCACTCGGTGAGGTTCTCCTTGTCGGGACTAACTGCTCCGGTCACCATGATGTTGGACCAGCGGAGCGGTGCCAGCACATTCTTCACAAACGAAGGACCGCCCACGTTGCCGGCAGGAAACACCTTGGTGACATCACATCCCAACGCCTGCGCGTTGCTCACCTCGCTCACGCTGCCACAGCCAGGAGAATAAGGCACCAGGCGACGGTTGCAAACACCAGCTATCTCTGGCACGAGATTGGGTCCCACGATGAAGTTGGCTCCCAGCTGGAGGTAAAGGGAGGCTGTGGGGGCATCGATGACAGTACCGGCGCCAAGGATCAGCTCCGGACATTCCGTATCGGCCCACTTCACCAGCTCGCCAAAAATCTCATGGGCGAAATCGCCACGATTGGTGAACTCAAACACACGCACGCCTCCTTCATAACAAGCCTTGATGACATGCTTGCACACTTCAACATCTTTGTTGTAGAAAACAGGAACCATGCCCGTCGCCTTCATGGCGGTGAGAACCTGCACTTTATTAAATTTAGCCATTGTTAATATTATAATTTATCTAAGTAGGAATGTAAACTTACCGCTGCACACGACCATTGGCATTGCCGCCAGCCAAGCTCAGCACTTCGGCTTCGCTCACCAGGTTGAAGTCGCCCGGAATGGTGTGCTTCAGTGCTGACGCTGCCACCGCAAACTCAAGCGCTTTGGCTTGGTCGCCACCATATTTCAGCATACCGTGAATCAAGCCACCCGAGAAACTGTCGCCTCCACCCACGCGGTCGATGATCGGGTTGATATCATAGTGCTTGCTCTCATAGAAGTTTGTGCCGTCATAGCTGAGGGCTTTCCAACCATTGTGGCTGGCGGAAAGGCTCTCGCGCAAGGTAGACACGACATACTTAAAGCCAAACTCCTTCTTCATTTGCTCGAATATCTTATGGTATCCACTGGCATCTGTCTTGCCGCCCTCAACATCAGCGTCGGGCTTGAAGCCCAAGCAGAGCTGTGCGTCTTCCTCGTTGCCGATGCAAACGTCCACGTAGTGCATCAAGGGGCGCATCACGGAGATGGCTTTCTCTGAAGTCCAAAGCTTCTTGCGAAAATTCAAGTCAACGGAAACTGTAACACCATGGCGTTTGGCAGCTTCGCAGGCAAAGCGCGTCAGCTCAGCCGCCTTGTCTGAGATGGCGGGCGTGATGCCGCTCCAGTGAAACCACTGGGTGCCCTCCATGATTGTGTCGAAGTCGAAGTCGGCGGGCGAAGCCTCAGCGATGGAACTGTGGGCTCGGTCGTAGATAACCTTCGATGGACGCATGGACGCGCCAGTCTCCGCATAATAGAGCCCCACCCTATCGCCGCCACGGGCTATGAACCGGGTGTCAACGCCATATCGGCGCAGGGCGTTTACCGCGATTTGGCCAATCTCATGCGTCGGCAACTTGGTAACAAAGTATGCTTGATGGCCATAATTGGCGAGGCTCACAGCCACGTTTGCTTCACCTCCGCCAGGAATGATGCGGAAATGGTCTGTCTGGATGAAACGATCGTTGCCCTCGGGAGACAAGCGCAACATGATTTCGCCTAATGTTACGATTTTTGCCATTTTTGATATGTTTTATTACTTATTAAATTGAAGTTCTGCTACAGTGAAACGGACGCTTCGTGTGAGCATATATGCCATTTCACCACGCAAAAATAGCCATTATTTTCCAAATCATGAAATATTTCGTAGAAAAACAACCTTTTCGCCCAAATATACCTGCTGTGCTTTCGCACAATCCAAGTTTTATTGTTACATTTGCAAGTGATAAACAAGGTATTTAATGACAGAAAAAATTAGAATCAAGGACATTGCTGTGAGGGCCGGCGTATCGGTAGGAACCGTGGATCGCGTGCTCCATGAGCGTCCCAACGTGTCGGACTCGGCACGACAAAAAGTGGAAGACGCTCTCAAGGAGATGAATTATCAGCCCAACATGTATGCCTCGGCATTGGCCTACAACAGGTCTTACACTTTCTACGCGCTTATACCCAAGCACGAGCAGGTGGCCTACTGGGAAGAGATAGAAGAAGGAATAGCCATGGCCGTGGAAGCACGCCGCGATTTCCATATCGAGGCTCACATCGAATATTACAAACGGTTTGATGAGGACTCTTTTTCCAAAACAGCTGAGAAATGCCTCAGCGCCAAACCCGACGGGCTGGTCATCGTGCCCTCTGACCTTGATGTCACACGTGCCTTTACCGACAAGCTGCATGAGCAAGGCATCCCCTTTGTGATGCTCGACTCATACATGCCAGACCTCAAGCCTTTGGCTTTCTATGGACAAGACTCCTTCTCAAGCGGTTATTTTGCGGCTCGAATGCTCATGCTCATCGCCAGCAAGGAGAAGGAAATCATCTTGATGAAAATCACGAAGGACGGACGCGTCGTTAGCAAACAGCAGGACAACCGTGAGGTGGGCTTTCGCCATTACATGCACGACCATTTTCCTGACACGAAAATCATCAACTTGGAGCTTCCTTTTGGAGCCTCACCCGCGCAATACGACAAGATGCTGGAAGCCTGTTTCCAACAACACCCCCATGTGCACGACTGCATCACCTTGGGCTCAAAGGCTCATATCGTGGGCGAATTCTTGCTGCGAACCAATCGGCGCGACGTGCAAATCATGGGATATGACATGGTGGGGAAAAATGCCGAATGTCTCCGCATGGGCAGCATCTCGTTCCTCATCGCCCAGCATGCCTACCAACAAGGCTACTGTTGCATCGATGCCCTATTCCGTGCCATCGTGCTGAAAAAAAAAGTGGAGCCTGTCAACTATATGCCTATCGAGTTGCTGACGAAGGAAAACGTTGAGTTCTACCGGCGCATGCAGCTCTAAGCCTAAGTGGCTGGGGAACATAAGCCGCAAGCTAATGGCTACATAAAATCAAACGCACATGAGCGAAGTATCATTTATTAAGATTAATGTCAAAGACACCGTGGTGGTTTGCCTCAAGACCTACCACAAAGGCGAGACAATTTCTTTGGACGGCAAATACATCGCCGTCTTGCAGGATACGCCTGCTGGGCACAAGATTCTAATCAAGGACACCCGTAAGGGAGAAAATATTATCAAGTATGGTTATCCCATTGGTCATGCGGCGGAAGACCTCACGGCTGGACAATGGGTGAACGAAAACAACCTGAAGACCAACCTCAGTGGCACGCTCACTTATTCATACAATCCCATAGACACGACTCTCAGCGAGCCTTCGCGCGGGGGGATTCCCACGACTTTCAAGGGATACCGACGAGCCAACGGCGATGTGGGCGTCAGGAACGAACTGTGGATTGTGCCAACTGTGGGGTGCGTGAATGGCACAGCCGAACGGTTGGCGAGAATGATGCGGGAGGAGACACAACTCCAAGGCATAGATGCCATCCATGCCTGGCATCACAATTATGGTTGCTCACAACTGGGTGGCGACCACGAGAACACGCGCAAGATACTGCGTGACATCTGCCTACACCCCAACGCGGGAGGCGTGTTGGTGCTGTCGTTGGGTTGTGAGAACAATCAGCCCGATGCCTTCATGCAACTGTTGGGCAACTACGACCACGACCGCATAAAGCTCCTGGTGACACAGAAGGTGGAGGGTGATGAACTGGATGAAGGCATGCGCATCCTCCGCCAACTTTACCAAACGGCGCGCCGAGACCAACGGGTGGAGGTTCCTGTCAGCGCATTGCGCGTGGGCCTGAAATGTGGCGGCAGCGATGGTTTCAGTGGCATCACGGCCAATCCACTTGTGGGCGAGTTCTCGGACAGCCTGGTGGCGCAGGGTGGCTCGACCATACTGACCGAAGTGCCTGAGATGTTCGGAGCCGAGACCATACTCATGAATAGGTGCAAGACGCGCCAGTTGTTTGAGCAAACAGTGTGCCTCATCAACGACTTTAAGCAATATTTCCTATCGCACGGCGAACCCGTTGGCGAGAACCCGTCGCCCGGCAATAAGGCAGGCGGCATCTCAACCCTTGAGGACAAGGCATTGGGCTGCACGCAAAAGAGCGGACGTGCTGCCGTCAGCGGTGTGTTGCCCTATGGTGAAAGGTTGCAGACTCCTGGCTTGAACCTTCTGTCTGCCCCCGGGAATGACCTGGTAGCTTCCACCGCACTCGCAGCAGCCGGGTGCCAACTGGTGCTTTTCACCACAGGCCGCGGAACGCCATTCGGAACGTTTGTGCCCACAATAAAGATTGCTACCAACAGTCTGCTTGCCACGCGCAAGGCAAACTGGATAGACTTTGACGCTGGCGCGCTGCTACGGGGAATGGCCATGCCAGAGTTGGTTGGGCAGCTAACGCGAAAAATTATCGACATTGCCAATGGACTGCCCACGCGCAACGAGCAAAACAGTTACAGCGAAATAGCCATTTTCAAGAATGGCGTGACGTTATGAAAAATACCCCAGGGTGCATAGACTTTTGTCCTTTGGAGGACAAACAAACACATCAATCATGAAACTGAAAGGATTGCTGGCCTTGTCGCCACTGTTTCTTTTTATAATTCTTTACTTGTCTCTGAGCATGATCGTGGGCGACTTCTACAAGGTGCCCATGACCGTTGTGTTTCTCATTTCGAGCATTTATGCCATTGCCATATCAGGCGGGTTTCCCCTCAAGAAGCGCATCGACATCTTCAGCAGAGGGGCAAGCTCAAACAGCCTGCTGCTCATGTTGTGGATTTATGTGCTGGCTGGCGCGTTCGCAGCCTCGGCCAAGGGCATGGGAGCCATCGACTCTACGGTCAACCTCGCAATCAGCACCTTGCCAGCCAGCATGTTGCTACCAGGTCTGTTTGTGGCGTCATGCTTCATTTCCATATCGATAGGGACAAGCGTGGGAACAGTGGTTGCGCTGGTTCCCATTGCGGCAGGCATCGCAGCGGAGACGGGGCAGAGCGTGCCCCTGATGACGGCGGTCATCGTCGGTGGAGCTTATTTTGGCGACAACCTCTCGTTTATCTCCGACACCACGGTCGTGGCGACACAGACGCAGGGATGCAAGATGAGCGACAAGTTTCGGGTCAACTCTCTCATTGTGCTGCCAGCCGCAATCGTCATCCTGGCGGTTTATGCCTTCATGGGTAGTGGCATGCAAACGCCACACCACTTACCCACCACCGATTATGTAAAGGTGATTCCTTACCTTGCAGTGCTCATCGCGGCAATCTGTGGCATGAACGTCATGGCTGTGCTGGTCATTGGCATCGCCCTTTGCGGTATCATCGGTATGGCGAAGGGTACGTATGGCTTCTTCGATTGGCTTGGTGCCATGGGACAAGGCATCACGGGCATGGGTGAACTCATCATCATTGCCATGATGGCTGGGGGCATGTTGGAAATCATACGCGAGAACGGGGGCATCGATTACATCATCAATGTCCTTACCAAGCGTGTGCATGGCAAGCGGGGCGCAGAGCTGTCGATCGGCGCGCTGGTGAGCCTGGTCAACATGTGCACAGCCAACAACACGGTAGCCATACTCACTGTGGGGGGCATTGCCAAGCGCATTGGCGACCGTTTCGGTGTCGACAACCGCAAGAGCGCAAGCATTCTTGACACGTTCTCGTGCACCGTGCAGGGACTCATCCCCTATGGGGTGCAAATGCTGTTGGCGGCTGGCCTGGCTCATCTCAACCCCATGCAAATCTTGCCTTACCTGTATTATCCCATGGCCATCGGCGTGGCTGCATTGTTGGCCATTCTCTTCAGGTACCCCAAACGATACAGTTGAGGAAGGGAGGTGCTACCGCATGAATATCATCACACGCAATTTTTTCCGCCTTCTGAAATCGGGCGCGCTCAACGAGTATGAGCCCTTGGAAGCCATGTCGGCCTTCAAGTGGAGAAGGCTCTACCAAATGGTTCACGCGCAACACGTGGAGAGCGTAGCCCTCAAGGGGGTGAAGAACCACCAGAATGACGAGAACATGAACATTCCCACCGAGCTGGCCGACCAGCCGATGCCTACCCCGTCGGTTGGGGTAGAGCCTCAACTGAGCAACCACTTCCTCAATTACAGGTTGCGCAAGATAGAGAATTCGGAGCGACATGCCATCGATACCAATGTCGACGCGCTCAACGTGCTGAAGATCATTGTAGGGAACGTCTCATCGATGCTCAACCAAGGAATCATGCTGAGCGGCATCATCGACCTGGGCAGTTACCTGCGGAGCAAGGGCGACAAGGTCGATTTCGTGAAGCTCGACACGTGGCTCGGCAAGTTGCAGCTGCGGCGCATGGCACAACTGCAAGGCTCCATGCTCATGGCTGCGTTCCATTTTGAGCAAGACGAGCTACCTTTCGTTCGCCACGTTGAGGGGGCAGCCTACAAGCTGGTGCTTCGTTCGGTCACACACACGGCCACTGACACGGCCGAGGAATGGCATTTCCGCCAGCTCAGTTCGGGCTTTGTGCAAAACAACTCTTCGCTCCTGCGCCGAAACCTACGCAGAAGCCTGAGGTATGTGACCTACGCTCCTTTGGAGACTGTCAGCAATTTCTTCAACAACTTTGCCCGATCCTTGCAGGAAATAGAAGAATAGGAAGTAGTACACGTTCAAGGGGGGGGCTGTAGAACCAAAACAAAAAGGAGAGAAACCTTAGTTCCTCTCCTTTTTATTATCTTCTGTTCTTCATCCGCAAAAAGAAACGCCATAGCCTAAACACTGGCTCACTCAATGCCTCGGCAGGGTAGTGGCTTACCAACCGCCAGTCACGGCGCAGCCGCTGCAAGTTATGTCAGACTGCGCCATGGCCGAAACGATGTCGCTCGTCATACTGCCTGAAGTTGCCTCCTTGCAAAATGTCTTCAAGCAACATTTTTCCTCATGGAAATACTTTTATTGTACATGGCAATACAAAGAAAGATAAATTTCACCCAAATGGAGCGTTACGGCGCCCATTGTGAGCAGACCTACAGGACAAACTTCAACCGCAGTA